>NZ_JANZKP010000022.1 GCF_025642745.1 Cellulomonas sp. RIT-PI-Y
CCGAGCAGCCGACGACCGTGCCCTCCGCCACACCCGAGTCGACCGCTCCGGCGTCCCCCTCCCCGGAGCCCACCTCCACCAGCACCGTGCCGGCGCCGGGTTGGTTGAGCCGGCCCGCCGCCGCCGACTCGTCGCTGCCGTGGGGGATGGTGCTGGTCGCCGTCCTGGTGCTGGTCGCCGCCGCGGCCGGACTGGTGTGGTGGTGGCGTGGCGGTGCGCCGACCCCACGGTCGGGTGCGCGCGGCGCGGCGGCTGCCGCCGGTGCCGGTGCCGGCGGGCAGTCCGGGGCCGGGCACCGGGCCGGGAGCGCCGCCGGAGAATCCCGCCGCGCGCAGAGCGCCACCACGGCGTCGCTGCCGCTGGGCGGCGGTGTGGCGTCGGGGACCACCGCGGACGACGACACCGTCGAGCTCGCGGCCGTGCCGGAGGAGCCCGGCTCCGCGGGAGCGGGTCCTGCGGGTGTCGGTTCTGGGGGCCTCGGTTCCGCGGGCGGCGACCCTGTGGACGCCGGTTCCGCGGGTATCGATCAGGAGCCCGCCACCGAGGACCCGGCCGTGACCGGGATGATCGCGGTCGTCGCCGTGGACGAGGCGGCGGGGACGATGCCGGCCGTCGCGGCGAACGCCGGCGCCGATCCGGCGACCGGCACCCCGACCGAGTCCGCGGACCCCGAGCTCACGGTGCGCTTCCTGGTCCGTCTGGGCGAGGCGATGGTCGACAGCAGCTCGCCGATCGCGCAGGTCAACGGCACCCTGGAGCGCGTCGCGGCGGTGAACGGCCTGCCCGGCACCGCGGTGGTGACCTTCCCGACCGCGCTGATGGTGTCGGTGCCCGACGGGCAGACGGTACGGACCGCGGTGGCCACGGCGGGCTCCCGGTCCCTGCGTCTGGACCAGGTGGCCGACGTGCTCGACCTGGCCCAGTCCGCGGTGCGCGGTGACCTGCGCCCCGCGGCCGGTCTCGCCCAGCTGTCGGCGATCCTGGAGTCGCCGCCGCCGTCGACCGGTCGCCGCCGTGCCCTGGGGTACGTGGTGGTCGCGGCCGGCCTGTCCCTGGTGCTGGGCGGCGGCTGGCTGGACGTGCTGATCTCCGCGGTGCTCGGCGGCCTGGTGTCGGTGGTGACCCGGCTGACCCGCCGGATGCCGGTGGTCTACCAGGGCCTCTTGACCGGGGCGTGCGCGTTCCTGGTCGCGGTGCCGGTGTTCCTGCTGGTGCGCACCGGGTGGTCGGTCGGACTGCTCGCACCGCTGGTCGGACCGCTGGTGACCTTCCTGCCCGGTGCGTTGCTGACCACCGGTGTGATCGACCTGGCCACCCGTCAGATGATCGCGGGCTCCGCGCGGCTCGCGGCCGGAGTGATGCAGCTGGTGCTGCTGGCCCTGGGCATCACCGCGGCCGCCGGGCTGGTGGGGGTGCCGTCGACCGAGGTCGGCAGCAGCGGCGGGCACCCTCTCGGCTGGGCGGCGCCGTGGATCGGCGTGCTGGTCTACGCGGTCGGCGTGGTGCTGAACAACGACGCCCGGACGGCCGCCCTGCCGTGGATCACGCTGGTGCTGGTGGTGGCCTATGCCGGTCAGGTGGTCGGCGGTCTGCTGCTGGGGGCCTCGGTGTCCTCGTTCGTGGGCGCGTTGGCGATGACCCCGGTGGCGATGGTCGCGGCGACCCGGCGGACCGGACCGCCGTTCCTGGTGACCTTCCTGCCCGGATTCTGGGTGCTGGTGCCCGGTGCGCTCGGCCTGGTCGGCGTGACGTCGGCGCTCGACGGCGTGTCGGACCAGGCGATCACCACCATCGTGACGACCGGGGTGTCGATGGTCGCGATCTGCCTGGGCGTGCTCGCCGGGCTCGCGCTCGGCTCCGGTCTGCAACGCCGGCTGGCCCCGGACGTCCCGCCGCTGATCTGACCCGCGCCCGGCACTCGCGACCCGGGCTCTCCACTCCGACCGCATCGTCCCGGGCCGTGCGGGGCACACGCGGTCTCAGGGGCCGAGGACTCCCAGCTCGCGGCGCAGGTTGGACTCCGCACGGGCCGACCAGCGACGACGGCCCTCGTCGGTCGCGTAGAGGGCGGGCAGGTCCAGCAACTGCTCCAGGACCGCGCGGCGGCCGTTCCGGAACCGGTCATCCGGCACGGTCGCGTACTCCGCGCGGACCTGCCGGGTGTACTCGTCGTACCGGGCCGGATCGGCGCCGAGGATCGCCAGGTCGGCGTCGCTGACCAGGGCGGCCACCCGGTCGGCGGGATCCGGGTCGTGGCGCGCGGTCATCCGGATCAGCTCCGCCACCCGCGGATCGCCGAGGGCGGCCAGGGCGAGTGCGGCGGAGGCGTCCTCGTCCTGGGGGGTGCGGCCGTCGTGGACGGCGTCGTGGAACCAGAGCGCCAGCTCCGCGGTGCGGCGGTCCGCGTCGTCGAGCGTGCCGGGGGCGGTGCCGGCGCGGCCGGTGGACGTCGAGGGCCCGGCCTCCGCGCCGGTCAGGACGTCCAGCGCCGCCAGCGCCTCCGCCAGGTGGGTCGGGCCGTGGTACGTCCGGTGCGGCTCGCGCCAACGGACCAGCAGGTCGTCGACGGTGGCGTGATCCCCGGGGCGCAGGGCGAGCCAGCGACGTCGCAGCCCCTTCAGCACCGCACGGTCCCGGCCGGGCACCCGCAGACCGGAGGCGATCAGCCGTCGGGTGAGGTCACCGCCGCCGATCGCGACCGCGCCGGCGGCCACCGCGTCGGCGTGCCGGTCGGCGGGGATGTCGTAGTGGTCGAGGTCGAAGGCGCGCCGTCCGATCCCGAGCCCGGCGGCGAAGTCGTGCAGCTCGGCCAGGGAATGGTCGGAGACCAGGTGCGACCACAGGGTGTCGTGGGCGGGCCAGGCCGGCGGGTCGACGAGGATCACCGCCCGATCGTACGAGCGGGGACCGATCCGCCCGCGCGCCCCTCGGCCGGGACACGCGGGCGGCCGGGTCACAGGGCGTAGGCCGCCAGGAACCCGGCGTTGATCGCCTCGCCGACCTTCGCGGGCTTCACGCAGTCTCCGACCGGGATCACGTGCGCGCGGGCGGCCAGTGCCTCGGGCAACGCGGTGTTCGGCCGCACGCCGAAGGCCGACAGCACGGTGTCCGCGTCCACGTGGACCTCCTGCCCGTCGGCGTCCAGGGCGGTCAGCCCCTTGTCGTCGATGGCGGTGACGGTGTGGCCGGTGAGGATCCGCACGTGGTGCTCGGCCAGCTGCCGCAGGAGCGTGATCCGGTTGATGACGATCATGTCCTTGGCGATCTCGGAGGCCATCTCCACGATGGTCACCTCGTGCCCGGCCTGCGCCAGCTCCAGCGCGGAGTCGGCACCGGACAGCCCACCGCCGGCGACGACGACCCGGTTGCCCACCGGGGCGCCGAGGTGGAAGTCCAGCACCTCGACCACGTTCTCCCCGTCGATGCCGGGGATCGAGCGCGGCACGATCGGCAGCGACCCGGTGGCCACGATGATCGCGTCGGCGCCGTCCAGCTCGGGGGAGTCGGCGGCGATCTCGGTGTCCAGGTGCACGGTGACCGGGAGGGCGGCGAACTGACGCTCCCACCAGCCGACCATGCCGCGCAGCTCCTTCTTGAACTCCGGAGTGGCCGCGGGCCAGAGCACGCCGCCCAGGGTGGCGCCCTTCTCGTACAGGTCGACGGTGTGACCGCGCAGCGCCGCGGCTCGGGCCGCCTCCAGCCCGCCGGGTCCGCCGCCGACCACGACGACCTGCTGCGGACGCGAGCTGATCGTCAGCACGCGCTCGCGCTCGAAGCCGACCTGCGGGTTCACAGCGCAGCCCAGCGCTTCGGCGAAGAACGCGTGCCCGACGCACATCGCGTTGCACCGGATGCAGGGGCGCACGTCCCCGCGGCGACCGTCGCGCAGCTTGTTCGCCCACTCCGGGTCGGCGATCAGACCGCGGCCGATCCCGGCGAAGTCGGCCTCACCGGCGGCGATCACGGCCTCGGCATTCTCCGGGGTGAGGTTGCCGACCGCCATCACCGGGATGGAGAGGACCTCCTTCATCGCCTTGGCGGCCGGTGCCATGCAGGCGTCGCCCAGGTAGTAGGGCGGGAACACGTAGTCCATCGCCTCGTAGGAACCGTCGTCGGCGATCAGGAGGTCCAGCCCGGCGCCCTCCAGGACCCGGGCGATCCGTCGCGACTCCTCCACCGTCCGACCGCCCTCGAACCGGTGGTCCACCGACAGCCGGAAGCTGACCGGCAGTCCGGGGGCGGCCGCCTTGATCGCACGGATGATCTCGACCGCGAACCGGCAGCGGTTCTCGGTGGAACCGCCGTACTCGTCGATGCGCCGGTTCCAGACCGGGCTCATGAACTGGTCGACCAGGTACCCGGTGTGCCCGTGGATGTCGATCGCGTCGATCCCGGCGGCCCGTGCGCGCGCGGCGGCCTCGGCGTGCCGCTGCACGATGACCCGGATCTCCTCGGTCTCCAGCGGGCGGCAGAGCACGTCCGGGCGCGCGTAGTGCGGGTTGTCCGACGCGGAGATCGGCAGCCGCTCCGGGTCGACGGTGTTGATGTTCCGGCCCAGCCCGGCGGTGAGCTGCAGGCTGATCCTGCCGCCGACCGCGTGGATCGACGCGGCGAGCGCGGTCAGGCCCGGCAGGCAGTCGTCGGTGTCCACCCGGCACAGCCCCGGGTTGATCACCTCGTAGTCCTGGGACACCGCGGAGATGCCGGTCATCACCAGACCGGTGCCGCCCTTGGCGCGCTCGGTGTAGTACGCGATCTCACGCTCGGTGATCAGGCCCTCGTGGGTGCCCATCTCGGTGCCCATCGGGGCGAGGGCGACCCGGTTGGGCAGGTCCAGGGTGCCGATGCGGCCGGGTTGCAGGACGTGGTCGAAGGTCGTGGTCATGGCGAGTCCTCGGTGGTGCGGCGGCGCGACGGGGGCGGAAGCGCCGAATCCCTGACGGATCACCTGAATCGTCCATTACCGACCGACCGGTCAGCAGGGCCGTACGTCCTGACATCGTGACGGGATTCACGAGCGTTCCGGCCGGGAGAACGACGAAGGCCCGGACCGTGGGGTCCGGGCCTTCGTGCGGGAGCGGATGACGGGAATCGAACCCGCGCTATCAGCTTGGGAAGCTGAAGTTCTACCATTGAACTACATCCGCACGAGCGTCCTGCCGGACGCGTCCGACCAGTGTAACCGCTCCGCGCGCGCCTCGGGGACCCGTCGTCGGGAAGCCGGTTCCGGTCGCGTGTCCCGCCCTGCGGACCGACGGGATGCGGCGTCCCGGCCCCCGAGGGCCCCGGGCGCATGGCGGACCGGGGCCCTCGGGACGGGCCGGAGTGCGGATCAGAGGGTGACGGCGACCTGGACGGTGCTGCCCGCGGGCGCGTAGGGCACGGTGCGGCCGTCGACCGGGACGCCGTCGACGGTCAGCGACGCCCGGGCACCGGGGGCACCGGAGTTGGTCACGGCGATCTCGTACCGGGCGCCGCGGATGGTCCGGGTCACCGTGAACGACGGCACGTCCGGGCCGAGCTGCGGATCCACGATCAGGCCGTCGTAGTCCGGGCGGACCCCCAGCAGGTACTGGGAGACCGCGACGAAGTTCCAGGCTGCGGTACCGGTGAGCCAGGAGTTCTTGGCCTCACCGTGCCGGACCGCCTCCTTGCCGGCGATCATCTGCGCGTAGACGTAGGGCTCCAGGCGGTGCACCTCGGAGATGTCCTCGCGGTAGGCCGGGGTGATCCGCTTGTAGTAGTCGAACGCGCGAGCGCCGTTGCCGACCACGGTCTCGCCGATGATCACCCACGGGTTGTTGTGGCAGAAGATGCCGCCGTTCTCCTTGTACCCCGGCGGGTAGGTGGAGACCTCGCCCAGCTCGATCTGGTAGCTGGTGTAGGCCGGGTGCTGCAGCACCATGCCGTGGTCGGTGGCCAGGTGCTCGTTCACCGACGCGAGGGCGCGGACCGCCTCGGACTCCGGGTTGCCGGGGTCCTCGGCGTCGACGCCGATGCCGCCCATCACCGCGAAGCCCTGCGGCTCGATCCAGATCTTGCCCTCGGGGGTGGCGTCGGTGCCGATCGGCTTGCCGAAGAAGTCGTAGGCGCGCAGGAACCACTCGCCGTCCCAGCCGTGCGCCAGGACCGCGGCCCGCATCTCCTCCACGGCGGTGCGCGCGGCCGCGGCGACCTCGGGCAGGCCACGGCGCTCGGCGAGCTCGGCGTACTCGGGGCCGATCGCGGCGAACATCGCGGCGATGAACACCGACTCGGCGACGCCGCCGGACTGGTTCTCCGTGGTCTGGAAGGACTCACCGGGGGTGCTGCTGAAGCAGTTGAGGTTCAGGCAGTCGTTCCAGTCCGCCCGGCCGATCAGCGGCAGCCCGTGCGGGCCGCGGTTGTCGACGGTGAAGTCGAAGGACCGGGTGAGGTGCTCGAACAGCGGGACCTCGGAGCCGGGCTCGTTGTCGAAGGGCACCGGCTGGTCGAGGATCGCCCAGTCGCCGGTCTCCTTGACGTAGGCGGCCACGCCGAGGATCAGCCACAGCGGGTCGTCGTTGAATCCGGAGCCGATGTCGTTGTTCCCGCGCTTGGTCAGCGGCTGGTACTGGTGATAGGCCGAGCCGTCCGCGAACTGCGTCGACGCGATGTCGATGATCCGCTCCCGGGCACGCTCCGGGACCAGGTGCACGAAGCCGAGCAGGTCCTGGTTGGAGTCGCGGAAGCCCATGCCGCGGCCGATGCCGGTCTCGAAGTAGGACGCGGACCGGGACATGTTGAAGGTGACCATGCACTGGTACTGGTTCCAGATGTTGACCATCCGGTCGAGCTTCTCGTCCCCGGAGGTGACGGTGTAGCTGCCGAGCAGGTCGGCCCAGTAAGCGCGCAGCCGGTCGAACGCGGCCTCGGTCTGCTCGGTGGTGGCGTAGCGGGAGAGCAGGTCGTGCGCGGGGTCGCGGTTGATCAGCTGCTGGTCGCTGCCGGGCGCCCACTTGGTGTCGTGGTCGTTCTCGACGTAGCCGAGGACGTAGGTCAGCGAGCGGGACTCGCCCGGGGCCAGCGTGACCTCGACCTGGTGCGAGCCGATCGGGTACCAGCCGGAGGCCACCGAGTTCGCGGACTTCCCGGCGCGCGGCACGGCGGCCTCGCCCAGCCCGTTCCACGCCCCGACGAAGGTGTCCCGGTCGGTGTCGAATCCCGTCGCCCGGGTGTTCACCGCGTACACGGCGTAGTGGTCGCGGCGCTCGCGGTACTCGGTCTTGTGGTAGATCGCGGAGCCGTACGGTCCGTCCAGCTCGACCTCGACCTCGGCCAGCGACAGGTTCCGCTGGTAGTTGGTCTGGTCGTCCTGCGCGTTCCATAGGCAGAACTCGGCGAAGGAGAACAGCTGGATCCGCTTGGGGTCGGTGGAGTCGTTGGTCAGCGTGACCTGCTGGATCTCCGCGTTCTCGTCGACCGGGACGAAGAACAGGGTGTCGACGGTCAGGCCGCCGCGGGATCCGGTGATCCGGGAGTAGCCCAGGCCGTGCCGCGCCTCGAAGTGGTCCAGCTCGGCCTTGACCGGCAGCCAGCCCGGCGCCCACACGTCGCCGCCCTTCCCCTCGGACGTGCTCCCCTCGGTCCGCGCGTCCGAGGGGGCCCCTTGGTCGACGACGTAGAAGTAGCGGCCGCCGTCGTCGGCGGGGATGTTGTTGTACCGGTACCGGGTCAGCCGGCGCATCTTCGCGTCGCGGTAGAAGGAGTAGCCGCCCGCGGTGTGCGAGATCAGCGAGAAGAACTCCTGCGAACCCAGGTAGTTGATCCAGGGGTACGGGGTGTGCGGTGTCGTGATGACGTACTCGCGTGCCTCGTCGTCGAAGTGGCCGAACCGCATCGTTGCGCCTTCCGGAGTGGGGTGCTGGCTGGTGCTGCGGGAGCGCTCCCACGCACCCGCGAGCGACAGCGTACTGCACCGTCGAAGCGCTTCAACGATCCATGGCTCGCCCGGCCCCCGCCGCCGCTCACCGCCGAGTGCGGAGAAGCTGTCGTGGATCGGGCGATATGGGCGACGACTTCTTCGCAGTCGGCGGCGCGCACGGCCGGTACCGTGGACCCGTGCTGCTCTCCGATCGCGATATCCGTGCCGAGCTCGAGTCCGGGCGGGTGGTGTTGGACCCGTCCGAGGACCAGATGGTGCAGCCGTCCAGCGTGGACGTGCGGCTGGACCGGTTCTTCCGACTGTTCGACAACCACCGCTACGCCATGATCGACCCGGCAACCGAGCAGCCGGACCTGACCCGGATGGTCGAGGTCGATCCGGACGCGCCCTTCGTGCTGCACCCGGGCGAGTTCGTGCTCGGGTCCACGTACGAGCAGGTCACGCTGCCGGACGACATCGCGGCCCGGCTGGAGGGCAAGTCGTCGCTGGGACGGCTCGGGCTGCTGACCCACTCGACCGCGGGCTTCATCGACCCGGGGTTCAGCGGCCACGTGACCCTGGAGCTCTCCAACGTCGCGACCCTGCCGATCACGCTCTGGCCCGGCATGAAGATCGGCCAGATGTGCTTCTTCCGCCTGAGCTCGCCCTCCGAGCGGCCCTACGGCTCCGGCGCGACCGGATCGCGGTACCAGGGCCAGCGCGGTCCGACCGCTTCCCGGTCCTGGCAGGACTTCCACCGGACCCGGGTCTGACCCGTGAGCGGCCCGGCGATCCCGATGCCGCGGCTGACCGGGTGGCCGCAGGACGCGCCCGCTCCGGGCCGCCACCTGCTGCTGCTCCCGGACGGCGTGGTCGCCGAGGAGGTCGAGGTGCTGGCGATCAGCCGGTTCTCCGCCGCCCGGTGGGACCGTCCGCCGCGGGTGCCGATGAGCCGTCGTGACTCGGCCGCGCAGCCGACCCCCGGGGTGCTCCGGCTCGGCCGGCTGTCGACGGTGACCGGTCCGTTCGGGGTCGAGCCCGCGGTGGCGGCCCGACTCGGCGTCCCGGGGGACATCGTGTCCGCCTGGCCGGTCGACGTGCCGCGGGAACGCCACGCCGCCCTCGCGATCGGCGGTGACCGCGACGGCCTGCGCCGGGCGTTCGGTGCGCAGCAGCCGGTGCGCGAGGAGGGCCGGGTGCTGCGCTGGCTGATCGACGTCGCGCGGCGGCTGGGCGGTGCGGTGCGCACCGACACCGGTGCGGTGCTGGTCCCGGAGATGGATGCCGCGCTGGACCTCACCGTGGTCAGCGACCGGTGGGTGGAGCCCGAGGTGGTGCTCACCGCCGCACGCCGGGTCGCCCCGCAGGCCCGGATCGATGCCCCGGTGTCCTCCGGTGACCGGCTCGCGAGCGTGGCGCACACCGGTCGGGCCCTGGTGCAGCGGCCGGACGCCGGGATCGGGGTGGCGGACGCGGACGAGCGGCAACGCCTGCACGCGGAGGCCGATGCCTTCGACGCCTGGATGGTCGCCCACCCGCCGGCAGCCGAGGGCTTCGGGGTCCTGATCGACCTGGGCGCCGACGGCGCGGTGTCGGTCCGCGCCGAGACCGAGGGCGAGCTGCCGCTGGTGCTGCACGGGCTCGACTGGACCCAGGGCGAGGTGGTCGCCTATCGCGTCACCTGGGAGCCGCCGGAGCTCGAGGAGCTGGAGGCGGAGAAGCCGTCCCTCGCGCACCGGGTCGCCCGCGGTCGCGCCGCGCAGGTGGTGCGGTCGATCGCCCGCGAGGTCCAGCTGGACGTCGGCGGCGAGGTGGCCGACATGGCCGGGTTCCTGGTCGATCCCGCGGAGCTCTGACCGTCTCCGATTGCCGACCCGGTCCGGTCGTCCGACGATGTCGGCACGGCGGATCGTCCGCCCGGTGGGAGGACGATGACCGACGGTCTGGGGCATCTGGACGGCGACGCCGAACACGCCCGGGAGGGTTCCGGGCACGCCGCGTCGGAGGATCTGCGGGAACCGCCCACCCGGATCGACGGCTACGCACCGCTGCGGACCTACGCCGCGCTCGGTGACGGCCGCACGATCGCCCTGGTCGCCGAGGACGGCCGGATCGACTGGCTCCCGCTGCCCGACCTCGACACCCCGCCGGTGTTCGCCGCGCTGGTGGACGCCGATCAGGGCGGCCGGGTGGAACTGGCGCCGACGGTGCCCCACCGGGTCCGGCGCGAGTACCTGGTCGGCACCAACGTGCTGGCCACCACCTACGTCACCGATGACGGCGAGGTCCGGCTCACCGACTCGATGAACACCGGGGTCGCCGGGCGGCTGCCGTGGAGCGAGCTGGCCCGCCGGGTCGAGGGACTGAGGGGCGTCGTCCCGATGGCATGGCAGGTGCGGCCCGGCACCGTGCTCGGCACCGCGTCGCCCTGGGTGCAGGACACCGTGCACGGGCTCGTGCTGCACGACGACGGCGTCACCGTCGCGGTCCGGACCGGCGGCGAGATGACCGTCGTGCCGGAGGGTCAGGCGGTGTCCGGTGCCTTCACCGCGACCCCCGGGAGCCGTCACCTGCTCGTGCTGGCCGCCACCGCGGGCGAACCGGTGTTCCTGCCCGACCCCGAGGACTCGGACCGCGGCATCGACCGGACCGCGGACAACTGGCGCGCCTGGACCCGCGAGTTCCACTACGACGGGCCCTGGGGCAAGGCGGTCCAGCGCTCCGCCCTGACGCTCAAGCTGCTGCTGCACGCCCCGACCGGGTCGATCGCGGCGGCCGGGACCACCTCGCTGCCCGAGTCCTGGTCCGGCGGGAAGAACTGGGACTACCGCTTCGCCTGGGTCCGGGACGCCGCCTACACCCTGGACGCCTGGATCGGCTTCGGTCTGCGCGAGGAGGTGCACGCGGCCACCGCCTGGGTGCTGCGGACCTTGCGCGCCCACGGGATGCGGGTGTTCTTCACCCTCGGCGGCGACCCGCCCGGCGGACAGGAGGAGGCCCTCGCCCCCGGGTGGCGCGGCGTCGGACCGGTGCTCACCGGCAACCGCGCGGACGGCCAGCTCCAGCTCGGGATCTACGGCGACCTGCTCGCGGTGGTGCGGGGCTACGTCGATGCCGGCAACCTGCTGGACGCCGACACCGGTCGCCTGCTGGCCGGGATCGCCGATCAGGCCGCCGATGCCTGGCACCGTCCCGACGCCGGGATGTGGGAGCTGCAAGAGGACCGGCACTACACCACCTCCAAGCTCGGCTGCTGGCAGGCGCTGCGCTGTGCCGTGCACCTGGCGGAGCTCGGGCAGATCCCCGGCAACGCGGCCCGGTGGGCGGCCGAGGCGGAGCGGATCGCCGACTGGGTGCGCGAGCACTGCTGGTCCGAGGAGCGCGGCGCGTACCTGATGTACCCCGGTGCGGACGCCCTGGACGCCTCGATCCTGCTGCACGCCCGCAGCGGCTTCGACACCGGTGACCGGATGAGCCGCACCATCGACGCCCTGCGCGCCGAGCTCGGCACCGGCCCGTTCCTGCACCGCTACACCGGGATGCCGCAGGAGGAGGGCAGCTTCGTCGCCTGCGCGTTCTGGGGGATCGCCGCGCTGGTGCTGGTCGGCCGGCGGGACGAGGCCCGGGACTGGATGGACGCCCTGCTGGAGCAGGCGAACGACGTCGGCGTCTGGCCGGAGATGATCGACGCCCGGACCGGCGACTTCCTCGGCAACCTGCCGCAGGCCCTCAGCCACCTCGCCCTGGTGCAGGCGGCTCTCACCTTCACCGACTGACCGGAGGACTCCCATGGAACTCGGCATCACCGACCGCGTCGCCCTGATCACCGGCGGCGACTCCGGCATCGGCCTCGCCACCGCCCGCCAGCTGCTCGACGAGGGCGTCCGGGTGGTCCTGACCGACCAGACCGACGACGCCCTCGCGCACGCCGTCGAGCAGCTCGGCGCCGACACCGACCGGCTGCTGCCGGTGGCCGCCGACCTCACCGACCCCGATCAGGTCGACGCCGTGCTGACCCGAGCCCGGGAGGCCTTCGGCGCGCCCGACATCCTGGTGCACTCCGCCGGGGTCACCGGCGCCCAGGGCCTGTTCCACGAGATCGACGACGACGGCTGGGCGCAGACCATCGAGATCGACCTGCTCTCCGCGGTCCGGGTGGTCCGGGCCGCGCTGCCGGGCATGCGCGCCTCCGGCTGGGGCCGGATCATCCTGCTCGCCTCCGAGGACGGCGTGCAGCCCTACGTCGACGAGCTGCCGTACTGCGCCGCCAAGGCCGGGGTCCTCTCGCTGGCCAAGGGCCTGTCCAAGACCTACGCGTCCGAGGGCGTGCTGGTCAACGCGGTGTCCCCGGCCTTCATCGAGACCCCGATGACCGACGCCATGATGGACAAGCGAGCCGAGGAGCGCGGCACCGACCGCGACGAGGCGATCGAGTCCTTCCTGGACGAGGAGCGGCCGTTCATGGAGCTCAAGCGGCGCGGCCGCCCGGAGGAGGTCGCGTCGGTGATCACGTTCCTGGTGTCCGAGCGCGCGAGCTTCGTGAACGGGTCGAACTACCGGGTGGACTCGGGGTCGGTGGCGACGATCTGACCGCGGGCGAGCACGGCCACCCGGATCGCGGTCGCCCCGCGGGCCTCGGCCGCGGTGGTCAGCACCAGGGCAGGGGGAGACACGGACCGACTGTCGCAGGACTCACAGCCCGAGCCGCCCGACCCGTCGCCGGCATGGGCCAGGATGGAAGCCGGCCGGACCTGCGGCGACGCACAGCGCGGCGACCCGACCGCGCACGCAGCCGGCCGCAATCGAGAGGAAGTGTGCAGTCATGGGTCTGTGGGAGCGGTACAAGTCGTTCTTCAGCGGTCCGGAGATCGACCTCACCACGGAGCTGGGTGCACAGCTGCCCGCCGGGGACGACGTCCTGGCCCACACCGGGGTGATCCCGAGTGCCTATGAGCGCGGCGGCGGTGGTGGTCTGAGCGTGACCGGCCGGGTGCTGAACGCGGCGACGTCGGCGGTGGAGAACGCGGTCTCCACCTCGCAGCACGTGGGTGGCGGCACCGACGCGGTGGCCCGGCGGCTGCCGCAGGAGGCCGGACCGCATGTGCTGGTGCTGGGCACCCTGGCGCTGACCGTCTGGGACCTGGGCCTGACCATGAATCAGACCCCCGCGGAGCTGCTGGCCACCGTTCCGCGGGCGCAGGTCGACACGATCCTCGACACCGGTGCGACGGCACAGGGCGGGGTGCCGGTGGCACGGCTGACCTTCACCGACGGGTCGTTCTTCGACTACCGGCTGGTGCAGAAGCCCGGTGACGAGTTCTGGTCCGTCGCCTCGGCCTACTGACGCCGCCGGTCGACCGCCTTCATCAGCTCGACCAGCAGGAACACCACGATCGCGAGCCCGGCGGTGAAGGCCCACTGCCGGGCTCCGATCGCTGCGGAGTCGAACCAGCTGTGCATGAACGGCGCGTAGGTGAACAGCAGCTGGAACGCGATCAGGGCACCGGTCGCCCACCAGACCACCGGGTTCCCGCGCAGCACCCGGACCGTGAGGCTGGAGCTGTTGAGGAACCGGCAGGAGAACAGGTAGGCGAGCTGCCCGAGCGCGAGCATGGTGACCGCCGTGGTCTGCGCGACGCCGTTGGACGACCCGGAGTTCCGCTCGACGAAGTAGACCGCCAGGGTGGCGCCGCCGATCAGCAGGGACGCGGTGACGACCTCGGTGAGCGAGTCCCGGCCGAGCACGGACCCGCCGGGCTTGCGCGGCGGACGACTCATCACGCCGGGCTCCGCCGGCTCGTAGGCGAGCGCGAGGGACAGCGTGATCGCGGTGACCAGATTGACCCAGAGGATCTGCACCGGGGCCAGCGGCAGGGACAGCCCGAACAGGACCGCGACCAGGATCACCAGGGACTGCGCGCCGTTGGTCGGCAGCAGGAAGACCACCGACTTGCGGATGTTGTCGTAGATCCGCCGGCCCTCCTCCACCGCGCGCTCGATAGTGGCGAAGTTGTCGTCGGCGAGGACGATCTCCGCGGCCTCCTTGGTGGCCTCGGTGCCCTTGATGCCCATCGCGATGCCGACGTCCGCGCGGGTCAGCGCCGGGGCGTCGTTCACGCCGTCGCCGGTCATGGCGACCACCTCGCCGTGGCCCTGGAGCGCCCGGACGATCCGCAGCTTGTGCTCGGGGCTGGTGCGGGCGTAGACGTCGACCTCACGGACGCGGGCGCTCAGCTGGTCGTTGGTCATCTCCTCCAGCTCGGCGCCGGTGAGGGCCAGGACCTCACCGGTGGCGCCGGCGATGCCCAGTTCGCGCGCGATGGCGGTGGCGGTGCCCACGTGGTCGCCGGTGATCATCTTGACCCGGATGCCGGCCCGGTGGCAGTCGGCGATCGCCTGGACGGCCTCCGGCCGGGGCGGGTCGACGATGCCGAGCACCCCCAGGAACACCAGGTCGGTCAGCTGTCCGGGCTCGAGGTCGTCCTGGTCCGGCGCGGTCCGCTCGGCCGCGGACAGGGTGCGCAGGCCCTGGGCGGCCAGGCCGTCGATCACCGCCTCCCAGTGCGGTCGGTCCAGCGGTTCGAGGCCACCGTCCGCGGCGAGCTGATGCGTGCACCGGTCGAGCAGCCGGTCCGGGGCGCCCACGGCGCGCACGAGCGGGTCGGCGCCGAGCGCGCTGTCCAGGTCCAGCGTCGCCATGTACTTGGTGGCCGACTCGAAGGGCAGCACCGCGAGTCGCCGGACCCCGGTCAGGTCGACGCCGGACTTGCGGGTCAGCGTGGTCACCGCACCCTCGGTGGGCTGGCCGACCACCTTCCAGTGCCCGTCCTCGTCCTGCACCACCCGGGCGTCGTTGCACGATCCCGCGGCGCGGAGCAGTCGCCGCAGATCGGTGAGCGCGGCGGGGTCGACGGTCACGTCCTCGCGGGTCAGATGGCCCTCGGGGGCGTAGCCGAGGCCGTGCACCGCGTACTCGCCGGCCGAGGTGACGACCGAGCGCACCGTCATCTCGTTGGTGGTGAGGGTACCGGTCTTGTCCGAGCAGATGGTGGTGACCGAGCCCAGCGCCTCCACCGAGGTCAGCTTCCGGGTGATCGCGTTCCGCCGGGCCATCTGCTGCACGCCGAGCGCCAGGGTGACCGTGACCAGCGCGGGCAGGCCCTCCGGCACCGCCGCCACCGCGAAGCCGATCGCCGCCGAGACCAGCTCGGGGAGCTCGAAGTCGTGGAACACCCGCCCGATGACCAGCATGAACGCGGCCATCACCAGGATGCCGATCGACAGCGCCCGGCCGAACGCGGCCAGCTGACGGGTGAGCGGCGTGTCCAGGTGGTCGACCCCGGCGACCAGCGCCTGGATCCGGCCGATCTCGGTGTCGGCGCCGGTGCTGACCACCACGCCCACCCCGGTCCCGGTGGCGACCAGGGTGCCGGAGAACAGCATCGAGGACCGGTCGCCGATCCCGGCGCGCGGGTCGACGGCGCGCGGGTCCTTGGCGGCCGGGACGGACTCGCCGGTCAGCGCGGCCTCGTCGACCTGGAGGTTCGTCGCCGACAGCAGGCGCACGTCGGCGGGCACCCGGTCACCGGAGCGGACCCGGACCACGTCGCCGGGGACCAGGGTCTCGGCGTCGACGACCTGCCACTGACCGTTCCGGCGGGCCTGCGCGTCCAGGGACAGCATGGTGCGGATGCCGTCCAGCGCCTTCTCCGCCTGACCCTCCTGGACGAAGCCGACCAGGCCGTTGACCACCGCGACCGCCAGGATCACGGTGAAGTCGATCCAGTCGCCCAGGATCGCCTTGAGCACCGCCGACGCCAGCAGGATGTAGATCAGGATGTCGTCGAAGTGCCCCAGCAGCCGTCGGACCACCCCCGGGCGCGGCGGCGCGGGCAGCCGGTTGGGGCCGGAACGCGCCAGCCGCTCCTCGGCCTGGGCGGGGCCGAGCCCCTCGTCGGTGACCCCGAGCCGGTCCAGCACCTGATCGGCGGGCTCGGCGTAGGGCAGGGGCTGGGTGGTGTTCTCGACTGTCATCGGACCTTCCGGGGTCGCTGCCGGCGGGTACAAGGGCGATCGTGCTGGTCTCGATCCTGCCAACCCCGGACAGGGTCCGTGTGGGACGCCGTGCCCAGGCGCCCGCGGGTCCGAGGTTTTACGTGGAGTTCACCGGCACCGGGTGCGGAGGATGCCGTTCCTGCCCAGACTGGTCGTCCAACTCGGTGACAGCAAGGGGGTGCGGTGCGATGGACGAGTCGATCGAGCAGCAGGACGGGTACCAGCGCGATGAGGACGTGCGCTGGTCGTCGGTGAGCAATCCGCGCCGGGTGCGCATCTAGTCGCTGATCCGGCCGACGCTGAGTAGCGTCGGCGTATGGCGGACCAGGGAGCGCTGCACGCGGAGACGGTCCGGACCGTGGTCGAGTACCTGCGGTCCGGGATCAGCGTGAACGTGGTCGGGATGCGCTCCTCCGGTCGCAGCCGGGTGCTGCGCCGGGTGGTGGAGCTGCTGGCCGACGACGGGGTCTCCGCCGTGACGGTCAGCGGGGTGGCGGCGCTGCGGGACCGTCCGCTCGCGGCGCTGGGCGTCGGTGGCGTGGAGGTCGCGGGCGGGTCGCTGTCCTCGGCGGTGAGCGCGCTGGAACGACGGGTCACCGCCCGGCCGTCGGTGCTGGTCATCGACGACGTCGAGGCGGTGGACCAGGTGAGCGCCGGCGTGGTCACCGCGGTGCGTCGGCGGGTGCCGGTCCCGGTGCTGGCCGCGAGTCGCCCGGCGGGCCGGCGCCAGGTCGAGACAAGCCTGATCACCGCGGAGCTGGCCCCCGCGGCCCGGGTGGTGCTGCCCCCGCTGCGCTACCACGCGGTGCACCGGATGGTGCACGAGCTGCTGCCCGGTGCGGTCGAGCCCTCCGCCCTGGCGCGGATCGCCACCAAGTCCGGTGGGCTGCCGGGCCTGGTCGTGGCCCTGGTCGACACCGGCCGACGCACCGGTCGGCTGGTCCTGCGGGACAACCTGTGGGTGGTCCGGGACGGTCTCTGGGACGCCTCCCTCGCGCAGGCCGTCGAACCGCTGCTGGCCGAGCTGGACGAGCCGGGCCTGGACGCGCTGACGATGCTGTCCTACGCCGGCACGCTGGACCTGGACCTGGCGCGCACGGTGGTGCCGTGGTCGGTGCTGACCCAGCTGGACGACGCCGGGCTGATCCAGGTGCTGGACGGCGACGACCGGCCCGCCACCATCGGGGTCTTCCCGCCGCTCGTCGCCGAGTACCTGCGCAACGAGTCGAGCGCGATCCGCCGGGTGCAGGCCGTCGAGGAGCTGTCCGAGCTGCTGGGCGAGCGGGGCGGCTGGCAGCCGGTGCCCGCCACGCTCCCTCGCACCGCGGCGCTGTACGGCACCGAGACCGTGCTGGGCAGCCGGTTCGCGGAGCGCTGGCAGCTGGAGGTCGACACCCGGCGCGGCGACTGGAACGCCGACCCGTCCGCGGTGACCGCGGTCCCGCTGCTGATCGCGCTGCTCGGGTCGCAGGCCGGGCCGGCGGAGATCGACGCCGTGGTCGCGGGGACCCGTCCGACCCCGGAGGCCCCCCGGTACGAGGCGCTGCTGGTGGTCTGGCACGCGGTGGACCTGGGCCTGCGTCGCGGCGAGGGCGCTGAGGCGGACCGGCGGTTGGCCGAGGCGACGACGACCTCGCCGGAGCACGCCGGGGTGCTGCAGGCCACCCGCGGACATCTGCGCCTGGTGACGACCGGCATGCCGCCGGAGGACCTGTTGCATCCGGTGGTGATCGGCGACGACCCGATCAACGCCGAGGCGCTGTGCGCGGTGCGGGCGGAGTCCCTGGTGGCCGCCGGCCGGGTGACCGAGGCGATGGCCGAGCTGGAGGGCTTCGACCCGTCCGACGAGCGGTTCCAGCTCAGCGTCCGGCTCACCGCCACCCTGGCCGCGATCTTCGACGGCCGGGCCGAGGAGGGCGTGAGCCTCGCGCTGTCGCACGCCCAGGACGCCCGCGCCGCGCTCGACCCGGGCGCCTACCAGGCGCACGCCTACGTCGCCGGGCTCGGGCTGACCATGATGGGGCGGCTCGACGAGTGCGACACCCTGCTGGCCTCGGTGCTCGCGTTGCCGAACAACCAGACGCTGCAGGTGCACTTCCGCAACGGCGTGCTGACCCTGGCGGCGGTGGTGGCGTCCTTCCAGGGGCGCACGAGCTACGCGCAGGGGCTGGCCCAGCAGGCCGAGGCGCTCGCGGCCCCCCGAGGTCCGTACCCGGCGATGGCCCCGGACATGGCGTCGATCCTGATCCGCGGCCCGGGCGCGGAGTCGGCGGACGACCTGTGGTCGATGGTCGAGGAGCGCTGGGCGGCCGGGATGGTGGTCTCCGCGGTGACCATCGCCGTGGCGTCGCTGGAACGTCGGCCCGACCTGGAGCGGGCGCGGGAGCTCGCCGACCGGGTCGCGACGGTGGACTCGGTGCTGGTGCGGAGCCTGGCGACCTACTGCGTGGCGGTCGGCTCGCACGACGTCGACGCGCTGGCCGCCAGTGCCGCGGAGCTGCACGCCGCCGGCCTGGACCTGTACGGGACCCGGGCCGGGGTGACCCGGGCGCTGGCGCTGCGCGCCGACGGCCGGCTGGACGAGGCCGCCCGGCAGGCCGACCGGACCTGGGCCGAGGCGGCGGTGCACGCGGGCGACCTGCGGGGGTTGTTCGCCCCGCTGGCCGCGTCGGTCGAGCTGACCTCCCGGGAACGGGAGATCGCGGTGATGGTCTCCGAGCGGATGCCGACCGCGGAGATCGCCACCGCCCTGGTGCTCAGCGTGCGCACCGTGGAGAACCACCTGCTGAACGCGTTCCGCAAGGTCGGGGTCGACAACCGTGAGGCTCTGGCCCGCGCGGTCGACACCTGGGCGGCGACCGGGTCGCTCTGAGGCTCCGCCCGGCGCCGGGGGTCAGCCGCGCAGCCGGGCCAGGATCTCCCGCGCGTGCTCGAGCGCGCCCTCGTCCCGGCTGCCCGCGACCGCGTTGTAGTACATCCCGTCGCCGATCAGCTGGATCACATGGGCCAGTGCCGGGTCGCCGAGCTCGGCCAGCAGGGCGTCGTACCAGGCGGCGCGCAGGTCGTCGAGCACCGAGTCCTGCCCACCGGACTCCTCGGCCAGGCGCGCGGAGGCGATCAGCGCCCGGTCCAGCGCGCCGCCGGAGGCCGTCGACTCGACCAGGTAGTAGTCCGCCGCGCCCTCGGGTGCCGCCCTCATCGCGGCGATGTCGGCCTCGCCCAGCGCGCGGAGCCGGTCGTGCTGCCCGGCCTCCAGGGCGGCCTTGTTCTTGAAGTGGTAGAGCAGCCCGCCCTTGGACACCCCGGCGGCGGCGGCGACCGCGTCCAGGGTGGCGGCGCGGCTGCCGTGCGCGATCAGCACCTGCTCGAAGGCGTCCAGCAGGCGGTCGCGGGTGTGCGCGGGGTCGGCCATGGGGACGACGGTACCGGGGTCTTGCACTGTACCGTCCAGACGGTACAGTGGACCGGGTCGAGAGCCGCCCCGGACCGGGCAGAGCGCGACCCCCTTCCCCGACGACGGTTGAAAGGCCTCGTGCTGTGTCCACGCTTCTCGTTCCCGTGAAGGCGACCCGCCAGTGGGCGGCGCTCGCCGTCCTGATGTTGCCCGTGCTGCTGATCTCGGTGGACAACACTGTCCTGAGCTTCGCGCTGCCCGCGATCACCACCGCGCTGGGCGCCACCGGTGGGCAGCTGCTGTGGATCGTGGACGCCTACCCGCTGATGCTGGCCGGTCTGCTGGTGCCGATGGGTGCGCTCGGGGACCGGGTCGGGCGTCGGCGCCTGCTCCTGATCGGGGCGACCGGCTTCGCGCTGGTGTCGCTGCTGGCCGCCTGGGCGCCCACCCCCGCCCTGCTGATCGCGGCCCGGGCGCTGCTCGGCGTGTTCGGGGCGACCCTGATGCCGTCCACGCTGTCCCTGCTGCGGAACGTGTTCACCGACCGGGCGCAGCGCCGGCTGGCGATCGCGATCTGGGCGGCGGGCTTCGCGGCCGGCGGGGCGCTGGGGCCGATCGTCGGCGGCTTCCTCCTGACCCACTTCTGGTGGGGATCGGTGTTCCTGCTGAACACCCCGCTGCTGCTGGTGCTGATCCCGCTCGCGCTCTGGCTGGTGCCGGAGTCCCGCGATCCGCATCCCGGGCCGGTCGACGTGCCGAGCATCCTGCTGTCCCTGCTGACCATGCTGCCGCTGGTGCACGCGATCATCGAGGTCGGCGAGCACGGCGTCAGCGCGAGCACCGTCCTCGGGGTCGCGATCGGTCTCGGCTCCGGGTGGCTGTTCGTCCGTCGCCAGCGCCGGCTGGCCTCGCCGATGCTCGACGTCATGCTCTTCACGCGGGCCACCTTCAGTGGCGCGGTGTCCGCCAACCTGCTGTCCGTGCTGGGCTTCAGCGGCCTGCTGGTCGTGGTGTCCCAGTTCCTGCAGCTGGTGCTGGGGCTGTCCCCGATGGACGCGGGGCTGGTGCTGCTGCCCGGCCTGGTCGCCTCCGTGGTGGCGGGCCTGCTGGCGGTCAAGCTGGTCCGGCACCTCCGGCCCGCGACCCTGATCGGCGGGTCGTTCCTGCTGGCCGCGCTCGGCTACCTGTTGGCCAGCAGGGTCGGCACCGACCCGACCGCCGGGACCATCGCGGTCGCGTTCGTGGTGATGGCGCTCGGCGTCGGGCTCGCGGAGACCCTGACCAACGACGAGATCGTCGCCTCGGTCCCGGCGGAGAAGGCCGGCGCGGCCTCCGCGGTGTCGGAGACCGCCTACGAGCTGGGCACCACCCTCGGTGTCGCGGTGCTCGGATCGGTGCTCAACGCCACCTACCGGGCGCAGGTCGTCGTCCCGTCGTCGGTCACCGCCGACCAGGGGCACGCGGCCGCGGAGACGCTGGCCGGTGCGGTACGGGTGGCCGAGTCGCTCGACCCGGCGGCGGCGTCGCAGCTGCTGGACTCGGCGCGGTCCGCGTTCGACCTGGGGATGCAGCGGTCGGCGCTGGTCGGGATCGTGGTGGCGGTCGGCGCGGCCGTGGTGTCGTTCGTGACGCTGCGGAAGGCGACCGGGGACTAGTCGTCCAGCACCACGTTGAACCGGGCCGCCACCGGCAGCCCCCGCAGTCCCTCGACCCCGGCGACGTCGACCGGGAACGCCGTCACCACCCGACCCGGCCACCCGTAGACCAGCGCGCCCCCGGCGGTCACCACCGTGCGCAGTCCGACCGGCCCGTCCTGGACCAGGACGGCGTCGGCGGGCGGCTGGTCCAGCAGCGGCAGCACCGCCTCCGTGACCCGCTGCGCCAGCGTCCGCCGGTCCGGCCGGTGCCACGGCAGGAAGTGCTCGGCGGGCAGCCCGAGCCCGGTCGCGAGCTCCCCGCCGAGCCACCGGTCGCGCTTGGGGCCGTAGGGCGTGGCTGCGGTGGACAGCAGGTAGCTGTACACGTGCGCCAGCCCCGCGTTGGTGGCGGGGAACTCCTCGGGCAGCGCGGCCCAGCGCTGCAGCACGTGCAGCGGCGGGGCGTCCAGCATCGGGGTGCCGGTGTTCTCGTCCAGCAGGGTGGACCGGCCCCAGTGCGCGAAGGTCCCCTCGGCGGCGTCCTGCCGGATCTGCTCGGTGAGCCAGGGGAGGGCGTCGGCGGTCAGGGGAAGGCCCTCGGACAGCTCGTGGGCCACGCGATCCAGGTCGGTCAGCACGTCCCGCACGGTAGGGCAGCCGAGTGAACGCGAAGTTCACCGGGGCGTTACCTGCGCGGGACGTGCCGTCCATGAGTGGTGCCTAGCGTGGACGGTGCGTCCATCGCCCCGTCCACGATTGGTGACCCGTGTCCCGCTCCGACACCCTGCTCCTGCTCGACTTCGACGGCACCGTCGCGGTCGGTCACGGCCCGGTGCGCGCCTACGCCCGTGCGGCGGTGGCCCTGCTGCCGGCCGCCGACCAGCGGTCCGTGCTGTACCGACTCGACGCGGTGCTGGACGGCGGGGAGGACGACGGCCTGCTCCCGCTGGACGGGTACGACCTGGTGCGGATGCTCGCCGAGCAGCAGGGCGTCGGGCCGCATGCGCTGTCCGCCGCGTACCTCGCCTCCCGGCACGCGCTGGCCACCGACCAGGCCCCGATCAGCGCGCCGCCCGGACTGGCGGACCTGCTGGCCGAGCTGCGCACCGACGCGACGATCGTGCTGGCGACCAACGCCCCCGACATCCGCCTGCGCGAGGCGCTGCGGATCATCGGGCTGGGCGGCCTGATCGACCGGATCGCCCCCGAGGCCGCCAAGCCCGGTGGCATGGGCGCGCTGCTCGACTCGCTGCGGGTCGCCCCGGCCGGACCGGTCCGGGTGCTCTCCGTCGGCGACGTGTGGGCCAACGACCTGGCCCCCGTCGCCGCCCGCGGTCACACCACCGCGCTCATCTCCCGGTGCCCGCCACCGGAGGCCCGGCCCACGCACGTCGGACCGGACATGCCGTCCCTGTACCCGCAGCTGCGCAGCTGGGTGCAGTCCTCCCCCCTCACCCTGATCGCCGAATGAAGGACACCATGAAGAAGACGCACGCCCTGTCGGCTGCTGCCCTGTTCGCGACCGCCGCCCTCGCCCTGTCCGCCTGTTCCGGCTCCGCGGACGCCTCCTCGTCGGAGGACGCCGGCTCCGAGGACCCGACCAGCCTGACCCTGGCCCTGGTGCCGTCGCAGGACCAGGACGGCCTGGTCGACACCGCGAAGCCGCTGACCGACTTCCTCACCGAGGAGCTCGGCATCGAGGTCGACGGGGTGGTCTCCAAGGACTACCAGGCGGCCGTCGAGGCGATGGGCGCCGGGCAGGCCCAGATCGGCTTCCTGCCGTCGCTGCAGCTGTGGCAGGCCCACGACATGTACGACGCCTCCGTCGTGCTGCAGACCGAGCGCAACGGGAACATCTCCTACCCGGCGCAGTTCATGACCAACAACCCGGACAAGTACTGCGACGACGAGCCGGTCGAGCGCGACGGGATGCTGTTCTGCAACGGCGCCGACGCGATGGCCGGCCCGGCCGGTCTGGACTCGATCGCCCAGGTCGAGGGCGCCAAGGTCGCGGTGCTCGGTCCGGCGTCCCCGGCCGGGTACATCTACCCGATCCTGGCGCTGCAGGAGGCGGGTCTCGACACCGACACCGACATCCAGCAGGTCCCGGTGACCGCCAACGACGCCTCGGTGCTCGCGGTCTACAACGGTGACGCCGAGGTCGGCTTCTCGTTCTGGGACGCCCGCACCATCGTCGCCTCCGACACGCCGGACGTCGGGCAGAAGGTCGTGGTCTTCGCCCTGACCGAGGAGATCCCGAACGACGGGGTCGCCCTGACCGACGACCTGTCGCCGGAACTGCAGGACCGGATCACCGAGGCCCTGCAGTCCTACTCCGAGTCCGAGGAGGGCTCCGCGGTCCTGGAGTCGATCTACTCCATCACCAAGCTCGCCCCGGCCGACCCGGACAGCCTGGACGTGGTCGCCCGCGCGGCCGAGAAGCTCGGCCTGCAGTGACGTCGACGACCGCCGCGGCGGTCCCCGGGGCGGGTGCTGCGGCGCCCGCCCCGTGGCCGTTGCGACTGCACGAGGTGACGGTCCGCTACCCGAACGGCGTGGTGGGCCTGGACACGGTCAGCCTGGAGATCGGCGCCGGTGAGATGGTCGCGGTCGTCGGGCTGTCCGGCTCCGGCAAGTCCACGATGATCCGCACACTGAACGGTCTGGTGCCGGTGACCTCCGGCACCGTCGAGGTGGGCGGGCACGACCTGACCGCCGCCCGCGGCCGGGGCCTGCGCGCGTTGCGCGGGGACATCGGGATGATCTTCCAGTCCTTCAACCTGGCCGGGCGTGCGTCGGTGCTGTCCAACGTGCTGGTCGGCCGGGTCGCGCACACCCCGACCTGGCGCACCCTGCTCGGGCTCCACACCGCCGAGGACAAGGCGATCGCCGCGGACGCGCTGGACCGGGTCGGCATGCTGGACCGCGCCTGGCACCGTGCGGGGCACCTGTCCGGCGGTCAGCAGCAGCGGGTGGCGATCGCCCGGGCACTGGCCCAGCAGCCCCGCGCCGTGCTCGCGGACGAGCCGGTGGCCAGCCTGGACCCGCCGACCGCGCACGGGGTGATGGCGGACCTGCGCCGGATCAATCGTGAGCTGGGCATCACCGTGGTGGTGAATCTGCACCTGCTCGACCTGGCCCGGGAGTACGGCTCCCGGCTGATCGGGCTGCGCGCCGGCACCGTGGTGTACGACGGGCCGGCCGCGGGCGCCACGGACGCGGTGTTCGAGGACATCTACGGCCGGTCGATCCGGCCCGACGACGTGCTGGGCTCATGAGCGGCGTCGTACTGCCGCCGCGGCCCGCCGCCCGGTGGAAGGGCGCGCTGGCCGCCGTGGTGGTGCTGGCCGTCACGGTGGTCACCCTGCTGCCGGGGATCGGCGTCGAGGTCGACCTGGGCGCGCTGGCCCGCAACTGGCAGAACGGTGCGGACAAGATCGTCAAGCTGCTCCGGCCGGACTGGTCGTTCTTCCCGCGCACGGTCGGCCCGCTGCTGGAGACCCTGCAGATGGCGGTGATCGCGACCGCGGTCGCCGGTCTGGTGTCGGTGCCGCTCAGCCTGTGGGCGGCCCGGACCACCAACCCCGGCCCAGTCGGCCGCCGGGTCGTGCGCGGCGTGCTGAACGTGGTCCGCGCCGTGCCCGACCTGCTCTACGCCGCCGTGCTGGTGGCGATGGTCGGCGTCGGCGCCCTGCCGGGCATCCTGGCGCTGGTGCTGTTCGACGTCGGGATCGTGGTGAAGCTGGTCTCCGAGCAGCTGGAGGCGATGGACACCGGTGCGTTGGAGGCCGGCCGGGCCGCCGGCGGCAGCCAGCTCCAGGTGAACCGCACGGTGGCGTGGCCGGAGATGACGCCCGGCTTCCTCAACCAGCTGCTCTACGTGCTGGAGCTGAACGTCCGGGCGTCGTCGGTGCTCGGCCTGGTCGGCGCGGGCGGGATGGGCCTGCTGATCGACGCGGTCCGCTCGTTCTACCGGTACGACCAGCTGTCCCTCATCATCCTGGAGATCCTCGTGGTGGTCCTGGTCATCGACCTGGTCAGCAGCGCCGTCCGCCGGAGGCTGGTGTGAGCGTGCTGACCTCCCCGTCGTCCCGGGTCGCGGACGACGTGTCCCTCCCGGCCCGCCCGTCCCGGCTGGTGCGGCGCCTGCTGGTCGTCGCGGTCACCGCGGTCGTCGTGCTGGCGTTCTGGTCGGTGGAGATCAGCTGGGGGCGGCTCGCCGACCTGCCGTCCGAGGTGGTCCGCTACCTCTGGCTGATGTTCTCCGCGCCGGACTGGTCCGCGCTGCCGGAGGCGCTCTGGCAGACCTGGCGGTCGGTGGCGATGGCCTGGCTGGGCACGGTGCTCGGCGTGCTGATCGCCACCCCGCTGAGCCTGTGGTCCGCCCGTGGTCACGCGCCGGCGCCGGTGCGCGGGGCGCTGCGGTTCCTGTTCGGGCTGATCCGGGCGGTGCCGGAGATCATCATCGCGATCATCATCCTGTCGGTGACCGGGCTGACCCCGCTGACCGGGGCGCTCGCGCTCGCGGTGAACGGTGTCGGCACCCTCGGCAAGTGGGGCTACGAGTCGATCGAGGGCATCGACCGCGGCCCGGTCGAGGCGGTGCGCGCCGCCGGGGGCAACGGGGTCGAGGTGCTCCGCTGGGGCGTCTGGCCGCAGGCGCTGCCGGAGTTCCTGGCGTTCTGGCTCTACCGGTTCGAGATCAACGTGCGGTCCTCCGCGGTGCTCGGCCTGATCGGGGTCGGCGGCATCGGTGACATGCTCACCTCCTACACCCAGTACCGGCAGTGGTCGGTGGTGGGCGTGCTGCTGATCGTGGTGGTGGTCGTGACCGTCGCGATCGACGCCGTCTCCGGGGCGCTGCGCCGCCGGATCATGGAAGGAGCGCGTGTCCGTGCCGTCGAGTCCTGAGCTCGCAGCCCCGCCCACGGTACGGATCGCCACCGCCCTGCCCAGCCTGCAGCCCACCGAACGCCGGGTGCTGGAGCTGGTGCTGGCCGAGCCGGAGCGGGTGGTCGAGGCCACCGCTCAGCAGGTGGCGGATCTGATCGGGGTCGGCCGCGCCTCGGTGGTCCGGGCCTGCCAGTCGATCGGCTACAAGGGGTACCCGCAGCTGCGGGTGGCACTGGCCGCCGAGCTCGCGCACCGGGAGGCGCAGGTCGACTACGGCTCGTCCGCGCTGGGTCAGATCCGGGCGGACATCGCCGCGCTGGCCGCCGCCCTGCCGCAGATCACCGCGGTGCTGGCCGAGGACACCGTCGAGCGCGCGGTGGACACCCTCGCCCGGGCCGCGCGGCTGCTGGTGCTGGCGAACGGGCTGTCCGCGCCGCTGGCCACCGACATGGCGATGCGGCTGACCGCGGTCGGCCGGACCGCGGACTTCGTCGCCGACTCGATCGGGCAGCAGATCGCCGCGCGGGGCCTGGGCCCGGACGACGCCTGCGTGGTCATCTCCGGCTCCGGTGCCAACGAGGCGAGCCTGCGGGTGGCCCGTGCCGCCCGGTCCGGCGGTGCGACGGTGATCGCGGTGACGTCGTTCCGCGATTCCCCGCTCGGCGAGCTGGCGGACACCGAACTGGTGATCGCCCCCGCGGCGACCACCTTCCGCCGCGAGCTCGAACGGACCTCACGCACGGCGCTCGCGGTGCTCGTCGAGTCCCTGGTCGGCATCGTCGCCGCCCGCCGCGGCCCGCACTCCACGGCCGCCCACGCCCACGTCCTCGACATCCTCTCCGAGAACCTCACGGACTGACCCGGATCGGTTCCGCGGCCGCGGTGGCGGCCACTCGTCGGTGGAAGCACGTAGCCGTTAGGTAGGTCGCACGGAGGAGCGCGGAGCTGCGCGTGAGTGTCCCCCTAGCGTCCGTAGCGTCCGGAGGCCCTGACCCTCCCCAGCCGATCCGAAGGTGAGACCCCGTGTCCCGAACCCTCCGTACCGGTGCCCTCCTCGGCGCCGGTGTTCTGCTCAGTGGCGCCCTGTGGGCGGTACCCGCCGTCGCCGCCGACGACCTCGTCCCGGACCCCGCGCTCCGCGCCTGCATCGAGGAGGCGTTGGCGGGTCAGGGCCTGACCCCGTCCCCGGGCGGTCTCACCGCGGAGGACGTGGCCACCGTCCAGGTGGTCCGCTGCAACGACAGGGGGGTGACCGACCTCAGCGGACTCGAGCACGCGGACTCGCTCGCCCGACTGGAGATCGCGGCGCCTTATGCCCTGGACGATTCGCCCCGCGTCTCGGACCTGACCCCTCTGCAGAGTCTGCCGAGGCTGGAGTCCCTGGCAGCCAGCAACAACCAGATCGGCGACCTGGGCCCGCTCGCCGGTGCTCCGGTGCTGCGCTCCGTGGTGGTGGCGTCGAATCTCGTCACCGACCTGACTCCGATGGCGGATGTCCCGCTCCTGAGCGATCTCAACATCAATGACAACTACGTCTCCGATGTGTCCCCCCTCCGGGGCACCGCCCTGGAGTACCTGTACATGGACTACAACGCGGTCAGCGACCTGAGTCCGCTGGCCGGGATGAGCGCGCTGCAGCGGGTGTACGCCGCGGAGAACGGCATCAGCGACATCAGCTCGCTGACCGGCCTGACCAGCCTCAGGAGGCTGGATCTGGGCAACCGCGACTGGCAGTGGCCGATCTACAGCGATCAGTTCGGCATGGACCCCGATCCCCGGGAGGTCGCGGCCTCGGCCCGCTCGGCGAACAACCGGGTCCGCGATTTCACCGTGCTGTCGCAGATGCCGGACCTGGGTCAGCTCTACCTCGACGGGACGGGCCTGACCACGGCGGACCTGACCGCGCTGGCCCCGCACCTGCCGGACCCGGAGTTCGGCCTGAGCCTCGACCTGAACGGCAACCACCTCACCGACCTCTCGGCACTGTCCGGGCCGCAGGAGCGCTACGTGTCCGCGATGGCCCAGAGCGTGGAACTGCCGCAGACCACCGTGGGCGAGCCGACGGCGTTCGCTGCGTCACCCCGGCCCGGGGTGCTGGCCGGGCTCCGGGTGGTCGACGGGCCGGCGGAGCCGTCGCCGGAGGGCTGGACCTTCGTCGAGCCCGGCGAGGCGACGATCGCATGGTCGTACGATCTCTGGTCCGATGACGAGGAGGGCCAGGAACTTCCCGTCCAGATCTCCCCCTTCGACGGCGTGGTGCGGCAGTCGGCCGTGGCTGCGGTGCCTGCCCCGGACCCGGAGCCTGCCCCGAACCCGAACCCGGACCCGGCCGGTGCCGGTGGTTCGCCTGCCGCCGCGGTGGCCGCACCGCCGCAGGTGGACGTCCCCTCCCACCGAACCCTCGCCGTCACCGGCTCCGGGCTCGCCCTGGGTGCGGTGGCCGGTGTCCTGATCGCGTCGGGGTCGCTCGCCGTCCGGGCTCGCCGTCGGTCGCACTGAGGCGAGAACGGACACGAACCGATCGAGCCTGCCGGGAGGTCTTCCCGGCAGGCTCGATCGGTTCCCTGTGGCGCCCGGTCAGCGGGCGCCACAGCTCACTGCCAGGTGATCGGGGCGGGGAAGTAGGGGTTGTCCGAGGACGCGATGAACGACGAGTAGGACTCGCCGTTGTACTCGGCCGCGGTCACCGGCTGGGCCTCGGCCAGCGCGACGAAGCAGCTGACCGAGGTCCGGGTCTCCTCGTCGTACTCCGGCAGCAGCAGGCCGCAGTTGTCGCCGGGGGAGTTGAAGGAGAACCCGCTGGTCAGGTACTGGGTGTCCGTGCCGTCCGCCGCGATCGGGAACAGGTCCACGGTGGTCGGGTCGTAACCCTCCGGGGTGTCGTACAGCCACTGGTGCTGGGTGATCACCGCGTAGGGGGTGTACGCCTCGAACTCCTCGGCGTTGCTGAACTGGTTGTAGATCGACTTGTCCAGCTCGCGGATCTCCAGCACGGCCACGCCGACACCGCCACTGACCTCCTGCTCGCCGAAGGTCTCGGTCTGATTCAGCCACGCCGGGGTACCGAACGGCAGGGTCGTGCCGGGGCCGGTGACCGCACCGGGGGCGCCGAAGTCGACCGCCTGCACGTCGTAGTCGGTGTCCAGGGTGGTGTCCTCGGGATCTTCCTCGGCGGTGGAGTCCTGCGAGGCGGTGGTCGACTGGTCGCGGGGGTCGTCCTTCTTGTTGCCGCTGCTGGTGGCGCTGCACCCGGTGAGCACCAGGGCGAGGGCGAGGACGGCGGGCACGGCACGGGACAGGGGGCGCACGGGAGAACCTTCCGGGGCGGCTGATCGGCGGACGGCACCCGCGGCACAGCGGGCGCTCAGTGACTGTATGCCACAGATGGGGTCGGTCCGCGCGACCTGGCCGGGGGCCGAACGGGTGGATCAGGCCCCGCGTACCCGCCCGGCCAGCAGCACGGCGATGTCCGCGACCTCTGGCACGCCGATCGACTCCCGGTCCAGCTCCGCCGCCGCGACCCCGTCGTGCAGCATGACGGTGCAGAACGGGCAGGCCGTCGCGATCACCTCGGCACCGGTGTCGATCGCCTCCTGTGCCCGGGCGGTGCCGATCCGGGTGCCGATCGACTCCTCGATCCACATCCGTGCGCCACCCGCACCGCAGCAGAACGAGCGCTCGCGGTGGCGCGGCATCTCGGTGACCTGTGCGCCGGCGGCGGCCAGCAGCTCGCGCGGCGGGCTGTAGACCTGGTTGTGCCGGCCCAGATAGCACGGGTCGTGGTAGGTCACGTTGCCCAGGTCCGCCCCCTCGACCGGGATCAGGCGCTGCTCGGCGACCAGCCGGTTCAGCAGCTCGGTGTGGTGCACCACGTCGTAGTGCCCGCCCAGCTGCGGGTACTCCCGGGACAGGGTGTTGAAGCAGTGCGCGCAGGTCACCACGACCGCCGTCGCGCCGGCCTGGTTCAGCGTCTCCACATTGGCCGAGGCGAGCATCTGGAACAGCACCTCGTTGCCCGCTCGCCGGGCCGGGTCGCCGGTGCAGCCCTCGCCGTCGCCGAGCACCGCGAAGGAGACCCCCGCGGCGTGCAGCAGCTCGGCCACCGCCCGGGTGGTCCGCATCGCCTTCTCCTCGAAGGAACCGGCGCAGCCGACCCAGAACAGGTAGTCGACGTCCGCCGCCGACGTCACGTCCGCCCCGACCACCGGCACGTCGAAGTCCAGGCCCTTGGCCCAGTTCAGCCGCTGCCGGGCGGGCAGGCCCCACGGGTTGCCACGTCGCTCCAGCTGGGTGAACGTCCCGGCGAGCTCCGCGGGGAAGGCGGACTCCATGAGGGTCTGGTAGCGCCGGATGTCGACGATGGTGTCCACGTGCTCGATGTCCACCGGGCACTGCTGCACGCACGCGCCGCAGGTGGTGCAGGCCCACAGCGCGTCGGCGTCGATCACGCCGGAGGCCACCAGGTCGACGTCCACATGACCCGATCCGGTGGCGGTCAGGTACGGGGCGGTCGCCGCGGCCTGGTCGCGCAGCGCCATCACCACCCGCTTGGGGGACAGCGGCTTGCCGGTGGCCCAGGCCGGGCACTGGTCCTGGCAGCGACCGCACTCGGTGCAGGTGGCCACGTCCAGCAGCTGCTTCCAGCTCAGGTCCTCGACCGCGCGCGCCCCGAGCCGCGCGTCCTCCGGCAGCGACTCCAGGGCGGCGACGTCCAGCTCGGCGCCGTCCACCCGGATCGGCTCCAGCGGACCCAGCGCCGGGCGACCGTCGTCGTAGCGCTGCGCGTAGACGTTCACCACCGCGAGGAACCGGTGCCAGGCGATCCCCATGGTCGGCCGGCTGCCGACGATCACGAACCAGCTCATCGATACCAGGATCTTCACCGTCGCGCAGAGCACGACCAGCGCCTCGACGGTGGCGGTCGGGACCGGCGCGAACAGGTCGCCGATCCACGCGGTGGTCGGGAAGTGCCACGCCGACCCACCGCCCAGCCGGTACTCCAGCCCGCGCAGCAGCAGCACCGCCAGCACCACGGCCAGCACGGTCCCCTCGACGACCGCCGCCTGCGCCGTGTTCGACCCGGTGAACCGGGACGCGGGACGACGGCTCAGCCGGATCCGCAGCCCGATCAGCGCCAGGATCCCGGCCAGCGACAGCCAGGCGATCGCCTCGGTCAGCCACTCCCAGGGCGGCAGGTGCCCGATCAGCGGCAGGCTCCAGGCCGGATCGACGATCTGCCCGTAGCCGGTGACCAGGGTGAAGAACAGGATCGGGAAGGACACCATCACGGTCCAGTGCGCGATCTTGACCACCGGGGTGTGCTGGAACCGCCCGTGCCCGAGCATCTCGCGCAGCACCAGCCCGACTCGGCGGAGCACCGGTCCGGAGCGTCCCGGAGCGGGCCGGCCCATGGTGATCGCGCCGGTCAGCCGCACCGCGCCGCGGAGGAAGACCGCCACCCCCACGACGGTGCTGAGGAGCACCAGGGTCAGGCAGCTGAGGCGCAGGACGGTCACCGCACGAGGCTAGCCCGGTCCGACCGGGCCGGGCCGGGACCTGTTACACCCTCGGCGAACACACGTGTCGGACCGAAGGACCCACTTGATAGAGTGGTGGAGATCCCTTGACCACGACGACGCCCTGCGTTGCCGTGCGTCGTCGTACCCACTGTCTGACAACTGAAGTCGTCGTTCTGTGTTGTGCTCGTGGCTGACGTCTGCGAGGGCGCCGCCGATCCGGCGATGCGACCATCGACCTCAGCCGCCCACGACCGGACGGAGCGGACGTTTGCTGCAACTCCTCACGCTGCACCTCGTCGCCGCCCTGGCCGCCCCTGCCCTCGTGGCGTGGATCGGCCGCAAGGCGTTCTGGGTGCTGGCGCTCGCCCCCGCCGCGGTGACGGTGTGGGCGCTCAGCATGACCGGCGCGGTGCTGGACGGCCACGGCCCGACCCAGACCGTCGCCTGGATCCCGGCACTCGGCCTCGACCTGAGCTTCCGGATGGACACCCTCAGCTGGCTGATGAGCCTGCTGGTCGGCGGCGTCGGTGCCGTCGTGCTGGTGTACTGCTCGGCCTACTTCAAGGAGAACGCCTCCGGGCTCGGCCGGTTCAGCGGGGTGCTGACCGCCTTCGCCGGGGCGATGTTCGGCCTGGTCACCGCGGACAACACCCTGCTGCTGTTCGTGTTCTGGGAGCTGACCACGGTCTTCTCCTACCTGCTGATCGGCCACTACCACGAGCGCAAGGCCTCCCGCCGGGCCGCCATGCAGGCGATCGTCGTCACCACCGCCGGCGGCCTCGCCATGCTGGTCGGCCTCATCTTCATCGGGGAGTCCGCGGGCACCTACAGCCTGTCCGAGACCCTCGCGGACCCGCCGCACTCCGCCCTGGTCACCGCCGGGGTGGTCTGCCTGCTGATCGGCGCCGCGACCAAGTCCGCGCTGATCCCGACCCACTTCTGGCTGCCCGCGGCGATGGCCGCGCCGACCCCGACCAGCGCCTACCTGCACGCCGCGGCGATGGTGAAGGCCGGGGTCTACCTGGTCGCCCGGTTCGCCCCGGCGTACTCGGAGCTGACCGTCTGGCGCTGGTTCGTCGTGGTGCTCGGCCTGGGCACGCTGCTGCTCGGTGGCTACCGCGCGCTGCGCCAGCACGACCTCAAGCTGGTGCTGGCCTTCGGCACCGTGAGCCAGCTCGGCCTGATCGTCCTGCTGGTCGGCTACGGCACCCGGGCCACCGCGCTCGCCGGTCTGGCCATGCTGGGCGCGCACGCGATGTTCAAGGCGGCGCTGTTCCTGGTGGTCGGCGTGGTCGACGCCGCCACCGGCACCCGTGACCTGCGCCGGCTGTCCGGGGTCGGCCGCGCGCTGCCGCTGACCGCGGTCGCCGGGGGACTGGCCACCGCGTCGATGATGGGGCTGCCGCCGTTCGCCGGGTACGTGGCGAAGGAGGCAGCGCTGGAGGCGCTGGCGCACGAGGGCGACCCGATGGGGCTGGTCGTCCTGATCGGCGTCGCGGTCGGCTCCGCGCTGACGGTCGCCTACGGTCTGCGGCTCTGGTGGGGCGCCTTCGCGACCAAGCCGGTGCTGTCCGCCGCGAAGATCCGGATGATCACCGCCACCGAGGCGCACCTGCCCACCCCCGAGGTCGAGGACCCCAAGGATCTGCTGGAGGAGCCCGCACCGATCGGCCGGCCGTCCCGGGTGCTGGTCTGGCCCGCCATGCTGCTGGCCGTGCTCGGGGTGGCCGTGGCCCTGGTGCCGCACTTCGGCGAGGAGCTGCTGGCCCCGCACGCGGACAGCTACCCGGTCGGCGACGCCGGTCACCTGACCCTGTGGGGCGGCCTCACCCTGCCGTTGGCGATCACCGTCGCGGTGCTCGGGGTCGGCGCGCTGCTGTTCTGGGCGCGCGGCCCGGTCGAGCAGTTCCAGGCCGCGATGCCCCGGGTGCCGGAGGCGGACCGGATGTACCGCCGGCTGATGCGACGGCTCGACGACCTCGCGGCCGACGTCACCGCGCAGACCCAGCGCGGCTCGCTGCCGCTGTACCTCGGCTCGATCCTGGTGGTCTTCGTGCTCGGCGTCGGCATCCCGATGCTGAAGCTGACCTCGCTGCCGACGGACACCGTGCGCTGGGACGAGCCCGCGCAGCTGGTGTTCGGCCTGTTCATCGCGGTGGCCGCGATCCTGGTCGCCCGGGCCCGCCGCCGCCTCAAGGCCGTGATCCTGCTCGGGGTCGCGGGCTACGGCGTCGCCGCGCTGTTCCTGCTGCAGGGCGCGCCGGACCTGGCGCTGACCCAGGTGCTCACCGAGACGCTGACCCTGGTGGTCTTCGTGCTGGTGATGCGCCGGCTCCCGCCGTACTTCTCCGACCGGCCGCGGACCAGCTCGCGCTGGGTGCGGCTGGCGATCGGCCTGGCCGCGGGGCTGACCGTCGGCGGTCTCGCGCTGGTGGTGCCGGGCGTCCGGGTGCACACCCCGGTGTCGGTCGACTTCGCCGCGGAGGCCTACGAGTTCGGCGGCGGCAAGAACATCGTCAACGTGACCCTGGTGGACATCCGCGCCTGGGACACCATGGGCGAGATCTCGGTGCTGTTGGTCGCGGCCACCGGTGTCGCGTCGCTGGTCTTCCTCCGTCGCCGGGCCGGGGCGATCTACCGGGCGGGCGAGGCGCCGGAGGGTCGTCAGGTCTGGACCGGCTCCGGATCGACCGACCCGCAGAGCGCGGTGCGCAAGTTGCCGATCTCGGACAGCCGCCGCGCCGCCTACCAGCCGCGCGAGTGGCTGCGCTCGGCGCGGACCCTGGCACCCCAGCGTCGCTCGGTGGTGTTCGAGGTCGTGGTCCGGCTGCTGTTCCACACCATGATCGTGTACTCGCTGTTCCTGCTGTTCTCCGGGCACAACAACCCCGGTGGCGGATTCGCCGCGGGTCTGGTCACCGGGATCGCGCTGATCGTGCGCTACCTGGCGGGCGGCCGTTACGAGCTCGGTGAGGCCGCCCCGGTGCAGCCGGGTCTGCTGCTCGGCTCGGGCCTGTTCCTGTCCGCGGGTGTCGGCCTGGTCGCGCTGCTGGCCGGCGGATCGGTGCTGCAGTCCTGGATCATCGACCTGCATCTGCCGCTGATCGGCGACATCCACCTGGTGACCTCGCTGTTCTTCGACATCGGGGTGTACCTGGTCGTGGTCGGGCTGGTGCTGGACATCCTGCGCAGCCTCGGCGCCGAGCTCGACCGCCAGGCGGAGGCCGCCGGCCAGGGCTACGACCTGCCGGTGGGCGGCGACGCCGAGCCCGGGGAGCCGATCTCCGACCCGTTCACCGCGATCCGGGCCGCCGCCCGGCGTGGTGCCGGACGACCGCACGGACCGGACGATCCCGGCTCGATCGGGGAGAGGGGTGACGCATGATCGACATGAGCCCGAACCTGGTGCTGATCGGCGTCATCGTCGTCCTGGTCACCGCGGGGGTCTACCTGCTGCTGGAGCGCTCGCTCACCCGGGTGCTGATCGGCGTGATCCTGCTCGGCAACGCCGCGAACCTGCTGTTCCTGATCGCCGGGGGCCGGGCCGGACGGCCGCCGATCGTCGGGGACGCCCCGGTCGACCAGCAGGCCGACCCGCTGCCCCAGGCCATGGTGCTGACCGCGATCGTCATCACCCTCGCCACCACGGCGTTCGTCCTGGCGATGGCCTACCGGTCCTGGCAGCTGCACCGCCACGACGAGGTCCAGGACGACATCGAGGACCGTCGTATCGCCCGGCTGGCCGCCCGCGACCAGCGCGCCACCGACGACGCGGACACCGAGGACACGATCGACACCCTGGACGAACAGGCGGCCGAGACCCGCGACGAGACCGATGACGGGGAGGACGCCCTGCCGTCGACGCCCGACCCCCTGCACCCGACCGACGAGGAGGACCGCGCGTGAGCGAGTTCTCCTGGCTGGTCCCGCTGCCGGTCGTCGTCCCGCTGTTCGGCGCCGGACTGGCGCTGGCGCTGTACCGACGTCCCCGGCTCCAGCGGATCATCTCCGTGGTGGCGCTCAGCGTGGTGCTGGTGGTCGCGGCGGTGCTGCTGGTCGCCGCGGACTCCGGGCCCGTGGTGGTCGACATCGGCAACTGGGCGGCCCCGGTGGGCATCGACCTGGTCGCCGACCGGCTGAGCGCGCTGATGCTGACCGTCTCCGCCGCGGTGACGCTCTGCGTCCAGCTGTACTCGCTGGCCCAGGGTGAGGCCGACGGGGACGAGGCCGCCCCGGTGTCGATCTACCACCCGACGTACCTGATCCTGACCGCGGGCGTGGCCAACGCGTTCCTGTCCGGCGACCTGTTCAACATCTACGTCGGCTTCGAGATCCTGCTGTTCGCGTCCTACGTGCTGCTGACCATGGGCGGCACCGGCGAGCGGATCCGGGCCGGCAGCGTGTACGTGGTCGTCGCGCTGCTGTCCTCCGTGCTGTTCCTGATCGCGATCGCGATGATCTACGCCGCGACCGGCACGGTGAACCTGGCCCAGCTGGCCGAGCGCCTGCCGGAGATCGACTCCGGGGTGCGGCTGCTGCTGCAGATCCTGCTGCTGCTGGCCTTCGGGATCAAGGCGGCGATCTTCCCGCTGTCCGCCTGGCTCCCGGACTCCTACCCGACCGCCCCAGCACCGGTCACCGCGGTGTTCGCCGGACTGCTGACGAAGGTCGGCGTCTACGCGATCATCCGCACCCAGACCCTGCTCTTCCCGGACGGCCGGCTGAACACCGTCCTGATGTGGGCGGCGCTGGCGACCATGGTGGTCGGCATCCTGGGCGCGGTGGCGCAGGACGACATCAAGCGCATGCTGTCGTTCACGCTGGTCAGCCACATCGGCTACATGATCTTCGGCATCGCGCTCGGCACCCAGACCGGCTGGTCCGCGGCGATCTACTACGTCGCGCACCACATCACGGTGCAGACCACGCTGTTCCTGGTCACCGGCCTGATCGAACGTCGCGGCGGCAGCACGTCGCTGGACGAGCTCGGCGGTCTGGCCAAGGCCGCGCCGTTGCTGGCCGTGCTGTTCTTCATCCCCGCCATGAACCTGGCCGGGATCCCGCCGCTGTCCGGGTTCCTGGGCAAGGTCGGTCTGATGCAGGCCGGCACCCAGCTCGGCACCTCGCTGGCGATCACCCTGGTGGTCGGGGGTGTGCTCACCTCGCTCCTGACGCTGTACGCGTTGATCAAGGCCTGGAACAAGGCGTTCTGGCAGACCCCGCCCGCGCCGCTGCCGGACACCACCCTGCCCCGGGGCATGGTCGGGTCGGCCGGCGCGCTGGTGGTCTTCGGCCTGGCGCTGACGGTGTTCGCCGGGCCGCTGTACGGCTACGCCGACCGGGCCGCCGACGCGCTGACCGGCCGGGAGTACGTCGAGGCGGTCCTGCCCGACGGGCAGCGCGGCGAGGGCGACTCCGCCGAGGTCGCGCGGCAGGCCGAGGGCTCGGACACCGAACTGCTGACCGACCCGACCAGCGCGCCGACCGGCGCCCCGAGCGTCGAGCCCGCGACCGGAGCGTCCGTGTCCTCGTCCCCGGAGGTGACGCCATGAGCCACAAGCCGAAGCCGAGCCTGCTGCGCCAATGGCCGACCGTTCTCTGGCTGATGGTGGTCTGGGTGCTGCTCTGGGGCTCCCTGAGCTGGGGCAACGTGATCGCCGGACTGATCGTCGCGGTGGCTGTCACCGGTCTGCTGCGGATGACCCCGGTCGACTTCCACGGCCGGGTGCACCCCTGGGGCGTGGTCGTGCTGGTGACCCGGTTCGTCTACGACCTGTTCAAGGCGTCGATCGAGGTGTCCTGGGTGGCCCTGCGCCCCCGGCACACCCCGCACGGCGCGGTGATCGGCGTCCAGCTGCGGTCGCACTCCGACCTGTACCTGACCATCACCGCCGAGCTGTGCTCCCTGGTGCCCGGCTCCCTGGTGGTCGAGGCGCACCGGCTGACCGGCAAGCTGTTCCTGCACGTGCTGGACGTCGAGCAGGTCGGGGGGATCGAGGCGGCCCGCACGGTCGTCCTGGACCAGGAGGAACGGGTGCTGCGCGCCCTCGCCTCCGACGCCGAGCTGCGCGAGGCCGGACTGGAGCCGCACCGTCGTCGCCGTGAGGAGGTGGCCGCATGACCGTCGTCGCGATCATCACCGGCGTGCTGCTGGCCGCGGCCGGCGCGATGGCCCTGATCCGCGCGGAGAAGGGCCCGTCCATGCTGGACCGGACCATCGCGCTGGACATCGTGGTGAGCGTCCTGGTCGCCGCGGTCGCGCTCTACGCCGCCGTCGACCGTCGTTCCGACGTGGTGCCGATCCTGGTGGTGCTCTCCCTGGTCGGGTTCATCGGCTCGGTCACCATCTCCCGGTTCGCCTCCGTGGAGCCGGAGGGCGAGGGACGGGTCCGGACCCGGGAGGAGATCGCCGCCGAGGAGGCCGAGCGGATCAAGGCCGAGGAGGAGGCCGAGTCCGAGCGTCGGGCCCGGCGCGCCAAGGACGCCGAACACACCGCCAAGGACACCGGGGAGGGGCACTGATGAACTGGGACGCCATCGCGGACGTCGCCTCCGCGGTCTGCCTGCTCGGCGGTGCGGCGCTGGCCTTCGCCGCCGGGGTCGGTGTGCTGCGGTTCCCGGACCTGCTGTCCCGGATGCACGCGGGCACCAAGCCGCAGGTGCTCGGCCTGGTGCTGGTCCTCGTCGGTCTGTCGTTGCGGTTGCGGGACGGCTCGGCGGTGTGGGCTCTGGTCCTGGTCGCCCTGTTCCAGATGCTCACCGCGCCGGTCGCCGCCCACCTGGTCGGTCGCGCGGGCTACCGCACCGGCAAGGTCCGCGACGACCTGCTCGTGGTCGACGAGCTCACCGAGGCCCAGGACCGGGCCGTCCGAGCCGCTGAGGAGGCCGCCGTCCAGGCCGAGACCGCCAACGACGGCGCCGACCCCAAGCCCAACACCAAGTAGCCCGTCCCGCGGACCGGGCATCGCGTCGGCGAGGTCGGCAGTCCGCACCGGAACAGGTCCGGCGGGCTGCCGACCTCGGCGCGGGCTGCCGACCTGGGGGCGGGTTGCCGACGTCGCCGCGGGTTGCCGTTCCCGGGGCGGGCCGTCGATCCGGAGGTTCAGTCCCGTCCGGGCAGGTGCCGCCCGTCGTTCACGCGCTTGCTGAAGTGCGCGGTGCCACGGGTGGCCAGGACGCGGGCGAGCGAGACGACCGCACCGGTGATGGCGGCCGCGGCGACCACCTCGGCCAGGCGGCTGTCGCCCGGGTCCTCGGGCTGCGGCGGCTTGTGCCCGGCGGCCTTCTGCCAGATCGCGCCGAGCGCCTTCTGCGCCGCCCAGGCGACCGCTCCGGCCACGATCAGACCGGTGACCTTGGCCAGGGTGGACTCGCTGGTCGCGTCGTTGGCGGACTCTGTCTCATCGGACACGGTGCGGACCTCCACGGTTGCTGGGATGTGCGGGTGCCCACGCTAGTCGGACCGACGTCCTGGCGCAGGTCGCCCACGGTGTACTCTCGGCGGCGAACGACAGGGGAGCGCCCCGGGACCGGTTCCGACCGACCCGACCGGCGCTGAGAGTGCGGACGGACCGCAGACCCTCACACCTGATCCGGTTAGCACCGGCGTAGGGAGTCGAGAATTCTCTCCCCGTCCTGGCACACCCGTGTCCGGACGGCCCCCTCGGTACTCATCGAGGAGGAAGCATGCGCAAGACCCTGGGGCTCGGCCTGGCCGCCCTGGTGCTGACCGGGTGCTCGGTCACCGGCGGCTCGACCCCGTCGGCGAGCGAGTCGGCCGGCACCGTCACCCTGGTCACCCACGACTCGTTCCACCTGAGCGACGGACTGCTGGCCGACTTCGAGCAGCAGACCGGGCTGACCGTGAAGCAGGTGGCCCCCGGCGACGGCGGCGTCCTGGTGAACCAGCTGATCCTGACCAAGGACAGCCCGCTCGGCGACGTGGTCTTCGGGATCGACAACAGCTTCGCGACCCGCGCGATCGACGCCGGGGTGCTCGCGCCCTACACCTCGCAGGTCCCGGCAGCCGAGGACGCCGCGCAGTACGCCCCGGACGACTCCGGATCGCTGACCGCGGTGGACTTCGGCGATGTGTGCCTCAACGTGGACACCACCTGGTTCGCGGACCACGGCGTCGCGGAGCCGACCACCCTGGACGACCTGACCCGGCCGGAGTACCGGGACCTGACCGTGGTGACGAACGCCGCGACCAGCTCGCCCGGACTGTCCTTCCTGCTCGCGACGATCGGCGCCAAGGGCGAGGACGGCTGGCAGGCGTACTGGACCGCGCTGAAGGACAACGGCCTCAAGGTCGCCGAGGGCTGGTCGGACGCGTACTACTCCGACTTCTCCGGTGGTGGCGGTGGGGGCTCCCGGCCGATCGCGCTGTCCTACGCGTCCTCCCCGCCGGAGACCGTGACCGACGAGGCCGCAGGCCCGACCACGGCCGCGATGCTCGGCACCTGCTTCCGCCAGGTCGAGTACGCCGGGGTGATCGAGGGCGCCGCGAACCCGGAGGGCGCCCAGCAGCTGATCGACTTCCTGTTGTCCGACGCGGTCCAGGAGGACATCCCGGGGTCGATGTACATGTACCCGGTCTCCTCCACCGCGGCGCTGCCCGACGCCTGGGCGCAGTGGGCCCCGCTCTCCGACGACCCGTGGACGGTCGACCCGGCCGAGATCTCCGAGCACCGCGACGAGTGGGTCCGCGACTGGACGGATCTCGTCGTCGGATGACCCCGTGACCTCCGCGCCGTCACCCTCCGACCGCCCCGCGCCCGCGCTCTCCGACCGCCCCGCGCCCGCGTCGCCGAGTGCGGAGAACCTGTCGCCCGAATCGCCCGTTCAGCGACACGTTCCTCGCACTCGGCATTCGGCGCTGGCGGGTTCGGGGTGGGCGTGGCTGTGGTGGACCCTGGCGGCGGCGGTCCCCGTGCTGTTCCTGGCCGTGTTCTTCGCCTGGCCGGTCCTGTCCCTGGTCGGGCGCGGCTTCTGGGACGACGGCCCGGACCTGTCCGGGTTCGCGGAGGTCTTCGGTCGTCCGCGCACCTGGCGGATCATCGGCCTGACCCTGGCGCAGGGGGCTGCGGGGACCGTGGTCTCGGTGCTGCTCGGGGTCCCGGGCGCGTACCTGCTCTACCGGTGCCGGTTCCGTGGCCAGGGTGTGCTGCGCGCCTTCGTCACGGTCCCGTTCGTGCTGCCGACCGTGGTGGTGGGGGTGGCGTTCCGGGCCCTGCTGCGGGAGAACGGCCCGCTCGGTTTCCTCGGGCTGGACGGCACCTTCACCGCGATCGTCGCCGCGCTGGTGTTCTTCAACTACGCCGTGGTGGTCCGGACCGTCGGTGGTCTGTGGTCCCGGCTCGACCCCCGGCCCGAGCAGGCGGCCCGGTCGCTCGGGGCGTCCCCGGCGCGCGCCTTCCGGACCGTCACCCTGCCCGCCCTGACCCCGGCGATCGTGTCGGCGGCGTCACTGGTGTTCCTGTTCTGCGCCACCGCCTTCGGCACCGTGCTGGTGCTGGGCGGGCTGCGGTTCGGCACCGTCGAGACCGAGATCTGGATCCAGACCACCCAGTTCCTGGACCTGCGTGCCGCCGCGGTGCTGTCCGTGGTGCAGGTGGTCGTCGTGGTCGGGGCGCTGACGGTCGCCGCCCGGGCCCGGAGCCGGCGGGAACGCGCGCTGGCGCTGATCGACGCCCCGACCCCGCCCGGCCGGCCGCACCCGCTGCCCACCGCGATCACCGCGATCACCCTGGTGCTGCTCGCCCTGCCGTTGATCGCCCTGGTCGCCGGCTCGCTCCGGGTCGGTGACGGCTGGGGCCTCGACCACTACCGGGCGTTGGCCACCACCGGCGGCGACTCGGCGCTGACCGTGACCGTCTGGCAGGCGTTGTCCAACTCCCTGCGGGTGGCGGTGGACGCCACCCTGCTCGCGGTGCTCGTCGGCGGGCTGGTCGCGCTGGTGGTCTCGCGTCGACCCCGGCAGCCGGTGCTGCGGCGGACGGTCGCGGGGCTGGACGGGGTGTTCATGCTCCCGCTCGGCGTGTCCGCGGTGACGGTCGGCTTCGGCTTCCTGCTCGTGATGGGCCACCCGTTCGGGATCGCGACCGACCTGCGGACCAGCGGGATCCTGGTGCCGATCGCGCAGGCCGTGGTCGCGGTGCCCCTGGTCGTCCGCACCGTGCTGCCGGTGCTGCGGGCCATCGACCCCCGGCTGCGCGAGGCGGCGGCGACCCTCGGTGCCGGCTCCGGCCGGGTGCTGGCGACGATCGACCTGCCGGTGGTGGCCCGGTCGCTCGGGCTGGCGGTGGGCTTCGCGTTCGCGGTGTCGTTGGGGGAGTTCGGCGCGACCAGCTTCCTGGCACGGCCGGACCGTCCGACCCTGCCGGTGGTGATCTTCCGGTTGATCGGGCTCCCCGGCGCGGACCGGTACGGGATGGCCCTCGCGGCCAGTGTGGTGCTCGCGGTGCTCACCGCGGGGGTGATGGCGCTGGCGGAACGGCTGCGCGGATTCGGAGGGGAACTGTGACGCACGAGGGTCTGCAGGTCACCGGCCTGGTGGTTCGCTACCCGGGGGTGACCGCCGTCGACGGGGTCGACCTGGGGATCGAGGTCGGCCGGGTGCTCGCGCTGCTCGGGCCCTCGGGCTGCGGCAAGTCCTCCCTGCTGCGCGCGGTCGCCGGCCTGGAGCCGGTCGCGGCCGGATCGATCGCCTGGCGTGGCCGGGACCTCTCCGGGGTGCCGACCCACCGGCGCGGGTTCGGTCTGGTGTTCCAGGACGGCCAGCTGTTCGGCCACCGCACGGTCGCGGGGAATGTGGCCTACGGCCTGCGGGGCGACTCCGACCGCACGGCCCGGGTGGCGGAGCTGCTCGATCTGGTCGGCCTGCCCGGCTATCAGGACCGCCCGGTGGGCACGCTGTCCGGCGGCGAACGCCAGCGGGTCGCCCTGGCGCGCTCGCTGGCCCCGCGTCCGCGTCTCCTGCTGCTGGACGAGCCGCTGTCCGCCCTGGACCGCGCCCTCCGCGAGCGACTCGCCGACGACCTGCGGTCCGCGCTGGTCGCCACCGGCACCACCGCGCTGTTCGTGACCCACGACCAGGACGAGGCCGCGACCGTCGCCGACCGGGTGGCCGTGATGTCCGCGGGCCGACTGGTGCAGACCGGCAGGCCGGAGGAGCTGTGGGCCGCGCCGGTCGACACCACGGTGGCCCGGTTCCTGGGCTACCGCACCGCACTGCCCGGTCCGGACGGTGCACGAGTGGTGGCGGAGGGCGGCTGGGCGGTGGACGACGGCCCCGCGCCGCGTTCCGACCAGTCACGTTCCGGCGACCGGGTGGCCGCCACCGTCACCGGCCGCCGTACCCGTCGCGGCCGGCCCGAGGTGGTCGCCGACCTGGACCCGCGCTCCGGGGCGACCGGCCTGGGCGGTGACCCGCTCGCCCCGGTGGCGGCGCGACCCGGGCCCGACCGGATGCCCCGGCCGGGGGAGCGGGTGTGGCTGCGGATCGACCCGCACGCGTCGGCGGTGCTGGCCGCCTAGCCCGATCGAGTGCCCGCGGCCGTCGCGCCGGCCGCGGGACCGCTAGCGTCTGGCGCCATGCCGTTGCTGGAGATCATCGGGTGGACCGGATCCGTCCTCGTCGTCGTGTCGCTGATGCAGGCCCGGGTGCTCCGGTTCCGGGTGCTCAACCTGGTCGGGTCGCTGATCGCCACCGGGTACAACCTGTGGGCCGACATCTGGCCTTTCGCCGCCATGAACGGCGTGATCGCGATCATCGACCTCTACTGGATCTGGCGACTGCTGCGCGAACGCCACGACGCGGACGCCTACCAGGTGATCGAGGTCGGGCCCTCCGAGGCGTACCTGCGGCACGTGACCGGCGTGCACGCCGAGGACATCGCCCGGTTCTACCCGAACTTCGCCGGTGAGGCGGACGGCACCTGGGCCTACCTGGTGCTGCGCGGGGACGAGACGGTCGGCGTCGTGGTGCTCCGGGACGCCGGGGACGGGGTGGGCGAGGTGCTGCTCGACTACGTGACGCCCCGGTTCCGTGACTTCGCGCCCGGCGAGTTCGTCTACCGCCGCAGCGGTGCGCTGTCCGCGACCGGCCTGCGCGAGCTGACAGTGGTCCCGCGGCACAGCGATGTCGACCCCTATCTGAGCCGGGTGGGCTTCCGTCGTGACCCGGACGGCACCTGGCGCCGCCCGGTCGCGCGCTGATCCCGCTGCGCCCGGTGGCCGGCTCGGTGTCGGCCCGCACGGAATGCGAGCGATCGCCGAGCCGTTACTGTAAGTTCGGAGATCCGAACACAGGAGGTGCGGTGGCCCGCAACACGCCCCCGGCCGTCCGGGCCGGGAACCCCGTCACGGCCCCTGCCGCCCCCACGTCCCGGCCGCGGCTGCTCGCGCTGTTCGGGCCCGCCTTCGTCGCGGCGATCGCCTACGTGGACCCGGGCAACGTCGCCGCCAACCTCACCGCGGGTGCCCGGTACGGCTACCTGCTGCTGTGGGTCCTGGTCGCCGCCAACGCGATGGCCGTCCTGATCCAGTACCAGTCCGCCAAACTCGGCGTCGTCACCGGCGACTCCCTGCCCGGCGTCCTCGGCAGCCGGATGCGCCGTGGTCCGCGCCTGGCGTTCTGGGCCCAGGCCGAGGTGGTCGCCGCCGCCACCGATCTGGCGGAGGTGGTGGGCGGTGCGATCGCGCTGCACCTGCTGTTCGGCCTGCCGCTGGTCTGGGGCGGCGCGATCGTCGGCGTGGTGTCGATGCTGCTGCTCGCCACCCAGGACCGCTACGGCCAGCGCCGGTTCGAGGCCGTGGTCACCGCCCTGCTGCTGGTGATCGTGATCGGCTTCCTCTGTGGCCTGGTGGTCGGCCCGCCGGACCCGGACGAGATGCTGTCCGGGCTGGTCCCGCGGTTCGCCGGCACGGACTCGGTGGTGCTGGCCGCCTCCATGCTGGGCGCCACCGTCATGCCGCACGCGATCTACGTGCACTCCGCGCTGACCCGGGACCGGTTCGGCCGTACCGGTGACGCCGCGACCCGGCACCGCCTGCTGCGCGCCAGCCGGTGGGATGTGGTCACGGCCCTGGTGGTCGCGGGTGCGGTGAACATCGGCCTGCTGCTGGTCGCCGCGGCCAATCTGCGGGGCGTCGCCGGCACCGACAGCATCGAGGGCGCGCACGCCGCGATCACCGGGGCGCTCGGCGGCGGGGTCGGGCTGGTGTTCGCTATCGGCCTGCTGGCCTCCGGTCTGGCGTCCACCTCGGTCGGCTGCTACGCCGGCGCCGCCGTGATGGAGGGGCTGATCCACCGCCGGATCCCGTTGCTCGCCCGTCGCGCGATCACGCTGGCACCCGCCCTGCTGCTGCTCGGCCTGGGCGCCGACCCGACCTGGACCCTGGTGATCAGCCAGGTGGTGCTGAGCTTCGGCATCCCGTTCGCGGCCATTCCCCTGGTGCGGCTCAACGCCGACCGGCGACTGATGGGCGAGCACGTCAACGGCCGTGGCCTGCAGGCCGTCCTGATCCTGGTCGTCGCGCTGGTCGTGGTCCTGAACCTCGTACTCCTCGTGCTGCTCGGCTCCGGCGCCTAGCCCTACCCTGACGGCATGTCCTGGCTGAACCGTCGACCGACGCCCGCCGGGCCCCGGCCCGGGGTCCGCAACGACCGGCTCCGCGACGCGCTCGCCACCTGGGCGGGACACAAGGACGGGCGGACCTTCGCCGACGTGCTGCGCCGGGCCGTGACCGGAGAGCTCCTGCTCGACATCACCGATTCGAACCTCGCCGACCCGGGCCGCGGACTCCAGCCCGGCGACACCCTGGCGATCTCGTCCATCGTCGACAACGCCGGCCGGTCGCTGCTCACCGCCTTCACCGTCCAGGACGAGCTCGACCGGATGCGTGGTGTCCCCGGCATCTCACTGGTCCAGCCCGCCGCCGCCGTCCTGGCCCAGGCGCTCCGCGATCACGAGGGCATCGCGATCGACGGCCGCTCCGACGGGATGGTCATCGCCTATGCCGAGGAGATCCGCCAGCACCTCACCCCGGACCCGGAGGCGGTCGCCCCGCTCGGCACCGCGACCGCCACCCGTTCGCTGCCCTTCCCGGCGTACGTCGAGGCGCTCGCGGAGGGCCCGCTGTTCGTCCCGGAGACCGACGCCACCTCCACCGATCCCGAGGGCCGACCGCACGTGGTGGTGGGCACCTCCCCGGCCGAGATCTGGGCCTGGCGACCGGGCGGCGGCGTGCGCGGCGCCAGCCTGGCCGAGATCGCCGACGCCGTGCTGCGTGCGGGGTACGCCGGGATCGTGGTGAATCCGGCCCAGCCGGCGGCCGTCGTGCGTGCCGAGGTGCTCCGGGGCGCGGTGCGCTAGTCCTCGAGCGTGTGCGCCGCTCCGCGGGGGATGACCATCGGCGTCCCGGCCAGCGGGTCCGGCACCACCAGGCAGGGCAGTCCGAACACCCGCTCGACCAGTTCCGCGGTCACCACCTCGGACGGCCGCCCCTGAGCGACCACCGCCCCGTCCTTCATCACCACCAGGTGCGTGGCGTAACGGGCCGCGTGGTTCAGGTCGTGCAGCACGGCCACCAGCGTCCCGCCGTCGTGGTGCAACCGGGCGAACAGATCCATCAGCTCGATCTGGTGCGCGATGTCCAGGAAGGTCGTCGGCTCGTCCAGCAACAGGATGCCGGTCTCCTGGGCCAGTGCCATCGCCACCCAGACCCGCTGTCGCTGCCCGCCGGACAGCTCGTCCACGGGCACCGCGGCGAGCTCCGCGACGTGGGTGGCCGCCATCGCGTCCGCGACCGCGCGCCGGTCGGCGTCGGTCTGCTGGCGGAACAGGTTCTGGTGCGGGTAGCGGCCGCGGGCGACCAGATCGGACACCGTGATGCCCTCCGGCGCCAGCGCGGTCTGCGGGAGGAGTCCGACCCGCCTGGCGACCTCCTTGGTGGCCATCCGGTGGATCGACTGCCCGTCCAGCACCACCTCTCCGGCGGACGGTCGCAGCAGCCGGGCCAGCGACCGCAGCAGGGTCGACTTCCCGCACGCGTTCGGCCCGACGATCACCGTGAAGGAGTCGTCCGGGATGGTCAGGCTCAGGTCGGTCGACACGGTGCGCCGCTCGTAGCCCAGGGTCACACCGTCGGCCCGCAGCCGGTCCTCGTTCACCATCGACGCCGCGCCTCCTGCACGATCAGGGCCAGCAGGTACACCCCGCCGAGCACCACGGTCACCACACCCACCGGCACCGCGGTGGGCAGCACATGTTGCGCGATCACGTCCGCGCCCAGCAGCACGAGTCCACCGGTCAGCGCCGAGGCGCCCAGCGGGAGCCCCGGCGATCCGGTCAGTCGGCGCGCGATCTGCGGCGCGGAGAGCGCCACGAAGGCGATCGGACCGGCGGTCGCCGTCACGGTGGCGATCAGGGCGACCCCCAGCACCACCACCAGCAGCCGGGTCGATTCCACCCGGAGCCCGTGCGCCCCCGCCGCGTCGTCGCCGAGCTCCAGCTGCCGCAGCGGACCACTGCTCGCCCAGACCAGGGGCGTCAGCACGGCCAGCACCACGAAGGCCGGCACCGCCTGCGACCAGCCGGTCAGCGAGATCGAGCCCGCCCCCCAGATGGAGGCGGCCATCGCGACCTCGGTCTTCGCGCGCAGGAGCAGCCACACGTTGACCCCGTGCAGCATCCCGGTCACCCCGATGCCGACCACGATCAGCCGGAAGCCCTGCACCCCGTTCCGGTAGGCCAGCAGGTAGACCACCAGCGCGGTTCCCAGCCCGGCGATCAGCGCACCGGCCGACACCCCGAGCGTCCCGGTGCCGAACACCGTGGTCACCAGCAGCACCCCGGTGTACGACCCGGTCGAGAACCCGATCACGTCCGGCGACCCGAGCGGATTCCGGGTCAGCGACTGGAACAGCGCCCCCGACACGCCGAGCGCCGCGCCGAACACCAGCGCCACCAGCACCCGGGGCAGCCGCCACTCGGTCACGATCGTGCTCGCGAACCCCTGATCGCCGACCAGCGCCCGGACCACCTCCGGCACGCTCAGCGGGTAGTCGCCCAGACCGAGCGCGACGACGGCGAGCAGCAGGGCCGCCACCAGGAGCGCGAGGGTGGCGACGCGCGCCCTCACAGCCCGCTCGCCTTCCGCCGGCGGACCAGCGCGATCAGGACCGGCGCCCCGACGAACGCGGTCACGACGCCGACCGGCAGCTCGCCCGGCCACAGCAGCACCCGCGCTGCCACGTCGGCCAGCAGCACCAGCACCGGTCCGGCCAGGGCGGACAGGCCGAGGATCCAGCGTTGGTCCGGTCCGACCAGCCAGCGCACGATGTGCGGCACCATCAGCCCGACCAGCGTGATCGGCCCGGCCATCGCGGTCGCGCCGCCGGCCAGCAGGGTGATCGCGACGATCGACAGCACCCGGGTCCGGGCCACCGAGGCGCCCAGCGCCGTCGCCAGATCCTCCCCGAGGCCGAGGGTGTTCAGCGCCCCCGCGACCACCGCGGCCAGCACCAGTCCGAGCGCCAGGAACGGCAGCACCGGCACGACCACCGACCAGCCGCGCGACTGGAAAGACCCGGACTCCCAGGTCAGCAGCACCGCGAACCGCTCCTGGTCCGCCAGTCGCAGGGCGCCGACGATGCCGGTCAGCACCGCGCTGATCGCCACCCCCGCCAGGGTCAGCTGCACCGGGCTGGCGTTCGACCGCCCGGCGGACCCGATCAGGTACACCGCCAGGGTGGCCACCAGTGCTCCCGCGAACGCGAACCAGACGTAGCCGTTCGGCCGGGTGATGCCGAACACCACGACGCCCATCGCCACCGCGAACGCCGCACCGCTGGTCACACCGAGCAGGCCGGGGTCGGCGAGCGGGTTGCGGGTCAGCGCCTGCATCAGCCCGCCCGCGACGGCCAGCCCGGCCCCGACCAGGACGCCGAGCACCGTCCGCGGCAGCCGGAGTCCGACCACCGCGGCGTGGTCGGCCGCGGGGACGTCCCCGCCGGTCAGGGCGTGCCACACCGTTCCGGGGTCCACCGGCCGGGAGCCGACGGCGAGGCTCGCGCCCACCGCGACGACCGCCAGGGCGGCCAGCAGGATCAACGCGGCGACGCGCCGGCCGGGCGAGGACGTGGTGGCACGCTCCTGCGCATCGGCCGCCGTCACCCGGGGTTCCCGCTCGTCATGAGGCTAGGCTAACCTTCCCAGGCACTCGCCCGATGATGACGCTGTTCGCTGACGACTCCGGGCGCCCTCCACGAAAGGCCTCTCATGAAGTCCATGCGTGTCGCCGCCGGTCTGGCCGCGGTCGCCGTCCTGGCGCTGAGCGCCTGCTCCAGCACCGACGACTCCTCCGGCTCGGGGGAGGGTACCGCCACCGGCACCACGAGCAGCGACTCCGGCGAGGGGACCTTCCCGGCCACCGTCGACACCAAGTTCGGTGAGATCACGGTCGAGTCCCGCCCGGAGCGGATCGTGGCGCTCGGCTGGGGCGACGCGGAGACCGCGCTGTCCCTGGGCTACCAGCCGGTCGGCGCCTCCGACTGGCTCGGCTTCGGCGGTGACGGCGTCGGGCCCTGGGCCGAGGGCGAGTACACCGAGTCCCCGGAGATCATCGACACCCTCGAGCCCTCCTACGAGGCGATCGCCGCGCTGGAGCCGGATCTGATCCTGGACGTGAAGTCCTCGGGTGACCAGGACCGGTACGACCGGCTGTCCGAGATCGCCCCGACCGTGGGCGTCCCCGAGGGCGGCGACTCCTACCTGACGACCGGCCAGCAGCAGTTGGAGCTGATCTCCGCCGCGCTGGGCGTCCCGGAGAAGGGCGCCGAGCTGGAGGCTCAGCTCGACGATGCCTTCGCGACCGTGCGCGAGGAGCACCCGGACTGGGACGGCAAGACCATCGCCGCCGCCACTCGCACCTCCGAGGGCTGGGGGGCGTACATCGAGGGCGGCGACCGCGTCGACTTCCTGGAGAACCTGGGCTTCGTGCAGTCCCCGGCCATCGCCGAGCTGCCGGTGTCGTCCTCCGGCTTCAGCGTGGACATCTCGTCGGAGCAGCTCGACGTGCTGGACGCGGACCTGATCGTCGCGTTCCCGATCTACATCGACACCGCCGAGATCACCGGTGACCCGCAGTGGCAGGCCATCCCGGCCGTGGCCGACGGTCGCTCGGTGGTGATCGACGGTGACATCTCCTCCGCGTACTCGCTGGGCACCATCGGTGCCCAGCTCTACGCCCTGGACAATCTGGTCCCGCTGATCGAGGCTGCCCTCGGCAGCTGAGGAGGCTCCTCGCAGCCCCCGGCCACCGTGTGGCCGGGGGCTGCGACGTTCCCACGCGGGCGTGAGGTCAGGTGTCGTCGCGCGCTCTCTCACGGTATCGAGAGTCTGACTCCAAGAAGGCAAGCGGTCTCGCCACCTGCGCTCACCTGGGGCTTCTGTAGCGGGACTCCCTCAATCTCGATCCTCGCGTCGAGCGGATTCTGTCTCCGGGTCGACTGGTCGTCGATGATCATGTAGTCGGACTACGATGATCCTGTGAGTTCACCCGCTGACCTGGGACTGGGTGCCGACGGCCCCGGGGATCTCGTGATCGAGAACCTCCCCGACGGCCGTACCCGCCGCACGGCCTACACCCGGCGGGCGATCGGTCGTGCCGCCGCACCGCTGTTCCGCCGGCTCGGCGTCGAGGGCACCGCGATCACGGCGGTCGCCGCCTCCGCCGAGGTCGGCGTCCAGACCGTCTACTACCACTACCCGACCAAGGCGGCGCTGCTGGTGGGGGCCTTGGACCATGCCGTGGACGGCGTCGACCGCCGCACCCGCCACACGCCGCTGGTCGATCGCAGCTGGGCGCGCGGCGCCCGGGCGGAGACCGACCTGCAGCGCCGGCTGTTCCTGCACGTCCGGGGGTGCGCCGAGCTGCTCGCCGCCGGTGCGGACCTCACCCAGCTGCTGCGCGCGCACGCGGCCGGCGATCCGGCGCTCACCGAGGTCGTCGACCGCGAGGACGCCCGGCACCGCGCGCTGCACCGGGCCCTGGTCGACTCGCTCGGTCGCGACCTGTCCCACCTGACGACCGCCGACCAGGCGACCGACGTCCTCCAGTTCGTCCTCGGCCCGGAGTCGTGGCAGTCCCTCGTCGCCCGGTCCGACTGGAGCCGACTGGCCTGGGCCCGGTGGGCACACCGCACCCTGATCGGGGAGCTGCTCGGGGCGTGACCCGCGCGCTTGTGTGGGCGCACTGTGCGACCCTCGGTCCCAGCCGCTTCCGTGCCGAGCCCCACCCATCCCGCCGAGGAGCAGTCGCGTGTCCGAGTCGATCGTCATCCGCGGTGCCCGAGAGAACAATCTGCAGGACGTCGACCTCGACGTCCCCAAGCGCAGACTGACCGTCTTCACCGGGGTCTCCGGCTCCGGCAAGTCCTCCCTCGCCTTCGACACGATCGCCGCGGAGTCCCAGCGTCTGCTGAACGAGACCCACAGCGCCTTCGTGCAGAACTTCCTGCCCGCGTCCGCTCAGCCGGAGGCCGACTCGATCACCGGTCTGACCGCGTCGATCGTGGTGGACCAGGAGCCGATGGGCGGCAACATCCGGTCCACCGTCGGCACCGCCACCGACGCCTACACCATGCTGCGCCGGATCTGGGCCCGTGCCGCCGACCCCGCCCTCGGCACCCCCACCGCGTTCTCGTTCAACGACCCGCGCGGCTGGTGCCCGGCCTGCGAGGGCGCAGGCAGTGTGGCCGCCATCGACGAGGACGCCCTGGTGCGGCCGCACCTCAGCCTGAACGACGGCGCGATCGACTTCCCGAACTACCAGGTCGGCGGCTGGTACTGGCGGGCGTTCGCCGACACCGGCTGGTTCCCGGTCGACGTCCCGACCCGGGAATTCACCCCCGAGCAGCGCACCCTCCTGCTGTACGGCCCCGAGCACGCCGGGGGTGCGCGGTCGAAGCCGGTCAAGGTCGACATCGGCGGCGTGCAGATGTCCTACGAGGGCCTGGTCCCCAAACTCCGCCGGTCCGCCCTGAGCAAGAACCTCGACCAGCTCCAGCCGCACGTGCGCGCGGCCGTCGAGCGGATCTCCACCCGGGGCACCTGCGCGGAGTGCCGGGGAGCCCGGGTCAACGCCGCCGCGCGGAGCGCCCGGCTGGCGGGGAAGTCCATCGCCGACTGCGCGGCCCTGCAGGTCAGCGAACTGGCCGGCTGGATCCGCGGGGTCGACGCGCCCTCGGTGCGTCCTCTGCTCGACGGGCTCGCCGACCGGCTGGACGACCTGGTGCGGATCGGACTCGGCTACCTCAGCCTCGCGCGGGAGAGCACCAGCCTGTCCGGCGGCGAGTCCCAGCGGGTCCGGATGGTCCGGCACCTCGGTTCCGCCCTCACCGACATCACCTATGTCTTCGACGAGCCCAGCACCGGTCTGCACCCGCACGACGTGCATCGGATGAACGAGCTGCTCCGCGCCCTGTGCGCCAAGGGCAACACCGTGCTGGTCGTCGAGCACAAGCCCGAGGTGATCGCCATCGCCGACGAGGTGGTCGACGTCGGCCCCGGTGCGGGCGGTGCGGGCGGCCGGATCGTCTACCAGGGCGATGTCGCGGGGCTGCGTGCCTCGGGCACGCTCACGGGCGAGCACCTGAACCGGCATCAGCCGCTCAAGACCGATCCGCGCACCCCTACCGGCAGCCTCTCGATCACCGGTGCGACCCGGCACAACCTGCGCGATGTCGACGTCGACATCCCGACCGGGGTCCTGGTCGCGGTCACCGGGGTCGCCGGCTCGGGCAAGAGCTCCCTGATCCGGGGAGTGCTGCCGCAGCAGCACCCGGAGGCGGTGATCGTCGACCAGGCCACCACCCGCGGGTCCCGACGGTCGAACGCCGCGACGTACACCGGCATGCTCGACCACATCCGCAAGGCCTTCGCCAAGGCCAACGGGGTCAAGCCCGCCCTGTTCAGCGCGAACTCGGAGGGGGCCTGTCCCGCCTGCGGCGGTCTCGGCGTCATCTACACCGAGCTCGGCACCTTCGAGTCGGTCAAGACCCCGTGCGAGACCTGCGGGGGCCGGCGCTTCACCCAGGAAGTGCTCGACCTGACCCTGCGTGGCCGTTCCATCGCCGACGTGCTGGAGATGCCGGTGGTCGAGGCCCGGGCCTTCTTCACCGAGAAACCGGTCGCCACCATGCTGACCTCGCTCGACGACGTCGGGATCGGCTACCTCACCCTCGGCCAGCCGCTCTCCACCCTGTCCGGTGGCGAACGTCAGCGCCTCAAGCTCGCCATCGAGCTGGGTGCGCCCGCCGACCTCTACGTCCTGGACGAGCCGACCTCCGGACTGCACATGGCGGACGTCGATCGCCTGATCGCCCTGCTCGACCGCTTCGTGGACGCGGGCTCGACCGTCCTCGTCATCGAGCACAACCTCGACGTGATCTCCCGCGCCGACCACGTGATCGACCTCGGCCCCGGCGCGGGCGTCGACGGCGGGCGGATCGTGTTCGCGGGACCGCCCGCCGCCCTGGTCCGCTCGACCGAGTCGCTCACCGGTGCGGCTCTGGCCGAACGGCATCGGATCTGAGACGCCGGGCGTGTGTACGCTCGTACACATGACCGACCACTTCGCGGACGACCCGCGGTCGAACCGGGAACGCATGCTGGCGGGCGAGCTGTACATCGCCGACGACCCGCAGAGCGCCGCCGTCGCACAGCGCGCCGTGCGACTGCTGGAGGAGTACCGGCTCCAGGTGATCGCCGACGACCCGGCCGCGCGGGACACCCTGCGCTCGGTGCTCGGCACCCTCGGCGAGGACGCCCACATCAAGCCCCCGCTGTCGGTCGACTACGGCAAGCACCTGCACGTCGGCGCCCGCACCTTCGTGAACGTCAACCTGACCGCGCTCGACGTGGCCCCGATCCGCATCGGTGAGGACTGCCAGATCGGCCCGAACGTCCAGTTGCTCACCCCGACCCATCCGATCGATCCGGAGCCCCGCCGGGACAAGCTGGAGGCCGCCCGGCCGATCACCATCGGGGACAACGTCTGGCTCGGCGGCGGAGTGATCGTCTGCCCGGGGGTGACGATCGGGGAGAACGCGGTGATCGGCGCCGGTGCGGTCGTCACACGGGACATCCCGCCGAACGTCGTGGCGGTCGGGAACCCGGCCCGCGTGGTCCGGGAGATCTGACATGGCGCCCGCCGTCCGGCGCCACGACCCGCACCGTCGCTCCCGGATCGTCGACGCCTGCCTCGACGTGATCGCCGCGCACGGTGTGGCCGGCACCAGCCACCGCAGGGTCGCGGCCGCCGCCGACGTCCCGCTCGGCTCGATGACCTATCACTTCGACGGCCTCGACGACCTGTTGCTGGTCGCCTTCGCCCGGTTCGCCGAGCAGCAGAGCGCCCGCTTCGACGCGCACCTGACGGCCGGGACCCCGGTGCAGGACGCCGTGGTCGCCCTGATCCGGGACAACCTCACCGACCAACGGGACCTGATCCTCACCCAGGAGCTCTACACGCTGGCCGCCCGCGAACCGTCGTTCCGGGTGCTGACCAACGCCTGGATGGCCCGCAGCCGGGCGACCCTCGAACGGCACCTCGACCCGTCGACCGCACGGATGCTGGACGCGGTGATCGAAGGCGTCACCCTGCACCGTGCCCTCGACACCGAGGAACCGGACCCCGGAGTGGTCGAGGAGGCCGTCCGGCGGATCCTCGTCGCGGACCCGGTGCCGCCGGCGCCGGCTGCGGGGCCTGCGCCGCGGGCGTGACGCCGGCAGCGCGTTGACCTGCACCGACAGGCGCCACCACGCGTGACCGGCGGGCGATTTGACCACGGTCGGCCGGTCGCGTAACTTTCTCCGAGTCGCCCGCCAGGGAGGAACGGACACCGAGAATCGATCGGTGGCTGGTCCCCGCGGGTGGTCACCCCCTCGGTATGAGACCTCTCGGGAGCTTCGGTTCCTGGGGATGGCGCTGCCGGGGTGGATTCGCTGGTGGGGAGGGTCCGTACGGACTTGACCGGCTGGGGCGGGTCCGCTAAGTTTGAACGGTTGCCTCCGGTCAGGTGCTCGCAAGAGCGGTGAGGGATGCGCGTCTGTTCTTTGAGAACTCAACAGTGTGCCTAAGTAGTTGATGCCAAATGGCTCGGCTTCTTGGATCTGGCCTCGTGATGGGGTCGGTGAAGGGGGTTGAAGCTTTTGGTTGCCAGGCGGTCCGACCCCGTTGGATCGAT
>NZ_JANZKP010000023.1 GCF_025642745.1 Cellulomonas sp. RIT-PI-Y
TCAGTCGACCGGGAAGAGCGACACCGTCAGGTGGCCGGCGTACTCGCCGGCGCGGGTGTCGACCGGGACCTCCAGGGAGAGGTCGGCGGTCAGGTCGGTGGTGCCGAGGCGACCGTCGGAGGTCGCGGTCGCCAGGGTGGCGGGGGAGCCGAGGCCCTCGCCGCCACCGAGCGCGGCCTGCACCGCGGAGCCCGGGGTGACACCCGGCTTGGTGGTGAGCAGGCCCGGGGTCCAGCCCAGGTGACGGGCGCGCAGGATCTGCGACCCGGTCGACAGGTCCGCGGCCTGACCGGAGACGGTCCAGCCGCCCGTACCGGCCTGGGCGTTGGACCGGGAGTCGGTGACCGAGACGGTCGGCAGGGTGCCGGTGAACCGCAGCCGGTCGCCCAGGTTCGCGCCACCGCCCAGGGCCACGCCCTCGCCGAAGTCCGCGACCGACAGGGTGAGCGAGCCCTCGACCTCGCCGGCCTGCGGGACGGTGGCGGTCAGCGGGATCTCACCGGCCTCCGGGGCGTCCTCGCGACCCCAGGCGTCGAACAGCACGTTGGCGATGTCGGTGTTGTCCAGGTAGGACCCGCGCACCGGGTCGGTGCCGGTGGCCGCGGCGGTGTAGGCCTCGGCGCCGGCGCCCTTCGCGAACAGCGGGACCAGCTGGTTGGTGTGGTTGCCGGAGAACCAGCCTTCGGTGGGCAGCTGGCCCTGGGCGCCGGTGATCGGGGTCCAGGTCGGGTCGGACTCGGACCCGTCCAGGTAGCCGGTCTCGTGGTCGGCGGTGACGATCACGAGCGTCTCGTCCCAGGAGGACTCGGTCTCGACCCAGTCGACGACGGACTCGACCGCCCGGTTGAAGTCGACGGTCTCCTCGACGTTCCGGGTGGTCTGGTTGGCGTGACCGGTCCAGTCGATCGCGCCGCCCTCGACCATGAGGAACAGGCCCTCGTCGTTCTGCTCCAGCACGTTCAGCGCGCCCTGGGTCAGGGTGGTGAGGTCCGGCACGTCGTTCGGAGCGACCTCGAACGGCAGCGCGCCCTCGACGTCGCCGGAGCGGGCCTGCTGCAGGGTGGAGCCGACCTGGACCAGGCCGAAGACCTGCTCCGGGACGTCCTCGCCGGCGGCCAGCGCCTGGAAGTCGGCGGTGTCCTCGACCAGGGCGAACGGGGTCTGCCCGTCCTGCAGCTTCTGGAACGACCCCTCCGACAGGTAGTCGTAGCGCGGGGTGGCCAGCGGCTGGTGGTCGTCGTCGTACAGCGGGTGACCGGCGCCGATGATGACGTCCAGCGGGCCGGAGATCATCTCGTCCGAGATCCCGTGCAGGTCGTTGCGGCTGGCGTTGTGCGCGCCGAAGCCGGCCGGGGTGGCGTGCGAGAACTGTACCGAGGTGACCACGCCGGTGGACTTGCCGAGCTCGGCGGCGCGCTCGGCGACGTTCTTCACGCTGGTGCCCGCGGGGTCGATCCCCAGCACACCGTTGTCGGTCTTCACGCCGGTGGCCATCGCCGTGGAGGCGGCGGCGGAGTCGGTGGCGCCGGTGGCGATCCACTCGAAGTCGCCCCAGGCGGCCTGGGGGTCGTAGCCCGCGCGGCCGGAGGCGGAGTAGGTCGACATGCCGACCTGCACCGGGAAGTCCTGGAACACCTGCGAGGCGGTGCTCGGCAGGTGGCGGATCGTGCCGGACGCCGGATCGACCGCGACCTGGGCGTAGGTGCTGCCGTACTGGTAGAGGCTGGCGGCGTCCATGTGGTTGTAGCCCATGCCGTCGCCGATCAGGACGATGACGTTCTTCGGGCCGTCGGCGGGGGTCTCGTCCGCGAAGGACGGGGCGGCGGAGGTCATGGCGATGGCGAGCGTGCTGATCCCGGTCGTGACGAACCAGGGCGTACGTCGAGTCATGGCTTCTTCCCGGTCGAAGGGGGCGGGCGGTTCACCCGCTCGCGCTCACCCCATCGGGTTGCTGTGACCGGGCAGTGAACTGCCCAGGAAATCGGATCAAACGTTCAATTCGGGCAGGTCCCGGATCGGGTCCGCCATCATGGTGCGGTGCCGACCCAGCCCACCGATGACGAGTTCGAGCTGATCCGTCAGTCCGGCGTCGCCCTGCGCGTCGGACGACTCAGCCTGTCCGCCGGGACCGGGTCCTACCGGGTGAAGTCGTCGATGGCCCGGGTGGCGCGTGCGCTCGGCATCGACCGGCACCACGCGCACGTCACCCTGACCGAGATCACCACCACCTCGCACCGGGGCCACTCGTTCCGGACCGAGGTCACCGAGGTGCGCAGCGTCGGCATCAACGCGGACCGGCTGTCCGAGCTGGAGCGACTGGCCGGATCGCTGGCGCAGTCCGGCCGCCGGGTCACCGTGGACGAGGTCTCCGCCGAGCTGGACCGGATCGAGGGCAAGCCGCTGCTCTACCGCCCGGCGGTCAACGCGCTGTGGGCCGCGATCGCCTGCGCCGCGTTCGCCTTCCTGAACAACGGCGGGCCGGTGGAGATGGGGGCGGTGTTCGTCGGCGCCTGGCTGGGACAGCTGACCCGGCGCCTGCTGCTGCACCGCGGGCTGAACCAGTTCGGCATCACGATGGTCGCCGCGGCCCTCGCCTGCCTGGCCTACCTCGGGGTGGTCTCCGTGGTGCACGAGCTCGGCGCGACCGAGGCCCGGCACGCGACCGGGTACATCTCCGCGGTGCTGTTCCTGATCCCCGGCTTCCCCCTGGTCACCGGCGGACTGGACCTGGCCAAGCTCGACTTCTCCGCCGGGGTGGCCCGCCTGTCCTACGCCCTGGTGGTGCTGACCTCGGCGGCGCTCGCGGTGTGGGGCGTGTCCATGGTGGCCGGGCTGTCGCCGGACCCCGCCGTGCCGCCCGCCTTCGACCCGGTGCTGCTGACCGTGCTCCGGCTGGCGGCGAGCTTCCTCGGCGTGCTCGGCTTCGCGCTGATGTTCAACAGCCCCGGGCGGATGGCGGTGGCCGCCGCCGGGGTCGGGATGATCGCCAACACGGTGCGCCTGCTGCTGGTCGACGCGGACATGCCGGCCCAGGCGGCGGCCGCCGTCGCCGCCCTGCTGGTCGGTGTGCTGGCCGCGATCGTGGCGCCCCGGATGGGCATCCCCCGGATCACGGTGTCGGTGCCCGCCGTGGTGATCATGGTCCCCGGCGCCGCGGCCTACCGGGCGATCTTCCAGCTGTCGAACGGCGACACCACTCAGGCGCTGGCCTACGGCGTGCAGGCCGGGCTGGTGGTGATCTCGCTGTGCATCGGGCTCGCGGTGGCCCGGATGATCAGCGACCGGGAGTGGGCGTTCGAGCGCTGATCGGCAGCACTTTGCCGGTGGGCGGGGGTGCCAGGTACGCTGGGCCGTCTTGGAGACGTCGCATAGCCAGGTCTAGTGCGCGACCCTGCTAAGGTCGTGAAGGGGCAACCCTTCCGTGGGTTCAAATCCCACCGTCTCCGCTCTGAACACCCCGTCCCGGGATCCTGGGGCGGGGTGATTCCGTGTCAGGGCATGGTCAGCGGTCCGCCAGCTCCTGCGTGCCCAGCACCGCGAGCAGCTGCAGCTTCCCCTCCGCCGCACTGCGCGGCGGCGCGGTCAGCACCACCAGGGCCTGCGACCCGTCCTCGGTGAACAACGCCTGGCAGTCGACCTCGATCGCCCCGAGCTCGGCGTGGTTCAGCACCTTGTGGTCCTCGAACCGGCGACCCACCTCGTGCTCCGCCCACAGTCCGGCGAACTCCTCGCTGCGGATCGACAGCTCGCGGACCAGCTCACCGGCGGGGGAGTGCGCGCCGTCGGCACCGTGCGCGGCCCGCAGCGAGGCGACCAGCGCACGGCCCTGCCGGTCCTGGTCGTCGGCCGGGTAGCGCCAGCGCTCCTGTTCCGGATGCACGAACCAGCGATAGGTGGCGCTCTGCTCCCATCCGGTCAGGTGGTCCACGTCGCCGAACAGCGCCCGGGCCGGGCCGTTCTGCACCAGGTGCCGCCCCAGCCCGTCGACGATGAACGCCGGGGTGTCCGCCAGCCGGTCCAACACTCGCAGCAGCGCCGGGGCCACGTAATCGGTGCTGATCGCCCGGTCCGGGGCGCTGTGCCCGGCGACCCGGAACAGGTAGTCGCGCTCCTCCGCGGTCAGCCGCAGCGCGCGAGCGATCGAGGCCAGCATGACCGTGCTCGGCTGTGGGCCGCGGCGTTGCTCCAGCCGGGTGTAGTAGTCGGTGGACATCACCGCGAGCTGGGCGACCTCCTCGCGGCGCAGCCCGGGCGTGCGGCGGCGGGCACCCGGGCTCAGCCCCACGTCGCCGGGGCGGAGCGTCTCCCGGTGCCGGAGCAGGAAATCGGCCAGTGCGTCGCGGTCCACCCCCGCAGTATCGGCAGTCGACCGCGCGCTCAGCCAGGGATCGCCGATCCCCCGACAACCGCTCTCTGGTGGGCCCCGCGATCGAGGCGCAGGGTGGTGGGCATGCAGATCACCGGAAACACCATCTTCATCCCCGGCGCGACCAGCGGCATCGGCCTCGCGTTCGCCGTCGCCCTGCACGAACGGGGCAACACCGTCATCGTCGGCGGTCGCCGCACCGAGCTGCTGGACCGGATCGTGGCCGAGCACCCCGGTGTGCACGCGGTCGCGGTCGACACCGCCGACCCGGCGTCCATCGAGCAGGCCGCTGCCCGGGTGATCGCCGAGCACCCCGACCTCAACGTGCTGATCCCGATGGCCGGGATCATGCGGGCCGAGGACTGGACCCGTCCGTCCGGCTTCCTCGACACCGCCGAGCAGACCGTCACCACCAACGTGCTCGGCCCGATCCGGCTGATCGGGGCGTTCATCGAGCACCTGCTGACCCGCCCGGACGCCACCATCGTCACGGTGTCCTCCGGTCTGGCGTTCACCCCGCTGCGCGTCACGCCGACCTACAACGCCACCAAGGCCGCGATCCACATGCTCAGCGAGTCGATCCGGCTGCAGCTGGCCGACACCTCGGTGCGGGTGCTGGAGCTGGAGCCGCCGTCGGTCGCGACCGACCTGATGCCCGGTCACCAGGACGACCCGAACGCCCAGCCGCTGGACGAGTTCATCGCCGAGGTGATGGCCCTGATCGAGGCGGACCCGGACGCGCGGGAGATCCAGGTCGAGCGGGTCAAGTTCCTGCGGTACGCCGAGGTGCGGGGCGAGTACGACCAGGTGGTGGCGACGCTGAACGCCCGCGACCCGCACTGACCGGGCCGTACCCTGGCGCCGTGACGACGACGTCCGAGTTCGACCGCTTCGGTCCCTGGATCGACCGGGTCACGTCCGCCGAGGACGTGCCCCGGTTGTTCCGCGCCTATCCGCTCGACCCGGGTGCCGCCCGCCTGGTGCTCAAGGTCCCGCGGGACATCCCGCGCCGGGACGCCACCCCCGACATGGATCTCTACGACCACCTGCTGGTGCTGGACGACCGCCGGCTCCTGGTGCTGTCCCGTGAGGAGCCGGCGGGATTCACCGCCCGGGAGCTGCCGCTGGACCGGATCGCGTCGGTCCGGGACGCCGTGAACCTGCTGGACGGCAGCCTGACCGTCACCACCCGGGACGCCGTCGCCGTGACCCTCCGGTACAACGGCTCCGGCCGGGAGCGGGTGGAGCGCCTGATCGACGCCCTGCCGGCCGGGGTGGCCGGTGCGGGACCCAGCAGAGCGGGTGCGGCACTCGTCGCCGCCGGACGGGCAGGGGCGGACCCGCGGAGCCTCGACCTCGGGCGGGAGGACCAGGGGCTGCTCGGCGACGTCCGGGACCTGGCCCGGCACCGCACCGCGTTCCGGCCCTGGGTCGGACACTCCCGTCGCCGGGTCCGCGGCGGTCTGTCGCCCCTCACCCTGCATGCCGCCGTGCTGGCCGAGGACGAGGGCGTGCTGGAGGTGATCGGCCGGCACACCTGGCTGATCGGCGGGCGGCAGCCGGTGCACTCCTCGGGGCGGCTGATCGTGCCCTTCGAGGCGATCGACGCGATCCGGGTGGACGCGCACCCGCGGTTCGCCGGGGTGGTGGTCGCGGGCCTGCGGGCTGGGGCGGCGGAGGTCGAGCTGGTGGTGCCGGAAGGCTCCGGCGCGCACCGGGTGCTGGACACCGCGGCACGGGCGGGGGCGGTCAGCCCGTACGGTCGTTGACTGCCGCACGGGCGGCTGGCAGGTGGGGTGGACGACCGATTCAGGGGGAATCATCCACACGATCCTGCGCACCGTGCTGTCCGTCGTCGTCGCCGCGCTGTTCCTGGTGCTGATCGGCTACCTCACCATCCGCGCCTCGATGAGCCGGGGCGGCCTGGCCCTCGACCTGGGCAACGCGCCCTCCCACGTCCAGGACCCGGCGGTCCCGTGGCTGGCCTACCTGCTGATCGCGCTGGTGGCCGGCGCCGTGGTGGCGCTCGCCGATCGCCGGGTGCTGCAGCCCGCCGTCGTCGCGGGCACGGTCCTGGTCGTGGTGCTGCTGGCCACCGGCCCGTCCGGGCAGCTCGATCCCTTCGCCGACGACCAGAGCTCCCCGGTGCGCTGGGCCGTCCGCGGGGCCGACTCACCCGCCGTGCACGTCACGGCCGTCGTCCTGGCCTGGTGGGCGTTCGCCCGCCGTGGACGGCCGGTGGAGGCCGCTTGACCTCGGCGCTTCCCGGGACCGCTCTGGTGCGGCGGGGTGAGGCGTATCCGCCGTCCGGTGCAGCCGGTCGCCCGTCACGTACTCCTGAAGGACGACCCCAGAACGATCCTCCAGGCTGATCCGTCCGCTCCCCGATCCCGGAAGACTCGATCCCGTCGACGCCACCCGGGCGTCACCGGAGGAATCGGAGCGCAACATGGTGAAGCTCGTGACCGCCGTCGCGGTGACCGGACTGGTCGTCGTCGTGGCCCGCACGCTCTGGCGTGACCGCCAGGCTGCCGCCTGATCGGACCGATCTGATGTCCGCTGCTGCCGTCGTCGTCCCGCTGCTGCCCGCCACCGAGCGGGCCACCGTCCGCCACCCGCGCCGTGCGATCGAGATCGCCGCCGGCCCTCGTGCCGCCGCGTCCGGACGCCAGTGGGTCGACCGTTGTCTGGCGTTGGAGGGCGTCCCGGCACAGCAGCGACCCCGGATCCGACTGGTGGCGACCGAGCTGATCCGCGAGGCCGTCACCTGTACCCACACCGACGAGCGTCTGCTGCTGGAGCTCGACCTGCGCGCGGAGGGCGCGCTGGTCGGGGTCCGTGATCCGAGTCGGATGCGGCAGGTCAGCCACCGCACCGAGCTCGCCGCACGACTGGGCGGCGAGTGGGGCATCGAGTGGCCGCCGACCGGCGGTCGGCGGGTCTGGTGCCGGGTGGGCAGGTAGTCGTTGTGACCCGCGCGACGTGACATCGAGTTTGGGTTGGAGGGCCTGAACCTGTAGTCTCATCCGCGGCCCTCCGGGGTGGCGCGCCTGTAGCTCAATGGATAGAGCATCTGACTACGGATCAGAAGGTTGGGGGTTCGAGTCCCTCCAGGCGCACAGAGCAGGACCAGTACAGCAACCCCCGTCCGGGCCTCCGGGCGGGGGTTGTCTGCGTTCGTGGCGCCGGGTGATCGGCCCGTGTCGCCCCCGCCGGGGACCGCCGCCGTGATGGCATGATGCGCATCAGTTCGCGTCATAGCCGCTGCCGCAACCTCGACCTGTCGGCTCCCGATCCCGGGTGGTGCCCTGAAGTGCTGTCTGCTGTCCTCCGCGCGTACGCGAACTTCCCCGTCAGTTCCAGGCGCCGGGTGGCGGCCGCGACCGCGACGTCGATGGTCCTCGCCTTGCTGGGCGGTCTGGGCGGACCCGCTGCCTACGCGGACGACGACGGGTCGCTCGCACCGGCGTCGGGCAGTGCGTTCGACGCCCAGGCCGTCGAACTGCTCGAGCTCGACGGCGTCCAGGCCGTGACGGCGGACGACACGGGCACTGTGGTGCTCGCGGTCACCGGGCCGGTCGAGGAGCTGGCGGAACCGGCGGAGGAGTTCGTCGCGGAGCACGACAACGTCGAGGTCCGAGTGCTGGACGCCCCGTTCGATGCGCTGGCGTCGACGAACCTGGTCGGCGGCGCGGGGTATGTGGCGCTGGCCGGTGACGGGACGGGGTTCCTGTGCTCGGTCGGGTTCAACGGGTTCTCGCCCGCGGGGCGCCCCGCGGTCATCTCGGCGGGGCACTGCACCGACGGTGGGTCGCTGAGCCAGACGATGCTGACGGTTCCGGCCGGTGACACGGCGGGCGGTGGCAGCAACGCGCAGGTGCAGGCGCCGCTGGGGACCTTCGGGTTCTCGCAGTTCGGCGGGGTGGGCAACAGCTACGGCACCACGGACCGGTATTCGACGGACGTGTCGGTCATCGACGTCACGAACACCGACCTGGTGCTGCCGCCGGTCGTGACGAACTGGCGCACGCCGTCGGATCTCTCGGCGTCGAGTCGCCCGGTGAACGGGGTGGGCACGGCCCTGGTCGGAGCTCAGGTGGTCAAGTCGGGCCGGACGACCGGGCTGACCGAGGGCATTGTCGCCTCGTTCGGGTGGGCCAATGTGGACGGTCATCTGGTGTATGGGTTCCAGACCAATGCCCGGGCCATCCAGGGCGACTCCGGCGGTGCGGTGCTGCAGGGCGGCACAGCGGTCGGCCTGGTGTCGGGCGGCACCACCTCCGGTGGGCAACCGATCATGTGGGCGGCGGACCTGCAGACCGCACTGGCCCGCACCGGTGGGTACACCGTGGCGGTGAACGTGCCGGAGCCGGTGGTGACGAGTCCGGCCGCGAACGCCACCGTGGCGTCGGGGTCACTGGTGACCGGTACCGCCCCGGCGGGGACCGCGCTGGTGGTGCGATCGTCCGCCGGTGAGTCGTTCGAGGTCGCCGTGACGTCGGCCGGGACCTGGTCGTTCCCGGTGGGGACCAGGACGGGGACGGTGCGCTACACCCTGACCGCGCGCTCGGGGTACTCGACCTCGAACGCGGTGACGATCTCCTACACCGTCGTGCCGCCGAACGCGTTGCCGATCGGGAGCATCGATTCGCTGTCGGCGACAGGGACGAAGCTGACCGTGACGGGCTGGGCGCTGGACCCGGACACGACCGCGTCGATCCAGGTGCATGTGTATGTCGACGGCAAACTCGCGAGCGCGGTGACGGCGAACGGGTCGCGGCCGGATGTGGACCGGGCGTACGGCAAGGGCGCCGCGCACGGGTACAGCTGGTCGTCGACGGTGGCCTACGGCTCGCACACCGTGTGCGTCTACGGGATCGATTCCGCGGGCGGCCCGAACCCCTCGTTGGGTTGCCGGACGGTGTCCGTGACGAATGCGTTGCCGATCGGGGCTGTTGATGGTGTGTCGGTGTCGGGGACGAGGCTGTCGGTGTCGGGGTGGGCGTTGGACCCGGACACGACCGCGTCGATCCAGGTGCACGTCTACGTGGACGGCAAGGCCGTGACCGCCCTGAGCGCGAGCGGGTCGCGGCCGGATGTGGATCGGGTGTACGGCAAGGGTGCCGCCCACGGGTACAGCTGGTCGTCGACGCTGGCGGTCGGCGATCACACGGTGTGCGTGTACGCGATCGACTCGGCCGGCGGGCCGAACCCGTCGCTGGGGTGCCGGAGAGTGGTGGTGACGAATGCGTTGCCGATCGGGAGCGTCGACGCGGCGTCGGTGTCGGGGACGAGGCTCACCGTGTCCGGCTGGGCGCTGGACCCGGACACCCGGGACCCGATCGCGGTGCACGTCTACGTGGACGGAAAGGCCGTGACCGCCCTGACCGCGAGCGGGTCGCGGCCGGATGTGGATCGGGTGTACGGCAAGGGTGCCGCGCACGGGTACTCCGGGACCGCGACGGTGTCCGCCGGTCGTCATCAGGTGTGCGTCTACGCGATCGACTCGGCGGGGGGAGTCAACCCTCTGCTCGGCTGCCGGAGCGCGGTGGGCTGAGCGGCCCCGGCGGGACGGCTCTCAGGAGTTCCGCGCACCACCCCGCCGCCGCGCCCGCGCCGACCGCGGCGGCGCCTCCCGCAGATGGTCCCGCGCAAGACCCAGCACCCGGGCCAGCTGGTCGACGTCCCCGTCCGACAGCCCCGCGAACAACAGCTCCCGCACGGCCGCGACGTGTCCCGGGAACACCGCCGCCAGCACGTCACGCCCCGCGTCGGTGAGGCTGACCACGACGCTGCGCTCGTCCTCCGGTGAGGGTGCCCGGGTGACCAGTCCGCGGTCCTCGAGCACCTGCGCCTGATAGGTCAGCCCGCTGCGGCTGTAGACCACGCCGTCCGCCAGGTCGGTCATCCGCTGCTGCCCGCCGGGGGCGTCGCCGAGCCGGGCGAGCAGCTGGAACTGCACGTAGCTGAGCCCGCCGACGTCGCGGAGCTGCTTCTCGACCGCGTGGCGCAGCAGGCTGCTGACCTCGGTGAGGGCGAAGTACGCCTCGAGCTGGGTCGATGTGAGCCGCGGGTGTGCCTCGTCCATGTCCTCAGACTACCCCCTTGCTTCGAATTCGTAGCGGTGCTAGCTTCTCGGTATTCGCTTCGAATCCGAAGCAACTAGTGAGGAGCAGAACGATGCGAGCAGTCAGGTTCCAGAAGTTCGGCGGTCCCGAGGTGCTGGAGATCGTCGAGGTCGAGCGGCCCGAGCCGGATGCCGGGCAGGTGCGGCTGCGGGTGGCCGCGTCGGCGTTCAGCGCGGCGGACGACGGGATGCGGGCCGGCTTCCTGCCGATCCCGGTCCAGCTCCCGCACGTGCCGGGCTACGACGTGTCGGGGGTGGTCGACGCGGTGGGCGACGGCGTCGAGGGGCTGCCGGTCGGGACCGCGGTGATCGGGTTCCTGCCGATGGAGGCGGACGGCGGCGCCGCGGAGTACGTGATCGCCCCGGCGGACGCGGTCGTCCCGGCCCCCACGACGATCCCGCTGGCCGACGCGGCCGCGCTGCCGTCGGTGGCGCTGACCGCGTGGCAGGCGCTGGTGGACGACGGCGGGCTGCGGTCCGGTCAGCGGGTGCTGATCGTCGGCGCGGGCGGGGTGGTCGGGAAGTACGCGATCGCCCTGGCCAAGCGTGCCGGGGCGCAGGTGATCGCGACCGCGAGCCCGCGGAGCGCGGATGCGGTCCGGGCGGCCGGTGCCGACCGGATCATCGACCGCACCACGACCGAGGTGCTGGACGCGGTCGACGAGCAGGTCGACGTGCTGCTCAACCTCGCGCCGATCGACCCCGCGGAGTTCGCCGGGCTGGTGACGCTGGTGCGGGACGGCGGAGCGGTGGTCAGCACCACGGCCTGGATGACGACGCCGGACGACGCCGAGCGGGGAGTGCGGGCGGCGACGGTGTTCGTGCTGCCGAACCGGGAGCGGCTGGCGGAGCTGGTGTCGCTGGTGGACCAGGGCGCGCTGCGGGTCGAGGTGACCCGGCGGATCACGCTGGACGAGCTGCCGGCGCTGCACGCGGAGGCCGCGGCGGGACGGATCCCGGGGAAGGTCGTGGTGCTGCCGGCATGACGCGGGCTCGTGTGGCGCTGCCGTCGGGTCCGGGCGACCCTGGCGGCAGCCCACTCCGCACGGCAGAGGAGTCCCTGTGACCGACGACGACGAGACCAGCACCGCCCGGGCCGACGCCCCGGAACCGGATGACCCGCGCAAGCCGGATTCCCCCGGCGACCTGACCAAGCGCTCCTGGGGCTACGTGCTGCGCACCACGGTGCGGGAGTTCGGCCACGACCAGTGCACGGACCTCGCCGCCGCGCTGACGTACTACGCGGTGCTGGCGATCGCGCCGGGCCTGCTGGCGGTGGTGTCGATCCTCGGACTGGTGGGGGACGGGCAGCAGCTGGTCGAGGACCTGGTGTCGACGGCGGCCGGGATCGTGGGGCAGGACACCGCGCAGGACACCCTGAAGCCGATCCTGGACAACATCTCCAACTCGCCCGGCGCCGGGCTGACCTTCGTCGTCTCGCTGGTGGTCGCGCTGTGGTCCGCCTCCGGTTACGTGACCGCGTTCAGCCGCGGGATCAACCGGGTGTACGAGATCGACGAGGGACGGCCGATCTGGAAGCTGCGCCCGGTGCTCCTGGTGGTGACCCTGGTGCTGGTGCTGTTCGCGGTGGTGATCGTGGTCGCCGTGGTGCTGTCGGGGGACATCGCCGAGCAGGTGGGTGAGGCGATCGGGCTCAGCGCGGTCGCGGTGACGGTCTGGGACATCGCCAAGTGGCCGGTGGTGCTGGCGCTGGTGGTGCTGGCCGTCGCGATCCTCTACTACTTCACCCCGAACGTGCGGCAGCCGAAGTTCCGCTGGATGAGCGTCGGCGCCCTGCTCGCCGTGGTGGTGTGGATCGTGGCCTCGGTCGGCTTCGGGCTCTACGTCGCGAACTTCGGGTCGTACGGCAGCACCTACGGGTCGCTGGCGGGCGTGATCATCCTGCTGCTGTGGCTGTGGATCACGAATCTCGCTCTGCTGTTCGGCGCGGAGCTGGACGCGGAGGTCGAGCGCGGGCGCGAGCTGCAGGGCGGGATCGAGGCCGAGCGCACGATCCAGCTCCCGCCCCGGGACACCCGGGCCAGTGACAAGAAGCAGGCCAAGCGCGAGGAGGACGTGCGTCGCGGCCGCCGGTTGCGGGAGTCGCGGCGGGACCGGCCGCGGCACTAGGGCGTCGGCTGGGGGGTTCCGCCACACCCTCCCTCCCCGGGGTCGATCTGCTTACCGTGACCGTGCAACCCACTTCTCTGGAGGCCCTGTGCTCACCGTCAACGCCTATGCCGCGACGTCCCCGACCGACCCGCTGGTCCCCACCACGATCCAGCGCCGCGACGTCGGACCGACCGACGTGCTGATCGCCATCCGCTACGCCGGGATCTGCCACTCCGACATCCACACCGTCCGCGGCGACTGGGGCCCGATCGCGTACCCGCAGGTGGTCGGCCACGAGATCGTCGGCGAGGTGGTCGAGGTCGGCGCCGAGGTCTCCCGGCACGCGGTCGGCGACCGGGTCGGCGTCGGCTGCATGGTCAACTCCTGCCGCGAGTGCGAGAACTGCCGGGCCGGGATGGAGAACTACTGCCTGCGCGGCAACACGCAGACCTACGCCTCGGTCGACCGGGACGGCACCGTGACCCAGGGCGGGTACTCCACCCACGTGGTCGTCGACCAGGACTTCGTGCTCCGGGTGCCGGAGGCGATCCCCTACGAGGCGGCCGCGCCGCTGCTGTGCGCCGGGATCACCACGTACTCGCCGCTGGCGCACTGGAACGCCGGGCCGGGCAAGCGGGTCGCAGTGGTCGGGATGGGCGGCCTCGGGCACCTGGCGGTCAAGCTCGCGGTCGCGATGGGCGCCGAGGTCACCGTGCTGTCCCAGTCGCTGTCCAAGGAGGCCGACGGCCGCCGGTTCGGGGCGTCCGGCTACTACGCGACCAGTGACCCGGCGACCTTCGAGGCGCTGGCGAACACCTTCGACCTGATCGTGAACACTGTGAGCGCGCCGCTCGACCTGGGCGCCTACCTGCGGCTGCTGCGACTGGACGGGACCATGGTGAACGTGGGCGCCCCGCCGGAGCCGCTGCCGATCCAGGTGTTCACGCTGTTCGGCAACCGGCGGACCTTCGCCGGGTCCAGCATCGGGTCGATCGCGGAGACCCAGGAGATGCTCGACTTCTGCGCCGAGCACGGCATCGCGACCGAGATCGAGCTGATCGACGCGGCCGGGATCAATGACGCCTACGAGCGCGTGCTGCGCTCGGACGTGCGGTACCGGTTCGTCATCGACACCGCGACGCTGGGCTGAGCGCGGACGACGACGGCCCGGCGCCCCTCGGGGGAGCCGGGCCGTCGTCGTGCTCCGGGGTCAGGCGGTGCCGGACAGCCGGAGCATCACCTTGCTGCTGCCGGTGGACCGGTCGGCCGCGGTGCGCATCGCGGTCTCGGCGTCCGCCAGGTCGAAGACGTGGGTCATCAGCGGGTCGACGTCCAGGCCGTCGGCCAGCGCGGTGAGTGCCTCGTCCACCTCCTCCGCGAACCGGTAGGAGCCGATCCAGGTCAGCTCGCGGGTGATGAGGTCGCCCAGCACGGCGGTGATCTCGGTGCCGGGCAGGTTGCCGACCTGGACCACCGTGCCGCCCTTCGCGGTGGCGTGCAGCACGGCGCCCAGCGCGGCCGGGACGCCGGATGCCTCGACCACCACCGTGACGTCCTCCGGCAGCGCCTCGGTCCGGAGGTCGACCGTGCGGTCGGCGCCCATCGCGCGTGCCACGGCCAGGGCCGCGGGGGAGACGTCGGCGGCGATCACCTCGGACGCTCCGGCCCGCCGGGCGGCGGCGACCACCAGGGAGCCGATCGGCCCGGCGCCGTTCACCAGCACGGCGCGGCCCTGGAGGTCGGGCACCCGGCCCACCGCGTGGATCGCCACGGCCAGCGGCTCGGCGAGTGCGGCGCGGCGGGTGTCGACACCGTCCGGCAGAACCCGCACCTGGCCGGCCGGCACCGCGCGCAGTTCGCTGAACCCGCCGTCGGTGTGCGGGTCGAAGGCGGCGGAACCGAAGTACCGGACCCGGGGGTAGAGGTTGGTGCGTCCCGCCAGCCGCTCCGGCATCCGGCCGTCGCCGACCAGCTGGGCGGGCTGGAAGGTGACCGCCGTGCCGATCTCCAGTCCCGTGACCCCTGCGCCGAGCGCGGTGATCCGGCCCGCCACCTCGTGACCGAGCACCATCGGCTGCCGCAGCACCGCGGTGCCGGAGCGGCCGTGCCGCCAGTAGGCGAGGTCGGAGCCGCAGATCCCGCCCCACTCCATCGCGACCAGCACCTCGCCGGGGCCGGCGGTGGGGTCGGGCAGCTCGTCGACCCGGAGGTCGTCGGCACCGTGGACGACGACGGCCCTCACAGCGCGTCCTCCAGCCGGGTCAGGTCGCGACCGCGGACCTCGGGCATCAGGAAGGCGCCGACCAGGCCGATGCCCGAGTAGACCACCAGCATGATCGCCAGCGGCCACCAGGAGTGGAACAGCGCGGTGAGCGAGGCCGCGATGATCGGCCCGATCGCGGTGGACAGGATGCCGCCCACCTCCTTGGCGACCGCGAGCTGGGTGAACCGGGTGCGCGCGCCGAACAGCTCCGCCATCGTGACCGACTCCAGGGAGAACAGGGCCAGCACGCTGACGTTGTGCAGCACGATGATGCCCAGGATGATCCCGACCGAGGCCGGCGCGCCGATCAGGGCCATGCCCGGGATGGCCAGCAGCGCGGACGCCGCCAGGAACGCCAGGTACAGCGGACGGCGCCCGTACCTGTCGGAGAGCCAGCCGACCAGCGGGACGGTCAGGAAGCCGACCGCCGAGGAGATCAGGATCGCGTTGGTCGGGACGGTCTTGGACCGGCCGAGCTCGGTCACCAGGTAGGCGACCAGGAAGGTCTGGATGAGCCCCGAGTTCCCGGCCTGGCCGAAGCGGAGCATCAGGGCGACGAAGAACGCGCGCCCCTTGCGCTGACCGAGCAGCGCCTGCGCGGCGTCGTCGTTCTGTGCGGCACGGGCCTTGAGCTCGTCGGCGGTCAGGGCCTTGCCGTCGACCACGTCCGGCCGGTCCTCGAAGACCGGGGACTCCTTGAGGTGGGACCGGATCCACAGCGCCAGGAACAGCACCAGGAACGAGGCGAGGAACGGGATGCGCCAGCCCCAGCTCAGCAGCTGGTCCTCGCTGAGCAGCGCCACCAGCAGCGCCCACAGACCGGTGGCGACCAGGGTCGCCGAGTTCGTGCCGAGCGCCACCAGCGAGCCGATCAGGCCGCGCCGGGTCCGCGGTGCGTACTCGGCCAGCATGGTGGTCGCGCCGGCGATCTCGGCACCGGCACCGAAACCCTGGATCAGCCGCAGCGTGACCAGGAGGATCGGGGCGAGGACGCCGACCTGCGCATAGGTGGGCAGCGCGCCGATCAGCGTGGTGGCGACGCCCATCAGGGCGATGGTGAAGAACAGCACCCCCTTGCGGCCGACCCGGTCGCCGATCCGCCCGAAGACGAAGGCGCCGAGCAGGCGGGCGCCGTAGCCGACGCCGTAGGTCGCCATCGCCAGGATGATCCCGATGCCGGGGGCGGTGTCGGGGAAGAACAGCGGCGTGAACACCAGGGCCGCCGCCAGGGAGTAGAGCTGGAAGTCCAGGAACTCCAGTGCGGTCCCGAGCCAGCCGGAGACGGCCGCCCGGGTCAGGTCGGAGGTGGACCGCCGGGCCTTGCCCGGTTCGGTGCGTGCCTCGCTCGATGTCATCGGTGCTCCTTTGCGTGCCGATCGGAGGGAATTCTCGCCCGGGGGCCGGGACGACGAGGTCGTCCACGGGCCGGACGGGGCGCGGTGGCGCACCCGGGTCAGGCGAAGGCGGCACCGCCCGCGAGGACCGCGGGAACACGGTCGGCGACGGCGGTGGTCAGGTCGGCGGTCTCGGCGAGGTCGTCCGCACCGACCCGTCGCAGCAGGGCGGCGACCGGCGGGTTCCGGTCGTCGGCTCCGGTCCAGCAGTCCGCCAGGCCGGCGCCGATCGGATCGGTGGTGCCGTACAGCGGTGTGCCGTCGGCGCCGGGCCGGGTCGCCACGACCCACCCGGCGAGCGCGGTCTCCAGGACCGGGGTCGGCCGTCCGGCCGCCCGCAGCTCACGCAGCGCGCCGAGCCAGCGCTCGGGGATCTTGAGCGAGCCGTCGGAGCCGATCTGGCGCAGCAGATGGTGCATGGCGGGGTTCCGGAAGCGTTCCACCAGGTCGTCCACGTAGGCGGCGGCGTCCAGGCCGGCCTCCGGCAGCGCCGGGGTGACCTCGGCGCCGAACGCGCGCACCAGGCCCTCGCCCCACGGCGTCGCCAGGACGTCCGCGACCGTGCGGCACCCGGCGGCGAGGCCGAGGTAGGCCATCGCCGAGTGCGACCCGTTCAGCAGGCGCAGCTTCATCAGCTGGTACGGCGCGACGTCGGGGACGAACAGCGCGCCGCCCGCCTCCCAGTGCGGCCGCTCCGACACGAAGGAGTCCTCCAGGACCCACTGCCGGTAGGGCTCGCCCAGCACCGGCATGTCGTCCCGCAGCCCGAGGGCGTGCGAGGCGAGCTCACGGTCCTCCGGGGTGGTGGCGGGCACGATCCGGTCGACGATGGTGGCCGGGAAGGACACCGATCCGTCGATCCAGGACAGCAGCGCGTCCCGGTCCGGCCAGCCCGAGGCGGCGACGAACTCACGGACCACCCGGGCCAGTGCGGGACCGTTCCCGGCCATGTTGTCGCAGGACACGACGGTCAGGGGCGCACCCTCACCGTGGAACCGGGTCCGGATGCCCGCGGCGAGCCGGCCCAGCGCGGTGCCGAGCGGTCCGTCGGCGCCGGTGGCGCGCAGGTCCTCGGCGACCGGGAGCGCAGCGGTGTCGAGCCCGCCGGTGCCCGCCCGCCGGTGGTAGCCCTTCTCGGTGACGGTGAGCGTCACCACGCCGACCCCGGGATCGGCGATCAGGGCGTCGACCCGCGCCGCGTCCGGACGCAGGGCCAGCGCCTCGACGATCGAGCCGACCACCCGGGTGGTCAGGGCACCGGGGGCGCGGTCGGTGACCGAGTACAGGCAGTCCTGGTCGCGCATCGCCGTCACCGCGGAGTCGGCGAACGGCTCCACGGCCGCGATGCCCCACGGCTCGCCGGTGGAGGCGGCGGCCCGCTCGGTGTAGACCGCCTGGTGCGCGCGGTGGAACGCGCCGAGCCCGAGGTGGACCAGACGGGGCCGCAGCGATCGCGGGTCCACGAGCGGACGCTGCGCCGGGTCGAGTCGGTCGAGGGTGGCGCGGCCCAGGCGGGGCAGGGCGGTGGTCATGGTCGGCTCCGATCCGGGTTCCGGGCTCACCAGTCGTGGACCGAGCCGTCGCGGCGCCGGGCGACCGGCAGGTACTTGGGGTCGTACGGGTACCGGGCGGCCGCCTTCTCGTCGTACTCCACGCCCAGACCGGGGGTGTCGTCGACGTCCAGGAGCCCGTCGCTGAGCGTGACCCCGGAGGGGAACACCTCCCGGGTGACCTCGGCGTGCTCCATGTACTCCTGGATGCCGAAGTTGGGCACCGTGAGGTCCACCTGCACCGCCGCGGCCAGGGTGATCGGGGACAGGTCGGTCGCGCCGTGCGAGCCGGTCCGGACCTGGTAGAGCGCGGCCAGGTCGAAGATCCGGCGCAGGTGGGTGATCCCCCCGGCGTGCACCACGGTGGTCCGGACGTAGTCGATCAGCTGCTCGGTGATCAGGTGCTGGACGTCCCAGATGCTCGTCAGCACCTCACCGACCGCGATCGGGGTGGTGGTGTGCTGACGGATCAGGCGGAACGCCTCCTGGTTCTCGGCGGGGGTCGGGTCCTCCATCCAGAACAGCTGGGCGTCCTCGACGCTCTTGCCGAACCGGGCCGCCTCGATCGGGGTCAGCCGGTGGTGCACGTCGTGCAGCAGGTGGAAGTCGAAGCCGAACTCCTCGCGCACGGCGGTCAGGTAGGTCGGGGCGAAGCGCAGGTACGCCTCGGTGTCCCAGAGCTGCTCCTCCGGCAGTGCGGCGTTCGCGGGCTCGTAGATCCCGGTGCCCTTGCGGACCCCGTAGGTGCCCCCGACGTCGGGCACCGCGGCCTGGGCGCGGACCGCGCGGTAGCCGGCCTCCCGGAACCGGGCCACGTCGTCCAGCAGCGACGGGATGTCCGTGCCGCTGGCGTGGCAGTACACCGTGACCCCGTCCCGGGAGCGGCCGCCGAGCAGCTGGTGGACCGGGAGTCCGGCGACCTTGCCCTTGATGTCCCACAGGGCGGTGTCGACCGCGGCGATCGCCGTCATGGTGACCGGCCCGCGGCGCCAGTAGACACCCCGGTAGAGGTACTGCCACAGGTCCTCGATCCGCGCCGGGTCCCGGCCGATCAGCAGCGGCACCACGTGGTCGCGCAGGTAGGAGGCCACCGCCAGCTCGCGCCCGTTCAGGGTGGCGTCGCCCAGGCCGGTGACCCCGTCCGAGGTGGTGATCCGCAGGGTGACGAAGTTCCGTCCCGGCCCGGCGACGAACACCTCGGCCCGTTCGATCGTGGTCATGGCTGCCCCGTTCGGTCGACGTCGTTGTCTGCACACCTTGTATGCATAGCTTGTATGGAAGCATCGACCCTCGTCGGGTGTCAACGCCGACCGGGCCGGGGACGGGCGCCGGGCCAGTACCATGCAGTCGTGGCATCGGTCCGGAGCAGTCGTGAGGCGGTGTACGCCTCGATCCGCTCCCGCGTCCTGACCCTCGAGCTCGCCCCCGGGGCGCCGTTGTCCGAGAACGAGCTCGCCGCGGAGCTCGGCGTCTCGCGCACCCCGGTCCGCGAGGGGCTGATCCTGCTGGCCCGCGAAGGCCTGGTGCACGTGTTCCCCAAGGTCGGCTCGTTCGTGGCCCGGGTGGAGATCGACCGGGTCCGTGACGCCCAGTTCCTGCGGGAGTCGGTCGAGCTCGGGTCGCTCCGGGACGTGCCGACCGACCCCGACCCCGTCCTGGTCGCCGAGCTGCGGGACAACCTGCGCCGGCAGGAGGACGCGCTCACCGATCTGGAGGAGTTCTTCCGCCTGGACGAGGAGTTCCACCTGGGCCTGATGCGGCTCGCCGGGCACGACCGGGTGTGGCCGACCGTGGTCTCGGCCAAGGGGCATCTGGATCGCGCCCGACGACTGGGCCTCCGCGAGCAGACGACGGCCGAGCCGTTCCGCGAGCAGCACGCGGCGATCCTGGACGCGGTCGTGGCCGGCCGGATCGATCAGGCGGTGGACCTGCTCCGCGACCACCTGCGCGCGGTGTTCGCCGACATCGAGGCGGTCCGGCGCTCACGTCCCGAGCTGTTCGCCACCGGCGACCCGGGGGTCCCGGTGCGCCGGACGGTGGCGGTCTGGGGCTGACGGGTCAGCGCAGCCCGTCCCACTCCGGCCCGCCGAACAGGGTCCGCTCCGCCCGCGCCCACAGGTCCGCCATCGACTCGGCCGGGTCGGTGAGTCCCTGCACCTCGGTGCCGTCCATCGCGCAGAATGCGGTGCGCAGCAGGTCCTCGAAGGCGGCGGGGTCGTCGAACCGCGCGGGCAGGCGCCAGGGCAGCGCGCGCATCACCGACAGCAGGCGCTGGTGCCGGTCGCGGTAGTACGGGTGGGCCGGGTGCGCGGGGTCGTGTGCCTCGACGGCCAGTCGGATGAACAGCCCGACCAGCTCGGGGCGGCCCGCGTTGGCCTCGACGATGTGCCGCAGGCAGTCGGGCAGGCTCAAGCGGCCGTCGGGTCCGGCGTCCGCGAGCCCGCGCAGCTGGTCGGTCATCGACTCCTGGTCGGTGAAGTCGTCGTAGAAGGTCTCGATGATCAGGGAGAGCAGCTCGTCCCGGCTCTTCACGTGGTGGTTCAGGCCGGGGAGGGTGAGGCCGACCGCGTCGGCGACGGTCTGCATGGACACCCCGTAGGAGCCGTAGCGGGCGACCAGTTCGGCGCCCTTCTCGGCGATCTGGCGGCGGCGGTCCTCGACGGCCATCCGGGTGCGCGCGTTGATCGGGGTGGAGGTCACCGGGACATTGTGGCGCTTGACGCCGGGACGAGCTTTACCTTATACCTCTCAGGTAACAGGTAGCGCGCCGTCGCGCAGGCCTCACGATCGAAGGAGATCCGCCCATGTCCCAGCAGGTGGCGACGCCGGCACCGCCCGGGCTGCCTCGCGTGCAGACGATCCGCTTCTCAGCGGCGTTCTTCCTGTTCTCGTTCTGCTGGATGCTCGCGCTGTCGGTGATCGCCGCGGTGCTGCTCCCGCAACGGCTGACCGAGATCGCCCCGGACGACAAGGTCGCGATCTCCGGTCTGCTGAACTCGGCGACCGCGCTGGTGTCGCTGGTCTCCAACCTGATCGTGGGCAACCTGTCCGACCGCACCCGGTCGGTCTTCGGCCGCCGCACCCCGTGGATCGCCTCCGGCGGTGTGCTCGGCGGCGTGAGCCTGTTCCTGATCGGCGTGCTGCCGAACGCCTGGCTGATCGGCGTCGCGTACTGCCTGGCCATGGTGGGCCTGAACATGATGATCGCCCCGGCGATCGCCTCGCTGGCCGACCGGCTGCCGGAGGGGATGCGCGGCACCATGTCGGCGTTCCTGTCCGCGGGCACCCTGGGCGGCAACGCGATCGGCACCCTGGTCGGCGCGCAGTTCATCACCATGCAGCTGCCCGGCTTCGTGGTGTCGGGTGTGGTGATGGCGCTCGCGGGCATCGCGATGGTGGTGCTCTGGCCGAAGGAGCCCTCCGCGAGGGATCTCCCGGTGCTCGACACCAGCCTGCGCTCGGTGCTGGCCTCGTTCCGGCCGCCGCGCAACGCCCCGGACTTCTGGCACGCGTTCGTCGGCCGGTCGCTGCTGATCTTCAGCTACTACATGATCCTGAACTACCAGCTGTACATCCTGCAGGACTACATCGGACAGTCGGTCGAGGACTCTGCCCGGACCATCGCGACCATGTCGATCGTCCTGCTGGTGGTCTCCGTGGTGGCGTCGCTGGCCGCGGGGCCGATCTCGGACAGGATCGGTCGTCGCAAGCTGCCGGTGGTGGCCGCCAGCGCCCTGCTGGCGATCGGCTACGCCCTGCCCTGGATCACGCACAGCGCGTGGGGGATGGTGCTGTTCGCCGCGATCGGCGGCTTCGGCTACGGGATGTACGGCTCGGTGGACCAGGCGCTCAACGTCGACGTGCTGCCGAACGCCGAGGAGGCCGGCAAGGACCTCGGCATCCTCAACATGGCGACCACCCTCGGTCAGATGGTCGGCCCGATCGTCACCTCGGTGGTGGTCACCGTCACCGGCTCCTACGGCGTGGTGTTCCCGCTGGCCATCGCGCTGGTCGTCGTCGCCTGCTTCTTCATCCTGCGGATCCGCTCGGTCCGCTGACCCGCCCTGTTCCCCACGAAAGGCCCGCCATGCCCCTGCGCATCGACCCGACCGCGACCATCGGCCGGATCAACCCGGCTCTGCACGGTCAGTTCATCGAGTACCTGGGGGAGTGCATCGACGGCGGGATCTGGGTCGGCCCGGACGCGGACGTGCCGCACACCGGCGGCATCCGGCAGGGCGTGCTCGACGCGTTGATCGAGCTCGCCCCGCCGGTGCTGCGCTGGCCCGGCGGCTGCTACGCCGACACCTACCACTGGCGGGACGGCATCGGTGACCGGGCCACCCGGCCGACCACCTTCAACGAGAACTTCGGCACCTACGAGCTGGACGACCACGCCTTCGGCACCGACGAGTACCTGCGGCTGTGCGAGGCGATCGGCGCCGAGCCGTGGATCAACGTCAACATGATGACCGGCACCCCCGCCGAGGCCCGGGACTGGATGGAGTACGTGAACCGCGACTCCGGCACCGACCTGGCCGAGCAGCGCGCGGCCAACGGGCACCCCGCGCCCTACGGCGTCCGGTTCTGGGGGATCGGCAACGAGCCCTGGGGAGGCGGCGGCACCATGACCCCGGCGAGCTACACCGACGCCTACCGGGCGTTCGCCAGCGCGATGCCCCGGTTCACCGGCAGCGTGTTCGAGACCCCGGCGGCCTACCCGATCGCCAGCGGCCCCGACGGCAACAAGCCGCGCGAGCGGGTGGCGTGGACCCGGGAGTTCCTGCGCTCGCTGACCTCCTTCCGCCAGCCGCCGATCGCCGGATACGACCTGCACTTCTACAACTGGAACATCGACCACGAGGACGACACCCCGACCCGGTTCGACCAGGCGGGCTGGGACCGGGTGATCGCGAGCAGCCTGGAGCTGGAGGAGGTCATCGTCGAGCAGTGGGGGCTGATCCAGGAGGGGCTGGCGAACGTCCCGCAGCCCGAGTCCAGTCTGGACACCCGGCTGGAGCACCTCGACCTGATCGTCGGCGAGTGGGGCAACTGGCACCGGGACGCGTTCTTCGTCCGGCCCGCGCTGCGTCAGCAGGTGACCATGCGCGACGCGATCACCACCGCGCTGAGCCTGGACATCCTGCAGCGGCACGCGGACAAGGTCAGCATCGCCTGCAACGCCCAGACCGTGAACGTGCTCAACTCGCTGATCCTCACCGACGGCGACGCCACGATCCTGACCCCGAACTACGACGTCTTCCTGATGTACAAGGCGCACCGGGGGGCGACCGCGCTGGCCACCGAACGGGTCGACCCGGCCAGCGGCGCGCACGTCTTCGCCTCCGTGGCGGAGGACGGTGCCGTCCTGGTGAACCTGACCAACCCGTCGATGACCGAGCCGGTGGAGGTGGAGCTGGAGTTCGTCACGCCGATGCGGCTGGAGCGGATCGAGACCCTGGCCTCGGACGAGCCGACCCGGCACAACACCGCGGAGCAGCCGGACGCGGTCCGGCGGGTCGCGACGATGCTGGACGGCGCCGCGGCCCGCACGCACACCCTGCGGCTGGCGGCGGGGTCGGTGAACGTGGTGCGGGCGGTGTGACCGACGACCGGGCCCCCGCCCGGCCGCTGCCGGACGGGGGCCCCGTCGCACTCTCACCTCACTTGGTCAGCGGCGCCAGCGTGCTGTCGTTCGCGTAGACCTCGGCCGCGTTCTCCTTGGTCACGATCACCGGCGTGAGCAGGTAGGACGGGACGACCTTGACCCCGTTGTCGTAGGAGTCGGTGTCGTTGATCTCCGGGTCCTCACCCTTCTGCAGGAGCTGGATCTCCTTGATGGTCTGGGCGACCAGCTCGCGGGTGTCCTTGTAGATGGTGGAGTACTGCTCCCCGGCCATGATCGACTTCACGGACTCGACCTCGGAGTCCTGGCCGGTGACCACCGGGGTGTCCTTGCCGGCCTGGGCGACCGAGGTCAGCGCGGCGCGGCCGAGGGTGTCGTTCGGCGACAGGATGCCGTCGAGCTCGGTGTCGGCGTAGGAGCCGGCCAGGATGGTGTCCATCCGCTTCTGCGCGTTCTCGGCCTTCCAGCCCTGGGTGGCGACCTGCTCGAAGGAGGTCTGACCCGAGACGACGACCAGGGTGCCGTCGTCGATCTTCGGCTGCAGGACGCTCATCGCGCCCTCGAAGAACGGGGTGGAGTTGGCGTCGTCGGGGGAACCGGCGATCAGCTCGATGTTGTAGGGGCCGTCACCCTTGCGGGCGGCCAGGCCCTCCAGCAGGGACTGACCCTGCAGGACACCGACCTGGTAGTTGTCGAAGGCCACGTACATGTCGACGGCGTCGGTGTTCTTGACCAGGCGGTCGTAGGCGATGACGTGGGCGCCGTTCTCCTCGGCGTCCTCCAGCTGCGAGCCCAGCTGCGAACCGTCGATGGCGCCGACCACGATCACGCTGGCGCCCTGCTCGGTCATGGCCTGGATCTGGTTCTGCTGCTCGGTCACGCCGCTGTTGGCGAACTGGACGATCGGGTTGAACCCGGCCTCCTTCAGTCCGTCGTTGAACAGCTGCTCCGCGAGCACCCAGTTCTCCGAGGTCTTCTGCGGCAGGGCCACGCCGATGGTGGCGTCCGCGGCGAACCCGCTGGCCTCGGTCGCGGAGCCGGAGGACCCACCGCTGGACTCGCCGCGGTCGGAGGAGGAACAGCCGGAGAGCAGGAGCGCCCCGGCGGCCCCGGCGGCGATCAACGCCGCAGTCAGCTTTTTCATGGGTGGTGTCACTCTTCCTGGTTGGGCACCCGTCGTTGGATGCGGTCGAGCGCCGTGCCGGGAGTCCGGTACGGGAGTCGGGAGTCAGTTGCGGGCGAGCGTCTCGGCCTGGGACACGGGATTCGCGCCGGTGCCGGCGCCGCTGTCGTCGCCCTCGGGATTCACCGGTCCGCGCCGGACCCCCTTGAGCAACAGTCCGACGATCGAGGGGCGGCCCTGGATCTTGTTGTAGACGTCGAAGGCGACCGCGGCGAGCAGCACCAGGCCCTTGATCATCTGGGTGCTGTCCGAGCCGACGCCCATCAGCTGCAGGCCGTTGTTCAGCACGGCCATCACCAGGCCACCGATCAGCGACCCGACCACGGTGCCGACGCCGCCGGAGACCGCCGCACCGCCGATGAACACCGCGGCGATCGCGTCCAGCTCCCAGTTGGTGCCGTCGAAGGGCCCCGAGGCGGTGGAGCGGCCGATGAAGATGATCCCGGCCAGCGCGGCCAGCATCGACATGTTCATCATCACGAAGAAGTTGGTGCGGCGGATGTTGACGCCGGACAGCGACGCGGCGATCCGGTTGCCGCCGACCGCGTACACGTGCCGGCCGGTGATGGTGCGGTTGGAGATGAAGCCGTAGAGCAGCACCAGCACGACCAGGATCACGCCGGAGATCGGGAAGGACGTGCCGTAGCGGCCGCTGCCGAACAGGTAGGTCGCCCCGGCGATCACGGCGCCGATCGCGACCATCCGGACCACGGAGACCCAGGTCGGGATGGGTGCAGCGCCCAACCGGCGGGCGGAGCGGCGGCGGCGCAGCTCCCCGTAGACCAGGGCGGCGATCGCCAGGATGCCGAGCAGCAGGGTGGAGTTGTTCAGCCCGGTGTTCGGGCCCCACTCGGGCAGGTAGCCGGCGCCGAGGAACTGGATCTCCTTGGGCACCGGGACGGTGTTGGACTTGCCGATGTACTGGTTCGCCCCGCGGAAGAACATCATCCCGGCCAGGGTGGTGATGAAGCCCGGGATGCCGATGTAGGCCACCCAGAATCCCTGCCAGGCGCCGATCAGCGCTCCGACCGCCAGCCCGAGCACGATGCCGAGCCACCAGGGGATGCCCCAGTCCCGGATCGCCAGCGCGACGATGATGCCGACCACCGCGGCCACCGACCCGACGGACAGGTCGATGTGTCCGGCGATGATCACCAGCACCATGCCGATCGCCAGGATCAGCACGTAGGAATTGCCGTTGATGATGTTCTGCGCGTTGGTCGAGGTGAGCACCTTGCCGCCGGTGGCGAACTGGAAGATGAGCACGAGCGCGATCAGCGCGAATACCATGCCGAACTGACGGGCCCCGCCGCCGAACAACTGCTTGAGTGACGTCATCGTCTGGGTCGTCCTTCTCAGTGGGTGATGGCCGGGCTGGTGCCGGTCATCAGGCGCATCAGGTCTTCCTGGTTCGCCTGGGAACGGTCGAGTTCGCCGGTGATCCGGCCCTCGAAGATGGTGTAGATCCGGTCGCAGAGTCCGAGCAGCTCCGGCAGCTCGGAGGAGATGACGACCACGCCCTTGCCCGCGTCGGCGAGCCGTTGCACCAGGCCGTAGATCTCGTACTTGGCGCCGACGTCGACGCCGCGGGTCGGCTCGTCCAGGATCAGCAGGTCCGGCTCCGGGAACATCCACTTGCCCAGCAGCGCCTTCTGCTGGTTGCCGCCGGACAGCTTGGCCACCCCCACCCGGACCGACGGGGCCTTGATGTTCAGCGACTTGCGGTAGTGCTCGGAGGCCAGGAACGCGGTGTCGGTGTCCAGCACCCGGTGCTTGGTGATCCGGCGCAGGTCGGCCGACACGATGGTGTCCAGGATGCTGTCCAGCAGGTTGAGGCCCTGGATCTTCCGGTCCTCCGGGACGTAGGCGATCTTGTGGTCGATCGCCTGCTGCACGGTGGTCAGCTGCACCGGCTTGCCGTCGATCAGGATCTGACCGCCGCGGAACCGCCCGTAGGAGCGGCCGAACAGCGACCGGGCCAGCTCAGTGCGCCCGGCGCCCATGATCCCGGCGAAGCCGACGATCTCCCCGCGCCGGACGTGGAAGGTGGAGCCTTTGCAGACCATCCGGCCGGCGACCTGCGGGTGCTCGACCGTCCAGTCCGTGACCTCGAAGAACGTCTCGCCGATCTGCGGGGTGTGGTCCGGGAACCGGTTGTCCAGCGACCGGCCGACCATGCCGCGGATGATCCGGTCCTCGTCGACCTCGCCCGCGGAGGCGTCCAGGGTCTCGACCGTGCGACCGTCCCGGATGATGGTGATCGAGTCGGCGATGGCGGCGATCTCGTTGAGCTTGTGGCTGATCATGATGCTGGTCAGCCCCTTGGCCCGCAGGCCGCGCAGCAGGTCGAGCAGGTGCTCGGAGTCCTCCTCGTTCAGCGCCGAGGTCGGCTCGTCCAGGATGAGCAGCTTCACGTCCTTGGACAGAGCCCGGGCGATCTCGACCAGCTGCTGCTGGCCGACGCCGATGTTCTTGACCTGCTCGTTCGGGTCGGTGCGCAGGCCGACCCGGGCCAGCAGCTCGACCGCGCGCTCCCGGGTGGTGTCCCAGTCGATGCCGAACGGGCCGGTGGTCTCGTTGCCGAGGAAGATGTTCTCCGCGATGGACAGCTCGGGGATCAGCGCGAGTTCCTGGTGGATGATCACGATGCCGGCCCGTTCGCTGGACTTGATGTCCTTGAACCGGACCTCCTCGCCCTGGTAGACGATCTCGCCCTCGTAGCTGCCGTGCGGGTAGACGCCGGACAGGATCTTCATCAGCGTCGACTTGCCGGCGCCGTTCTCGCCGCAGATGGCGTGGATCTCGCCCGCGCGGACGGTCATGCGCACCTGGTCCAGCGCCCGCACTCCGGGGAAGACCTTGGTGATCGACCTCATGTCGAGGACGACGGGGGTGTCCGTCATCGTTCCTGCTCTCTGCGCCTCATCGCGCGACCGGCTCGTTCGTCGTCGAACGGCAGGACAGTAGGGACGCGGAGAGCTACGCGTCAACCTCTGAAGGCAAAATCAGGCCGTTGTGATCGTTTCGCAACCTGCAAGGCCGGGAATTTGCCGACAACTAGTGAAGGCAACCTCAGGCCCAGCGCGGGCGGGAGGGGAGTCGCGCCCCGGCGATCGCCCCGATGATCTCCTCGGGAGCGGCGGTGCCGGCATCGAAGGAGCCGTTGTTCCGGCCGTGCCGCAGCACCTCGATCCGGTCCGCCACCGCGCGCAGGTCCGCCAGGTTGTGGCTGATGATCAGCACCGCCAGCCCCATCGACCGCAACCGCTCGATCAGGGTCAGCACCTCAGCGGTCTGCACCACCGACAGCGCCGCGGTCGGCTCGTCCAGCACCAGGATCCGCGGGCGGGTGGTCAGGGTCCGGGCGATGGCGACCGCCTGGCGCTGACCGCCGGACAGCTCGCGCACCGGCACGCGCACCGAGGGCACGGTGATGGTCAGGTCGCGCAGGATCTGGGTGGCGATCAGCTCCATGCCGTCGATGTCCATCGGGCTGTGCTTGGACGCCCGGATCTCCCGGCCGAGGAAGATGTTCGCCGCCACGCTGAGGTTCTCGCACAGCGCCAGGTCCTGGAACACGGTGGAGATGCCGAGCGCGTGCCCTGCGGCCGGGTTCGGGATCGCGACCTGCTCGCCGCCGATCTCCACCACCCCGGTGTCCGGCTGCAGCACCCCGGAGATGATCTTGGCCAGCGTCGACTTGCCCGCGCCGTTGTCCCCGACCAGGGCCACCACCTCGTGCGGGCGCAGCTCCAGGTCGACCTCGGTCAGCGCCTCGACCGCGCCGAACCGCTTGGTGACCCGGTGCATGGCGAGCACCGGCGACCGGTCGGCCGCTGCCTTCGGGTCGGGAGTCATCATCGTCTCCACGTCGAGTGCCACGGGTTCAGTCTCCGTCCGAACGGCTGATCCAGCGCGTCGTCGCGCGGGTGTTCTCCAGGGCGAGCAGGACCGCCCCCATCACCTCGGCCCGGGGACCGAGCTCGGCGCCCATCACCTCCAGCGGAGCGAGGTGGTTCAACGGCACCCGCCGTCGGATCGCCTCGCGCATCGGGCCGATCAGCAGCTCGCCGGTCTCCGCCAGCTCGCCGCCGACCACCACGCACTGCGGGTTCACCGCGATGGCGAGTCCGGCCACCACGGCGCCGATGGTCGCGCCCGCGTCCTCGACCACCTGGCGGCAGCCCGGGTCGCCGTCGACCGCCAGGGACACGATGTCCCGCAGGGTCAGCGCCCCACGGCTGGCCCGCAGCACCTCGATCAACGCCGGGGCGCCGACCACGGTGTTCAGGCAGCCGCGACTGCCGCACAGGCAGACCATGCCGCCCGCGTCGACCTGCACGTGGCCGATCTCGCCCGCGGTCCCGGCGAAGCCGCGGTGCAGCCGGCCCGCCAGGGACACCCCGGCTCCGGTGCCGTGCGACACCCGGACGTAGACCGAGTCCTGGTAGGGCCGGGAGGCGCCCAGCCGGCTCTCCGCCAGCGCGCCCAGGTTCGCGTCGTTGTCGACGAACACCGGCACGCCCAGGCGCTTGGACATCACCTGCGCCACCGGGGCGTCGTCCCAGCCGCGCAGGATGCCGGGCACCGACACCGTGCCGGTCGCCGCGTCCACCGGGGCGGGCACGCCGATCCCGATCCCGAGCAGCTCGTCCAGCGAGGAGCCGACGCGTTCCAGCAGTTCCACGACCAGGAGGGCGGCGCGGTCCAGGCTGGTGTCCGAGCGGTGCTCGTGCGGCAGCGGCAGCGCCTGCTCGACCAGCACCTGGTGCCCGGAGTCGGCCAGCGAGATCGTCATGTGCCGGATGCCGATGTGGATGCCGGCGGCCACCCCGGTGCGGTGCACCATCGTGACCAGCATCGCCCGGCGGCCGTTGTAGACGGTGGCCTTCACGTCCACGTCGCCCGCCGCCTGCAGCTCGCGGACGATGTTCGAGACGGTCGCGGCGGACAGGCCGGTGGCCGAGGCGAGCTCGACCTGCGTCAGGCCGCCGTAGCGCCGGATCGTGTCCACGACCGTGGCGCGGTTGGCCTCGCGCAGCGCGGTCTGGGAGCCAGCCATCGCCGGGTGCCTCCCGTCCTCGCGCCGATGCCCCTGCCGGGAGGAGGGTACTCCGCGCGGGGGAGAGGGGTCCGGGGCCCGACGCGACCTGGCGCGGGTCCGGGACCCGCCGGGACCGCGGATGCGGCGGGGTCCCGGCGGGCCGTCGATGGCGGGTGCGGTCGGCGGTGCCCGGTGCCGCCGCACCCGCGATGGCCGGTCAGCGGCGCTGACGTGCGCGCCGGGCGCTCCACAGGGCGACGGCACCGGCGCCCAGCAGGACGACGCTCAGCAGGGCGGCGGGGAGCGTGGTGAGCCCGGTCCGGGCCAGCACGCCGGTCGCCGTCGGAGTACCCGCGGCCTTCGTGGCGGTCGCGGCGGCTGTCGGCCCCGGGGTCGGGTCGGCGGAAGGCGTCACGGGTGCGGTCGGCGTCGGCTCAGGAGTGGGCTCGGGGTTCGGAGTCGGGTCCGGGATCGGATCGGGGTCCGGCGCGGGCTCGGGGTCCGGTGTCGGGTCCGGATCCGGATCCGGCGCGATCTCCGGCAGCGCCAGGGTCACGACGGCGTCGGCGGTCGCCTCGGCGCCCAGCGGCGAGGTCCCGGTCGCCGAGGCGGTGTTCACCACCGACCCGGCCGTGACCTCGTCGGCGGTGAGCGGGTGGCGCGCGGTGACCGTCACCCGCTCACCGGGCGCGAGCACACCCTCCGCGCCCGGCCAGTCGAAGGTCAGGCCGCCGAGGTCGACCAGGGTCGTGCCGAGGGTGACGTCCGAGAGCGTGACGTCGCCGGTGTTGGTGAGGAGGAAGGTGTACTCGACGTCGTCACCCGCGACGCCGGTGGCGCCCGCCGCCAGCACGGCGCTCCCGGTCAGGGTGAGCGCCACGTCCTCCACCTGCTCCACCGACACCTGGGTGAGCGTGCCGCTGAACGCCCGACCGGTGGTGCCGATCGGCACGTTCCAGGTCAGCGTGTTGCGCTGCGCGGTGGCGAAGGTCCAGCTGTTGTCGGCCGCATCGATCGTCGCGGTGGTCGAGGTCGGCAGGACGACCTCGCCGTCGATGCCGATCAGCGGGTTGGCCTGCCGGGCGCCGACCGCGATGTCGTCCAGCGTGACCTGCTGGTTGCTGACCCAGATGTAGGCGGCCTCCGGCGTCCCCTCGAGCGCGCTCGCGTCGACGATCCGGTTGCTGGAGAGCCCGGCGTAGGTCAGCGAGGGCAGGCCGAGCAGCGGGCTGAGGTCGGAGACCTCGTTGACCACGGCGGTGAGGGTGACGAGCGAGTCCCAGTCGCGGACGAACTCCAGGTCGGCCAGCTTGTTGTAGCTGATCTGGAGGTAGGTCAGGCCGGGGAGCGCGGCCAGTCCGGAGGCGTCCTCGATGGTGTTGTGGTCCAGCTGGAGCTGGAGCAGCGTGCTGAGCGAGCCGAGCGGGTTGGGGTCGCTCACCGCGTTGGTGCTCAGACTGAGGTACTCCAGCACCGGGAGCCCGGACAGCGGCTCGACGTCGGCGATCTTGTTGCTCGGCAACTCGAGGTGCTTCAGCGCGGTCAGGGCCCGCAGCGGCTCGACGTCGTCGATCGAATTGCTGGTCAGATACAGATCCTGCAGCGACGTGAGCGCCGACAGCGGTGCGAGCGCGTTCCCGCTGAAGTCCCCGGCGGCGTGCAGCGCGAGCGAGGTGAGGCCGGTGAGCGTGCCGACCACGGACAGATCGGCGAGCTTCGCGTCCGGGGTGTTGAGGGTGAGGGAGGTCAGCGCCGGCAGCTCCTGGAGAGGCGTGAGGTCGGTGACAGCGCCGTTGACGATCGTCAGGTTCTCGAGCCGGGGCAGCCCGGCCAGCGGGGCGACCGAGGACAGCTCCTGTGCCTGCGTGAGGGTGAGCTTGCGCAGACCGGTCAGCGCCTCGGCTCCGCCCAGGTCGCCCACCGAGGCGCAGACCAGCGTGGTGACTCTGGTGGCCTGCGTCGTGGTGATCGCCGCCGACCCGTCGCCCACCCCGAGCGTCGTGTTCACACAGGTCTGGAGGTCCGGGTCGGTGAACGAGACCACGTCGTCCGCGGCGGCAGGCCGGATCGAGAGCCCGATCAGGGCGAGGAGGGCGAGGAACGCGGTGATCGACCGCGCGCCGAGGCGGGCTGGGGCAGACATGACGGACTCCTGGGGGCGGACGCGCGTGACGGCGATCGCGACGAGGGCATGCCACGTCCACGTGCCGGCCTTCTCGCAGCGGTGAGTCTGTACGGCGGTGGGGTGCGCCTGAGTGGGACCCGACCCGTCTTGAGTGCTCCTGGCCGACGGGACTGGGTGATGCGGCGGGCGTGATGAGGGGATGCGGGGCGCGGAGTGAGGGGTGGGGTGGGTGTGCGCGTGGCGGTGACCGGCCTCCCGCCCACCGGGTGAAGATGTTTGCCGCCCCCGCGAACCCGGTGTTACCTTCCCCTCGGCTTGTCACTGCTCCGAGCAGGCAACACCACCGCCGAGGCCAACGAGGGCCCCGGTAGAGCAGGTCTGCAACGGAGTGTCCCGTGAGAGTGCGTCGCATCCTCAACAACAACGTCGTGGGCGCGGTGGATGCCGCGGGCCGCGAGGTCATCGTCGTCGGCAAGGCCATCGGCTTCCGTGGGAAGCCGGGGGACGTCATCGACGAGACCCGGGTGGAGTCGGTGTTCCGGCTCCGCGACGACGCTGCCGGGCAGCACTTCGCCTCCATCATGGCGACGATCCCACCGGAGATCATCCAGGTCACGGCGGACATCGTCACGGTCGCCCGCAGGTCGCTCGGCCACGAGTTCGGGGACGGCATCTTCCCCGCGCTGGCCGATCACCTGGTCTACGCGGTGCAGCGGGTGCGGGAGGGGATCTCCCTCGCCAACCCGCTCGCCGTGGAGGTACGGACGATCCACCGCGACGAGTACCTCTTCGCGCGGTCGGCGGTGATGATCCTCAACAAGCAGTTGGGGGTCGAGTTCACCGACGACGAGGCCGTCAACATCGCGTTGCACTTCGTGAACGCGACCGTGGGCGGGCCGTCGGAGAAGACCGACCGGCTGATGGCGTTCATGAAGGACGTCCTGAGCGTGGTGCGCCGTGAGCTGGGGATCGCGGACGACGACGAGCGGCACGCCTATCTGCGGTTCGCGACCCACCTGCGCTTCCTGGCACAGCGGGTGGTCGAGGGCCAGGTGGCCGACGGCGGTGACCCGAAGCTGCACGCGTTCCTGCGGGAGCAGCAGCCGAGGGCGTTCGCCTGTGTCGACGTGGTCGCCCGGGTCGTGGAGGAACGTCACGGTCACGTGATGACGCTGCAGGAGCAGACGTATCTGGGTCTGCACCTGTCCAACCTGCTCTGATCCCTCCCACCCGGCACACGCCGGGACCTTCAGGAGCATCCTGTGACGTACGAGAAGGACGCTGCCGCGATCGTCGCGGCGGTCGGTGGCGAGGAGAACATCACCTCGCTCTACCACTGCATCACCCGACTGCGGTTCACCCTGGCCGACCGGTCGCAGGTCGACGAGGCCGCCGTGCGCGCGGTGCCCGCCGTCCAGGCGATCAACCAGAGCGGCGAGCAGTTCCAGGTGATCATCGGCAACGACGTGCCCAAGGTCTTCGACGCGGTCACCACCGGCCACCCGGGGCTGAACCGCAAGGTCGTGACGGCCGACGGCGCCGACAGCGACGACGCGCCCGTGAAGCAGGGCGGCAACGTCGTCGACCGGTTCTTCGGCTTCCTGTCCCAGACCTTCCCGCCGCTGGTCCCCGCGATCGCCGGCGCCGGTCTGATCAAGGGGCTGCTGGCGCTCGCGGTCTGGCTGGGCTGGATGTCCACCGAGACCCAGAACTACCAGCTGCTGTACGCCCTGGGTGACGGCTTCTTCTACTTCCTGCCGATCCTGCTGGCGATCTCCGCGGCCCGGACGTTCAAGACCAACGTCTTCGTCGCCGGTGCGCTGTCCGCCGCGCTGGTCTACCCGGGTCTGGTGACCCTGCTGAGCGCGGGCGACCCGGTGCACTTCCTCGGCGTGCCGGTCACCGCGACCACCTACTCGTACACCGTGATCCCGTCGCTGCTGGCGGTGTGGGCGCTGTCCTGGGTGGAGCGCGGGCTGAAGCGGATCATGCCGCAGGCCCTGCACCTGAGCGTGGTCCCGCTGCTCAGCCTGCTGGTGGTCGGCCCCGTGACCCTGGTCGCCCTCGGCCCGCTCGGCTCGATCATCGGCGAGCAGATCTCCGGCGGCCTGAACTGGCTGCTGACCCACGGCGGCGTGTTCTCCGGGATCCTGCTCGGTGCGCTGCTGTCCCTGATCATCATGACCGGGATGCACGCGGCCCTGGTGCCGTTCATCCTCGGCAACCTGGCCACCCTGGGCAGCGACCCGTTCCTGCCGCTGACCTACGTCCAGGTGATGTCGGTCGCCGGTGCGCTGTTCGGCGTCGCGATCCGCGCCCGGTCCGGCAAGGTCCGCGCGCTGTCGCTGTCCACCGGACTGACCGCGCTGATGGGTGTCACCGAGCCGGGTCTGTTCGGTCTGCTGGTCCCGATGCGCAAGGTGTTCCTGGGCAGCATGGTCGGTGGTGCCATCGGCGGCGCGATCTCGCTCGGCTTCAACGCGCAGGCCTACGCCCTGGTCGGCAACAGTGGCCTGCCGGGTCTGCCCGGTCTGGCCGGTGCCACCTTCGGCTGGTCCGCGCTGGCGATGGGCGCGGCGTTCGTGGGCTCCCTGATCGCGGTCTGCGTCATCGGCTTCGACGAGTCGCCGCTGACCGGCGGTGTCGTGGAGCCGGCGAGCACCGGGACCGCCCGCGCGGCCGAGGACGACCTGGCGACGGTGAAGTCCCCGGCCAACGGCACCGTGGTCCCGTTGGACCGGGTGAACGATCCGGCGTTCTCCGGCGCCACCCTGGGCAAGGGCATCGCGGTGCGGCCCTCCGACGGTGAGATCGTCGCGCCGTTCACCGGCACGGTGGTGACCGTGTTCCCGACCAAGCACGTGGTCGGTCTGATCAGCGACGACGGCATCGAACTGCTGGTGCACGTCGGCATCGACACCGTGGAGCTCGGCGGCAAGGGCTTCACCGCGCACGTCAAGGACGGCGACCGGGTGCGCACCGGCGACCCGATGCTGACCGTCGACCTGCCCGCCGTCTCGGCCACCCACGACGTCACCACCGTGATCGTGGTGACCAACACCCCCGCGTTCGCCGGGGTGGAGCCGGTCGTGAGCGGCACCGTCCGCGCCGGTGACCGCCTCCTGGCGATCGAGTCCCTCGAGCACGCCCTGGAGGCCACCCGATGAGTTTTCCCGACGGCTTCCTCTGGGGCGTCGCCTTCGCGGCGAACCAGGTCGAGGGCGGGTTCGACGCCGACGGCAAGGGCCTGTCCACCGCCGACGTGGTGCCGTTCCGGGACCCGAACGCCCGGAACTACACCGCGCTCGAGGCCCTGATGCGGGCCTCGGACGAGGAGATCGCCACCGCCCGCACGGTCGAGGGCGGTTCCGGCTACCCGAAGCGTTACGGCGTGGACTTCTACCACCGGTACCGCGAGGACGTCGACCTGTTCGCGGAGCTCGGCATCACCGCGTTGCGGCTGTCGATCGCCTGGACCCGGATCTTCCCGAACGGGGACGACGCGGAGCCGAATCAGGCCGGCCTCGACTTCTACCGGGACCTCTTCACCCGGCTGCGCGAGCGCGGGATCGAGCCGATCGTCACCCTGTCGCACTACGAGATGCCGCTCGCGCTGGTCGCCGACGGCCGGGACGGCTGGGCCGATCGCTCGGTGATCGACCTGTACACCCGCTACGTCGACACCGTCGTGCGCGAGCTGCACCCGCTGGTCACCTACTGGCTGACGTTCAACGAGATCAACACCACCCTGCTGGAGCCGTACACCGGTGGTGGCGTCGTGACCCGCGAGGGCGAGAACACCGTCCAGAAGGCCTGGCAGGCGGTGCACCACCAGTACGTGGCCAGCGCCCGGGCGGTCCGGATCATCAAGGACATCGACCCGCAGGCCCAGGTCGGCTGCATGCTGGCCCGGATGCTGCACTACCCGGCGACCAGTGCCCCCGGTGACGTGCTGGCGGCTCTGGAGGCGAACGATCTCAACCTGCTGCACACCGACGTCCAGGTGCGCGGCGCGTACCCGACGTTCACCGGCCGGCTGTGGGCGGAGCAGGGCATCACGGTCGACATGGCACCCGGTGACGCCGAGGAGCTGGCCGCCGGCACGGTCGACTTCCTGTCGTTCAGCTACTACATGTCCTTGGTGTCGGCGGCGGACCCGTCCCAGTACGGGATCACCGGCGGCAACATCTTCTCCAGCATCCGCAATCCGCACCTGGAGGTCACCGACTGGGGCGTGCACCACGACCCGGTCGGGTTGCGGATCGCGCTGCGCGACATGTGGGACCGGTACCAGGTCCCGCTGTTCGTGGTGGAGAACGGTCTGGGCGCCCAGGACGAGGTCGGCCCGGACGGCCGGGTCGACGACCCGTACCGGATCGAGTACCTGCGCACCCACATCGCGCAGATCGGCGAGGCGATCGACGACGGCGTGCGGGTGCTGGGCTACACGGCCTGGGGCGGCCTGGACATCATCGCGGCCTCGACCTCGCAGATGTCCAAGCGCTACGGGCTGATCTACGTCGACCAGGACAACGAGGGCAACGGCACCCTGAGCCGCACCCCGAAGGCGTCCTTCGACTGGTACCAGCAGGTCATCGCGGAGAACGGCGCGACGCTCTGACCTCCTGACCGGGTGAAACGCACCCCGATCCCTTCGTCCCGGCCCCCTGCGGTCGATGGTTCCCCCGCAGGGGGCCGGAACGAGGGATGTGAACGTGCGAGGCTTTCTGCAGAAATCGATCGCGACCAAGGTGGCGGCGTGCCTGGGCTTCCTGGGCCTGGTGGCGGTCGGACTGAGCGTGATGGCGAGCGCGCGTCTCGGCCTGCTCGCCGACCAGCAGCGCCACATGTACGACCGGGCCGCCGAGCCGCTGGTCGAGCTCGTGGACACCACGCGGGACTTCGGCAGCGTGCGGGCCCGGCTCAATTCGCTGCCCAGCACCCCCGCGGCCGATCAGGAGACCGCGGTCGCCGATCTGGACCAGTGGATCGACGACCTGCAGGGTGACCTGGACGGGTACCGGGACCACGCCAGCAGCGACGACTCGTTCGCCGCGATCGACGACCAGCTGTCCGCCTACCTGGACGGCGCGCGGCAGGTGCTGGACCTGGTGTCCTCCGGTGAGGAGGCCCAGGCGACCGCTCTGGTGAGCGGGGACCTGCGCGACGTGGCCGGCAGCGCCAACGACGCGCTGGAGGCGGAGGCCAGTGCGCTGGCGCAGGTCGCCGACGAGACCGAGCGCCAGGGTGCGGTGCTGCAGCGGCAGAGCATCCTGGTGCTCTGGGCCGCGCTGGTCACGGCGCTGGTGATCTCCGGCGCCGCCTGCACCGTGGTGATCCGCTCCCTGCGCCGGGACGTGCGCGGGATGGTCGCCTCGCTGTCCGCGTTGGAGCGCGGTGACCTCACCGCCACGCCGGACGTCCGCGGGCAGGACGAGCTGGGCACCATGGCCCGGTCGTTGGAGCGGGCGCAGGAGGCGCTGCGCGCGACGATCGCCACGGTCGTCGACACCGCCGGTGCCGTGGCGGCGTCGGCGGAGCAGCTCACCGCGTCCAGCGGAGAGGTGGCGGCGGGCGCCGAGCGCACCTCCGGTCAGGCCGGGGTGGTGGCGTCGTCGTCGGAGCAGGTCTCCCGGAACATCCAGACCGTGGCGGCCGGCGCCGAGGAGATGGGCGCCAGCATCCGGGAGATCGCGCAGAACGCCGCGCAGGCCGCCAAGGTCGCCGCACAGGCCACCGAGGTCGCCAGCGCCACGAACGAGCAGGTCACCCGCCTGGGCACCTCCAGCCAGGAGATCGGCAACGTGGTGAAGGTGATCACCAGCATCGCGGAGCAGACCAACCTGCTGGCATTGAACGCGACGATCGAGGCGGCGCGTGCGGGGGAGGCGGGCAAGGGCTTCGCGGTGGTGGCCGGTGAGGTCAAGGAGCTGGCGCAGGAGACCGCGACCGCGACCGAGGACATCGCCCGCCGGGTGGAGGCGATCCAGTCCGAGACTGCCGCGGCGGTCACCGCCATCGCCGAGATCGCCCGGATCGTCTCCGACATCAACGACTACCAGCTGACGATCGCGAGCGCGGTGGAGGAGCAGACGGCGACCACCACGGAGATGTCCCGCTCGGTCGCCGAGGCCGCGACCGGATCCGGGGAGATCGCGACCACGATCACCGCGGTGGCCGGTGCGGCGGAGGACTCCACCCGGAACGTGCAGCAGATCGGTGACGCGGTGGCGGAGCTGGCCCGGATGTCCGCGCAGCTGCGGGCCGCGACCTCGACGTTCGTCTACGCCGTGCGCAGCTGAGGTGAGGTGGTGGCGCCGGGCTCGGCGTTGGGCCGTCCGGGTGAGCCACCCATCCCGGAGCCGGGTGGGTCCGAACCCCTGACGCGGCAGGATGCCGCGGATCGGTCACCCGTACGGAGGAGCCCCCTGATGACCACCACCCTCGACGCCGACACGGCCCGGCGCCCCGCGATGTTCGGCGATCCTCTGAGCACCCGGGAGCGGGTCGTGCTGGCGGAGCTGAGCAAGGGCGACACCCTGGAGGAGATCGCGCGCCGGCTGTTCGTCAGCCGGAACACGGTCAAGACCCAGGTGCGGGCGGTCTACCGCAAGGTGGGAGCCACCAGCCGCACGGAAGCGGTGGCGTGGGCGAAGGCCGCCGGTCTGCGCTGACCCCGTCTGCTGATCGGCCTCCCCGGGCACCTCGCCCGGGGAGGCCGATGTGGTTTCGCCCCCGAATTTGTTGTTTTGGGTTGACTTCTGTGCCGCGTGCGCCGCACACTCGTCCGGTCGGGACGGACCGGCAGCACCTCACGATGGAGTCGACGTGTACGCAACGGAGCGCCAGCAGCAGATCCTCGCCGTGGCACGGCGGGACGGACGCGTGGACGTCACCTCACTCGCCGCCGACCTCGACGTCACCACCGAGACGGTCCGGCGCGACCTGACCGTCCTGGAACGGCACGGCCTGGTGCGCCGGGTGCACGGCGGCGCGATCCCGGTCGAGCGGCTGGGGTTCGAGCCCGGTCTGGCCCAGCGCGAGGGGCTGCTCTCCGCGGAGAAGGAGCGGATCGCCAAGGCCGCGCTGGACGAGCTCCCGGACGGCGGCTCCGTGCTGCTGGACGCCGGGACCACCACGGTCCGGCTGGCCGAGCTGCTGCCCAGCGACCGCGAGCTCACCGTCGTCACCCATGCCCTGCCGGTCGCCACCGTGCTGGCCACCCGGTCCCACATCACGCTGCACCTGGTCGGCGGCACCGTCCGTGGCCGCACGCTGGCCGCGGTGGGCAGCTGGGCACTGCGCGAGCTGGCCGAGATCCGGGTCGACGTCACCTTCCTCGGCACCAACGGACTCAGCGTCGAACACGGGCTGACCACCCCGGACCTGGCCGAAGCCGCGGTGAAGGCCGCCCTGGTGCACGCCGGTCGGCGCACCGTGGTGCTGGCCGACCACACCAAGCTCGGCCGCGAGGACTTCGCGCACGTCGCCCCGCTGTCCGCGGTCGACGCGCTCGTCACCGACACCGGCGTCCCACCGGAGCTGGCGGAGGAGTTCGAGTCCGCCGGCACCCGGGTGGTGCGGGCATGATCGTCACGCTGACCCCCAACCCAAGCCTGGACCGGGCGCTGGACCTGCCGCGGCTGGAGCTGGGCGGGGTGAACCGCGCGGCCGCCGAGCACCTGCACCCGGGCGGCAAGGGCCTGAACGTCACCCGGGCGCTGGCCGCCCACGGTGTCTCCTCCCGTGCGGTGCTGCCGGTCGGCGGCCCGGACGGCGCCCGCATCGTCGACCTGCTGGGCGAACAGGGCGTGGCGGCGCACCCGGTCCGGGTCGCGGGGGACACCCGGTCGAACCTCACGCTCGCCGAGGCCAACGGGCGGACCACCAAGGTCAACAGCCCGGGAGCGCCGCTGTCCGCCGCGGAGGTCGACACGCTGCTGGCCGCCGTGGAGGCCGAGCTGCTGCCGGACGCCCGTGCCCTGGTGATCGCCGGCTCGCTGCCGGTCGGACAGGCCGACTCCCTGCTGACCCGTGCGATCGACCTGGGGGTGCGCGCCGGGGTCCCGGTGGTCGCCGACACCTCGGGCGCACCGCTGGACACCGCGGTCGCGCACGGCGGTCTCGCCCTGGTGAAGCCGAACGACGAGGAGCTCGCCGAGCTGGTCGGGACCGAGCTGAGCACCGTGGGAGACGTCCAGGGCGCCGCTCGGGAGCTGATCGCCGGGGGCATCGGCGCGGTGCTGGTCTCGCTCGGCAGCCACGGCGCGCTGCTGGTGCACGCCGACCGCAGCTGGTGGGCAGGCGGCCCGGCACTGGTCCCGCTCTCCACCGTCGGCGCCGGGGACTGCACCCTCGCGGGCTATCTGGCCGCCGCCGATCCCGATCCCGCGGTCCGGCTGGCCCGGTCCGTCGCCTGGGGCCGCGCCGCGGTCCTGCTCCCGGGCAGCGCAGTGCCCGGGCCTGCCGACATCCACCCGTCCGAGGTCGCCGTCGTGGTCGACCCCGACCCCGCCACCACCCTCAAGGAGCTGTGACATGAGCCAGCCGCTCACCATCCCGGACCTGGTCCTCACCGACCTGGTCGCCGGCGACCGCGAGGACGCGACCGCCCAGCTGATCGCCGTGCTGCACGCCGCCGGCCGGGTCACCGACGCCGAGGGCTTCGCCGCCGACGTCCGGGCCCGCGAGGCGCAGATGCCCACCGGCATGCCGGGCGGCGTCGGTCTGCCGCACGCCCGCTCCGAGCACGTCACCGCGCCCAGCCTGGCCATCGGCAAGCTGCGCGACGGCGTGGACTGGGGCGCCGAGGACGGCCCCGCCCGCCTGGTGTTCCTGATCGCCGCGCCCGCCGGTGGCGACGCGGACCACCTGCAGATCCTCGCCGCCCTGGCCCGCCGCCTGGTGCACGCGTCGTTCCGGCAGTCGCTGCTCGACGCCCCCGACGCCACCACCGTGGCCGAGATCATCACCCGAGAGGTCGTCCCGTCGTGAAGTTCGTCGCCGTCACCTCGTGCCCCACCGGCATCGCGCACACCTACATGGCCGCGGAGGCCCTCGAGCAGGCGGGCAAGGCCGCCGGGCACGAGGTCGTCGTGGAGACCCAGGGCGCCGCCGGATCCACCCCGATCGACCCGGCCGTGATCGCGGCCGCCGACGGGGTCATCTTCGCCGCCGACCTGGAGGTGCAGAACCGGGACCGGTTCGCCGGGAAGCCCACCGTCGACGTCGGCGTGAAGAAGGCCGTGCACGACGCACCCGGGGTGCTCGGCCAGGCGATCGCCGCGGTCGAGTCCGGTGCGGTCACCGGGTCCGCACCGGCTGCGGCTGCCGCCGGTCCCACCACCAAGGTCGACCCGAACGCCTCCGTCGGCACCCGGATCCGGCAGTGGCTGATGACCGGAGTCAGCTACATGATCCCGTTCGTCGCCGCGGGCGGGATCCTGATCGCGCTCGGCTTCATGGTCGCGCAGGCGGCCTGGGGCCAGACCGGCGCGGTCGAGGTCACCCAGGTGACCGTGCAGGACCTGATCCAGAACTTCTCGATCGCCTCCGGCCAGGACTGGGCGGCGCTGCTGTTCCAGACCGGCTCCGCGGCGTTCGCGTTCCTGGTGCCGGTGCTCTCCGGGTTCATCGCCTACGGCATCGCCAACCGCCCCGGCCTGGTGCCCGGGTTCGTCGGCGGCTCGATCTCGGTCGCGATCGGCGCCGGGTTCCTGGGCGGTCTGGTCACCGGGTTCGTCGCCGGCTTCCTCGCGCTGTGGATCAGCAACTGGCGGGTGCCCAAGGGCGTGCGCGGTGTGATGCCGGTCGTGGTCACCCCGCTGCTGTCGTCGCTGATCACCGGCTTCCTGATGTTCGTCCTGATCGGGCGCCCGATCGCCGCGCTGATGGACGCGCTCACCTCCTGGCTGAACGGCCTCTCCGGCTCCAACCTGATCCTGATGGGCGTGCTGCTCGGCGCGATGATGGGCTTCGACCTGGGCGGGCCGGTGAACAAGGTGGCCTACACCTTCGCGGTCACCGGCCTGGCCACCAGCGGCCTGGGAGCGGACGCGGTGCAGTACCGGATCATGGCCGCGGTGATGGCCGCCGGGATGGTCGCCCCGCTGGCCCTGGCCACGGCCACCTTCGTCCGCAAGCGCCTGTTCACCCCGCAGGAGCAGGAGAACGGCAAGGCCGCGGTGCTGCTCGGCCTGAGCTTCATCTCCGAGGGGGCCATCCCGTTCGCCGCCGCCGACCCGTGGCGCGTGATCGTGTCCTCCGTCGTCGGCTCCGGGGTCACCGGCGCGCTGGTGATGGCCTTCGGCTCCGGGCTGCAGGCACCGCACGGCGGCATCTGGGTGCTCCCGCTGATCTCCAACTTCGGCGGGTTCATCCTCGCGGTCCTGATCGGCACGCTGGTGTCGGCGGCGATCGTCGTGGCGCTCAAGAGCACCCGCAAGCTGCCCGAGGAGGCCGTCGCCGACCAGCAGGTCGCCGTCGCCGCCTGAACCACCCGCACGACCGCACCCCTCGGCGCACCAGGTCGGGGGGTGCGGTCGTGTCCGGGGCCGAAGGTCCCGTCCCTGCAGGTCGGGAGGGGTCTTGACTGCGGGGAGCAGCAGCCGACTCGCCCACGGGCGTGCGAACCGGCCACCACGAGTGGAAGGTCCGCGAACGCCCGATGACACCGTTCTACGCCGACGCCACCGAGACCCTGGCGGTCTTCTGGGACGGCCGTCCGCACACCCGGGCCGACCTGCAGCGGATCACCGGCCGGGCCCGGAACACGGTCACCAAACATCTCGACCTGCTCAGCCGGCACTGCCTGATCGTCGACGCGGGCAAGGACCCGGCGGTCACCGGACGCCCTCGTGACCGGTTCCGGCTCAACGCGGCGGCCGGGGCGCTCGCCGTGGTGCAGAGCGACGGCGAGCGCGCCCGACTCGCCGTCGCGGACCTGACCGGCCGGGTGCGGGGTCGCTGCGCCGTCCGCGCCGACCTGCTCGCCCCCGGCCTGACCCGGGCCGCCGCGGAGTTCCTGCCCGGCGCCCCGGTGCTGACCGTCCTGCTCTCGGACACCGGTGAGCATCCGGTCGCCGCTGGCGCCCTGGCCGCCGAGCTGCACGCCCAGGTGCACGTGCGTCCGTGGGCCGAACTCGCGCTCAGTTCCGAGGCGGTGTCCGGGACCGTGCTCTGCGTCGACGCCGAGGACACCGTCCGGGCCGCCACCCTGCTGGACGGACGGGTCGTCACCGGGGCCGCGGGCCTGGCGGGCGGGATCGGCTCCCTGGTGCTGCCCAGTCAGGAGACCACGCTCGGGGTCGCCCGCCGCCACCGTCTGGACGACGTGCTCGGGATCGCCCGTCGCACCCCGCACGACCCCGCCGTGCAGCTCGCCGCCGGTCGCCACCTCGGGCAGGCGGTCGCGGTGTTCTGCCGGCTGGTCGACCCCGACGCCCTCCTGGTCGCCGGGCATCCGGCCCGCAACCGCGCGTTCCTGACCGGACTGCGCGACGCGGTGACCGCCCGGGCCCGCTGGGGTCGCACCGGTCGGCTCGACGTGCGGACGGTGTCCGGGGACCTGCACGCCGCCATCGCCCGGGGCGGATGCGTCGAGGCGCACCGGCTCACCGGCACCCGTGATCAGTTGGACCGGGTGCTGCGCACGATCGACCGGCCGCTGACCCTGGCGGGGTGAGCGGGGCTACCGGGACCGACGTGCGCGCCACCGGTGCCAGAGCCGGAGCACCCAGGCCTTGAACCGGTCGGTCACCCGGCGGATCGCCGGGAACTCGGTGCCGAGCACCCCCAGGCCCAGGAAGATCAGCAGCCACCCCGGGCCGGGGAGCACCAGCAGCACGATGCCGGTGGCCACGATCGCGCCGCCCACGGTGGTCACCAGGGCGCGGTAGACCAGGCGGGTGCTGCGCCGGCGGTGCAGGCGCTCGCGCAGGGCGTGCATCCGGCGCAGGAGCGGGGAGCGCTCGGCGGCGTCCAGCTCGGCGGCGAGGCCCTCGGGGGCGGGGTGGGTCATGTGCGGACAACGCCCGAGGACGGGTCCCGGTTCCTCGCGCGAACCGGGCGGCGGGCGATCGGCGTGGCGGCCGGGCCGATCCGGCGGGCCGGGCGTCGACCCGACGGTGGAGCTCCCCTACGTCCCGGGACCCGCGGAGAACGTGATCAGGGCGTCGAGACCGCGCTCGACCAGTCGCCGTCGGACCGCCGGGACGGCCCCCAGGACCGTCAGCCGCGAGTAGCCGGGCGTGAGGTGGCACATCAGGACGCCGACCAGGTCGAGCGCCAGGTCGCCCAGCTCGTCGGCCTCCCGCAGGTCCAGCGTGCGCACCGGTGCGAGGTGCCGGACCGCGTCCCGCAGATCGCCCCCGGGTGCCAGCGCGCCGGCGAAGGCGCGCACGACCCGGTCATCGGCCGTTCCGGTCACGCGCAGCACCCACGGCTCGTCGCTGCCGAGGTCGATCCGGCCTGCTGGGTCGGGATCCCGTTCCATACCCCATCCAACGGTGGGGCGACGTGCTTTCCGAGAGGGCCAACGTCCTGACCCGCGGGTGAAACCTGCCGGTCAGGCGTCCGCCACCACGGTCCGTGCGGACCGCATCCACTCGGCGAAGTCCGGCGCAGGCATCGGCCGGGCGTGCAGGAACCCCTGCGTCCGGTCGCAGCCCAGGCGCCGCAGGAGGTCGAGCGTGGCCTCGTCCTCGACCCCCTCCGCGACCAGGCGGAGCCCGAGGTGGTGCGCGAGCTCGATGGTCCCGGAGACGATGGCCCGGGTGCGCGGGTCCGAGGTGAGCTTGCCGGTGAACGACCGATCGAGCTTCAGCTCCTCCGCCGGGAGGTCGTTGAGGTAGGCGAGCGAGGAGTAGCCGGTCCCGTAGTCGTCGATGCTGACCGCGATGCCGAGGCCGGCGATCTGCCGGGTGACCTCGACCGCGAGCCGGGGGTCGTGCATCAGGGTGGTCTCGGTGATCTCCACGACGAGCCGGCTGGGCGGCAGCCCGGCGCGGTCCAGGGCACCCTCCAACGCCTGGAGCAGGCCCGGGTACTCCAGGCAGGAGGTCGAGAGGTTGACCGCCACCGGGAGATCGAGTCCGGCGGCCCGCCAGAGCGCCGCCTGCCCGGTCGCCTGGTCCAGCACGTGCCAGGTCAGCGGCGTCATCAGACCGTGCTCCTCGGCCAGGTCGAGGAACGCGTACGGTCCGAGCAGCCCGCGACGGGGGTGGTCCCACCGCACCAGGGCCTCGGCGGCCAGCACCCGGCCCGTCGCGGCGTCGAGCTGCGGCTGGAAGTGCACCGTGAGGTGACCGTGCTCGGCGGTGGAGCCGGTCAGCATGGCCCGGAGCTCCTCGGCGAGCTCGTGCCGGGTGCGCGCCTGGGCGTCGGTGGCCCGGTCGTAGACGCACACGCCGCTGCCCGACCGTTTGGCGATGTACATCGCGGCGTCGGCACCGCGCAGCAGTTCGCCGTCGCGCTGCTCGCCCAGCATCGTGCTCGCGACGCCGATGCTCGCCGAGACCCGCAGGACCCGGCCGCCGGTCTCGCTCGGAACGGCCGCGGCCTCGCAGAGCTCCCGCGCGATGGTCACGGCGCGGTCCGGGTCGGGGTCGCTCAGGACGACGGCGAACTCGTCGCCGCCCAGTCTTGCCAGGAGGCCCCGTCCGTTCAAGGTCCCGGCCAGACGCTCGGCCATGTCCTGGATCAGAGCGTCACCGACCGCGTGCCCGTACCGGTCGTTCACGTCCTTGAACCGGTCCAGGTCGATCACCAGCAGGGCGGCGCCGTCCTCGGTCTCCGACAGCGCGTCCAGCCGCTCGATGAGCGCCCGTCGGTTCGGCACGCCGGTCAACGAGTCGGTGCGGGCCTCGATCCGCGAGGCCGCCAGCTGCGACAGGTCGTGGACGAGCCGGAGGACCCGGACGCAGGCCGAGAGCCCGGCGGCGGCGGCCAGGACGCTCACCGGGACGGACCCGTCGCGCAGCGCGGAGTTCGCGGCCAGGATGCCGATCGACGCCGCGATGACCACGACGGATCCGGCGGTCGTCGCCCGGGACGAGGCGTACGCGGCGGTGCGTTCACCGCGCGGCATCCGCCCGGCCAGTGCCGCGGCGAGCGCCAGCAGCGTCCAGACGCCCAGCACGATCAGATCCGCCGGTCCGCCGGCCGGGGCCTCGGCGGTCAGGGCCAGCACGACCGCCTCGCCGCCGCCGGTGAGCAGCGCGGCCGCGGTCAGCACCAGGGCACGGGGGTCGGTGCGCAGATCCGCGATCGCCGTCACCGTCAGGCAACTGCCCGCCAGGACGGTCACCGCCGACAACCGGATCAGGTGCGAGAAGTCCTGCCCGGTCAGGCCCGTCCCCGAGGTCCAGGCGAGCGTCAGGGCCGCGAGCGCCAGGGCCGCCAGGAACGCGCTGATCCCGTTCAGCCAGTCACCGGGGTCCGACAGTTCGGTCCCGGACCGGTTCCATCGGACCATGCCCTGGTAGAGGCAGGCGCAGGCGGCGACCGCCGCGACGGTCACGCCCCAGCCGCGCAGCCCGGTAGCGGTCCCCGCCGGATCGGCCGCACGGAGAACCGCCTCGGCGGCGAGCCCTGCGGCGACGGACCAGGCCCCGCGGCTCGACCAGAGCCACACCGGGGACTCGTCGTCGCGGGAGCGGTTGCGGAGCAGATGCGCGGACGTCGCCGCGACGAGCGCACCGGACAGCCACGCCGCGGCGGGCAGCCCACCCGCGAGCGCCACCAGGACGAGCAGCAGCAGCGAGACCGCGGCCGCGAGGACGCGGCCCCGTCTCGTCTGTGCGGAACGCGGACCAGGGAGCATTGGGTCCTTATCGGCACGGCAGCGGCCGGACCAAGGATCGGCGGCGATGATCACCCGCTCCTGGCGATGTCATGCGGCTCACATTCGGGTCGAGCGCGAACGGGTGATCGGGTCGTGAGAACCGGCCGTGGCCCCGCCACCTGGGTGGGGACACCCGGCGGGTGCTCGCGCCGATCCCCCGCACGTGCCGATACTGGCGGGTGCACTCTTCCGCGGCCCACGACCCGGTCGGCCCACCCGGTGCCGGCCGGGTCTGGATCGACCCGCTGACGCCCGACGTCCTCTGGATGGCGGGCGAGGTCGACCTGCCGGTGGTCAGGGCGGGTGGCGACGCCCTGACCGCGGACGACCTGAACGCCGTGGACGTCGTCGACCTCACCGAGGTGACGTTCATCGACTCCTCGGTGGTCGCCCTGCTCGCGAACCTGCTGCTGCGGCGGCCGCCCACCGCGTCCCCGCTCGTCGTCCGGAACCCGCCGGACCTGGCCCTGGTGATCCTCGAGATCGCCGGCCTGCTGTCCGCGATCGAGCTCGTCGACCGGACGGCCGACGAGCCGGACCGCTAGAGCAGCGCCCGCCGGTCCACCTGCTCCGCGTCCTGCGCGGTCCGCAGCCCACCGGTCCACGTGACCGCCCGTCCCGCGGCGAGCGACGCCGGCACGTCCAGCACCCGTTGGTTCCGGCTGCCCCGGAACGCCAGACTCAGATCCCGCTGCGCCAGCTCGAATCGCCCGTCGACCAGCACGTCCAGCTCGCCGAGCAGCTCCCGCTTGTCCGCGCTCCCGGTCAGCAGTTCCTCCAGGGTGTAGCCGGTCCAGCACCACACGTCCTTGGCCCGGCCGTGCTCGGCGCGCAGCCGGTGAACGACGTCCAGGCAGACCTGGGTGTTGAGGAACGGCTCACCGCCGAGCAGGGACAGGCCCTGGACCGCGGAGTGCCGCAGGTCGGTGACGATCCGGTCGGCGAGCGCCTCGTCGTAGACCGTGCCGTAGCGGAACGACCAGGCGGCCTCGTTGAAGCAGCCGGCGCAGGCGAAGGGGCAGCCGCTCACGTACAGCGAGCAGCGCACCCCCTCGCCGTCGACCATCACGAACGGCTTGTAGTCGGCGACCCGGCGCCCGCTGAGCCGCGCGGCGGTCCAGTCCGGGCGCGGATCCCGGGTCATGACGCGCTCGGGACCGACCCGGTGCTGCCCTCCAGGTGCTTGACCCGGGAGGAGATCTCCACGTGGCGGCCGTGCACCATCGGGCGCTGCTGCGGGTTGCCCAGGTAGCCGCAGGTGCGCTTGACCACGTCACAGGTCCGCGGGTCGGTATTGCCGCAGGACGGGCAGGCGAAGCCGCGTTCGGTCGGGGTGAAGTCGCCGGAGAAGTCGCACTCCAGGCAGTGGTCGATCGGGGTGTTGGTGCCGAGGTAGCCGACCCGGTCGTAGGCGTAGTCCCAGACCGCCTCCAACGCCTTCGGGTTCTGCTGCAGCACTGGGTACTCGCAGTAGTGGATGAACCCGCCGGAGGCGTAGGCCGGGTAGTCCGCCTCGAAGTCGAGCTTCTCGAACGGGGTCGGCGCCTTGCGGACGTCGTAGTGGAAGGAGTTCGTGTAGTAGTCCTTGTCGGTGATGTCGGGCACCGAGCCGAACTTCTTCTTGTCCAGGCGGCAGAACCGGTCGGTCAGCGACTCGGACGGGGTGGAGTAGACGCTGAACTGGTAGCCGTGCCGGGCGGTCCAGTCCTGGGCGCGGGCGTGCAGGGTGCGCAGGATCCGGAGCGTGAACTCCTTGGCCTCCGGGTCGGACTCCCATGCGCCGCCGAAGAACGCCGCGGCCGCCTCGTACAGGCCGATGTACCCGAGCGACACGGTGGCCCGGCCGTCGCGGAACAGCGAGTCGACCTCGTCGTCCGGGGCGAGCCGCTGGCCGAACGCGCCGTGCACGTAGAGGATCGGCGCGTTGGCGGGCACGGCCTCCTTGCACCGCTCGACCCGGAACAGCAGGGCGTCGTGCACGGTCTCCAGCCGCTGCTCCAGCAGGGACCAGAACCGGTCCTGGTCGCCACGGGTCTCCAGCGCGATCCGGGGGATGTTGAGCGTGACCACGCCCAGGTTCATCCGGCCCTCGACGACGTCGTCGCCGTTCGCGTCCTGCCATCCCTGCAGGAACGAGCGGCAGCCCATCGGCACCTTGAACGATCCGGTGATCTCCACGATCTTGTCGTAGCTGAGGATGTCGGGGTACATCCGCTTGGTGGCGCACTCGACCGCGAGCTGCTTGAGGTCGTAGTTGGGATCGGCCTGCTCCAGGTTGACCCCGCGGCGCAGCGTGAAGATCAGCTTCGGGAAGATCGCGGTGCGACGCTCCTTGCCCAGGCCGAGGATCCGGATCTGCAGGATGGCGCGCTGGATCTCCCGCTCGAACCAGCCGGTGCCGAGTCCGAAGCCCACCGAGGTGAACGGGGTCTGCCCGTTCGAGGTGAACAGGGTGTTGATCTCGTACTCCAGCGACTGCATCGCGTCGTAGATGTCCTTGCTGGTCTTCTCCCGGGCGTAGGCCTCGCGCCGGTCGTCGCCGGTGATCCAGCGCTCGGCGTCCGCGAGGTGCTTCGCGAAATTCCGCTCGGCGTAGGGCGCCAGCAGCTCGTCGATCCGGTTCACCGAGCACCCGCCGTACTGGCTGGAGGACACGTTCGCGATGATCTGGGAGATCTGCGCGGTGGCGGTCTGGATCGAGCGCGGCGGGTCGACCTGGGCGTTCCCGATCCGGAAGCCGTCGGCCAGCATGGTGCGGAAGTCGATCAGGCAGCAGTTCGTCATCGGCGCGTAGGGGTGGTAGTCCAGGTCGTGGTAGTGCAGGTCGCCCTTCGCGTGCGCGTTCGCCACGTGCGGCGGGAGCATCCGCAGCCCGATCGCCTTGCCGACCGCGCCCGCGGTCAGGTCGCGCTGGGTGTTGAAGACGTCGCTGTCCTTGTTGGCGTTCTCGTTGACGACCGTCTGGTCCTTGCCGATCAGCTGGCCGACCGAGTGGTTCACGTCCAGCGCGCGGCTGCGTGCCAGGTCGCGCTGCACCCGGTAGTCGATGTACCGCTGCGCGACCTCGTACTCGTGCGACTCCACCAGGATGTGCTCGACGACGTTCTGGATCTCGTAGATCTTCACCTCGCCGGTGAAGCGGGCGGCCAGCTCGGCGTGGGCCTGCGCGACCAGGTCGGTCAGCATCAGCTCGTGCAGGGCGGAGACCTCACCGTGCACCTCGACGAACGCCTTGCGCAGGGCGGCCTGGATCCGGGAGCCGTCGTAGGGGAGGGCCCGACCGTCGCGCTTCCGCACGATCAGCGTGGCGTCCTCGGCCACCTGCGGACGGTCGATCTCCATAGCGGTCATCCCGGGTCATCCCTTTCGCGCGGTGCCTGCGACCGCCACTAGATGTTGTGTCCGGGCAAGACTCGCAACACAACATGAGGGGTAAGTCGGGACCTTTGTCCCTGAGGCCCATGACCGTGCGGGTGCAGGCCCGGAATCCGGATCCCGGGTCCGGCGTGTCGGGTCCGGGCGTGGTCCGTCCGGGCGGCCCTGGTGCGGCGCGCCCGGTGCGGCGCACACGGATCAGGCACACTCGAGCTCTGGCACTCGTCCGTCTGGAAGGAATCCCCTCATGGCCACTCGTCAGGTCACCGTCGCGTCCTCGGTGGGGCTGCACGCCCGCCCCGCGTCCCTGTTCGCCCGTGCGGTGCAGGGTCACGGCATCCCGGTGACCATCGCCAAGGAGGGCGGCACCCCGGTGGACGCCGCGAGCCTGCTGATGGTGATGGGCCTGGGCGTCAAGCACGGGGAGACCGTGGAGCTCAGCTCGGACGCGGACGGCGCGGACGCCGTGCTGGACGAGCTGGTCGCCATGCTCGCCCGCGACCTCGACGCGGACTGAGCATCCGCCCGGACCGTCGGGTCCGGTGAGAGTGCACGAAGGCAGGCTTCCGGTGCGCGGAGGCCTGCCTTCGTGCACTCTCGACCAGGGGTGCCGGCCGCGAGGCGCGCGCGGTCAGGCCCCGCGCAGGCGGCGGACCGCGAGCTCGACGCCGCGCAGCTCGGCGAGCCCGCGCAGCCGCCCGTACAGCGAGTACCCGGGGTTCGTCACCCGGGAGGCGTCGTCCAGCAGCACGTGGCCGTGGTCCGGGCGCATCGGGATCGCCGCGCCGCGCCGGTCCTCCTCGGCGAGCAGCGCGTCGATCACGGCGACCATGTCCGCGTCCCCGGCCAGGTGCGGCGCCTCGGTGAAGGACGCCCCGTCGTCGTCCAGCAGCACGCTGCGCAGGTGGGCGAAGTGGATCCGGTCGGCGAACCGGCGGGTCATCGCCACCACGTCGTTGTCCGCGCGGGAGCCGTACGAGCCGACGCACATGGTCAGGCCGTTGGCCTCGGACGGTGCGGCGTCCAGCACCCGCTGGGCGTCGTCGGCGGTGGAGACCACCCGCGGCAGGCCGAACATCGGCCGGGGCGGGTCGTCGGGGTGGATCGCCATCCGCACGCCGACCTGCTCGGCGACCGGGACGATCGCGCGCAGGAAGTCGTCCAGGTGTCCGCGCAGGCGGTCGGCGGGCACGTCGTCGTAGGTCGCGAGCGCGGCACGGAACCGGTCCAGGTCGTAGTGCTCCTCCGCGCCGGGCAGGCCGGCCAGGACGGTGGCACGCAGCCGGTCGCGGGCGTCGGCGTCCAGCGTGTCCCAGAGCCCGGCGGCACGGGCGGTCTGCTCGGGGGTCCAGTCGTCGGCCGCGCCGGGCCGGGCCAGGTCGAACAGGTCGAAGGCCGCCAGCGCGGTAGCGTCGAACCGCAGGGCCAGGGCGCCGTCCGGCATCGGGTACGCCAGGTCGGTGCGGGTCCAGTCCAGGACCGGCATGAAGTTGTAGCAGACGACGTCGAGTCCGCAGGCCGCCAGATTGCGCAGCGACTGCTGGTAGTGCTCGACCGCCTCGGCGGCACGCGGCCCACCGGTCTTGATGTCCTCGTGCACGGGGACGCTCTCCACCACGGACCAGACCAGTCCGGCGGCCTCGATCTCGGCCTGACGGGCGCGGATCTCCTCGACGGTCCACACCGCGCCGTTGGGCAGGTGGTGCAGGGCGGTGACGATGCCGGTCGCGCCGGTCTGCCGGACCTCGGCCAGGGTGATCGGGTCGGCGGGACCGAACCAGCGCCAGGTGTGCAGCATGGGATGTGCCTCCAGGAAGAGCGATGGCGGCGGCGGGAGCGCACGCCCCCTCCGCCGCCATCAGATCAGATCAGCCGTGCTGCCCGCGGTGAGGATCGGCAACGCGGCGACCACGCCGTCGGTGGTGGTGGTCGACTCCAGCAGCTCGGGCTTGATCCGGTCGATCCAGTCCGCGGCGTAGTCCTCGGTGTCCAGCGCGTACTCGGCATAGTCGTCGAACGCGCGGGCGATCCGCGACGAGGTCGTCGCCCGCAGCGCGGTCTTCCGCGACCACTGGGAACGCGGCGAGGTCGGCTCGTGGAGGTCGGCGATCAAGACCATGCGCCACCCGGCGCGCGGCTGGATCCGCTTCGATATCGAGATGCTCCACGACCC
>NZ_JANZKP010000024.1 GCF_025642745.1 Cellulomonas sp. RIT-PI-Y
GACCGCCGCTGACCGCGGGGCCGGTCGCCGCCGACGCGGGCGCTACCGCGATGCTGGACGTCTCCGACGGCCTGCTGCGCGACGCCGGCCGGATCGCGCGCGCCTCCGGGGTGGTGCTCGACCTCGGCCGGCCGCAGGACGTGCTCGCCGACGACCTGGCCGCGGTCGCGGGCGCCGCGCGCCGACTGGACGCGGATCCGCTGCGGTGGGTGCTGACCGGCGGCGAGGACCACGGCCTGCTGGCGACCTTCCCCGGCGAGGTGCCCGACGGGTTCCGGGTGATCGGCCGGGTGCGCGCGGGGGAGCCCGGCGTGCTCGTCGACGGCACGGAGCCGGGGCGGCTCAGCCCGGGCTGGGACCACTTCGGCGGCTGACCGCCCGGGGACTCAGCCCCGGCGGTACCGCACCTCGGGCAGCTCGGTGCCGCCGATCTCCTCGATGCGCTCGGTGCCGTCCGGGCTGAAGCCGTGCCGACGGTAGAAGTGCCGGCTGCGCTCGTTCTCCGCCGCGGTCCACAGCGTGACGCTGGCGCGGGCCGGGAGCTCGGCGAGCGCGGTGCGCATCAGGTCCCGGGCCACCCCGCTGCCGAACAGCGACGGCTCCAGGTAGACCGAGAAGATCTCCAGCGTGCGCGGGTCCGCGTCCTCGTCCCGGGAGGGGCCGAGCGACAGGAAGCCGACCACGGCGTCCTCGACGGTGGCGACCCAGGTGGTGCCCCAGTCCGGGTGGTCGAGCTGGGTGCGCCACCACCGGCCACGGGCGACCGGGTCCAGCCCGTCCAGGTATTCGTCCGGGAGCATGCCCCGGTAGGCGCTCTGCCAGGACCGGATGTGCACCCCGGCGATGGCCTCGGCGTCCGTCGCCGCTGCGGGACGGACGATGTGCTCGGGGCGTTCTGCCGACATGCGCACCAGCGTGCCACAGGGGCCGGACAGCGCGAAGGCCCGCACCGGAACGAATCCGGGCGGGCCCTCGCGAACGCTCGCGTCAGACGGCGCGCTGCACCTTGCCGGCCTTGAGGCAGGACGTGCAGACGTTCATCCGCTTGGCGGTGCCCGCCACCACCACGCGCACGCGCTGGATGTTCGGGTTCCAGCGCCGCTTCGTGCGCACGTGCGAGTGCGAGATGCTGTGCCCGAAGGACGGGCCCTTGGCGCAGACGTCGCAGTTGGCAGCCACGGTCTTCTCCTGAATCGAATGATGCGTCCGCCCCATGACGGGGCGACTCATGCTTGGTCGGATGGGGCGGCCCGCACCGCTGGCCGAGGGCCGGGGCGGAGCTGCCACCAGTGCTCGAACGCGACGAATCAACGAACCGCGCTCGGGCAACCGGGTAAGACTAGCTCACCGTCGGGTCGGTGCCCAAACCGGCGTCCGGGACCGGGGCCGTGGGCGCGGTACGGCACAGTAGTCCCCGGGCGCGAGGCGAGAGGAACCGACGACGAACGTGGCTGGTCGACTGCTGGACGGAGCGGTGTTGCACCGCTGGCTGCTGCGTGCGGTGGACGGGCTGGAGCAGGCCGGGCCGCGGATCGACGCGGTGAACGTCTTCCCGGTCGCCGACCAGGACACCGGCACGAACTGCCTGCTCACCCTGCGCGGTGCGACCGAGGAGCTGGCCCGTCTGGCCCCCGGCGCCGACCCGGTGACCGTGCTGGCCGCCGCGACCCGGGGGGCGCTGCTCGCTGCCCGGGGCAACTCCGGGATGATCCTGAGCCACTGGTTCGCCGGTCTGGCCCGTGGCGCCGAACAGCCGATCGCCGGCGCCCTGGCCCTGGCGGCGGAGTCCGCCCGCTCGGCGGTGCTGGAGCCGGAGCCGGGGACCGTGCTCGACCTCGCCGCGGAGGTGGCACGCGCGGCGCGCGAGCACGCCGGCACCGAGCGGGAGCGGCTGTCCGCCGCGCTGGACGCCGGGCACGCGGCGCTGGCGGAGATCAGCGCACGGCACCCGGTGCTCCGGGACGCCCGGGTACTGGACGCCGGGGCGTGCGCGTTGCTCGTGGTGCTGTCGGCCTGGGCTGCCGCGGCGGACGACCTGGACGCCGGACCCGGCAGGCGGCGGGAGGGCCGTCCCGCCCCCGTCGAGCTGGATCTGAGCTGGCTGCCCGAGTCCGCCGTCGGCACGCCGCGCGACCACGTGCTGACCGGCTTCGAGGTGATGGCCGTCCTGCCCGCCGGGGACGACGCCGACCTGCGCGCCCGGCTCGCGGAGATCGGCGACGCGGTCGCGGTGGTGGCCGAACCGGGTGACGCCCCTGACCGCCGACGTCAGTCGCACGTCCACACCGACGACCCGTCGGCCGCGGTCGCGGTGCTGCGCGCGGCGGCCGGCTCGGCACCGGTGCTGGTGGTGCTCCACTCCCTGAACGGGGTCGCGACCCCGGTGGTCGCGGTCACCGGTTCCGCGGAGCGCGCGCGGGAGATGGCACGGGCGGGGGCGGTCGTCCTGGTCGCCGGCCCGGCCTCCGCCTCCGACTGGCGGCTCGCCCTGGAGCGCGCGGTCCGGGACGCCCGGGCCGGGGGAGCCCATCGCGACGCCACCGCTGCCGAGGACCCGGTGCCGGTGCTGCCCGGAGCATGGCTGACGTCCTGCGCATCGGTGGTGCCGGCCGGTGGCTCGGTGCTGGCCGAGGCCGACGACGACGAGCGGGTGCTGGCGGTCCTGCACGCCCTGGCCGGGGAGGTGTCGGCATGACCGGACTGGAGGACGCGGTGGTCCGCCCGGGCCCGTTGCTCGGTCAGCAGATCTCGACGGTGCTCGGACTGACCACCGGGAAACGGATGGCCAAGCTCGGCCTGCACACCGTCGGGCAGCTGCTGCGGCACTACCCGCGGCGGTACGCCCGGCATGGGCAGATGACCGACCTGGCCTCGCTCACGGCCAAGGAGCACGTCACCGTGATGGCGCGGGTGGCGCAGGCGACCGTGCGGACCACCCGGACCGGCGGCGCCCTGATGAACGTCGAGATCACCGACGGGGCCAGCCGGCTCGGTCTGGTGTTCTTCGGCAAGAGCAAGGGTGCGCTGCGCTACCACGAGGGCCGCCTCACACCGGGCGTCGAGGGGCTGTTCTCCGGCGAGGTCGGCACCGACAAGCTGAACGGCCGACCGCAGCTCGCGCACCCGACCTACCGCCTGATCGGGGTCGACGTCGAGGACGAGGCCGAGGGCATCGAGGAGACCAGGCGGCCGATCCCGCTGTACCCGGCCTCCGCCGCGGTCCCGACCGAGCACATCGAGAAGGCGGTCAGGGCGATCCTCCCGCTGCTCACCCCGCAGGACGTGCCGGACCCGCTGCCCGCCGAGCTGCTGGCCCGCCGCGAGCTGCCGGAGCTGCTGGGTGCGTTGCGCGCCCTGCACCGACCGGAGGACGACGACGAGATCCGCTCCGCCCAGGAACGGCTGAAGTTCGAGGAGGCCTTCGTCCTGCAGGCCGAGCTCGCCCGGCGGCGCTCGCGGGTGGCCCGGGAGGGCGCGGTGGCCCGTCCGCCGCGTGACGGGGGCATCCGCACGGCCTTCGACGCCCGCCTGCCGTTCACGCTGACCGAGGGGCAGCAGCGGGTCGGGGCGGAGCTGTCGGCCGAACTGGCCGGGGAGCGACCGATGCAGCGTCTGCTGCAGGGGGAGGTCGGCTCCGGCAAGACCGTGGTCGCGCTCCGGGCGATGCTCCAGGTCGTCGACGCCGGGGGCCAGGCCGCCCTGCTGGCACCGACCGAGGTGCTCGCCGCCCAGCACGAGCGGACGCTGCGCACCCTGCTCGGGGAGCTCGGCGAGGCCGGGATGCTCGGCGGCGCGGACGACGCCACCCGGATCACCCTGCTGACCGGATCGCAGTCGGCGGCGGTGCGCCGCAAGGCCCTGGCGGAGGCCGCCTCCGGTGCCGCGGGCATCGTGGTCGGCACCCACGCGCTGCTGTCCGAGCACGTGCAGTTCGCCGACCTCGGTCTGGTGGTGGTGGACGAGCAGCACCGGTTCGGCGTCGAGCAGCGGGACACCCTGCGCGCGAAGGCCCGCAGCACGCCGCACCTGCTGGTGATGACCGCGACCCCGATCCCGCGCACGGTCGCGATGACGGTGTTCGGGGACCTGGAGACCTCGGTGCTGGACCAGGTCCCGGCCGGTCGCGCCGAGGTGGTGACCCACGTGGTGCCGGCGGGGAACGACCGCTGGATGCAGCGCACCTGGCAGCGGGTGCGGGAGGAGGTCGCCGCCGGGGGCCGCGCCTACATCGTCTGCGCCCGGATCGACCCGGACGCCAAGGACGACGACGGCGCGGAGCTGGTGCCGGACGACGGTCCCGCCCGTCGTCCGCTGCGGGCCGTGCTGGAGGTGGCCGAGCAGCTGACCGACTCCCCGGAGCTGGCGGGCCTGCCGGTCGGGGTGCTGCACGGCCGGATGACGCCGGAGGAGAAGGAACGGGCGCTCGCGGACTTCGCCGCGGGGACGGTGCCGGTGCTGGTGTCGACCACCGTGGTCGAGGTCGGGGTCGACGTGCCCGCCGCGACGGTGATGGTGGTGCTGGACGCGGACCGGTTCGGGGTCTCCCAGCTGCACCAGCTGCGCGGCCGGATCGGTCGTGGCAGCAAGCCGGGCGTCTGCCTGCTGGTCGCCGACGCCTTTCCGGGCAGTCCGGCCGACACCCGGCTGCGCACCCTCGCCGAGACGCGGGACGGGTTCCGGCTGGCCGCGGTGGACCTGGAGCTGCGCCGGGAGGGCGACGTGCTCGGCGCCGCGCAGTCCGGCGGTGCCACGTCGCTGCGGCTGCTGCGGGTGACCCGGGACGCCGACGTGATCGAGGAGGCCCGGGTGGAGGCCCGTTCGGTGGTGGCGGCCGACCCGGAGCTGGAGCGGCACCCCGACCTGCTGGCCGCGATCGACGTCCTTCTGGACGGGGAACGCGAGGAGTTCCTGGACCGGACGTAGGGCCGTGCGGGACCACCCCGGGGCGTGCGTAGGCTGACCCCCGTGTCGAAGCCGTCTGTCATCCGTGCCGTCGATCTGCTCGTCGGATACGGCGGGGAGCCGGTGTGCGCCCCGGTGTCCTTCGTTCTCCCGCCCGGACGGGTGCTGGCCCTGGTCGGCGCCAACGGGTCCGGCAAGTCCACCGTGCTGCGCGCGGTCCTCGGCCTGATCGAGCCCGCGGGCGGCAGCCTGCAGGTGCTCGGCCGGGACGTCGACGAGCGCGAGGTCGGCTTCCGCACCCGGGTGTCGAGCGTGCTGGACGACGACGCGTACTTCCCGGCGCTCACCGTCGCCGAGCACCTCTACCTGACCGCCCGCGGCCACGGCGTCGCCGGTGCGGACGACGTGGTGCACGAGCTGCTGGCCGAGTTCGGGCTCGCCGACCACGCGGAGTCGCTGCCGGTGGCGCTGTCCTCCGGTCAGCGCCGGCGCCTGCTGCTCGCGGCCGGCCTGGTCCGTCCGCGGTCCCTGCTGGTGCTGGACGAGCCCGAGCAGCGCCTGGACGTCGCGATGCGCGACCGGCTGGCCGATCGCCTGGTGGCGGAGAAGCAGGCCGGCGGTGCGGTGCTGCTCGCCACCCACGACCCGGATCTGCTGCGCGCCTGCGCCGACCGGGCCGTGCTGATCGCCGACGACGCCTGCCGGCTGCTCAGCCCGGACGACGCCGCCGAGGCGCTTCGGCCGGGCGTGCTGTGACCACGGTCGAGGCCCCGGCGATCCAGCCCGGGAAGGGACTCGGCGGCGTCCCCGGCCCGCGGTCGATCCGCCGGTTCACCGCCGCGGTCGCCCGGACCAAGGCGGGCGCCAGCCTGGGCTCGGTGCTGAACGACGCCTACTACGCGGCGATCATGATCGCGATCGGTCTGGGGGTGGCGCTCGGCGTGGCCGGACAGCTGCGCGCCTCGCTCCCGCCGCAGGACGACGCCTCTCTCGGCGACGGGATCAGCCTGCCCTCGCTGGTGGCGATCTGCGCGATCGCCGTGATCGGTGCGGTGCTCTCCCTGGCCGGACGACTGGGGCCGGTGGGCGCCGAGGGGGCCGAGGCGACCTGGTGGCTGGGACTGCCGGTCGACCGTCGTGGTCTGCTGCGCCCCGCCTCGCTGCGCATCCCGGTGCTGGCCGGCCTGGTCGGCGGCGTGCTGCTGGCCCTGCTGGACGGCGGACTGCTCGCCGACCACGGGATCGGCCACGTGCTCCGGCTCGGTGCCCTGGCCGCGCTCTGCTGCGCGGCGGTGGTGCTGCTGGCCGGCCTGGCGCAGAGCATCCAGTTCCCGCGCCGGTCGGTCGCGTTGATCGGTGACCTGGTGATCGCCCTCGCCCCGGTGCTGGCGCTGGTCGCGGCCTTCACCGACTGGCGCCTGTCCGCGCTGCCCGACCTGCCGGTCTGGCTGCTGACGGTGCTCGCGCTCGCCGTGGTCGGACTCGGCTGGGCGCAGGACCGCCGGCTCGGACGGATCCGCGGCCGGAACCTGCGCGAGAGCGGATCGGTCGCCTCGCAGGCCGCCGGCGCGGTGGTCTCCCTGGACTCCCGCGAGCTGGGCCGGGCGCTCTCCGACGCCTCCGCCCGGCAGCGCCGGCGCCGGTCGCTGCGGCTGCGCCTGGTGCGCGGCCCGAAGACCGCGATCATGGTCGCCGACCTGATGGTGCTGCTGCGCTCGCCCCGGCACCTGGTGCAGCTGGTGGTCTCGGCCCTGGTCCCGGTGCTGGTGGTCGTGACCCCGCGACTGGCCGGTGCGCTCGGGGTGGGCCTCGCGGTGCTGGTCAGCGGCTACGTCGGGATGCTCGCCACCGCGGAGGGGGCCCGGCGCGCGGAGATGGCCCCGATCCTGGACCGCCTGCTGCCGATGTCCGCGCAGGCCACCCGCCGGACCCGGCTGCTGGTCCCGGCGATCGCCATGCTGCTCTGGTCGCTGGTGGCCTTCGCCGCGGTCGGGCTCTGGCACGGCGACCCGGGCAGCTGGATCGCCCTCGGCGTGGTCTCCACTCCGGTGTGGGCGGGTGCGGCGCTGCGCTCCGCCTTCCGTCCGGCACCGAACTGGCAGGGTCCGCTGGTCTCCACCCCCGCCGGTGCGCTGCCCGGTGGGGTGCTGGCCGTGCTGGCCCGGGGCCCGGACGTCGCGGTGCTCGGCCTGATCCCGGTGATCATCAGCGTGGCGCTGGGCAAGGTGCTGCTGCCGGTGATCGCGGTCCAGCTGGTCTTCTCCCTGATCGCCTGGACCGTCGGCGCGAGCACCAACACCAAGCCGCTGATGGAGCGGCTCATGGATCAGCAGGACGCGCTGGAGAAGTCGAGGTGACCCGGATCGTCGCGGGGACGTTCGGCGGCCGGGTGCTGGCCGTGCCGCCCGCGGGGACCCGGCCGACCTCCGAGCGGGTGCGCGAGGCGCTGTTCTCCCGGCTGGAGCACCTGGACGCGATCGACGGCGCCCGGGTGCTGGACGGTTACGCCGGATCGGGTGCGCTCGGTCTGGAGGCGGTCAGCCGGGGCGCCGCGTCGGTGACGCTGGTCGAGCTCGGCCGGGCCGCCGCGGAGGTGTGCCGGCGCAACGTCGCCGACCTCGGCCTGCGGGACCGGGCCCAGGTGGTCAAGGACACGGTGGAGACCTTCGTCGGCCGCCCGCCGTCCGCGCCCTGGGACCTGGTGCTGCTGGACCCGCCCTACGACGTGCCGGGGGAGACCGTGGACCGGATCCTGGCCGATCTGGTGCCCGCGTTGGCCGTCGACGCCGTGGTCGTGGTGGAGCGCTCGGCCCGCAGCGCCGCGCCGACCTGGCCCGAGGGACTGTCCGACCTCGGGACCAAGACCTACGGGGAGACCGTCGTCCACCTGGCCGAACGGGTGACCGCCGACCCCCGACGGTAGGTTGGCCGGGTGACGATCGCTGTCTGCCCCGGTTCCTACGACCCGGTCACCCTCGGGCACCTGGACGTGGTCCGCCGTGCCCGGCTGGTGGCCGACCAGGTCGTCGTGCTGGTCGCCCGCAACTCGGCCAAGAACGCCCTGCTGCCGGTCGACGTCCGGGTGGAGCTGATCCGCACCGCGGTCGCCGACCTGGACGGGGTGCGGGTGCAGGCCACCGGCGGGCTGCTGGTCGACGCCCTGCGCGAGCTCGGGGCCGATCTGGTGGTCAAGGGCATCCGGGGCGGTGCGGACTTCGACGCGGAGCTGCCGATGGCGCTGATGAACCGGCACCTGTCCGGGGTGGAGACGGTGTTCGTCCCCGGCGACCCGGCCCTGGCGCACGTGGCGTCGTCGCTGGTCAAGGACGTGGCCCGGCACGGTGGTCCGATCGACGACCTGGTGCCGGCGGGTGTGGGTGACGCGGTGCGCGCGGCCCTGAGCGGAGGAGGCGGACGATGAGCGACGAGCAGCCGGGCCTGACGGGCGTGCTGGACGCACTGGCGGAGGCGGTGGCGAACGCCCGGGCGATGCCGATGTCCTCCTCGGTGCTGGTCAGCCGGGCCGAGTTGCTGGAGCTGGTCGAGCAGGCCCGGGAGGCGCTGCCCACCCAGATCGCCAGGGCGGAACGGGTGCTGGCCGAGGCCGATGTGGCCCGTGCCGCCGCCCGGGAGGAGGGCGAGCGGATCGAGGCCGCCGCCCGCCGCCGCGCCGAGGAGCTGGTCGGCGAGCAGTCCGTGGTCGAGCAGGCCGGGCAGCGCGCGGCGGAGATCGTCCGGGCCGCCGAGGAGCGTGCCGTCGAGCTGCGCCGGGAGGCGGACGACTACTGCGACCGGCGGCTGGCGGACTTCGAGATCGACCTGGGGAAGGTGCTCGCCCAGGTGCAGGCGGGGCGGGCCAAGCTCGCGCAGCGGCTGGACGGCGCGGTGTGACCGAGTCGATTCGGTAACTGGGCCCGGGTGCCGTAGGATCGGTCGCTGGTCCTGCCGGTGAATCCGCGGACCGAGACCCCCTCACTGAAGGAACGTGGACCGTGGAGCGCGCGACTCACCTCGATCCCCGTTCGCCGTTCGTGCTCGACACCCATGAGCTCGGTCGACGTCCGGGATCGATGCGACGTGTGCAGCGCACGGTGGCGGCCCCGGAGGATCTCGGCACCGAGGTGATCGGCGTCCCCACCGGGACGGATGTCGAGCTGGAGCTCCAGCTCGAGGCCGTGATGGAAGGGGTGTTCGTGTCCGGCTCCGCCCGGGCGCGGGCGGTCGGGGAGTGCGTGCGCTGCCTGGATGAGGTCGTCGAGGACGTCGACGTCACTCTGCAGGAGCTGTACGTGTACCCCGAGCGCGCCGCGGCCGCCACGGAGTCCGGGGACGAGGAGGACGAGGACCTGCGCGAGCTGGACGGCGAACTCATCGACGTCGAGCCCGCGTTGCGTGATGCGGTGGTGATTGCGCTACCGTTCCAGCCGTTGTGTCGGGTCGACTGCCCGGGTCTGTGCTCCCTCTGCGGTGCGCACCTGGCTGATGACCCCCAGCACGGGCATGAGACCCTAGACCCTCGGTGGGCTGCGCTTGGCGGCCTGCAGAGCACGCTTGACGACCAGAAAGAGAGCTAGCCGTGGCTGTTCCGAAGCGCAAGATGTCGCGCAGCAACACCCGTGCGCGTCGGTCGCAGTGGAAGACCACTGCCACGACCGTCAGCACCTGCCCCCGTTGCAGCGCGCAGACCCGCCCGCACCAGGCCTGCCCGGCCTGCGGCACCTACAAGGGCCGCGTGTACGCGGACGCCATGCGGTCGGAGCACGCGGGCTGATCGCCCGCCGTCGACCGTCCTGACGGTCGCCAGCACCGCATGAGCACCACCGCAGCACAGCTCGCCGAGCAGCTCGGGATCCACCTGGACCCCGAGCTGCTCGTGTTGTCCCTGACCCACCGCTCCTTCGCCCACGAGGCGGGTGGCATCCCCACCAACGAGCGGCTGGAGTTCCTCGGCGACACCGTCCTCGGACTGGTGGTCACCGAGGAGCTGTACCGCCGGTACCCCGACCTGTCCGAGGGCGCGCTGGCGAAGATGCGCGCCGCCTCGGTGTCGCAGCGGGCGCTGGCGCAGGTCGCCCGGGCCTTCGACCTGGGCGCGTACACCCTGCTCGGCAAGGGGGAGATCGCCACCGGCGGCCGGGAGAAGGACTCGATCCTCTCCGACACCCTGGAGGCGCTGTTCGGGGCGGTCTACCTGGCCCACGGTCTGGAGACCTCCCGTGAGCTGGTGCTCCGGCTGGTCGGCCCCACGCTGACCGCCGCCTCGCACCTGGGCGCGGGACTGGACTGGAAGACCAGCCTCCAGGAGCTCACCGCCCACCTGGGGCTGGGCGCGCCGACCTACCACGTGACCTCCGACGGCCCCGATCACGCGCGGGTGTTCTCCGCCGAGGTCGTCGTCGCCGAGCAGGTCCGCGGCACCGGCACCGGATCGGCCAAGAAGATCGCCGAGCAGCAGGCCGCCGAGCTCGCCTGGACCACGCTGTCCGAGCAGGCCGCCGCCACCGTCGACTGACCGGCCCGTGCCCGAGCTGCCCGAGGTCGAGACCGTCCGCGACGGTCTGGAGCGCCATGTCGTCGGCCGCCGGGTCGCCGGGGTCGAGGTCCGTCGTCCCGCCAGCATCCGCCGGCACCTGGGCGGAGCCGCGGACCTGACCGGACGACTGGTCGGCCGCGAGTTCACCGCCGCCGCACGCCGGGGGAAGTTCCTCTGGCTGCCGCTCGGCCCGGACGGCGACGACGCGCTGCTCGCCCACCTCGGGATGAGCGGTCAGCTGCTGGTCCGGGCCGACCCGAGCGAGGGCGGTGACCACCGGCACCTGCGGGTGCGCCTGTTCCTGGACGACGGCGGCACCCTGGACTTCGTCGACCAGCGGACGTTCGGGCACCTGGCCGTGGTCGACCTGGAGCCTACCGTGGACGGACGTCCGGGCGGTGCCGGTTCCCCGGCCGCCCTGGTCCCGTCGCCCGCCGCGCACATCGCCCGCGACCTGCTCGACCCCGCGCTCGACCGGGACGCGCTCACCCGCGCGCTGCGCCGCAAGCGGACCGTGGTGAAGCGAGCCCTCCTCGACCAGACCCTGATGTCCGGGGTCGGCAACATCTACGCCGACGAGGGCCTGTGGCGGGCGCAGGTGCACCCGGAGCACCCGACCCCCGACCTGAGCGTCGAGCAGGCCCACCGGGTGCTGGACGGCGTCACCGCGGTCATGCGGGAGGCGCTCCGGCAGGGCGGGACCAGCTTCGACGCGCTGTACGTCAACGTGAACGGCGCCAGCGGGTACTTCGACCGGTCGCTGGTGGTGTACGGCCAGGGCGGACGGGCCTGCCCGCGCTGCGGGGCCCCGGTGGTCCGGTCGACGTTCATGAACCGGTCCTCGCACTTCTGCCCGGTCTGCCAGCCGCTCCCGTCGTCCTGACCCCGCCGCGCGCCGGGCGACCCCGGACGTCAGCCCGGGCGCACCACGGTGTTCCGCAACGGCTCGCCGGTGTGGAACGCGCCGATGTTGTCCACCAGCAGGGTGTCCGCGCCGACCGGCCGCCCGCCGGCCGCGTGCGGGGTGATCAGCAGGTTCGGCAGGTCCCAGAGCGGGGAGTCGGGCGGCAGTGGCTCGGTCGCGGTCACGTCCACGGCGGCTCCGGCCAGCCGCCCCTCCTGGAGCACGTGCAGCAGGGCACCCTCGTCCACGGTGCTGCCCCGGCCGACGTTGACGAACACCGCGTGTGCCGGGAGCCGCCGCAGGATGCCGTCGTCGACGATCCGTCGGGTGGCGGCGGTGGCGGGCAGGATGTCGATCAGCACGTCGGTGCGGGGAAGCAGGTCCCTGGCCTCGTCGATCGTCACGACCGGGTATCCCGCGCGCTGACCGGCGGTGGAGGCGATGCCGACCACCTGGGCGCCGAGCAGCGTGAGGGCGGGGGCGAGTCGGGCCGCGATCGAGCCGAAGCCCCAGATCAGGACCCGGGCACCGGACAGGGAACGGAAGCCCGCGCCGTCGGAGCCTGGGATCGGCTGGAGTCCGCCGATCTCGGTGGACCACTCCCGGCGCTGCTGGGCCCGGACGGCGTCCGGGAGGCGCCGGGCGAGGGCGAGCAGCAGGGCCAGGGTGTGCTCGGCGACCGGGCCGTCGTGCAGACCTCGGCCCGAGGTGACGACGACCGCGGGATCGAAGCCCGCGGCCAGCACGGAGTCCGGACCGGCGGCCAGCGACTGCACCCAGCGCAGCTCCGGCAGGTCACGGGCGGCCTCGGCCAGTCGGTCGGCCGGGTTGCCCCAGACCACCAGGGCGTCCGCGTCCCGGAGGTCGGCGGGGATCCGGGCCCGGACGTCGTAGATCGCGGTGTGCACGCCCTCCGGTACGCGGGGGTCCAGCGGGATCGTGTCGGGGAGCAGCACCAGCGTCATGGCAGGAGACTGGCGCAGCGCGGTCGCCGACGCCAGCGGCGGGTGCGGGCTTTGGTCCCGGTGAGTGGCTACGATGACCGGGTGTCCGCCACGAACACCACCCCCGAGACCGCCCACACGAGTCCGATCTCCGTGATGATCGTCGACGACCACGAGGTCGTGCGACGGGGCATCGCCGAGGTCGTCGAGCGCGCCGACGGCATGAAGGTCGTCGCCGAGGCAGGATCGGTGGCCGACGGCGTGCGCCGGGCCGGCCTGGTGCACCCGCAGGTGCTGCTGGTGGACCTGCAGCTGCCCGACGGCACCGGCATCGACCTGATGACGCAGGTCAAGCCGCTGCTGCCGGACGCCCGGGCGATCGTGCTGACCTCCTTCGACGACGACGACGCCCTCGCGGCGGCCCTGGAGGCGGGGGCCGCGGCCTACCTGCTCAAGAGCGTGCGCGGCGCGGAGATCACCGACGTGATCCGCGCGGTGGCCGCGGGCCGCACCCTGCTGGACGAGCGCACGGTGACCCGTCGTCGTGCCGGGCACGAGGACCCCACCGAGAACCTCACGCCGAGCGAGCTGAAGGTGCTCGACCTGATCGGCGACGGGATGTCCAACCGGGAGATCGCCGAGAAGCTGGGCGTGGCGGAGAAGACGGTCAAGAACCACATCACCTCGCTGCTGTCCAAGATGGGCCTGCAGCGCCGCACCCAGGTCGCGGCGTGGGTGGCGGCCCGCCGGCACTCCAGCTGGCGCGCCGACACCGCCCAGCACTCCTGACCGACACCGGCCAGCACTCCTGACCGGCGTCGCGAGCCTCAGCCCAGCGGCACTTCCCAGCTGAGCAGCGTTCCCGGACCGTCGGGGGCGACGCCGAGCGAGAAGGTCCCGCCGTGCTGGCGTGCCCGGGTGGCCAGGTTGCCGGTGCCCGAGCGACGGTCCCGGACCGGCGGCAGCCCGAGGCCGTCGTCCCTGACCTCGACCCGGACCAGACCGGTGGGGCCGGTGCCCGTGACGCAGACCTTCACCGACACCGAGGACGCGTGCGCGTGCCGGGCGGCGTTCGCCAGGCCTTCGCGCACCACGGCGACCACGTCGTCGGTCTTGTCCGGACCGATCCGCTCGTCCACCAGGTCCGCGACGATGTAGTCGCCGTCCGCGACGGTCTCGCCGTCCATCTCCACGATCAACGACGGGGCGAAGCCCAGTCCGGTCCGGGCCAGCGACGCCTCCCGGCGCAGCCGCTCGATGATGCCGGTGGCGGCGTCCGGGTCGCGCAGCGCGTAGACGATCTGCCGGATCTGCCGCACCGACGCGTCGACGTTGTCCAGCGCCTCCTCGACGATGCTGGTCAGCTCCGCGGGGTCCACGCCGCGCGCCGACCGGCGCCGGACCGTCTCCAGCTGCATGCCGGTGGCGAAGAGCTGCTGGATGGCCAGGTCGTGCAGGTCGCGGGCGATCCGTTCCCGCTCGTCCAGCAGCGCGGCGACGTCCTGGGCGTGCCGGGCCTCCGCCAGCACGAAGGCCAGCGCGGCCTGGGCGGCGAAGGACTCGGCGGTGGTCAGGTCGTGCGGGGCGAACACCGGCGCACCGACCCGGCGCAGCAGGATCAGCACGCCCACCCCGCGCCCGGAGGTCTGCAACGGGGCGAAGATCGCCGATCCGAACGCCCGCATCGCCGGGATCTTGACCTGGCGCGAGGCGGAGATCGACTCCACCAGCATGCCGGATCCCTCGGTCATCACGGTCCAGGAGCCGCCGTCCTGGGGGAGTGCGGCACCGATCAGGCTGTCCGCGTTGTGCCCGTCGGCCAGCTCGATCAGCAGTTCCTCGCCGAGTCCCGGCAGGGCGAGGGCGGCGGCGTCCGCGTCGGCCACGTCCCGGGCGGTCGCGGCGATGTGCGCCAGCGCGTCCTCCTCGTCGGCCCCGGACAGCAGCATGGTGGTGATCTCCTGGCCGGCCCGCAGCCAGTGCTCGCGCCGGGCGCCCTCGGAGTACAGCTGGGCGTTGGCGACCGCGACCCCGGCGGTGGCGGCCAGGGCGATCACGGTGGCGTCGTCCTGCTCGGTGAAACCGCTCTGCTTGTCGGCCAGGTAGAGATAGCCGTAGACCTGCTCCCGCACCCGCACGGCCGCGCCCAGGAAGGATCCCATCGGCGGGTGCTCGCGCGGCCAGCCCTCGAAGGCGGGGTGCTGGGTCAGATCGGCCAGGTGCAGCACGCCGTGGTCCGGGATCTTGCCCAGGACGCCGCGGGCGTGCGGCGGGTGGCCCATCATGGCGGCCAGCTGCGCCGGGACGCCGGCCTGGACGAAGGTGGTCGACTCGCCCCGGGAGTCCAGCACGTTGATCGCGCCGTACGTCGCGCCGGTCAGCTCCACCGACACCCGGACGAACCGCTCGAGCACGGTGGGCAGCTCCAGATCGGAGGCGACCGACAGCACGGCGTCCAGCAGGTCGCTCAGGCGGTCACCGGACTCGTTCCCCGTGCCGACCTCGACCAGCGACTCGCCGTGCGCACCGGGCAGGTGGATGGTCGTCGTGACACCGTGCCCCGAGTGCCTCGTGGTCTGGTTGTCGGCCATGCGTCGTTCCCACCCTCGTTCAGCCCAGCTGTGGTGCAGCTCAGCTCTGGATCAGCTCAGCGGCGTGCGCCTCACGGTACTGGGCATTACCGGCCAGCAGCTGCTCGTGCGTCCCGCGCGCCGCGACCCGGCCGCCGTCCAGCAGCAGCACCTCGTCCGCGGCCGCCAGCGGGGCCAGGCGGTGGGTGACCACCAGCACGCCCCGGGCACGGTCGGACCGGTCGAGCAGGTCGCCGACCAGCCGGTCCGCGGTGCCGGGATCCAGGTGCTCGGCCGGCTCGTCGATCAGCAGCAGCGGCGCTGGGGAGAGCAGGGCGCGGGCCAGCAGCAGCCGTCGCCGTTCTCCGCCGGAGACGCTGCGTGCGTCAGCGCCCAGCGCGGTGTCCACCCCGTCGGGCAGCCCCGCGAGCCAGTCGCCGAGTCCTGCGGTGACCAGGGCGTCCCGGGCCTCCTGCGCGCTGGTCGAGCCGCGGGCCACCCGGAGGTTCTCCAGCACGGTGGTCTCGAAGACGTGCGCGTCCTCGGTGGTGAGCGACAGCCGCTCCAGGCGGGCGCTCGGGTCGGTGTCGGCCAGGGGGACGCCGTCCAGCAGCAGGTCGCCGCCCCGGGGCGGCAGGAATCCCGCCAGGGTCAGCAGCAGGGTGGTCTTGCCGATGCCGGACGGGCCGACGACGGCCAGGGAGCGACCGGGGCTCAGCTCCAGGTCCAGACCGGAGAGGATCGGGTCCCGGTCGGGCCAGCCGACGGCCAGGCCGCGGGCGGTGATCACCGGGCCCCGGGCGGGCAGGCCGACCTGATCGGCGGATCGGGGCATCGCCCGGTCGCCGGTCCGCGCCGGATCGGGCCGGGGATCCGTGCTGTCGTCCTGCCGGTGCTCGGTGGTGTCGGGGCCGGTGGTCGCGGTCCCGCTGCCGTCGTCCGCCGCGTCCAGCAGCGCCATCAGTCGGGCGGCCGCGGTGCGGGACCGGTGCACCTGGATCGCCGCCATCGGCAGCACGCTGGTCGCCTCGAAGGCTGCCAGAGGGGTCAGCACGATCACGGCCAGCTCGACGGCGGCGATCTGTCCGGCGGCCAGGGCCGGGATCCCGGTGAGCAGCGCGCCGAGCACGGCGATCCCGATCGCCAGGTTGCCGAGCCCGGCGGCCAGCGCGGACGGACCCGCGCCAGTGTCGGTCGCCCGCGCCAGGTCGGCGTCGGCGGCCCGCAGGCGGTCCAGCTCGGTGTCGGTGCGGCCCTGGACCGCCAGCGGACCGGCGTCGTCCAGCAGCCCGAGCGCGGCCGAGGCCATCCGCGCCCTGGCGTCGGCGGCCCGCTGCTCGGTCGCCCGGGCGGCGCGCTGGGCGAGCCACGGCGCGACCACCCCGGCCAGTACCAGGCAGAGCGCCAGGATCGCCCCGGCGACCGGCAGGAAGGCGGCGATGGCGGCCACCGTGCCGACCCCCAGGGCGAGGGCGACCGTGGCGGGCAGCAGTCCGCGGACCACCACGTCCCCGACCGCGTCGACGTCGGCGCCGACCCGGGCCAGCAGATCGCCGCGGCGGACGGCCAGGGTCGCCTCCGGGCGGCCGGTGGCGAGCCGCTGGTACAGCGTCGTGCGCAGCGTGGTCATGCCGCGCAGAGCGACGTCGTGCGACACCAGCCGGTCGAGGTAGCGGAACAGGCCGCGGCCGATGCCGAAGGCGCGCACGCCGACCGTCGCCACCGACAGCGTGAGGACCGGCGGCATCTGGGCCGCTCGGGTGATCAGCCAGGCCGAGACGGCGGCCAATGCCACCGCGCAGCCCAGGGCGAGGGTGCCGAGCAGTGCGGAGAGCGCGAACCGGCGACGGTCCACGTCCAGCAGGGCGACGGCGCGCCAGAGCGGGTCCCGGCGCCGACCGGAGGCGGTGAAGGTGCCGGCGGTGGCATCCGGAGGCCTGGTAGCGGTGTCCACCCCGGCGGTGTCGATGGCGCTCATCGTGTGCCTCCCTCGGGGGATCGGGCGGGTGCGACCGGATCCGGGGCACCACGGCCGGCGTCGGGCTCGGCCGGCTCGCTGCCGGCGGGAACCGTCTCCGCGCGCACTGTCACCACCCGGTCGGCCAGGGCGATCAACGACGGCCGGTGCGCGACCAGCAGCACGGTCCGGCCGTCGGCGCGCAGCCGGCGCACGGTGTCCAGCACCACCTGCTCGCCCGCGGCGTCCAGGTGCGCGGTCGGCTCGTCCAGCACGACGAGCGGCGCGTCGGAGAGCAGGGCTCGGGTCAGCGCCACCCGCTGCCGCTGGCCGACGCTCAGCCCGGCGCCGCCACGGCCGAGATCCGTGTCCCACCCGTCGGGCAGTCCGGCGACCACGGTGTCCAGCCCGGTGAGCGCGGCGGCCTCGTCCCGGCGGGGGAGGCCGGGGCCGGACGCGGATGCCGGTCCGCCGGCGACCAGACTGCCGATCGTCGCCGGCTCCAGCACCGGCCGCTGCGGCAGCCAGGCGATCTGCGGCCAGTAGGTGTGCGGGTCGATGTCGGCCAGCGGCACGGCCGTCCCGTCCGCAGCCACGACCTCGACGGACCCGGAGTCGGGTCGCAGCAGACCGAGCAGCAGCTCGATGCCGGTGGACTTCCCGGCCCCGCTCGGCCCGGTGACCGCCACGGTGCCGCCCGGCGGGAGCTCCAGGTCGAGGTGCGCGGGGGCGAGCTGGTCCCGTCCCGGTGCCCGCACGGTGACGTCGGTCAGCCGCAGGGTGCTGGTCGACAGGTCCGGGCAGCGCCGGGTGCCGGAGACCGGCAGGGGGGTCTCCAGGACCTCGAACACCTGCTCGGCGGCGGCGACCCCGTCGGTGGAGGCGTGGAACTGCGCCCCGACCTGGCGCAGCGGCCAGTACACCTCCGGCGCCAGGATCAGCACGGCGAGTCCGTCCACCAGGGTCATGTGCCCGTAGACCAGCCGCAGGCCGATGCTGACCGCGACCAGTGCGACCGACAGCGTGGTCAGCAGCTCCAGCACCATTCCGGACAGGAAGGCGATCCGCAGCGTGCCCATGGTGGCCTTGCGGTGCGCGTCGCCGAGCGCCCGCACCCGGGTGACCGGACCACGCTCCCGCCCGAAGGCGCGCAGGGTGGCGATCCCGGCGACCAGGTCGAGCACCTGGGACCCGAGCCGCTGCATGACGGTCAGGCCCCGCTCGGAGCGGCCCTGGGTGAGCTGGCCGATCAGGATCATGAAGATCGGGATCAGCGGCAGGGTCCCGGCGGCGATCGCCGCGCTGATCCAGTCCAGCCCGAGGATCACCACCAGGGTGGCCGGGGTGACCGTGGCCGACAGCACCAGCTGGGGCAGGTACTTCACGAAGTAGGCGTCCAGGGCGTCCAGTCCGCGGGTGGCCAGGGTGACCACGCGGGGACCGGCGCCCTCGGCGAGCCAGCGGGGTCCGAGCCGAGCGGCCCGCTCCACCACCTGCTCGCGCAGTTCGGCCACCGCGCGGGTGGCCGAGCGGTGCGCGTACCGCTCCTGGACGCCGGTGGCGACCGCGCGGACGGCGATCACCAGCGCGAGCCACCCGATCCGCGGCAGCAGCTCCGACAGCGGGGCACCGTCGTGCGCCGCCGCGGCGAGCACCTGCGCGAGCAGGATCGCCTGGGCGATGACGAGGGCGGCGGTCAGGAGTCCCAGGCCGACCGTGAGGGCCAGATAGCCCCGGGCGGCCCGGGCATGACGCAGCAGACGCGGATCGAGCGGCTTCACGCGAGCGGTGTCTCCGTCAGGACCGGGCGGCGGATGCGGTGTCCTTGCGCGCGGTGACCTGCGCGAAGGTGAGACCGGCGTGCTCGGGGATGTGCTCGGCGGAGATCCGCTTGCGGAACACCCAGTAGGTCCAGCCCTGGTAGATCAGCACCAGCGGGGTGAGGAACGCCGCGACCCAGGTCATCACCGTCAGGGTGTACGGCGTGGAGGACGCCGCCTCGATGCTGAGCGAGTTCGCCGGGTTCAGGGCGGGCATCACGTCCGGGTACATCGAGCCGAAGATCAGCACGACGGCGGCGACGATCACGACGGCCGAGGCGATGAACGCCCAGCCCTCTCGCCGCAGCCGGGTGGCGATCACGACGGCGACCAGTCCGATCGCGGCGACGGCCACGGCGGCCCAGGTCCAGGCCACCGAGAACGCCAGCTGGGCCCAGATCGCCCAGGCCGCGGCCACCACCAGGGTGATCACGGACAGGGTCGAGGCCACCTTGCTCGACTTCTCGTGGATCTCACCGGAGGTCTTGAGCGCCAGGAAGATCGCGCCGTGGGTGAGGAACAGCAGCCCGGTGGTCACGCCGCCGAGCAGCGCGAACGGGTTCAGCAGGGCGAAGAAACCGCCGACGTACTGGTGGTCCGCGTCCAGCTCCACGCCGCGCACCAGGTTGGCGAAGGCGACGCCCCACAGGATGGCGGGGACGTAGGACCCGAAGACGATCGCCCGGTCGATCCAGGCGCGCCAGGTGTCGGTGTTGATCTTCCCGCGCCACTCGAAGGCGACCACCCGGACGATCAGCGCGACCAGGATCAGCAGCAGCGGGAGGTAGAAGCCGGAGAACATCGTGGCGTACCACTCCGGGAACGCCGCGAAGGTGGCGCCACCGGCGGTGAGCAGCCACACCTCGTTGCCGTCCCAGACCGGACCGATGGTGTTGATCATCACCCGGCGGTTCTTGTCGTCCTTGCCGAGGAAGGGCAGCAGCATGCCCACGCCGAAGTCGAAGCCCTCGAGGACGAGGTAGCCCGTCCACAGGACAGCGATCAGTCCGAACCAGAGGATCGAGAGGTCCATGTCGGTATCCCTGTCTCAGTAGGCGAACGACAGCGGCCGGTCGGCCGAGGCGGGGTCGTCCGGGTCGGGCTGGTTGTCCGGGTTGTCGGGGGAGACGTCCTTCTCCGTGTCGGAGACGCCCTCGACCGCGTAGCGCTTCATCAGCCGGAACCAGGCGACCGCGAGCACCGTGTAGAGCACGACGAACACCGCGAGCGAGATCACGACCTCGGTCGGGCTGACCACCTCGGAGACGCCGCGCATGGTGAGCAGGCGGATCTCGTCGATGCCGGTCGGGTTCGGGGCCACCACCCAGGGCTGACGGCCCATCTCGGTGAAGATCCAGCCGAAGGCCGAGGCGAGGAACGGGGTCGGGATCGCCCACAGCGCGATCCGGGCCAGCCACTTGTTGCCGGAGACCCGGCCCTGGCGGGTGAGCCACATGGCGGTCAGCGCCAGCGCGGCCGAGCCGAGTGCCATGCCGATCATCAGCCGGAAGGACCAGTAGGTGATGGTCAGGTCCGGGATGTAGTTGACGTCGGTCTCGCCGTCGCCGTAGCGCGCGGTGTACTCGGCCTGCAGGTCGTCGACGCCGCGCAGCTCGGACGAGAAGTCGTTGTTGGCCAGGAAGGACAGCAGACCCGGGATCTCGATGTAGTGGGTGACGCCCTCGCAGTTGTTGGTGAGGTCGCCGACCGCCAGCAGGGAGAAGGACGCGCCGTCGGTGGTGGAGCAGAGCGCCTCGGCCGCGGCCATCTTGGTCGGCTGCTGCTCGAACATCAGCTGGCCCTGCGCGTGGCCGGAGATGCCCAGGCCCACCCCGGCGATCAGCATGGTGATCACGCCGAGCTGCACGGCCGGGCGGTAGACCTCACGGGCCTTCTCCTCCTGGCCCTGGCGGACCAGGCGCACCATCCACCAGGCGGCGATGCCGGCGACGAAGGTGCCCGCGGTCAGGAACGCGGCGGTGATGGTGTGCGGGAACGCGGCGAGCAGGGTGTTGTTCGACAGCACCGCCCAGATGTCGGTCATCTCCGCGCGACCGGTCTCCAGGTTGAAGGTGGTGCCCACCGGGTGCTGCATCCACGAGTTCGCGGCCAGGATGAAGAAGGCCGACAGGTTGGTGGCCAGCGCGACCGCCCAGATGCACGCCAGGTGGATCTTCTTGGGCAACTTGTCCCAGCCGAAGATCCACAGCCCGAGGAAGGTCGACTCGACGAAGAACGCCGCGAGGGCCTCCATCGCCAGCGGCGCGCCGAAGACGTCGCCGACGAACCGGGAGTACTCGGACCAGTTCATACCGAACTGGAACTCCTGGACGATGCCGGTGGCCACGCCGATCGCGAAGTTGATCAACATCAGCTTGCCGAAGAACTTGGTCAGCCTGAGCCAGGTCTCGTTCTGGGTCCGCACCCAGATGGTTTGCATGATCGCGACCAGCGGGGCGAGGCCGATGGTCAGCGGCACGAAGATGAAGTGGTAGACGGTGGTGGCACCGAACTGCCAGCGTGCCAAGTCGAGGGCGTCCACTGTGGGGCTCCGTCCGAGGGGTACTGAGGCGGTGGGGGAGGGCCTTAGGTCCGGGTTGTGACCTGACTTTGAAGCTATTGCGCCCTCGTTCACAAGCATAGGACGAAGGTCCCGCGAGATGACACCGTGTCGGCAACTCGTGACGTGTCGCACACGCGTGATCTAGGGCACTGTGCGATACTTGCTTCCGGCAGCAGGTCCTCACACAGCCTGCGCTGGACTACGAGTTCGCCTCTCCGGCGCGCCGAGTACGCCAGCCGCCGCCCGAAGCGCCCCCGTCGAGATGACGGCGGGCGAGGGCAGGCGATGGCGCCGAGCGCACGGGGTGGGCGACCGACAACGACTTCCGTCATCGCGGGGACGCGAGTGACGACCGAACCGCCCACGGGGGCACCGGGAGTGTGGCCGGAGTACCCGCGGCACTCAGGAGCACACGCACGTGACATCCGAGAACATTGACGCCGTCGAGAACAGCGCGACCGAGACCCCGGTCGCCAAGCGCCCGCGTCGCGCCACCCGCGCCGCCACCGCACCGACCGAGGCGACGGGCACCTCCCCGGCCGGCACCACTCCCGCGGTGGAACCGACCACCGGGACCGCCGCTCCGGAGGTGGCCGCCGAGAAGCCGGTCGCCGCCCCGCGACGCCGCACCCGCAAGGCCGCCACCACCGAGGACGCCCCAGCTGCGGCCGAGGGCGCGCCGTCCGGTTCCGCGACCGCCGAGGTCGCCGAGTCGAGCACCGCGCCGGTGAGGAAGGCCACCCGCAGCCGCAAGAAGGTCGTGGCCCCGGCGGACGCCGTCGAGGAGGTCGTGGAGACCGCCGCAGCGGGGACCGCCGCGCCCGAGGAGGCGACCGAGGCGCCCGCGGCGAAGAAGCGTCCGTCCCGGGCCAAGAAGAAGCCCGCCGCCGACGAGGTCCCCGCGGCCGTCGAGGCGCCTGCCGCCGCCGAGGTGCCGGCCAGCCCCGAGGCGCCCGCCGCCGAGGTGCCCACCGTTACCGGGGCGGCCGGGACCGCGACCCCCGCGCCCGCCGCGCCGAAGCGTCGTCGTGCCACCCGCAAGGCCGCCGCGCCGTCGGACGCCCCGACCGCCGGCGCCGGGTCGACCGCGTCCGCCTCGGCTGAGGCCGTGACGCCCGAGACGGCGACGCCCGAGGCCGTGACGCCCGACGCCGTGACGCCCGGGACGGCGACGCCCGACGCCGCAGTGTCCGAGGTCGCCACGCCCGCCGCCGAGCCGGTCGAGGCCGAGGAGGACGAGGAGACCGCCGAGCCGGTGACCGACGCGCAGGGCGTTGCGCTGGACGTGCTGGCCGCGTTCTCCGGTGTCACCCCGGAGCCGGAGAAGCCCACCGCGTCCTCGGGCCGTCTGGCCACCACCGCGCTGCTGTTCCAGGCGCCGGAGACGGCCCCGCGTCGTCGCCGTCGCGCCTCCGCCCCGGCCGGGTCGCCGGAGGAGATCGCCGCCGCCGCCCACGCCGAGGCCGCCGAGCCGGAGGCCGTCGTGGCGGATGCCGCGGACACCGCGGAGACCGCCGAGTCCACCGGCGGCAGCCGCCGCAGCCGTGGCCGTCGCGGCGGTCGCAAGCGCAGCGGCCAGCCGACGGAGGAGACCGTCGAGGAGGCCGCCGAGGCCGCCCCGGTCGAGGCCGAGGACGAGGTCGCCGAGGACCAGACCGCCGAGCAGTCCGAGGGCGAGGACACCGAGGACGGCGAGGGCTCGCCGCGCCGTCGCCGCCGCCGTGGTGGCCGTGGTCGTCGTTCGCGCGCCAAGGACGGCGACGAGAGCGCCGACACCGATGACGAGTCCGGTGCCGAGGAGGACGACGAGTCCGCCGAGGACCAGACCGCCGAGGACTCCGACGACGAGGGCTCGGGCGGCAGCAGCCGTCGCCGTCGCCGCCGTCGTCGCTCCTCCCGCGGTGGTGACGGGGAGTCGAGCTCCTCGTCGTCGTCCGGTCGCAGCAGTAGCAGCGGCAGCCGGGACGAGGTGACCGCACTGCGCGGTTCCACCCGCCTGGAGGCCAAGCGCCAGCGTCGTCGTGAGGGCAGGGACGCCGGTCGTCGTCGCCAGATCATCACCGAGGCCGAGTTCCTGGCCCGCCGGGAGTCCGTCGATCGCAGCATGATCGTGCGCGAGCTGGACGGCCGGACCCAGATCGCCGTGCTCGAGGACGGCGTGCTGGTCGAGCACTACGTGTCCAAGCAGGCGCAGGCCTCGATGGTCGGCAACGTCTACCTCGGCAGGGTGCAGAACGTGCTGCCCAGCATGGAGGCGGCGTTCGTCGACGTCGGCCGCGGTCGCAACGCCGTGCTCTACGCCGGTGAGGTCAACTGGGACGCCGCCGGGGTCGAGGGCGGGAAGTCCCGTCGGATCGAGCAGGCGCTGAAGTCCGGCGACCCGGTGCTGGTGCAGGTCACCAAGGATCCGATCGGGCACAAGGGCGCCCGCCTCACCTCGCAGGTCACCCTGGCCGGTCGCTACCTGGTCTACGTGCCCGGCGGCGGCATGACCGGGATCAGCCGCAAGCTGCCCGACAACGAGCGCAGCCGGTTGAAGAAGATCCTGCGCGAGGTCGTGCCGGACTCGGCCGGTGTGATCGTGCGGACCGCCGCCGAGGGCGCCTCGGAGGAGGAGCTGCGCGCGGACATCGCCCGGCTGCAGTCGCAGTGGGAGGCGATCGAGAAGAAGTCGGCGTCGGCCTCCGCGCCGGCACTGCTGCAGGGTGAGCCGGACATGGCGATCCGGGTCGTGCGCGACATCTTCAACGACGACTTCAACTCCCTGGTGATCCAGGGCGACGAGGCGTGGTCCACCATCTCCGGCTACATCGGTGAGCTGGCCCCCGACCTGGCCGAGAAGGTCAGCAAGTACACCGGCACCGGCGACGTCTTCCACGACCACCGGGTGGACGAGCAGCTCGCCAAGGGCATGGATCGCAAGGTCTGGCTGCCCTCGGGCGGTTCGCTGGTGATCGACCGCACCGAGGCGATGACCGTCGTCGACGTCAACACCGGCAAGTTCACCGGTGCGGGGGGCACGCTCGAGGAGACCGTCACCCGGAACAACCTGGAGGCCGCGGAGGAGATCGTCCGCCAGCTCCGGCTCCGGGACATCGGCGGCATGATCGTGATCGACTTCATCGACATGGTGCTGGAGTCCAACCGGGATCTGGTGCTGCGCCGCCTGGTCGAGTGCTTGGGCCGGGACCGGACCAAGCACCAGGTGGCCGAGGTCACCTCGCTGGGTCTGGTGCAGATGACCCGGAAGCGGGTCGGCCAGGGCCTGGTCGAGGCGTTCTCCGAGACCTGTGAGCACTGCCACGGCCGCGGGTTCATCGTGCACACCGAGCCGGTGGAGAGGTCCGGCGGCAACGGCGGGCAGCACCAGCACCAGCCGCAGCCGGAGAAGTCCCCGGCGGCGGAGGGCGAGCCCAAGCGGTCGCGTCGCAAGCGTGGCGGGTCGGGCTCCACCGCGGTGGAGCCTGCGGCCGACAAGGACCAGGCCGGTGTTCCGGTGCTGCCCGAGGCCCGGGAGCAGGTGAACGCCACGCTGGCGACCATCGCGGCGGCGGCGGCGCACGCCCACCAGCACGAGGAGGAGGAGACCCCGGTCGCCACCCCCGAGAGCCCGGTGGTGGCGTCGTCGGCGACGGCCGAGGTCTCGGCGGAGGCCGAGCGCCCGTACCTGGACGTCTTCGCGGCGCTGGGGGAGCTGGGCACCTCAGGTGAGGACCCGGCTGAGCCGGTGGTCGAGGAGTCGTCCCTGGCGCTGACCCCGGTCGACCCGAGCCTGTTCGAGGACGGCGAGCCGATGCCGGAGACGTCGATCGAGGATCTGTCGACCGAGGATCAGGCCGCGGAGCAGCAAGAACAGTGACCGACGGATGCGCGGGCCGCAGGGCGGTTTGACCCCTGCCGAGCGGCCCGCGTATCCTTGAATGTCGGTGCGCTCTGGCGCGTGGACTCATGGCGACATGAGCCCGGTCGGAGAGCGCCGTTCGTGTGTGAAGCCGTGGAGTTCCTGATCCGCCGCCGTTGAAGGCGCGTGTGGGACAGACAGGCGGGACACACACCCCAGAACCTGTAGTTCGACGAGCAGAGATGAGCAGCAACGTGGTGTACGCGATCGTGAAGGCCGGCGGCCGTCAGGAGAAGGTCGCCGTCGGCGACATCGTCGTTGTCGACCGCCTCGCGGCCGGCGCCGGTGCCACCGTGGAGCTGCCTGCGCTGCTGCTCGTCGACGGGGAGAAGGTGACTTCCGACGCCGAGGCGCTGGCCAAGGTCACCGTCAGCGCGGAGGTCGTCCGGGACGAGCGTGGCCCGAAGATCGACATCCTGCGCTACAAGAACAAGACCGGCTACCGCCGTCGCCAGGGTCACCGTCAGGCGCTGACCCGTCTCAAGGTCACCGGCATCAAGTGACCTGCCGCGGGTCCGCCCGCGTCATGAATTCCCGGATCTAGAAAGCAGGCCTTGAGATGGCACACAAGAAGGGCGCGAGTTCCTCGCGCAACGGTCGTGACTCGAACGCCCAGCGTCTGGGCGTCAAGCGCTTCGGCGGCCAGGTCGTCGGCGCGGGCGAGATCATCGTGCGGCAGCGTGGCACCCACTTCCACCCCGGCGTGAACGTCGGCCGTGGCGGGGACGACACCCTGTTCGCCCTGGCCCCGGGCGCGGTGCAGTTCGGCACCCGTCGCGGGCGCAAGGTCATCGACGTCGTCGTGGCGGACTGACCCGTAGTTCTCCGGTCGAAGGGGCGTACCGCGTCGGCGGTGCGCCCCTTCGCCATGTTTCAGTAGGTCCCGGGATCAGCCCGGGGAGCAGAGGAGTGAACGATGGCCGCCTTCGTCGACCGGGTGGTGCTGCACGCCAGTGGCGGTGACGGCGGCCACGGCTGTGCCTCGATCCGCCGGGAGAAGTTCAAGCCGCTCGCCGGCCCCGACGGCGGCAACGGCGGCAACGGCGGCAGCGTCGTGCTGGTGGTCGACCCGCAGGTGACGACGCTGCTCGACTACCACCACTCCCCGCACCGGCACGCCCCCTCCGGCACCCAGGGGATGGGCGACTACCGCGGCGGATCGACCGGCGCCGACCTGCTGCTGCCCGTCCCGGACGGCACCGTGGTGAAGAGTCTGGACGGCGAGGTGCTCGCCGACCTGGTGGGCGTGGGCGCCACCTACACGATCGCCGAGGGCGGCCACGGCGGACTCGGCAACATGGCCCTGTCCTCGCAGCGCCGCAAGGCCCCGGGCTTCGCGCTGCTCGGCGAGCCCGGCGACACCGCCGAGGTGGTGCTGGAGCTCAAGACCATCGCGGATGTCGCGCTGGTCGGGTACCCGAGCGCCGGCAAGTCCAGTCTGGTCGCCTCGATCTCCGCCGCCCGCCCGAAGATCGCCGACTACCCGTTCACCACCCTGGTGCCGAACCTGGGCGTCGTGCAGGCCGGGGACTCGCGCTACACCGTCGCCGACGTGCCGGGTCTGATCCCGGGCGCCAGCGAGGGCCGCGGCCTGGGACTGGAGTTCCTGCGGCACATCGAGCGCTGCGCGGTGATCGTGCACGTGCTGGACTGCGCCACCCTGGAGTCCGACCGCGATCCGATCCGCGACCTCGACGTGATCGAGGCGGAGCTGGCCGCGTACAGCGGGGACCTGCAGATCGAGGGCGGCCGGGTGCCGCTGAACGAGCGCCCGCGCCTGGTCGTGCTGAACAAGATCGACGTGCCGGACGCCCGGGACATGGCCGAGATGGTCCGCCCGGAGCTGGAGGCCCGCGGGCTGCGGGTGTTCGAGATCTCCACCGCCAGCCACGAGGGGCTGCGACCGCTGAGCTTCGCGCTCGGCGAGCTGGTCGAGCAGGCCCGCCGCGAGGCCCCGGAGCCGGAGGCCGCCCGGGTGGTGCTGCGGCCCAAGGCCGTCGACTCCAGCGGCTTCACCGTCACCCGCCGTCAGGACGGGGACCACGAGTACTTCCAGGTCCGCGGCGCCAAGCCGGAGCGCTGGGTGCGGCAGACCGACTTCACCAACGACGAGGCCGTGGGCTACCTGGCCGACCGGCTGGCCCGGCTGGGCGTCGAGGACAAGCTGCTGAAGAGCGGCGCGGTCGCGGGTGCGGAGGTCGTGATCGGCGAGGGCGACCGCGCGGTGGTCTTCGACTGGGAGCCGACGCTGATGACCGGCTCCGAGCTGCTCGGCGGCCCGCGTGGCACGGACATGCGACTGGAGGACACCAGTCGTCCGACCCGTGGCGAGAAGCGCAAGGAGTACAAGGACCGGATGGACGCGAAGGCCGAGGCCCGCGAGGAGCTGTGGCAGGAGCGTCAGGCCGGTCACTGGTCCGACCCCGACGTCGACTGAGCTGTCCGGGGTCCGGATGCCGGTGACGGCGGACCGCCCGGACGCGGGAGGATGGTGCCCGTGAGCGCCGCACCGTTGACCGACCGCCGACTGCTGCCCGAGGTCCACCGGGTGGTGGTCAAGGTCGGATCGTCCTCGCTGACCGACGACGACGGGAAGCTCGACCCGCGACGGCTGCACGACCTGGTGGACGTGCTGGCCGCCCGTGTGAACTCCGGGCACCAGGTCGTGCTGGTGTCCTCCGGTGCGATCGCCGCCGGGATGGACCCGCTGGGCCTGGCCCGTCGGCCGCGGGACCTGGCGACCCAGCAGGCCGCGGCCTCGGTCGGCCAGGGGCTGCTGGTGGCGCACTACACCCGGGCGTTCGCCGACCACGGACTGCGGGTGGGCCAGGTGCTGCTCACCGCGGACGACACCATGCGACGCGGGCAGTACCGCAATGCCCAGCGCGCGCTCGACCGGCTGCTCGACCTGGGCATCGTGCCGATCATCAACGAGAACGACACCGTCGCCACCGACGAGATCCGGTTCGGTGACAACGACCGGCTGGCGGCGCTGGTCTCGCACCTGGTGCACGCCGACGCCATGACGCTGCTGACCGACGTCGACGGGCTCTACACCGGCCCGCCGACCCACCCCGGCTCGGAGCGGATCGCCCAGGTGCGCGGGCCGAAGGACCTGGAGGGCATCGACGTCACCGCCAAGGGCAGCGGCGTCGGCACCGGCGGCATGGTCACCAAGCTGGAGTCGGTGGCGATCGCGACCGCCTCCGGCATCCCGGTGGTGCTGACCTCGGCCGCGCAGGTCGGCGGGGCGCTGGCGGGTCAGGACGTGGGGACCTGGTTCGCGGCCACCGGTCGGCGCACCTCGACCCGGCTGCTCTGGCTGGCCTACGCCGCCCGGACCCGTGGCCGGCTGGTGCTGGACGACGGTGCGGTCCGCGCCGTCGTCGAACGCGGCAAGTCCCTGCTGCCGGCCGGGGTGACCGCGGCCGACGGCGACTTCCACGCGGGCGATCCGGTGGAGCTGGTCGATCCCGCGGGCACGGTGATCGCCCGTGGTCTGGTCGCCTACTCCGCGGAGGAGGTGCCGGACCTGCTCGGGCACTCGACCTCCGAGCTGCGGGCCGAGCTGGGCCAGGGCTACGACCGTGAGCTGGTGCATCGCGACGACCTGGTGCTGGTGCGCCGGCGTCGCTGAGACGGCGGTCGTGGCGTCCCGGGGCCCGGACTAGGCTGTGCGGATGACCACCACCGCCGCCCATCCGGCCGCCGAGGTGAGCGAGCAGGTGCTCGCCGTGGCCCGTCGCGCCAAGGACGCCTCCCGTGCACTGGCCGTCGCCACCCGGGGGACCAAGGACGCCGCCCTGCACGCGCTGGCGGACGCCCTGGTCGCCCAGTCCGACCGGATCGTGACCGCCAACGCGGACGACCTGGACCGGGGCCGGGCCGACGGCACGTCCGCGGGGCTGCTCGACCGTCTGGCGCTCACGCCGGAGCGGATCGGCGCGATCGCCGCGGCGCTGCGTGACCTCGCCGCGCTGCCGGACCCGGTGGGGGAGGTCGTGCGCGGCTCCACCCTGCCGAACGGGCTGCGGCTGCGGCAGGTACGGGTGCCCATGGGCGTGGTCGGGATGATCTACGAGGCCCGCCCGAACGTGACCGTCGACGCCGCCGGGCTCGCGCTGAAGAGCGGCAACGCGGTCATCCTGCGCGGCGGCTCCGCGGCGGCCCGCTCCAACGAGGTGATCGTCGACGTGCTGCGCGAGGCGCTGGAGGCCCAGGGGCTGCCCGCCGACCTGGTGCAGTCCATCGACGCCTGGGGCCGTCCCGGCGGGGTGGCCCTGATGCACGCCCGTGGCCTGGTCGACGTGCTGGTGCCCCGCGGTGGCGCCGACCTGATCCGGACCGTCGTGCGCGAGGCCACCGTGCCGGTGATCGAGACCGGTGTCGGCAACTGCCACGTGTACGTGGACGCCAGCGCGGACCCCGCGGTCGCGCTGCCGATCCTGCTGAACTCCAAGACCCAGCGGGTCGGGGTGTGCAACGCCGCCGAGACGCTGCTGGTGCACCGGGACGCGGCCGCCGGCTTCCTGCCCTCGGCGCTGGCCGCGCTCGGCGAGGCCGGGGTCACCGTGCACGCCGACGACGCCTCCGCCGCGCTGGCCCCCGCCGGGGTGACGGTGGTCGCCGCCACCGAGGAGGACTGGGCGACCGAGTACCTCTCGCTGGACCTCGCGGTGCGGGTGGTCGACGACCTGGACGCCGCGATCGAGCACATCCGGACCTGGACCTCGGGGCACACCGAGGCGATCGTCACCCGGGACCTGGCGTCCTCCGAGCGGTTCGTCGCGGAGCTGGACTCGGCGGCGATCATGGTGAACGCCTCCACCCGGTTCACCGACGGCGGCGAGTTCGGGCTCGGCGCGGAGATCGGCATCTCCACCCAGAAGCTGCACGCCCGCGGCCCGATGGGGCTGGCCGAGCTCACCACCACCAAGTGGATCGTGCAGGGCGACGGGCACGTGCGCCCCTGACCCGACGTGCGACACTGAACCGTTCCGACGACGACACCCTGGAGGACCTGTGAACACTGTGCTGCGTGCCGCCGAGGCAGCTGCCGAGCACGGGAACGAGCTGCCTTTCCCGCCCGCCGTGTTCGGGCTGGCCGGCTTCGGCGCCCTGATCGCGTTGCTGCTGGTCACCTACGCGTTCCGGAGCGTCGGCACCCGCCACTGAGGCAGGGCGAGGAGTATGGCGCAGCGACGGACCCGACTGGGCGTGATGGGTGGCACCTTCGACCCCATCCATCACGGTCACCTGGTGGCCGCCAGCGAGGTGGCAGCCCGGTTCGAGCTGGACGAGGTCGTCTTCGTCCCCACCGGCGCCCCGTCGTTCAAGCAGAACGCCGACGTCACTCCGGCCGAGCACCGCTACCTGATGACCGTGATCGCCACGGCATCGAATCCGAGGTTCACCGTCAGCCGGGTGGACATCGACCGTCCGGGCCTCACCTACACCGTGGACACCCTGCGTGACCTCGCGGCGGAACGGCCCGACGCCGACCTGTACTTCATCACCGGGGCGGACGCCATCGCCCAGATCCTCACCTGGAAGGACTCCGCGGAGCTCTTCGACCTGGCACAGTTCGTGGCGGTCACCCGACCGGGCCACCAGCTGATCCTGGACGGACTGCCCACGCACCGGGTCAGCCAGTGGGAGATCCCGGCGCTGTCGATCTCCTCCACCGACGTGCGGGACCGAGCCCGGGCGGATCGGCCGGTGTGGTACCTGGTGCCGGACGGCGTGGTCCAGTACATCGCGAAACACCATCTGTACGAAGGTCAACAGTCATGAGCACACCCGGCACTCCGCTGACCCGGCGGCAGCTGCGCGAACTCGAGGCGGCCCGGCTCGCCGCCCAGGGCGACGGCGACCGTCCGGACGAGAGCGGCACGGCGACCCCCCCGCGCGGGACGGCCGCGCCTGCCGGCCGTGCCGGTGCCCCCGGGAACGGCGCCGGGACCGGACCCGGCCGTGGTGCGACCCCGGGTCCGGGTGCCGGACGTGCCTCCAGCGCAGGAGGAGCCGGTTCCGCGCCGGTGACGCCCGCCGGTGGGGCGGATGCCGCCGCGCGACCGTCGACGCCGACCGGTGCTCCCGGGGCCTCCCGGCGCTCGCTGCGCGGCGGCCCGGTGTCCGCGGTCGGTCCGGACGGGCGGACCGCGGAACAGGGGAGTGCGCCGTACCAGGTGCCGGGGATGCGGACCGACGCTCCGGCGCGCACCCGGCGATCGATCCGGTCGACCGACGGGGCGGTGCCGTCCACGGGGACAGGAACCGGAACCGCTGCTGCCACCGGTGCCACGGGGTCGACCGGAGGCGCTGGTGCCACCGGTGCCACGGGGGCGACCGGAGGCGCTGGTGCCACCGGGGCGCCCGGTACCGACCGGGGCCGGTCCGGTGCGGGGAGCCCGAGCGCGGCGGGTCCGCGCACCGGCGCTCGCGGTGCGGTGACCCCGGACGACGCTGCGACGCCGGGTCTTCCCCGATGGGGTGCGACCTCGGGTGCTCCGACCGGCGGGTCGGCCGCGCCGTCGACGCCGGGTGCGGCGACCGGCACGAACGCTCCGGGGGTCACCTCTCCGGCCCGTGGATCGGCATCGGCGTGGTCGCCGGCCGGTCCGGGGACGACTGGCCAGTCCGGTGCCTCGCGAACTGCCGGGCCGAGCGGTGGCACTTCTGCGGGTGGCGCTGCTGCCACGGGTGGTGCTGCTGCCACGGGTGCCGGTGCCGCCCCCGCCCCCGCGGGTCCCGCGCGCGCCTGGAGCCCGGCCGGGACCCCGGGAGCGGGCGCGACGACCCCACCGGGACGGACCAGCGGCTTCGCCGGGTCGACCCCGCCGGTCGCCGGTGGCGGGTCCGGTCTGGCGACCCGCACGCCGGGCGCCACCACCCGACCCGGTGGACCGGCCTCCGCGCCGGTCAGCGGTGCCGCCGCCGACGCCACGGCAGGCAGCGCGGCACCCGGCTCGGCGACGGCGTCTGCGGCGACCGGTGCCGCCACGACCGCGCCGTCCCGGAACACCTCGGCTCCGGACGCGTCCGCCGCCGAGGAGGAGGCGGTCCCGGACTGGCGCTCGCTGCTCAAGGCGATGGCGCCGCCGCCCGGGCCGACCCAGGAGCCGGCCGAGACCGGGAGCATCCCGGTGGTCGGCCCGACCGTCGAGGACGTGGGCGCCGACCAGGAGCTCCCGGAACGGATCCGCCGTCCGCTGCCCTTCACCTGGCTGCAGTGGATCATCCTGGTGGTGGTCTTCTTCGTGCTCGGCTTCCTGATCGTGCTGGTGGCCAAGACCGCCACCGGCGCGGAGGGCGACCTCGCCCCGACCGTGGCGCTGGCGGCGCAGTTGCTGCCCGCACCCCAGACCTGAACCACCCCGACCTGCACCACCCTGACTACCCGAGGAGACACGTGTCGGCTTCCGACCGCGCGATCGACCTGACCATCGCGGCCGCCCGCGCCGCCGCCGACCTGAAGGCGGAGGAGATCATCGCGCTGGACGTCAGCGAGCAGCTGGTGCTCACCGACTCCTTCCTGATCGCCTCCGGCACCAATGAGCGCCAGGTGAACGCGATCGTGGACGCCGTGGAGGAGGCCCTGCACAAGCTCGGCGCCAAGCCGCTGCGCCGCGAGGGCCGTTCCGAGGGCCGCTGGGTCCTGCTGGACTTCGGTGACGTCGTGGTGCACGTCCAGCACGCCGAGGACCGGGTGTACTACGCCCTGGAGCGGCTCTGGAAGGACTGCCCGGTGATCGAGCTGCCCGAGGACGTCCGCAGCGGCGAGGGCGCCGAGGCGGGGGAGTGACCGCCGGGCGGGTCGTGCTCTGGCGGCACGGCCGGACCGCCTGGAACGCCGGCGCCCGGCTGCAGGGCCAGTCGGACATCCCGCTGGACGAGGTCGGCCTCTGGCAGGCCGCGACCGCCGCGGAGTCCCTGGCCGCGCAGCATCGTCCCGCCCGCATCGTCAGCTCCGACCTGGGCCGGGCCCGGGCCACCGCGCAGGCGCTCGCCGACGTGACCGGGGTTCCGGTCGAGACCGACGAGCGGCTGCGTGAGCGGTCCTTCGGCGTCTGGGAGGGGCTGACCGGCGAGGAGATCGCCGCCGGCTGGCCCGAGGAGCAGAAGGTCTGGCGTGCCGGTGGACACCCGGAGGGGATCGACGCCGAGTCCCGTGCCACCGTTCAGCAGCGGATGGTCGACGCCGTGCAGGCGCATGCCGCCGAGCTCGGCCGGGAAGACGTCCTGGTCCTGGTCTCGCACGGCGCGGCGATCGGCGCCGGTCTGACCGGTCTGCTCGGACTGCCCGCCGAGTGGCGTGGCCTGTCCGGGATGTCGAACGCGCACTGGGCCGAGATCGTCCCGACCCGTCCCGGCAGCGAGCCCGCCTGGACCGTGCAGGTGCTGAACTTCGGCCCAGTGTGGGCGTCCTCGGACTGGAACGCCGGTCCGGACGCCGACGCGGAGACGCTGGCCGAGGAGGTCCGAGACCCGGCGTGAGACGGGTCACCGGAGCCGATTGGTGTTTCGGCTCGTGGATCGCCTATAGTCGTACACGCCCGCACGGCGGGTGATGAGGGAAAGATCCTCCGGGATCGGTACTCATGGGGCTGTGGCGCAGCTGGTAGCGCACCTGCATGGCATGCAGGGGGTCAGGGGTTCGAATCCCCTCAGCTCCACCACGATGTTCCTGCTCGAACCCGACAGGCGAGCAAGCAGTACATCAGATGGCAAGTTCACGAAGAGCCCACCGGCGACGGTGGGCTCTTCGTCTGTCTGGGGTAGGCCAGCTGCGGTGGTATGGCGGGTCGGTGCGGCAAGGTCGCGGGTGCCTGGGGGCCAACCGCCACCACGTCGGCGGAGCCGAAGTTCGTCGTCGAGAGCGGGACCGATCCAGCCAGCACGCCATGCGTGGACGACGCCATCGTGGTGGCCGGCGAGACGCGAGAGTGTGACACCCCGCTGCAGATCATCTACTCCGAGGCGTTCCACGCTGCCTGGGCGCGGATCGCTCGATATGGCGATGCATCAGCCGGGAACACCATCTCCGCCAGCATCGACCGGCAGATCGCGCCAGAAGGCGGTGATCGGCAGGAGACGACGGAGTCTGGCGCACAGAGCGCCGACACCACTCTGATCGTGCGCGGACACCGCAGACCAGGCTCTGCGTCACGGGATCGATCGGCGATGCGGGCGAGCGCATCGAACTCGCTGATCCCGTCTGCCTCTAGGCGCTCTATGCCACGCAGTCGACGACACGTCGGGGATGAGGAAGCTCCCAGGCGACGGCGGAACCAGCGATGTCCGAGGAGTGTGCGCAGAGCGAGAAGACTCGTGCGCGAGCTTTGGTCGGGCACCCGCCTGGCCGTCGCCTCCGGGATGAACTCCTGGCAACGCTGAGGTTTGGCTATGTGTCAACTGTGCAACAGCTGTGTCGCAACTAGTGACTCTCGATGGATGCCTCAATAGCGTGACAGGCATCGCGGTGGGTGGCACTTGCTCTCTCCTGAGATATGCGCCCTGCTGCGTGGCCGAGCCGCAGGGGGTCGGCCAGCACGCTTCCAGGGGGACGCATGCACCACATTTCCAGACGATCCGGAACGACAATGCTCAGCGTCGCGGTACTGCTTCTGTCCGGTTCGCTCAGCGCTGGGGCAAGTTCATCGGATCCGGCAACTCCGGATCCGCAGTCGCAGGTCTTGGCCTCGCGTGGCGACGATTCGCCACCGATCGTCGAGCTGTCTCGGGAAGACGGGCTCTTGGCGATCTCTCGGCTCGAAGCGGCTTCGTCGACGGCGCGCTCGGCTCCCGCCGAGAACTGTACCGGCGAGGATGGTGAGGGGCTCGAGATCTGTGTCGCGGTCGGAGGCGAACTCGCGCCCTCCGAGCTGGAGGCGGCGGAGCAGGACCTGGACGCGCGATCTGCCGAAGCTTCCCAGCCGGACGCACAGGCGCGGGGCGACGTCTCGATAGCGGCGATGCAGCAGTTGCCGCAGTGGTGCCTGGACCAGGGCGTCGCGAACACGATGTGGATCACTCGTACTGCTGGCTGCGGAATCTACTCCGGGACGTTGACCGTCACCCGGACCACCAATGGTGTGACGACCGTGGTCGGCACGATGAACTTCCTGACCTACCGGTACGTGTACACGGTCCAGAGCGTGACCACGGTGTGGGCGAACCAGGTCGAGGTCTCCCCGACGATCATCACCGGAGAGGCGTCGGGAACCCAGATCTCGGGCACCGCTCTCTGCGGGGGAACCGCGTGCGTTCCGGTCAGTCAGACGTTCCCCGTGCAGGTGCCGGGTGTGCACGGCAGCGCGAACGGCGAGTCGTACTTCGAGTGGCCTGCCGTACTCGGCGGGTCGGGCACCGCGACGCCCTCATGGCAGATCACTTTCAAGGCGCCGTCGGCTCAGAACCCGGCCGTCTACACGCCCGCGGCGACGCCGACGGTGAGGTGTGATCAGGCCTTGCCCGGATCGACGAGCGTCGGTTGCGTGATTCCCGGTGCGACACCCGAGCTGACGTATCCGCTCAGCGGGTACCCCGAGTTCGGTGCCCACCTCCTCAGTGCCGAATCCAGCGGACTGCCCGGGTCCTGGTACACCGGCACGCCTCTGCACCGCCTGACCAACGCGACCCTGCGCCAGCAGAACAGGGACACGGCGTGCCCCAGCTCGTTGGCACGACCGACCGGGAAGTCTTGTGACGAGTACCCGTTCGCTTCCACGTGGGAGGGTGCGTTCACCGGAGCGGGCGGCATCGGTGGCCGGACCTTCTCCTTCTGCCAGATCCCCAGCTTGCCGACCGGGGTGAGCGGACCCGGGTTCAGTGCATGCATGATCGACGAGAACGAGAACTCCTACGCCGGCAACCAGCTCAACACCGTCTTGTTTGTGCCGCTGAGAGTCATCGAGGGTGACGCGTTCTACGTGACGATCACCTAGAACTGGGTACGTCGGATGTGAGGTGGGGCAGATGCATTACGTGACCTGGGCAGACGATCGCGGTCTCGACCTTCGAGGTGCCGACATCTCGCCCCACCTCACCGGCGTCCTGGGTGGACTCCTGCAGCAACAACCCGGTGCCGCACCACGGATCCTGACCGGCATCGTGTCCGGCCCCGTGAACATCACCGTTCAGCACGTCGACCGGCCGCCGGTCGAGGTGGCGGACGGATGGGAAGACGTCGTCGAGGTCAGCTGCCGCGCTGTCGCTGACCTCGTTGTGGTAGCCGGACCGTACGCAGATGACCCTGCAGGTGCCGCGCTCAACCCCCCAGGGGCCGCGTCATTTCGGTTGCGAGCTCACGCTCGACACCGCGACATGCAGTTCGACCTCACCACGACCGAACCGCATGAGGAGTACCTCCTCATCACCTGGCCGGACTCCCCGGCGCCGGCACGCGTCCTTGCTACCGGGTCCCGATATGCGCGCCGTAGCGTCGCCGCTTCTTCCGTGCGACCGCCCGCGGTCGCGCGGCGTCGCACTTCGTGGTCGGAAGCCGATAGTGACCGTCTCACACGCGCACAAGAGAACCTGCTCGCACTAGACCGTGACCGCCGCCACGAGCCAACGTGACAGAAGCCGACCCAGGACGGCGATCCGACCGAATCGGGCAAAAACACGAGCGCTCTCTCCTGGCACCAGGGTGCAGGTGGCGCAGAGGGCTCGCTCGCAAGGCACGATGCCAGGCCCACCCTCGAACAACGGCGAAGGCCCCGCTCCGGCGGGGCCTTCGTCGTTCCCGGCCCCCACCGCTCGGTCCGTGGCGGTTTCTCACCGTTTGTCCCGGTCAGGTTAGGGTAGGCATTCCTTGCCTGGCCGTCGTGGGCGGTCCGGTTCCCCGACACGGAAAGAGGACTGCTCCATGCGCGTTTCCCCGGCTCGGCGGGTGGTGGCACTCGGTGCCGCATCCCTCGCCGCGGTGGTCGTCCTGGCCGGATGCTCGGCCGATTCCAGCGCGGAGCAGACGGCGTCCGCGCAGGCCACGTCCGCGACGCACGAGGTGGAGCACGCACGCGGCACCACCGAGGTGCCGGACGACCCGCAGCGCGTGGTGGTCCTGGAACCGGTCGAGCTGGACACCGCGGTGGCCCTGGGCGTGACGCCGGTGGGTGCGGCAGTGGCGAGCAATGTGGCGGGCATCCCGGAGTACCTGGACGTGGACGGAGTCGAGCCGGTGGGCACCGTGCCGGAGCCGGACCTGGAGGCGATCGCGGCGTTGCAGCCGGACCTGATCCTGGGCACGGAGTCGCGGCACTCGAAGCTCTACGACCAGCTGTCGTCGATCGCGCCGACCGTGTTCATGGCGACGCAGGCCGACCCGTGGCGGGAGAACGTGCTGCTGGTCGGGGAGGCGCTCAACCAGCGTGACGAGGCGCAGGAGCTGGTGGACGGATTCGACCAGCGGTGCGCGGAGATCGCGGACGAGTTCGACGTGGACGGCAAGACGGTGAACCTGATCCGGCCGCGGGACGAGACGACGCTGAGCCTGTACGGGCCGACCTCGTTCGGCGGCGGTGCGCTGGAGTGCGTGGGCCTGACCATCCCCGACCAGGAGTGGGAGGACGGCCTGCAGGCCGACCTGTCGCCGGAGAACATCCTCGCGGCGAAGGCCGACTACGTGTTCGTGACGACGGCTGACGTCGACGACCCCAGCACGATCCCGGCGGCGATCACCGAGAACAGCGCCGACTTCCCGTCGGTGACCCTGGTGGACACCAGCTACTGGGTGTCGGGGGTCGGTCCCCGGGGCGGGGCCCTCGTGCTCGACGACATCGAGCGGTTCCTCGCCGACCAGCAGTGAGCGCCGGACAGCCGGCGGGGCTCGGGCGGTTCGCCGTGGGGCTGGCCGTCCTGGCCGGCGTGCTGGTGGTCGCGGTGGGGCTCTCCCTGATGGTGGGGTCGAACTCGCTGTCCCCGCACGCCGTGCTGGAGGTGCTGCGCGGCGGCGGGACGGCGGAGGCCCGGTACGTGGTGCTCGATCTGCGGGTGCCGCGGACGCTCGCCGGGCTGGTGGTCGGTGCGGCGCTCGGTGCGGCGGGCGCGGTGATCCAGGCGTTCACCCGCAACCCGCTCGCCGACCCGGGGATCCTCGGGGTGAACGCGGGGGCCGCCTTCGCGGTCGCGCTCGGGGTGGCCTTCCTCGGGCTGCGCAGCCTGACCTCCGTGGTGGGGCTGGCGTTCCTCGGCGCCTTCGTGGTGACGGTCGCGGTGTACCTGATCGGGTCGGCGGGCCGAGGAGCCGCCGACCCGGTCCGGCTGACCCTGGCCGGGGTGGCCCTGGGAGCGGTGTTCTCCGGGCTGACCACCGGTCTGACCCTCAGCGACCCGGACGCGTTCGCCCAGATGCGGTCCTGGAACGCGGGCTCGTTGCTCGGCCGCGGGTTCGACGTGCTGGTCCCGGCGGCCGTCCTGATCGGTCTCGCGCTGATCGCGGCGACGGTGCTCGCGCCCGGACTCGACGCGCTCGCCCTCGGTGACGACGTGGCGCGGTCCCAGGGCGCGAACCTCCGCGTGATCCGGGCCGGTGCGGTCGTGGTGGTGACCGTGCTGGCGGGGACGGCCACCGCACTCGCGGGACCGATCTCCTTCATCGGGTTGATGGTGCCGCACGTGGTCCGCTGGGTGGCGGGGGTCGACCAGCGCCGGATCCTGATCGGCTCCGTCGTGCTGGCCCCGGTGATCGTGCTGCTGTCGGACGTGGTCGGGCGGGTGCTGATCGCGCCGGCCGAGATCCCGGTGGGTGTCGTGACCGCCCTGGTCGGCGCGCCGGTGCTGATCGTGCTGGTCCGCCGGCGGACGGCGAGCGCGCTGTGACCGCCCCCGCGACCGCCCGGGTCCCGGTGGACGTCGGCTATCGGCGGATGACCGTCCGGGTCGGCGGGTCGACGATCAGCCTGCGCGCGCGCAGTGTGCTGGTGGGCGTGCTGCTGGTGCTGGCGATCGGCGTGCTCGGCGTGCTGGCGCTCGGGCTCGGCACCTATCCGCTCAGTCCGTCGGCGGTGCTGCGGGTGCTGCTCGGCGGGGGCGAGGGTCTGGACCGGACCGTGGTGATGCAGTGGCGGCTGCCGCGGACCGGCGCCGCGATCGTGCTGGGCGGGTTCCTGGCGGTGGCCGGTGCGCTGTTCCAGACCGTGACCCGCAACCCGTTGGCCAGTCCCGATGTGCTCGGCCTGTCCAACGGCGCCTTCACCGGGATGCTGCTGACGACGGTGCTGCTGTCCGCGACCTGGCCGGTGATGACCGCGGGCGCCGTGCTGGGCGGCATGGCCACCGCCGCGCTGATCTGGGCGCTGGCGCGACGCGGCGGGGTGCAGGGGTTCCGGCTGATCGTGGTGGGCATCGGCGTGGCCGCGATGCTGGCCTCGCTGAACACCTGGATGCTGCTGGAGATCGAGCTGGAGACGGCGATGTTCGCCTCGGCGTGGGGTGCGGGCAGCCTGAACGGGGTCGCCGGGCCGCCGGTCGCCGGAGCGGTCCTGGCCGGGGTCCCGCTGCTGCTCGTCCTGCTGGTGATCGGTCCGCGGCTGCGGCAGCTGGAGCTCGGCGACGACCTGGCGACCGCCACCGGCGCCCGGCCGGGTGCGGTGCGGACGCTCGCCCTCCTGCTCGGCGTCGGGCTGGTGTCGATCTCGACCGCGGTGATCGGCCCGGTCGCGTTCGTCGCACTGGCGGCTCCGCAGGTGGCCCGCCGGCTCGCCCGCTCGCCCTCCCTGTCCCTGGTCCTCTCCGGCCTGGTCGGTGTCGTGCTGCTCCTCGGCTCGGACCTGGTCGCGCAGCACGTGCTGCCGGTGACGCTGCCGGTGGGCGTGGTCACCGTGTCCGTGGGCGGGCTCTACCTCGTCCTCACTCTGTTCCGGGAGATCCGTCGCCGTGCCTGACCCCCTCGTCCCCGACCACCACGACCGTCTGCATGCCGATCGGGTCACGCTCGGCTACGACGGCGATCCGATCCTGGCCGACCTGACCACGACGATCCCGGACGGGTCGTTCACCGCGATCATCGGCCCCAATGCGTGCGGGAAGTCGACGCTGCTGCGCGGTCTGTCCCGGCTGCTCACCCCGGCGTCCGGCCGGATCGTGCTGGACGGCAAGGAGATCACCAGCCGGCCGGCCAAGGACGTCGCCAAGCGGCTCGGCCTCCTGCCGCAGACCGCGATCGCCCCGGAGGGGATCACCGTGGCGGACCTGGTCGGGCGGGGCCGGTACCCGCACCAGGGGCTGCTGCGGCAGTGGTCCGACGACGACGAGGCGGCGGTGCAGGACGCGCTGGACGCGACCGGCACCCGGGAGCTCGCCCCCCGGCGGGTGGACGCGTTGTCCGGCGGCCAGCGCCAGCGGGTCTGGGTCGCGATGGTCCTCGCCCAGCAGACCGATCTGCTGCTGCTGGACGAGCCGACCACCTTCCTGGACATCGCCCACCAGGTCGACCTGATGGAGCTGTTCGCGCACCTCAACCGCGGTGGGCGGACGATCGTCGCCGTGCTGCACGACCTCAACCAGGCCGCCCGGTACGCCGACCACATCATCGCGATGCGCGGCGGGCGGGTGCTCACCACCGGCGCTCCCGCCGAGGTGGTGACCAGCGCGTGGGTGCAGGAGATCTACGGCCTGCCGAACGTGGTGATCGAGGACCCGATCACCGGCGGGCCCCTGGTCGTGCCGCGCCGGGTGCCGGTCCAGGAGCCGACCCGGTGACCGCCGCGGACCGGCCCTGGGAGTACAGCGCGTTCCCGGTCACGGTGGCGCGCACCCGGCGGCTGTCGCCCGGGTTCCTCCGGGTCACGCTCGCCGGGGACGCCCTGCGCGACTTCGCGCCGTGGGGACTCGACCAGCGGATCAAACTGGTGCTGCCGATGCCGGACGGGAGCACCCCGGAGTTCGGGCTGCTCGCCGAGCCGACCCCGCATCCGCGCGAGTGGTACGCGCGCTGGAAGGCGTTGCCCGAGGGCGAGCGGAACGTGCTGCGGACCTACACCCCGGCGGCGATCCGGCCCGGGGAGGGGGAGATCGACGTCGACCTGTTCCTGCACGAGCCGCCAGGCCCCGCATCGGCGTGGGCCCTGGGCTGTGCTCCCGGCGACCGTCTGGCGATCACCGGGCCGGATGTCCGGATGGGGTTCACCGGGTACGGCCTGCACTACGCGCCGCCGGTGCCGACCCGGCGGGTCCTCCTGGTCGGCGACGAGTCGGCGCTGCCCGCGATCGCGAACATCCTCGCCTCGCTCGAGCCGGAGGTCGCGGCCGAGGTGCTGCTCGAACTGGAGGACCGCGCGGACGACGTCCTGCCGCGACGCCCCGTGGGGGCTCGGGTGCGGGTGGTGGACCGGGCGGAGATCGCGGGTGCGGCGCTGGAGCGGGCGGCTCGCGACTGGGGTGTGGCCGACGGGGCGGCCGCGGTCGCCGATCCGGGGTTCTACGCCTGGATCGCGGGGGAGGCGACCGCGAGTGCGCGGATCCGGCGCCACCTGACCGCGGAGCTCGGCCTGCCCAAGGAGCAGGTCTCCTTCCTCGGGTACTGGAAGCTCGGCGGACCGTTGATCGGGTGACGCCGGGGCGCCGGCCGCGCAGGCGGGGGCTGCTCCGACCGGGTGTGCACGTCGGTGGGCGGGGTCGGCTGAGCCGCAGCGTCAGGCGGGCGGCAGCAGGACCTCCACCCCGGCCTCGTCCAGCGCGCGCCGCAGGTCGGTGGGCGGGGCGGAGTCGGTGACCAGGTAGTCCGCCCGGTCGAGCGTGGCGATCTGCGCGAACAGCCGTCGGCTGAACTTGGAGGAGTCCGCCAGGATCGCGACGGTGTCGGCGCGCTCCATCATCTCGCTCATCATCGAGGCCTCCACCAGGTTGCTGGTGGAGTAGCCGACGTCCGGGGAGACCGCCCCGACGCCGATCAGGGCCAGGTCGCAGCGGATGTCGACCTCCGGCTGGTTCCAGGACGGGAAGCGCACCGGGCCGAGGGTGGCCTGGTCGGTGATCCGGACCGCGCCGCCGAACACGTACAGGTCGCGGTAGGTGACCGGGTTCAGCTCGGTGGCGCCGCGCAGGCTGTTGGTGGCCACCGTGAGGTCCCGGTGGTCCGAGAGCGCGCGGATGGTGGCCAGAGCGGTGGTCCCGGCGTTGACGATGATCGCCTGGCCGTCGCGCACCAGTCCCGCGGCGAGGCTGCCGATCTGCTCCTTGGCGTGGGTCTGCAGGCGCATCCGCACGTCCAGCTCGGTGTTCGGGCGGGGGGCCGCGGCCAGGCCGACCGCGCCGCCGTGGGTGCGGACCAGGACTCCCTCGGTGTCCAGCTGGTCGAGATCGCGCCGGATGGTGTCCGCGGAGACCTCGAACCGCTCGGCGAGCTGGGCGACCGTGACCTCACCGGAGTCGGTGACGAAGGCCGCCAGCTCGGCCTTGCGACCGGCGGGCAGGCGGCGGGGGCTGGCGTCCGGACTCGACATGCAGACACTTCTAGCACAAAACCGCGAGTTCCCGAGGTCAAATCGGGCGTAACAGCATGATCACGGGGGTTGACCGCGCCCAGATGCCGCACTAGCGTGCTCAAACACGCAAAGATGCGCACCCAGCCGCAAGAAGCGGCACTGGAGGGAGAGCCATGAGCAACGGAGCTCGGAAGCGTCGTGGGGCAGCAGTCGGTGCAGTGGTCGGGGCCGCGGCCCTGGTGCTGACCGCATGCGGTGGTGGTGGCGACGCCGCGGGTGGATCGGACGGGGGAGACGTGACCCTCGAGTTCGCGCAGTGGTGGGAGCCGGAGCTGCCGGACGGCGCCCTCCGCGCGCTGATGGACCAGTTCGAGGAGGAGAACCCGGGGATCACGGTGGACCTGCTGAGCGGGCCCTACGCCTCCACCAAGGAGCAGGTGCTCGCCGGGGCCGCGGCCGGGACCATGTCCGACGTGGTCGGGCTGGACGGCGCCTGGGTCAACGACTTCGCGAAGCAGGGATCGATCGCCGATCTGTCCGCCCTGATGGCGGAAGACGGATTCGACGACAGCCAGCTGGTCAGCCAGGTGCAGGTCGACGGCAGCACCTACATGATCCCGGTGATCAACTTCGTGTATCCGATGTTCACCAACGACGACCTGCTCGGGCAGGCCGGGGTGAGCGCTCCGCCCAGCACCCGGACGGAGTTCGCGGACGCGGCGGAGGCGGTCACCGCGCTCGGCGACAACACCTACGGGTGGGTGCTGCCGCTGTCGCTGGAGGCGCCCAACGGCGTGCAGAACGACGTGATGTCCTGGGTCTGGGCCTCCGGCGGTTCGATGCTGGAGGACGGCCAGCCGGCGCTCACCGGCAACCCCGACGTGGCCAGCGGCGTGCAGTTCGTCGCCGACCTCTGGGACGACGGCGTGGTCGCGCCGGGCTCGTTCACCATGAAGGAGCAGGACAAGGTCGAGGAGTTCTCCAACGGCCGGGTCGGCATGATGATCGACTCCCTCGCGCACGTCACCACGATCCAGGAGGCGAACCCCGACCTGCACTTCTCGATCTCGGCGATCCCGGCCGAGGACGGCTACGACGGCGAGCGGGGCATCCCCTACGCCTCCTGGGGCATCGGCGTCGCCCAGAACTCCGAGCACCAGGCCGAGGCGATGAAGCTGGTCGAGTTCCTGATGGGCGAGGACGTCAACGCCGAGCTGTCCTCGACGGCGAACGCGTTCCCGGGGAACACCGCGTCGGTGCCGGACTTCGTCGAGGACGACGAACTGTTCGCCACCGCGTTCGAGATCTACCAGGACGGCTACCCGGCCAACGAGTTCACCGGGCTGCCGGTCGCGGAGGAGCTGATGCGCCAGTTCGGCGAGCAGCTGCAACGCACGCTGAACGGCGACCAGAGCGTGGACGACCTGCTCGCGAACGCGCAGAAGTCGTGGGAGAGCGAGTTCTAGGCGCCCGATGACGGCCCGTGCCGGGCGGCGGCGCACGTCGCCCGGCACGCTGGTGAAGGAGACGACCGTGATGCTCTCGCACGTCGACCGGCCCGTGGCACTCGGGCAGGTCACCACCCCACGGCAGCAGCCCGCACGACCGGGTCTGGCCCGGCTGCGGCGCCGGCTGACGCCCTACGCCTTCCTCACACCCACCGGTGTGCTGATGGCGATCCTCATGCTCACGCCGATCGTGATGGTGATCTGGTACTCGCTGCTCAACGGCGTGATCACCACCAAGGACTCGACCTTCGTCGGATTCGACAACTACCTCGAGGTCCTGACCGATCCGGTGTTCTACACCGCGGTGCGCAACACCCTGGTGTTCACCGGCACCAGCGTCGTCGCACACTTCGGGCTCGGCCTGGGCTTCGCGATGCTGCTCAACACCCCGCTGCTCAGTCACCGGGTCAAGGCGGCGTTCCGGGTGATCTACGTGCTGCCCTGGCTGTTCACGGTGGCGATCATCGCGGTGCTGTGGCGGCTGCTGCTCAACCCGAACGGCGTGATCAACTACCTGCTCGGCTCGGTCGGGCTGACCGGCGGTCAGACCGAGTGGCTGGCGGACCCGAGCACCGCGCTCGCGGCGGTGACCTTCATCAACGTCTGGGCCGGCTACCCGTTCTTCATGATCAGCCTGCTGGCCGGGCTGCAGGGCATCCCCCGCGACCTGTACGAGGCGGCGCGGGTCGACGGCGCCACCCCCTGGCAGCAGTTCCGGAACGTCACCCTCCCGCAGCTGCGGCCGATCATCGTGTCGATGGCGCTGCTGGACTTCATCTGGACCACCCAGCAGTTCGCGCTGATCTGGATGACCACCGGCGGCGGCCCGATCAATGCCACCGAGATGCTGAGCACCTTCACCTACAAGCTCGCCTTCAGTCGGTACGAGTTCTCCGTGGCGTCCGCCGCCGCGGTGATCGTGCTGCTGCTGTCGATGGTGATCGCATTCTTCTACGTCCGACACCAGAAAGCGCGGGACTGATCATGGCCATTGTCGTCCAGAATTCCGCCCGCATCGACGTCGGTCCGCCGCGGCGACGTCCGCCCGGCAAGCGCGGCCAGAAGACCGCCCTGCTGGCCGCCCTGACGGTGGGCGCGTTGTTCTCCGGCCTGCCGGTGCTGTGGATGCTGGCCAGCTCGTTCAAATCGAACCCGGAGATCTTCGCCACGCCGCCCCGGCTGGTGACCCCCGGCTTCTCCCTCGACGCGTACACCACGATCCTCACCGACCCGGTGAAGCTGCGGTTCTTCGGCAATAGCTACCTGGTGGCGCTGAGCGTCACGCTGCTCACCCTGGTGGTCGCCGTCCTGGCCGCCTACGCGTTCAGCCGGTATGAGTTCGCCGGCAAGCGCGTGATCAACATCGTGATCGTGTCGGTGCAGGCCGTGCCGCCGATCACCCTGCTGATCCCGTACTTCGGGCTGGTCGTCGGCCTCGGGCTCTACAACACCTACCCGGGTCTGATCCTCACCTACATGGTGTTCACGCTGCCCTACGCGATCATCATGATGACCGGGTACTTCAACACGCTGCCGCGGGAACTGGACGAGGCCGTCAAGGTCGACGGCGCCGGTCCGATGACCGCCCTGTGGCGCATTCTCGTGCCGATCTCGGTGCCCGGGCTCGTCTCCGTGGGGATCTACACGTTCATGATCGCGTGGAACGAATTCCTGTTCGCGCTGACCCTGACGCGGACCGAGAACATGCGCACGGTGCCGATCGGCATCCAGCTCCTCATGGGCCAGCACTCGTACGAATGGAACGAGATGATGGCCATGAGCATCCTCGGGTGTATTCCCGTCCTCATTCTGTTCCTGTTCTTCCAGCGGTATTTCATCGGTGGGATGACGGCAGGCGCGGTCAAGGTCTGACCCGCGCGCAGCTTCCGCACGACGACCACACACACGAAGGAGTCACCCCATGTTGATGAACGGCGCGGACCTGCTGGCGGTCGCGAACGAGCACAGCTTCGCGGTACCGGCGTTCAACATCAGCGACTGGGCGATGTTCACGGGGATCATCGAGGTCTCCGAGCAGCGTCGCTCGCCGCTGATCGTCGCGATCCACCCGGACGAGGTCAGCCACATCGGCCACGACCTGCTCGCCGCGATCGTGCAGCGGGCGCACACGTCGAGCGTGCCGGTGACGATCCACTGGGACCACGGCGGCACCTACGAGCAGATCCTGACCGCGATCCAGATCGGCTTCACGTCGGTGATGATCGACGGGTCGATGCTGCCTTACGAGGAGAACGTCGCCCTGACCGCCCGGGTGGCCGAGGCCGCGCACGCGGTGGGCCTGTCGGTCGAGGGCGAGTTGGGCACCATCGGCAAGCTGGACGAGCAGGCCGAGGCCGGTGTCGCGGTCTCCGACATCATCTACACCGACCCGGACCAGGCCGAGGACTTCGTCCGGCGCACCGGGGTGGACTCGCTCGCGGTGGCGATCGGCACCGCGCACGGGCTCTACCCCAAGGGCCTCAAGCCGGAGCTCAAGCTCGACCTGCTGCAGGAGCTCAAGTCCCGGCTGCCGATCCCGCTGGTGCTGCACGGCGGATCGGCCAACCCGGACGAGGAGATCGGCCGGGCGGTGAAGCTCGGCGTCAACAAGGTGAACATCTCCAGCGACATCAAGGTCGCTTACCACGACCGGATGCGCGAGGTGCTGGCCGACCCGACGCTGCGCGAGCCGAACACGATCCAGCCCCCGGCGATCGAGGCGATGAACGAGGTCGCCGCGCACAAGATCGAGCTGTTCGACGCGGCCGGACGCGCGGACCTGTACTGATCACCGCTCCCGGGCCCGCCGGAGTCGGTGGGCCCGGGACCGCGAGGCGAAGGGGCAGTGCGGATGGGCACGCGCTATGTGCTGGGGCTGGGTGGCACCGTCGACTACGAGATCGGGTGGGACCCGGAGCTGCTCGGCTCGCTCGCCGCGCGGTGGGGGATCCGGCCGGACGAGCTCGACCCGGGACGGAGCATCGACAGCGAGCGGGACCTGCTGTGCTCGCTGCTGGGCTTCCTCCGGAGCGGGTCCGGCGGTGAGCGGTTCGTGGCGTCCTCCCGGATCCTCGCGGACTTCGCGGCGCGGTTCGACCGGCGGATCACGCTCGGCGGCACCTGCGTCCGGGCCGCGATGGTGCTGGAGCGGTTCGGTCTGCCCGCCCTGGTGCACCTGGTCAGCATCGACGACGACGTCCGGCGCCTGCTGCCGGCCGGCACCGAGTACCTGTGCTCCGCCGACCGCGACAGCACCGACCCGCACCTGATCGTGCAGTTCCCGTCCGGCGCCACGGTGCCGGTGGGCGGGATCGAGGTGGTGGCGGCCCGGGCGAACCGGCTGATCTACGTCAACGACCCACCGAACCGGGAGCTGGTGCTCGACCCGGCGCTCGGCGACGAGCTGGCCGCCGCGGACGTGGTGCTGCTGTCCGGGTTCAACGTGATCCAGGACCCGGCGGTGCTCGCCGACCGACTGGGCACGTTGACCGCCGACCTGGACCGGCTCCCGCCCGCCGGCTTCGTGTACTTCGAGGACGCGGGGTACCACGTGCCCGCCCTCACCGCCGCGGTGCGGGACGCACTGGCGCCGCGGGTGGACGTGTGGGCGATGAACGAGGACGAGTGGCAGGCCTGGATCGGTCGGCCGGTGGACCTGCTGGACGCCGAGGACGTCGCCGGCGCGCTGCTGGCGTTGCGGGCGGTGGTGCCCGCGCGCACTCTCGTGCTGCACACCCAGCACTGGGCGCTGGCCGAGGGGGAGCGGGCCGCCGAGCTCCGTGCGGCGCTGCGGGGCGGGATCGTGGCGGCCGGGACCCGGTACGCGCACGGCGACGACTTCACCGCGGAGCAATACCGCGCGATCGCCGACCGGGAGCCCGGGCCGCTGGGCTCGGGACTGGCCGAGCGACTGGCCGGCGTCGCCCCGGCGGTGGTGGTCGAACCCGCTCACCAGCTCGACGTGCCCCGGCCGACGACGATCGGACTGGGCGACACCTTCGTCGGCGGCTTCCTGTCCGCGCTGGCCCGCCGATGAGCCCGACGGCGAGGGAGCTGCTGCGCGACGGTCTGGTGACGCTGCCGGAATCGGTGGCCGACGTGCAGGAGGTCCGCACGCCCGGCGGAGAGCGGCTGATCCAGCTCCGGCTGCTGGACGGCCTGTCCCTCGACCTGCGACCCGATCACGGGTTGGACCTCGGCGCGGCCTGGTGGAGTGGGGTGCCGATCGCCTGGCGCTCACCGCACCGGGTCGACCCGGGGCCGGGTCACGACTGGGAGCAGCGGTTCCTCGGCGGACTGCTGGTCACCTGCGGGCCGGAGAACATCGGGCCGCCGACCGCCACGGCTGGACAGCACGGCAGCCACCATCACACCCCGGCGACCGAGGTGCGCTGGTGGCGGGCGGAGGTCGCCGACGAGGTCGAGGTGCACGTCTCCGGCGTGATCGGTCACACCACCCTGTACGGCACCCGCCTGACCGTGCACCGCGAGGTCGTCGCCCGGACCGGCCGGGCGCGGGTCGAGGTCCGGGACGTGATCCGCAACGACGGCAACGCCCCGGTCGGCGTGCCGCTGCTCTACCACGTGAACCTCGGCGCGCCGTTGCTGGCGCCGGACGCCCGGCTGGTCCTCGGCGGCTCCGACGGGCCGGTGACCACTCGGCTGCGCGAACCCCTGCCGCCCGGCCGCGACCCGCTCGCGATGCCCGACCCCTCCTGCACCGCGGATGCGGTCGTCGCGGAGCACCGAGCGGTCCGGGTCGACCCGGACGGGCGCTCGCGGGCGGTGCTGGAGCCCGCCGCCGGTCCCCGGATGGTCGTCGACTGGACCGCTCCGACACTTCCCCGGCTGTGCACGTGGGCCTGGCCGGAGCGCGGCGCATGGGTGCTCGGGGTCGAGCCGACGAACGCCCCGTTGTTCGGCCCGGAGCGCGACGGGTCGTTCGGCGGAGCGCCGGTGCTCGGACCCGGCGAAGAATGGCGGACCGCGGTCGCGGTCGAGATCGTCCCGGCGGACGCCGGGCAGGAGGAGCACGGATGACCCCGTCCCCGCACGCACCAGGTCGACCGGTGCCGCTGCCCGCGCACCAGCCCGCCGACCGGTTCTACGCCGGTGGCGCACGCATCGCCGCGTTCCGCGGCCCCTCAGGTGGACCGGCCGTGGGCGACCACGTGCCGGAGGACTGGGTGGGGTCGACCACCACGCTGTTCGGCGAATCCGTGCTCGGGCTGACCCGGCTGCCCGACGGCCGACTGTTGCGCGACGCGGTCCGGGCGGATCCGGTCGGCTGGCTCGGGCCCGACCAGGCGGCGGCGACCGGTGCCGACACCGGGCTGCTGGTGAAGCTGCTGGACGCGGGGGAGCGACTGCCCGTGCACGGACACCCGGATGCCGGATTCGCCGGGCAGCACCTGGGGCTGGCGCACGGCAAGACCGAGGCGTGGATCGCGCTGACCGCCGCGCCGGTGCACCTCGGATTCCGCCGGGAGGTCTCCGCCGCCGAGCTGGCCGACTGGGTCGAGCGGCAGGACACCGCGGCGATGCTCGACGCGCTGCACACCCTGGACCTGGAACCCGGTGATGCGGTGCTGGTCCCGGCCGGTCTGCTGCACGCCATCGGCGCCGGGGCGTTCGTGGTCGAGCTCCAGGAGCCCACGGATCTGTCGATCCTGGCCGAGTGGACCGGATTCGCCATCGACGGCGCCCGCGACGGTCACCTGGGCCTGGGCTTCGACACCGCGCTGACCGCGGTGGACCGTCGGGCGTGGACGGTCGGGGAGATCGAGGCGCTGCGCGGTGCCCGGTCCGGGGAGGTCGGGGATCTGCTGCCCCGGGCGGCGGAGTTCTTCCGGGTGGAGCGCGCGACGGGGTCCGGGCGGTGGGACGCCGGGTTCGCGGTGCTGGTGGTGACCGCGGGCGCGGGGACGGTGGGGGAGCTGGCGGTGCGCCGGCGGTCGACCGTGCTGGTGCCGTGGGCCGCGGGCGAGCTGCCGTTCGCGGGGGACGCGGAGTTCGAGGTGCTGCGCTGCCGACCGCCTGCACCGCCGGTCGACTGAGGTCCCGATCGGCAGAGGTGCCGATCGGCTGAGGCGGCGCCGGTCGTTGGACGCCTGGCAGGGGGGTGGCTTCCTGTGGCGAGTTCGGTACTTCTGCGGCGAGTTCGGTCGCCGAGGTACCGAACTCAGCA
>NZ_JANZKP010000025.1 GCF_025642745.1 Cellulomonas sp. RIT-PI-Y
TTGCCGCCGGGCTGGAGCTCGACGTCGATCGGGGTGAAGTCCTCGCCGGTGGTGTCGACACCGTCGGCGGTGAGCTCGTCCAGGGCCTGCTGGACGTACTCGTTGGTGTAGGCGGTCTCCGGCGGCTCGGCGCTGATGATGGTCGCGCCGGTCTCGTTGGAGGTCTCCATCGCCATCGCGACGGTGGCGTCCCAGGCGTCCGGGTCGATCAGGCCGATGCCGCCGCTGGTGGACGGCCAGATCAGCTTGTTGACCTCGTTGGTCATCCACAGCTGGTGGCTGGTGCCGAGGGTCGACCCGGCGGCGGTGACGATGTCCGCGGCCTCCTGCGGATTGTCCCGGGCGTAGATCCAGCCCTGGATGGTCGCCTTGAGGAAGGCCACCGTGGTGTCGGCGTAGTCCGGGTCGTCCGCGAGCCGGCCCGCGTCCGCCCAGATCGCGTCCTGGAGCATGGCGGTGCCCTCGTCGTTCCAGTCGATCACCGAGAAGTCCTCCGGCTGGTAGAGCTCGCCGGTCTCCGGGTTCTCCGCCTCCAGCAGCTGGGCGTACTCGTTGTAGGTCATCGCCTGGGCGGCGTCGATGTCCCCGGCCAGGAAGGCATTCATGTCGAAGGCCTGCTGCACGATCTGGTAGTCGGTCACGCCCGCCTTGTTCAGCCCGGCGAACAGCTCCCACTCGTTGCCGTAGCCCCAGGAGCCGATGGTCTTGCCCTCCAGGTCCGCCGCCGAGTCGATCCCGGCGTCGGCGAAGGAGACCTGCAGGGTGGCGGACCGCTCGAAGATCTGCGCCACGTTGGTGATGTCCGCGCCCTGCTCGATCGAGCCGAGCACCTTGGGCACCCAGGCGACCGCGTAGTCGACCTCCCCGTTGGCCAGGGCGTCCTGCGGCACGATGTCGCCGCCGGAGGGCAGGATCTCCACGTCCAGACCGGCGTCCTCGTAGTAGCCCTGGTCCAGTGCGGCGTAGTAGCCGGAGAACTGGGCCTGGGTCAGCCATTGCAGTTGCAGCTTCACCGGAGTGAGGTCGCCGGAGCCGCCCGACTCGGTCGCGGACTCCTCGGCATCGCCGCCGGAACACCCCGCCAGGGCGAGGGCGGCCACGAGCCCCGCCGCCGTCACCGTCAATCTCTTGCGCATGGTCTCTCCTTCACGAGCTGCCAGAGGATGCCCGACGACGTCGGCGAGCAGGGGGCCGGACGTCAACGACGCCGGGGTCCGGGCACGCCCCACCGCTCCAGGGCGGAGGTGGCGAGGTAGAACAGCAGGCCGACCAGCACGCCGCCCAGCACGTAGGCCCAGGCCCGGGCGTAGTTGCTGCCCGCCGCGGCGGTGGTGATGAACGAGCCGATGCCGGTGCGCGGCCCGCCGAAGTACTCGGCGACGATCGCGGAGATCACCGCCAGGGACGACGCCAGTCGCAGCCCGGTGAGCACGAAGGGCAGCGCGGTGGGGACCGTCACCTGGCGGGTCACCTGACGCGGGGTCGCCCCGAGCGCCCGCATCAGGTCACGGTGCACCGGCCGCACCTGGCGCAGGCCACGCAGCGTGTTCACGAACACCGGCACCGCGACCGCGACGGCCACCACGATCTGCCGCCCGGTCTCGGCCGACGCGCCGTACATCGTGTAGAGCACCGGGGCCAGCGCCACGATCGGCACCACCGCCAGCCCGGCGACCAGCGGGGCGAGCAGCGCGTCGACGATCCGCGACGACGCCGCGACCACCGCACCGGCGATGCCGACCAGCGCACCGGCCACCAGACCGACCAGCGCGTTCGTGCCGGTGACGACCGCCGCGCCGGAGATGGTCGGCCAGAAGGCGGTGAACTCGTCGACGATCGCCGCCGGGCTGGGCAGCAGGAACGCCGGGAGATCCGCCAGCTCCACCACGAGCTGCCAGGCGGCGATCAGCAGGCCGAACAGCACCACCGGGGCGAGCAGATGGGACCACCGGGTGACCAGGCCGGCCCGGGTGGCCGTCGCCGCCGTCACCGGGTCTCCACCCCGCGCAGCCCCGTCGCGGCGCCGCCGTGCAGCGCCTCGCGTACCGCGGTCACCGCCTCGAAGTACGCCCGGTCCTCCCGCAGCGCGTCGTTCCGGGACCCGTCCCCGAGCCGGACGTCCACCACCTCCGCGATCCGCCCCGGTCGCGGGGACATCACCACCACCCGGTCGGAGAGGAAGACCGCCTCCGGGATCGAGTGGGTGACGAACACCACCGCGGCCCGGGTCTCCGCGCAGATCCGGACCAGCTCGGACTGCAGCCGTTCCCGGGTCATCTCGTCCAGCGCGCCGAACGGCTCGTCCATCAGCAGCAGACTCGGCCGCTCGGCCAGTGCCCGGGCGATCGCCACCCGCTGCTGCATGCCACCGGACAGCTGGTCCGGGAAGTGGTCGGCGAACTCGGTCAGCCCGACCAGGTCCAGCATCTCGGTGGCGCGTTCCCGGCGACCGGCGCGCCCCACCCCGTGCAGGGACAGCGGCAGCTCGATGTTCGCCCGGACCGTGCGCCAGGGCAGCAGACCGGCCTGCTGGAACGCGATGCCGTAGTCGTGCGCCAGCCGGGCCTGCTCGGTCGACCGGCCGAACACCTGGATGCTCCCGGCGGTGGGCCGGTCCAGGTCGGCGATCAGCCGGAGCAGGGTCGACTTCCCGCAGCCGGAGGGGCCGATCAGCGAGACGAACTCCCCCGCGGCGACCGTCAGGTCCACGCCGGACAGCGCGGTCACCGCACCGAACTCGCGGGCGACCCCGTCGACGTGCACCGCCGCGGCGGGCAGGGATTCCGTGGTCATGCCGACACCTCCGTCCGGCGGAACCGGCCGAGGCCGACGCCGATCAGGCCGACCGCACCCGCCGCCACCAGACCGAGCAGCACGGCACCGAAGATCGGCGCCCAGGGCTTGGCCGGGTCGGAGGAGGCGAAGTTGGCGAACTCCAGGATCATCCGGCCGATCCCGCCGGGCATGCCGGTGGAGACCTCGGCGACCACCACGCCGAGCACGGCACTGGTGGCGGCCAGCCGGAGGGCGGGCAGCAGGTGCGGCACGCTGGCGGGCAGCCGGAGCCGGACCAGGGTCTGGGTCCAGCTCGCCGCGAAGCCGGTGAACAGCTCCTCGTGCAGGACGTCCGGCGAGCGCAGACCGCGCAACGCACCGACCGCGACCGGGAAGAACGCCAGGTAGCTGGCGATCACCGCCACCGACATCCACGGCTGCCAGGTGACGTCGCCGAGGTCCAGCTTGGCGCCCCAGCCCTTCACCAGCGGGGCCAGCGCGATCAGCGGCACGGTCTGGCTGAGCACGACCAACGGCAGCACCGCCGAGCGGGCCAGCGCGAACCGGGTCATCAGCAACGCCAGGGCGAAGCCGACCACCACCCCGATCAGCCAGCTCACCGCCGCGATCCGCAGACTGGTGCCGCCGGCCCGCAGCACCGCCAGCCACAGCGGGTCGGCGCTCGCCCCCGCCAGCGGGTCAGTCAGCCGGGACAGCATCTCGGGCACGTGCGGCATGGCCAGGTCGGTGGTGCGCGGCAGGACCCGCAGGTCGCCGATGCTCCAGCCGTCCTCCGGCACCACCGCCTTGACCAGCTCCCAGAGCAGCGCCAGCAGCAGCACCGCAGCGAGGCCCAGCCCCACCCGCCGCAGGGCTCTCATGCCGAGGCCACCACGGTCTCGGCCATCGCGGGGATGATCCGTTCGCCGTACATCCGCAGCGTCTCGTCCTTGTTGTCGTGCTGGAGGTACCCGGCGAACTGGGTCACGCCGAGGTCGCGCAGCGCGGTCAGCTTCTCCACGTGCTCTCGCGGGGAGCCGAGCAGGCAGAAGCGTTCGACGATGTCGTCCGGCACGAAGGCGGTGTGCGAGTTCCCGGCGCGGCCGTGCTCGTTGTAGTCGTAGCCCTGGCGGCCGGCGATGTAGTCGGTGAGCGCCTTCGGGACGGACGATCCCTGGCCGTACTTGGCGACGATGTCCGCGACGTGGTTGCCGACCATGCCGCCGAACCAGCGGCACTGCTCGCGCATGTGGGCCCGGGCCGCCGGCGAGTCGCCGTCGCCGACGTACATCGGGGCGGCGACGCAGAACTTGATCGTGTCGGGGTCGCGCCCGGCGGCCTCGGCGGCGTCGCGGACCGTCCTGATCATCCAGGCGGCGATGTCCGGGTCGGCCAGCTGCAGGATGAACCCGTCGCCCACCTCACCGGTGAGCTTGAGCGCGAGCGGGCCGTAGGCGGCGACCCACATCTCCAGCTCCGAGCCCCGGGACCACGGGAAGCGCACGGTGCGGCCGTGGTGCTCGACCGCCCGGGAGTTGCCGAGCTCGCGGATGACGTGGATCGCCTCGCGCAGAGTCGCCAGGTTCGACGGTTTGCCCGCCAGGGTCCGCACCGCGGAGTCCCCGCGACCGATCCCGCACACGGTGCGGTTGCCGAACATCTCGTTCAGGGTGGCGAAGGACGAGGCGAGCACGGTCCAGTCCCGGGTCGCCGGGTTGGTCACCATCGGCCCGACCTTGACCTTGCGGGTGGCCGCGAGGATCTGGGAGAACACCACGAAGGGCTCCTGCCAGAGCAGGTGGGAGTCGAAGGTCCACACGTAGTCGAAGCCGTGGTTCTCGGCCGCGCGGGCCAGGTCCACCACCCGGGAGGCGGGTGGGTCGTTCTGCATGACGACGCCGAATTCCATCGCGTTCGCCCCTCTCAGATCAGGTACTGCGACAGGCCGCGCTTGACGTAGCGCCCGTGCCCGGCCCGGCCGTGGAAGGCGCCGCCGTCGACGACGACCTGGCCGCGGGACAGCACGGTGTCCACGTGGCCGTCGATCTCGAAGCCCTCCCAGGCGGAGTAGTCCATCGCCATGTGGTGGGTCTTGTTCAGGCCGATCGACGTGTGCCCGGCCGGGTCGTAGATCACCACGTCCGCGTCCGCGCCCGGGGCCAGCACCCCCTTCCGGCCGTACATGCCGAACATCCGGGCCGGGGTGGTGCAGCAGATCTCCACCCACCGTTCCAGCGAGATCTCGCCGGTGACCACGCCCTGGTAGAGCAGGTCCATCCGGTGCTCGACCGAGCCGATGCCGTTGGGGATCCTGGAGAAGTCCCCGATGCCCATCTCCTTCTGGTCCTTCATGCAGAACGGGCAGTGGTCGGTCGACACGAGCTGCAGGTCGTTGGTGCGCAGGGAGTTCCACATCTGGTGCTGGTGGCCCTCGGCCCGCGAGCGCAGCGGGGTGGAGCACACCCACTTCGCGCCCTCGAAGCCCGGGGCGCCCAGCTGCTCCTCCAGCGACAGGTACAGGTACTGCGGGCAGGTCTCGCCGAAGACGTTCTGCCCGCGGTCACGGGCCAGGGCGATCTGTTCGGCGGCCTGCTTGGCGGACACGTGCACGATGTACAGCGGCGCGCCGGTCAGGTCCGCGAGCATGATCGCCCGGTGGGTGGCCTCCTCCTCGGCCTGCCAGGGCCGGGAGATCCCGTGGTAGTACGGGGAGGTCTCGCCGCGGGCCAGGTGCTGCTGCACCAGGGTGTCGATCACCGACCCGTTCTCCGCGTGCATCATGATCATCGCGCCGTTGCCGGACGCCTTCTGCATCGCCCGCAGGATCTGCCCGTCGTCGGACAGGAACACCCCCTTGTAGGCCATGAACAGCTTGAAGCTGGTCACGCCCTCGGCGATCAGCTCGTCCATCGCGTGCAGGGAGGAGTCCTGCACGTCGGACAGGATCTGGTGGAAGCCGTAGTCGATCGCGCAGTTCCCGGCCGCCTTGTCCTGCCAGAGCGCGAACTGCTCCACCGGGTTCTGGTCCGGGTACTGCACCACGAAGTCCACGATCGTGGTCGTGCCGCCCCAGGCCGCCGCCCGCGTCCCGGTCTCGAAGGTGTCCGAGGCGAACGTCCCGCCGAACGGCATCTCCATGTGGGTGTGCGCGTCGATCCCGCCCGGGATCACGTACTTGCCGGTCGCGTCGATCACGGTGTCCACGCTGCGGGCCAGGTCCGTGCCCAGCAGCGTCGACCCCGGGGTCAGCAGGGCGACGACGGTCTCCCCGTCGATCAGGACATCGGCCGCACCGCGCCCGGTCGCGTTGACCACGGTGCCGCCGGTGATCAGAGTCGTCATGGCTGTTCCTCCGCTCAGGGCGCGACGATGGGGCCGTAGGCGTCCGGGCGGCGGTCGCGGAAGAACTGCCACCGCTCGCGCACCGTGCGCATCTGCTCCAGGTCCAGGTCCCGGATCAGCAGCTGGTTCTCGGTCCGGGAGCCGACCTCGCCGATGTACTCCCCGTCCGGGCCGACCGCGTAGGACGAGCCGTAGAAGTCGACCGCCTGGTCCCCGTACTCGTTGTCCTCCAGCCCGACCCGGTTGTTCGCGATCACGAAGTACCCGTTCGCCACCGCGGCCGCGGGCTGCTCGACCTCCCACAACCGGTTCGAGATGCCCGGGGCGGTCGCATTCGGGTTGAACACGATCTCCGCACCGTTGAGCGCCAGCACCCGCCAGCCCTCCGGGAAGTGCCGGTCGTAGCAGATGTTCACCCCGATCTTCCCGACCGCGGTCTCGAACACCGGATACCCCAGATTCCCGGGACGGAAGTAGAACTTCTCCCAGAACTTCGGCAGGTGCGGGATGTGGTGCTTGCGGTAGGAGCCCAGCACGGTGCCGTCCGCGTCGATCACCACCGCGGTGTTGTAGAGCACCCCCGGCTGGTCCTCCTCGTAGATCGGCAGCACCACCACGATGCCCAGCTCCTTGGCCAGCGCACTGAACCGGTCGGTGGTCGGACCCGGGATCGTCTCCGCGTAGTCGTAGTACGCCGTGTCCTGCGTGATGCCGAAGTACGGGCCGTAGAACAGCTCCTGGAACCCGATGATCTGCGCACCCTCGGCCGCCGCCTGACGCGTCCAGTCCTCGTGCAGCTGGATCATCGATTCCTTGTCACCGGTCCACGTGGCCTGGGTGAACGCGACCCGCACTGTCATGTCAGCACCTCTCGAGAAGTTCGCCCGCCGCCCCAGCTGGCGGCGAGGAATGTGACTGTGGGGGTTGAACATTTCCGTGGCGTGACGCCCGGTTTCGACCCGGAGAACGTTCGTGACGCCGGTGTAAACCTTTCCGGCGATCGGGTTCCACCGGTGTTTCGCACCCGCACGATGGCCGGCATGGACGTCGCCCGGCACATTCAGGACCGCACCCCCCGGGGCATCGCCGCCGCCATCTCCCGGCTGGTGCGCAGCGGTGAGCTCCGGCCCGGGGACCGGCTGCCCACCGTCCGGGCGCTGGCGGTGGACCTGCAGGTCAGCCCGGCGACCGTCTCCGGCGCCTGGCAGGCGCTGGCCGCGGTCGGGCTGGTCGAGTCCCGCGGCCGGGCCGGGACCGTGGTGCTGCCCGAACCGGCCGCCTGGCTGCCCCCGCGCTACCGGGAGATGCAGACCGGGGCCGAGTCCCGCCGCGAGGTGCTCGACCTGTCCACCGGCACCCCGGACCCCACGCTGCTGCCCCCGTTGGGCCCCGCGTTGGCCCGGGTCGCCGCTCACTCCCCTGCCGCCACCACCGAGAGCTACCTCGGCTCGCCCCTGATCGAACCACTGGAGCGACTGCTGCGGGCGTCCTGGCCGTTCCACGCACCCCGGCTGACGGTGGTGGACGGCGCGGTCGACGCGATCAGCCGCACCCTGGAACAGCTCACCGGGTTCGGCGGCCGGGTGGTGGTCGAGGACCCGGGCTTCCCCCCGGTGCTCGACCTGTGCGATCAGCTCGGCCTGGAACGGATCCCGGTCCCGGTCGACCGGTACGGGATGGTCCCCGCCGGACTCGCCCGCGCGTTGCGCAGCGACCCGCAGGCGGTGCTGCTCCAGCCCCGCGCGCACAATCCCACCGGCGCCTCGCTCACCGCGGCCCGGGCACGGGAGCTGGCCGCAGTCTTGCGCAGCCATCGGGCGACCGGCGGCGACCCGCATGTGATCGAGGACGACCACTGCGGCCAGATCGCCTCCAGCCCGGACGTCTCCCTCGGCCAGCACCTGCCGGACCGGGTGGTGCACATCCGCTCGTACTCCAAGTCGCACGGCCCCGACCTGCGGATCGCCGCGGTGGGCGGACCGGCCGCCGTGCTGGACCGGCTGATCGCCCGCCGGATGCTGGGTCCCGGCTGGACCAGCCGGCTGCTGCAACGCCTGCTGGTCGACCTGCTCACCGACGGCGACGCCCTGGACGCGGTGGCCCAGGCGCGCCGCACCTACTACGCCCGGCAGCGCGCCCTGGTCACCGCCCTGGCCCGGCACGGCCTGACGCTCGAACCCGCCGACGGGATCAACCTCTGGCTCCCGGTCGCCGACGAGTCCGCCGCCCTGGTGCGCCTGGCCGCCGCCGGGGTGCGGGTGGCCCCCGGACGCCCGTTCCGGTCCGCCGGAGCCGTCGACCACGTGCGGGTCTCGCTCGGTGCGCTGTCCGGCGGCCCGGCCGAGGTCGAACGGGTGGCGCACGCGCTCGCCACCGCGGCGGGCGCGCGACACACCGCCGACACACGCCCGGCGTAGGGTGGTCCGCGGACCGGGCCGGATCATGGCTCGGATGCCGCCGCCCGGTGAGTGGGCGACGCGAACCCGGCGCCGATTTGCGCCGACCCCCTCCCTCCGCGTCCCTCCCTGGAGATCACTCCCGTGCGCATCCGCCCGGCTCTCGCCGTCGTGCCCGTCGTCCTCGCCCTCAGCGCCTGCGCGGGCGGGTCCGACGACGCCGCCCCCTCGGCCACGTCAGCCACCGGCGGGTTCAGTCCGGTGAGCGTCGACAACTGCGGCACCGAGGTCACCGTCGACTCCGCCCCGCAGCGGATCGTGTCGATCAAGTCCACCGCCACCGAGATGCTGCTCAGCCTCGGCCTGGCCGACCGGATGGTCGGCACCGCCTATTCCGACGGGCCGCTGCCGGAGGACCTGGCCGACGACGCGGCCGGCATCCCGGTGCTGTCCGACCAGGTGCCCGGCCAGGAGGCGCTGCTCGCCGCGCAGCCCGACTTCGTCTACGCCGGGTGGGAGTCCAACTTCAGCGCGGACGGCGCCGGGGACCGCGACACCCTCCAGCGGCTCGGGATCGGCACCTACGTGTCCCCGGCCGCCTGCAAGGAGGAGGGCTACATGCCCGACCCGTTGACCTTCGACGGCCTGTTCGACGAGTTCCGCGAGGCCGGTGCCCTGTTCGGCGCCGAGGACCGCGCCGAGGAGCTGATCGCCGACCAGAGGGCCACCCTGGACTCCGTCACCCCGGCCGACGACGGCACCACCGCGCTCTGGTACTCCTCCGGCACCGACACCCCCTACGTCGGGGCCGGGATCGGGTCGCCGCAGATGATCCTGGACGCCGCCGGGCTGACCAACATCTTCGCCGACGTGCACGACACCTGGACCTCCGCGGGATGGGAGCAGATCGTCGCCGCCGACCCGGACGTGATCGTGCTGGTCGACGCCGACTGGAACACCGCGCAGTCCAAGATCGACCTGCTGGAGTCCAACCCGGCCACCGCCCAGCTCAGCGCCGTGCAGCAGCACCGCTACCTGACCCTGCCGTTCCCGGCCACCGAGGCCGGGGTGCGCAACGTCGACGCCGTGGTCTCCCTCACCGACCAGCTCGCGGAGCTGGACGGCTGACATGACCGCCCTCGCCCCCGTCGCACCGGCCCCGGTCCGCCGCCGCGCGCCGCTGGGCGTGGTGCTGCCGGCCGGCCTGGTCCTGCTGCTGCTCACCCTCGTGGTCTGCATCGCGATCGGCCCGGCCGACCTGGGCGTGGGCGACGTCGCGCGCTCCATCGCCGGACACCTGGGGCTGGGGCCGCGCGACGCCCTGCCGGTGCTCTCCGACGCCATCGTCTGGGAGCTGCGCCTCCCCCGGGTGCTCACCGCGGCCGCGGTCGGTGCCGGTCTCGCGCTCTCCGGCGCGGTCATGCAGTCCCTCACCCGCAACCCGCTCGCCGACCCCTACCTGCTGGGGCTGTCCTCCGGGGCCTCGCTGGGGGCGGTGGCCGTGCTGATCCTCGGCGTCTCCCTGCTGCTGCCCGTCGCCGCCTTCGCCGGGGCGCTGGTCGCCCTGGTCGGCACCCTGTCCCTGGCCCGGGTCGGCGGCACCCTCACCCCGGGCCGCGCGGTGCTGGCCGGACTCGCGGTCTCCCAGCTGGCCGCCGCCGGGACCTCCTTCGTCATCTTCTGGTCCGCCACCGGCGACTCCTACCGGGAGATCCTGAACTGGCTGCTCGGGTCGCTGGCCGGGTCCACCTGGCGCTCGGTCGCCATCGCCGGCTGCGCCCTGCTGGTCGTCGGCGCCGTGCTGATCCTGTCCGCCACCCGGCTGGACGCCTTCGCCTTCGGGGACACCGCCGCCGCCGCGCTCGGCATCGACGTCGACCGCACCCGCTGGGCCCTGATGACCCTGGTCGCCCTGCTCACCGGCGCGATGGTCGCGGTCTCCGGCTCGATCGGATTCGTCGGCCTCGTCCTCCCGCACGCCGTGTCCGCGCTCACCGGTCCCGCCCACCGGCGCCTGCTGCCCGTGGTCGCGGTCACCGGTGCGATCTTCCTGGTCTGGGCCGACACCCTGGCCCGGACCGTCTTCGACCCGCGCGAGCTGCCGGTCGGCATCGTCACCGCACTGATCGGCGTCCCGGTGTTCGCCGTGCTGCTGCGTCGCCGGAGGGGGAACGCATGGACCTGAGCATCGACGGCGCCGGGGTCCGGCTCGGCGGACGCTGGGTGGTCGACGGCGTGCACGCCACCCCGCCACCCGGCGCCCTCACCGGCCTGCTCGGCCCCAACGGCGCGGGTAAGTCCACCCTGCTGCGCCTGATCGCCGGTCTGCTCACCCCCGAGTCCGGTGCGGTCCTGATCGACGGCGGCCCGGTGCACGCCCTGCCCCGCCGCGACCGTGCCCGCCGGATCGCGCTGCTGGAGCAGGAGTCCAGCTCCACCGTCCCGCTCACCGTCCGCGAGGTCGTCGGCCTGGGCCGGATCCCCTATCGCACCCTCTGGGGCACGGACGGCTCCGCCGCCGGTCACGACCCGGTCGACCGCGCCCTGACCGCCGCCGGGGCCGCCCACCTGGCCGACCGGTCCTGGGACGCGCTCTCCGGCGGCGAACGTCAGCGGGTGCACATCGCCCGGGCGCTCGCCCAGGAGCCCGACCTCCTGCTGCTCGACGAGCCCACCAACCACCTGGACGTCTCCGCCCAGCTGTCCCTGCTGCGCTTCGTCCGCGACCTCGGCCGCACCACGGTCGCCGCCCTGCACGACCTCAACCTCGCCGCCGCCTACTGCGACCACGTCCTGGTGCTGTCGCAGGGCGTCCTGGTCGCCGCCGGGGACCCCCGGGACGTCCTCACCCCCGACCTGGTCTCCCGGGTGTACGGCGTCGACTGCGAGGTGCTCACCCACCCGCGCACCGGCCGCCCGGTGATCGCCTTCGGCGACGCCCCCGCCCGCGCTGTCCCCGAAGGAGTCCGATGAAGCTCACCGTCCTGTCCGGCGGCGTCGGCGGCGCCCGGTTCACCCGCGGCCTGCTCGCCCACCTGGCGACCACCGACCCCGGATCCCCGGTCACGGTGATCGCCAACACCGGTGACGACATGTGGCTGCACGGCGTCCGGGTCTGCCCCGACCTCGACACCCTGATGTACACCCTCGGCGGCGCCGTGCACGAGGAGCAGGGCTGGGGCCGGCGCGACGAGAGCTCCCGGGTGTCCGCCGATCTGGCCGCCTACGACGTCGGCTGGGACTGGTTCACCCTCGGCGACCTCGACCTGGCCACCCACCTGGCCCGCACCCAGTGGCTGCGCGAGGGCCTCAGCCTGTCCCGAACCACCGAGCGGCTCGCGGCCCGCTGGCGGCTGGCCGACCAGGGCGTCCGCCTGCTCCCGATGTCCGACCAACCGGTCGAGACCCATGTCGAGGTCGACGACGGCCTGATCCACTTCGAGGAATGGTGGGTCCGGCACCGCGCCGCGCTGCCCGCCCGTCGATTCGTCCAGGTCGGCCTGGACACCGCCGAGGCCGCCCCCGGGGTCCTCGACGCGATCCGGGACGCCGACGTCGTGCTGCTGCCGCCGTCCAACCCGGTCGTCTCGGTCGGCACCATCCTGGCCGTGCCCGGCATCCGCGCCGCGCTGCGCGAGACAGCGGCCCCCGTGGTCGGAGTCTCCCCGATCATCGGCGGCGCCCCCGTCCGCGGCATGGCCGCCGAGTGCCTGGCCACCCTGGGGGTCGACGCCACCGCCGAGGCGGTCGCCCGGCACTACGGCCTGCGCGCGACCGGGGGTGTGCTGGACGGGTGGCTGGTCGACACCGCCGACAAGGACGCGGCCGACCGGCTCGCCGCGGACGGGTGGCGCGCCCGGGCCACGGACACCCTGATGCACGACGTGCCCGCGACGGCACGGATCGCCGCGGAGGTGCTGGGGCTGGCGGGTCGATAGCGCCCGGACGCGTCACCCGCGTCCCGGTCTCACCCCCACGCGACCGCCCGGAGCACCGGCCACGCCCCGTCCGACCAGTTCGCGATCACCGTCCCGGTCACCCCGGTCTCGGGCGACCGCCAGCTGCGCGCGGACACCCCCGCGTCGTAGCCCTCCAGGATCACCGTGTCCGACGCCTTCCCCAGCCAGAAGCCGCGCCCGTACCGCATCCCCTCCTCCTCGACCTCGCTCACCGGCTCGACGAGCGCGGCCAGGGTGCCCGCCGACACGATCCGTCCGTCGAACAGCGCCGACCAGAACGCCGCGAGGTCCGCCGCCGTCGTCACCGCACCCCCGTCGCCGCTGCCCCGGACCGGCAGATGCAGCACATGGGTCCGCAGACCGTCCGCGGCGAGGTAGCCGAGCGCGACGTCCCCCGGCAGCTCGTCGGTGCGGGGGTAGCCGCTCCGGGTCATCCCCGCGGGCCGGAACACACGGTCGGCGACCAGATCGGGGAACGGCTGGCCGGACAGCCGCTCGGCGACCAGCGCCAGGACGACGAACCCCGCGTTGTTGTAGCTGAACCCCTGCCCGGGCGGGGACGTCTGCGGGCGGCCGTCGAGCACCGGGAGGAACGCCTCCGTGCGGTCGAGGCGGTGCACGGGGACGTCCAGGACGTAGTCGGTGATCTCGCCCTCGGACTCGTCCAGGTAGTCGCCGATGCCGGAGGTGTGCGCGAGCAGGTCACCCACCGTGACCGCGTCGTCGATAAGCGGGAGGTCGTCGCCGAGGACGGGGCGCACCGGGTCGGACAGCGCGATCCGGCCGTCGTCGATCAACGCGCCGATCGCGAGCGCCGTGAACCCCTTGCCGATGCTGGCCACCCCGAACCGGTGGTCGACGGTGGCTGTGATGCCGTGCGCCCGGTCGGCGAGTCCGTAGGCCCGCGCGACGGTGCCGTCCGGGTCGTCGACCCGGATCACCCCACTGAACCCGGAGTCGAGGGCGGCGGCGTCCAGCTGCGCGGCGAGGTCGGAGGTCATGGGGTCGACGGTAGGTGCGGCGGCAGCGCCGTGACCAGCGGTTTCCGTCGGGGACCCGCTCCCCGCGGGACCTACAGCGGCAGCGGGGCCAGCCGTTCCAGCAGGGCCTGGGTCCGTCCGCCGACCCGGCGCGCGATCACCCGCACCAGATCCGCGGGCAGATCGACGTCCTGACGCAGCGTCGGCAGGTCCAGCTCCAGCCGCCGGTAACCGAGCGCCTCGTGCGCGGCGGCGGACCCGGCACCGAACCGGGACTCGACGTCCTCGCCCGGGCCGACCGTCAACAGGGTGGTGCCGGTCCCCTCGGCATCGGGCAGCACCGACCGGCCGGACTCCGCCGCGTCGAACGCGGTGGTCAGCTCGGCGGGGTCCAGTCCGGGCAGGTCGCCGAGCAGCACCGCGACCGGCGCGCCCGGGGCCTCGGTCCGTGCCCGGCGCGCCCCGGCGGAGACCGCACGGTCGAGGGCGACCCACCCGGTGTCGCCGGCCTGGGCGGCAGGCTCGGGCAGCACACCCACCCGCGGCAGCCGGGCGGCGCCGTGCGCGACCGGCCCGTCCCCGGTGACCACGAGCACCCGTGCGACCGACGCGCAGGCGGTGACCGCCTCGACCGTGTCCAGCGCCATCGCCCGGACCAGGGCGGCGCGGGCGGCGGGCTCCAGCACGTCGGCCAGGCGGGTCTTGCCCCGCTGCGCGTCCTTGACCGGAACCACGACCACCCAGCGACGACTCGACACGCGTGGAGCCTCGACGTTCACGCGGTGGCACTCCGTCGCCGGTCCAGCGCCGCGTCGATCTCGTCCCGGCGCCCGGTGATCAGGGCGTCCACCGCGGACTCGGGCAGCGGCTGACCGTGGCCGAACCGGATGCCGCCCTTGGTCGCGGCGAACCCGTCCAGCCCGCTCATCACGGCGGCGGTGACCTCGGAGCTGAACGGGTAGACCGCGCACCCCGCGCGACCGGTGGTCACGGCGAGCAACGGGCGGTCCCGGTACCGCAGCGCCGGCATCCCGTAGCTGACGCCCTGTTCGGCGTCGGGCACCAGGGCCAGCGCGCGGGCGTACACCCGCTGCACCGCAGGACGGATCTCCTCGTCCAGCCCAGCGATCTGGGCGTCCACCTCACTCATCGCCACTCCTTCTCGATGGCCCACGCGTACCCGTCCCAGGATGGCACCGCGATGCGAAGATGACCTCATGGCCCTGTGGATGACCGGTGACGACACCGCCGACCGCCTGCTCGACTCCGACCCGTTCGCGCTGCTGCTCGGCATGCTCCTCGACCAGCAGGTCGCGATGGAGACCGCCTTCGCCGGGCCGGCCAAGATCGCGGACCGGATGGGCGGTCTGGACGTGCACCGGGTCGCATCGGCCGACCCGGAGGAGTTCGCCGCGCTGTGCGCCACACCCCCGGCGGTGCACCGCTACCCCGGCTCGATGGCCGGCCGGATCCAGGCCGTGGCTCGCGCGGTGGCCGAGGAGTACGACGGCGACGTCACCCGGCTGTGGACCGACGGCGACCCGGACGGCGCCACGGTGCTGAAGCGGCTGAAGGCGCTGCCGGGCTTCGGCGACCAGAAGGCGCGGATCTTCCTGGCCCTGCTCGGCAAGCAGCGCGGTGTGCAGCCCGCCGGCTGGCGAGAGGCCGCGGGGACCTACGGCGACGACCGGTTCCGCTCGATCGCGGATGTCACCGACCAGGACTCGCTGCTGCGGGTCCGTGCCACCAAGCAGGCCGCCAAGGCCGCAGCGAAGAAGGGCTGAACCATGATCATCGTCACCAGCAACGAGGTCCCGGGCTACCGCATCCAGGCGGTGCTGGGCGAGGTGATGGGCCTGACCGTCCGGTCGACCAACTTCGGCCAGAGCTTCACCGCGGGCTTCCGGGCGATCGGCGGCGGTGAGATCCCGGAGTACACCCAGATCATGTACGAGTCCCGCCACGAGGTGATGCGCCGGATGACCGACGAGGCGGCCCAGCGCGGGGCGAACGCGATCGTCGCCATGCGCTTCGACACCGACTCGATCGGACAGTTCTCCGAGGTGTGCGCCTACGGCACCGCGGTGATCGTGGAGCCGATCCCGGGCGGTCAGCCCGGTGCGACCGGGCAGTCGGCGCAGATCGCGGGCCAGGGCTGAGTCAGGGCCGGGGGCCGACCCCGGCGGCGCCGTCGGCGTGGCCCCGCGCGTAGGCCTCGGCGGTGCCCTCGCGGAACATGTCCTCCGGTCCGGTGCGGACCAGCACCCGCGCGCCCGGGCCGTCCTCGGCGGTGACCGCGTGCGCCAGGCCGCGCACCACCGCCACCGGCCGGCCGGTCGCCTTGCCCTTGACCAGCTCCGCGGCCGCGGCGATCTCGTCCGCGAGCGCCGCCATCGACACCTCGAGCCGGCGCCCGTGGGTGTCGGTGCTGCCCCGCAGGTCCTCCAGCACCAGGACCCCGGCCGCCCCGATCGCGAGGTCGGTCTGACCCTGCCGCCAGGTCCGGCCCGCGGTGTCCGTGATGAGCACGCCGAGCCGCACCCCGAAGCGCGCGGACAGCTCGGCCCGCAGGCGACGGGCCGTGGCGTCCGGGTCGAGCGGGAGCAGCAGCACCGTGCCCTCGGCGGTGTTGGACGCGTCCACGCCGGCGGCGGCCATCACCAGGCCGAGCCGGTTCTCCACGATCCGGGTCACGCCGCCGGGGTGCTCCCGGCTGGCGACCACCCGGACCGTCTCGGCGGTGATCGCGTCCTCCCGGTCGGTGGCCGAGACGACCCGCCCCTCCGCCTTGGAGACGATCTTGCTGGTCACGACGATGATGTCCCCGTCGTGCAGCGGCTCGTCCACGGCACCGGCGATCAGCTCCGTCAGGTCGTCGCCCGGCGCGACCTCACCGATCCCGGACAGCGCCCACGCGGTCAGGCGCGGGCTCACCGGACGAGCTTCGGCAGCACCTCGCGGCCGAAGACCTCGATCCACTCCCGCTGGTTGCGCCCGACGTTGTGCAGGTAGATCCGGTCGAAGCCCAGGTCGACGTACTTCTGGATCTCCGCGCGGTGCACGTCGGGGTCGGCGGAGACGACCATCCGGCCCTCGAAGTCCTCGGGGCGGACCAGCTTGGCCATCTGCGCGAAGTCGAAGGGCGAGCGGATGTCGCCCTTGGGGAACTTCATCCCGCCGTTGGGCCACTCGACCATGGCGTTCTCCATGGCCTGCTCGTCGGTGCCGGCCCAGGACAGGTGCAGCTGCAGCACCTTGGGCAGCTCCTGCGGGTCGCGGCCCGACTCCCGCACGCCCTCGTCGAACTTGCCGAACAGCCCGGTGATCTTCTCCAGCGGGGCGCCGACCGTGATCAGGCCGTCGGCGTGCTTGCCGGCCCGCTTGGCGGTGACCGGACCGGCGGTGGCGACCAGGATCTCCGGGGCGACCTCCGGCATGGTCCACAGCCGGGTGGACTCCAGCTTGTAGAACTGCCCGGAGTGCTTCACGTCCTTGCCCGCCAGCGACGCCGCGAACAGCTTCTTGATGATGTCGATGGCCTCGAACATCCGGTTGATCCGCTCGGGGGCCTCCGGCCAGTACCCGGCGACGATGTGCTCGTTCAGCGCCTCGCCGGAGCCGAGCCCGAGCCAGTGGCGGCCGGGGTACATCGCGGCCAGGGTGGCGGACGCCTGGGCGACCATCGCGGGGTGCCAGCGGAAGGTCGGGGCGGTCACGCCGGGACCCAGGTCGCCCGTGGTCCGCTCGCCGAGCGCGGTCAGCACGTTCCAGACGAAGGACGACTGGCCCTGCTGCGGGACCCACGGCTGGAAGTGGTCCGCCGCCATGGTGCCGAGGAAGCCGTGCTGCTCGGCGTAGGCCGACAGCTCCACCGCCTCGGTCGGGTGGAACTGCTCCAGCATCGCCGCGTACCCGACCTGCAGACCCTCAGCCACCACTGCCACGAAATCCTCCCCGACCTGCGCCGATCCAACCGTTCCGTCGAGCGTACGCCGGGAATGTTTCAGGCGCGGTTACTGCCGGCCAGCACTCCCGCGCTGTGCAGCTCCTGCCCGACGGCCCCGACGGTCTGCTCGAAGATGTCGTTCGACCGGGCAACACCGACGGCGCCCGCCATCATCCCGCTGCCGCTCTCCCGCTCCAGCCGGGCGACCAGATTCCCGTCGTGCTCGAAGAACGCCACCGTGAAGGTGAGCCGCTGCGCGTTCTTCCCGGCGAAGGCGCCGAGCCAGAACGTCTTGGCCTTGCTGCCGCGACCGACCGTCCAGCCGCCGTTCGGCAGCTGGGCCTCGACCGCGAAGCCCTGGCGGCCCAGCGCGTCGCGCAGCAGTGCCTTGCCGGACTCGTGCGGTCCGGTGATGAAGTAGTCGACGACGGCCATGCGGGGTGTCTCCTCGGTCGAAAGCGGACAATCCGCCGAAGAGTAGCGAGTCGACTGGTGATCTTGCTCGCATCCGGGCCGGTGGACCCTGGGTTTTGCCGGTGGGCCGACGTACGGTGGTCGGACCGACCTTCCTCGACTCCACCACCCACCCACGCTGCCTTCTGAGGATCCACCGTGCCTTCGGCCCGCCGCCGTCCCGTGTCCCCGACCAAGAACCGACCGACCTCGACCCGCGGCTCGCTGATGCAGCGCACCGCCGCGCGCACCCGGCACACCGGGCTGCGCTTCCTGCCGCACCAGCGGGGCAGCGCCTCCGCCCCCGCCGCCCTCCCGGAGAGCTCGCTGCGCGCCGCGCTCGGCGTCCGGAACTTCCGGCTCTACGTGACCTCCCAGGTGCTGACCAACACCTTCGGCTGGGCAGCTCGGGTCGCCCAGGACTGGCTGGTGCTCACGCTGACCGGCTCGGCGGCGATGGTCGGCCTGACCGTCTCGCTGCAGCTCCTGCCGGTGCTGGCGCTCGGCCTGGTCGGCGGGGTGCTCGCCGACCGCTTCCCGCGCCGCCGCCTGCTGATGGTCACCCAGACGGTCTTCGGCCTGTCCGCCCTCGCGATCGGCGTGCTGGTGCTGACCGGGCACGTCCAGGCGTGGCACGTGCTGCTCGGCGCCTTCGTCGGCGGGGTGGCCACCGCCTTCGACAACCCGGCGCGGCAGGCGTTCGTGCACGAGGTGGCCGGACCCGCGCACCTGCGTCAGGCGATCAGCATCAACTCCGCCGTCTTCCAGCTCGGCGCGCTGCTCGGCCCGGCGGTGGCCGGCGTGCTGATCAATCTGGTCGGCCAGGGCTGGACCTTCGAGCTGAACGCGGTCGCCTGCCTGATCGCGGTCGGCCTGCTGGTGCGGATGCGCCCGGCCGAGCTGACCCCCACTCCCCCGGTGCCGCGGGCCACCGGCCAGCTGCGGGAGGGTCTCGCCTACGCCCGGACCAGCCCGCGGATCCTGTGGGCCACCGTGCTGCTCGGCTTCGTGTCGGTGACCGGCGTGAACATGGCCACCGTGCTGGCCGCCTGGGCGGACGGGGTCTTCGACTCCGACGCCGGGGGCTACGCGCTGCTGAACTCCATGCTGGCGGTGGGCGCGCTCACCGGCGCCCTGCTGGCCGGGCGCCGCAAGGGCGGTCGGCTGCTCAACCTGGTGCTGCTGGCGGCCGCGATCGGCGCCATCCAGCTGATCGCCGCCGCCGCACCCTCCCGGCCGGTGTTCATCGTGGCGCTGATCGGGATGGGCCTGTGCACCATCCTGTACCTGACCAGCTCGAACACCCTGGTGCAGACCACCGTCGCACCGCACCTGCGCGGCCGGGTGATGGCGCTCTACATCCTGACCGGGCTCGGCGCGCAGGGGATCTCCGGCACGCTGATCGGCTGGGTCTGCGAGCACCTCGGCCCGCGGCTCGGTATGGTCGCGGCGGGGGCCGGTCCGCTGCTCGGCGCGGTGGTCGTCGGCCTGGTGCTGGCCCGTCGCTCGGACTGGGACCTGCGCACGCTGCGGCCCGCTGCGGTCACCACCGGACCGGTGAACACCGCGACCGAGTCGCAGGACGCCCGGCTGCCGGAGTGAGGACGGCGGCACCCGCCCGGTCTGGAAAGATGGCCCCATGACCGACCAGTCGTCCACCCGCCCCGTGTCCGCGAACCCGCCTGCCGTGAAGTCCGTGCGCGAGGTACCGGACCGGGTATCGCTGGACGGCGTGGAGGAGCGCTGGGACGCCGCGTGGACCGAGCAGGGCACCTACGCCTTCGACCGCACCGCCACCCGCGAGCAGGTCTACTCGATCGACACCCCGCCGCCGACCGTCTCCGGCTCGCTGCACGTCGGTCACGTGTTCAGCTACACCCACACCGACGTGGTGGCCCGTTACCGCCGGATGCGCGGCGCCGAGGTCTTCTACCCCATGGGCTGGGACGACAACGGCCTGCCCACCGAGCGCCGGGTGCAGAACTACTTCGGGGTGCGCTGCGACCCGTCGCTGCCCTACGACCCCGAGTTCACCCCGCCGCACGTCGGCGGCGAGGGCAAGAGCGTCAGGGCCGCCGACCAGGTGCCGATCAGCCGGAAGAACTTCGTCGAGCTGTGCGAGCGGCTGACCGTCGAGGACGAGCAGCAGTTCGAGGCGCTCTGGCGTCGTCTCGGCCTGTCGGTGGACTGGACCCGCACGTACCAGACCATCTCCGCCGAGTCCCGCGCGGTCGCCCAGCAGGCGTTCCTGCGCAACCTGGCCCGGGGCGAGGCGTACCAGGCCGAGGCCCCCGGGCTGTGGGACGTCACCTTCCAGACCGCGGTCGCCCAGGCCGAGCTGGAGGCCCGCGACTACCCGGGCGCGTTCCACAAGGTGGACTTCCACCGTGCCGGGGGCGCGCAGGACCCGGTCCAGATCGAGACCACCCGCCCGGAGCTGCTGCCGGCCTGTGTCGCCCTGATCGCGCACCCGGACGACGAGCGCTACCAGCACCTGTTCGGCACCACGGTCACCTCCCCGCTGTTCGGCGTCGAGGTCCCGGTGCTCGCCCACCCGGCCGCCGAGCCGGACAAGGGCGCGGGCATCGCGATGTGCTGCACCTTCGGCGACCTCACCGACGTGCAGTGGTGGCGCGAGCTGAACCTGCCGACCCGCTCGGTGATCGGCCGTGACGGCCGCCTGCTGCGCGAGGTGCCGGAGTGGATCACCGACGACGCCGGCCGCGCGCTGTACGCCGAGCTGGCCGGGAAGACCACCTTCTCCGCCCGCGAGCTGGTGGTCGCCGGGCTGCGCGAGTCCGGCGACCTGGACGGCGAGCCGCAGAGCACCCAGCGCAAGGCGAACTTCTTCGAGAAGGGCGACAAGCCGCTGGAGATCGTCACCAGCCGCCAGTGGTACATCCGCAACGGCGGCCGAGACGCCGACCTGCGCGAGCAGCTCCTCGCCCGCGGTCGCGAGCTCGGCTTCCACCCCGACTTCATGCGGGTGCGCTACCAGAACTGGGTCGGCGGCCTGAACGGCGACTGGCTGATCTCCCGCCAGCGGTTCTTCGGCGTGCCGTTCCCGGTCTGGTACCCGGTCACCGCCGAGGGCGAGACCGATCACGAGCACCCGATCCTGCCGTCCGAGGACCAGCTGCCGGTCGACCCGTCCTCCGACGTCCCGGCGGGCTACACCGCCGACCAGCGCGGCGTGCCCGGCGGGTTCGTCGCCGACCCGGACATCATGGACACCTGGGCCACCAGCTCGCTGACGCCGCAGATCGCCGGCGGCTGGCGCAGCGACCCGGACCTGTTCGCCCGGGTGTTCCCGATGGACCTGCGCCCCCAGGGCCAGGACATCATCCGGACCTGGCTGTTCTCCACCGTGGTCCGCTCGCACCTGGAGTTCGGCACCCTGCCGTGGCAGGACTCGGCGATCAGCGGCTGGATCCTGGACCCGGACCGCAAGAAGATGTCCAAGTCCAAGGGCAACGTGGTCACCCCGATGGGCCTGCTCGAGGAGCACGGCTCGGACGCGGTCCGGTACTGGGCGGCCTCCGCGCGTCTGGGCACCGACGCCGCCTTCGAGGTCGGCCAGATGAAGATCGGCCGCCGTCTGGCGATCAAGGTGCTGAACGCGTCGAAGTTCGCGCTGTCCTTCGGCGGGGCCGAGCAGGGCGCCGCCTTCCTCGACCCGGCGCAGGTCACCCAGACCCTGGACCGGGCGATGCTCGCCGGGCTGGCCGACGTGGTCGACCGGGCCACCGAGGCGCTGGAGTCCTACGACCACACCCGGGCGCTCGAGCTGACCGAGACCTTCTTCTGGACCTTCTGCGACGACTACCTGGAGCTGGTCAAGGACCGCGCCTACGGTGCGGGCGCCGACTCCGAGCAGGTCACCGCGGAGACCGCCTCCGCCCGCGCCGCCCTGGGCCTGGCCCTGGACGTCATGCTGCGGCTGTTCGCCCCGGTGCTGCCCTTCGCGACCGAGGAGGTCTGGTCCTGGTGGCGCGAGGGCACCGTGCACCGTGCCCCGTGGCCGACCTCCGACGCGCTGCGGTCCGCGGCCGGGGACGCCGACCCGGCCGTGGTCGCCGCCGCCGGTGCCGGCCTGGCCGCGCTGCGCAAGGTGAAGTCCGAGGCCAAGCTGTCGATGCGCGCCGAGATCACCTCCGCCACCCTGGAGGTGCCGGCCGCGCTGCTGGCGGGCGTGACCGTGGCACTGGGCGACATCCGTTCCGCGGGCCGGGCGACCGGCACGCTGGACGTGGTCGAGGTCGCCGACGGGCCGGACGCCACCGTGGTGGCCCGGGACGCCGAGCTGCTGCCGCCGGAGCCGAAGCAGAAGCCGACCGCCTGACCGCTGGCCGCACGGGCCCGTCACCCTCATCGTGGGGTGGCGGGCCCGTCGTCGTCCCCGGGACCTTCGGCTTTATGAATATCTATCGCCGGGCCTGTATGGTTTTCCAGTTCCAGTCCTCCGGAGGAGATCACGATGCGCACCCGTACCGCCCTGCTGCCCCTCGCCGCGAGCGCGGCCCTGCTGCTCGCCGCCTGTTCCAGCGGCGACGACTCCGCGGGCGGTGACGCCACCGGCGGTGTCGAGCTGGTGAACGCCGGTCAGCTGACCATGTGCACCAACCCGCCCTTCGAGCCCTTCGAGTACGAGGACGGCGGCGAGATCACCGGTCTGGACCCCGCCATCGTCGGCGAGGTGGCCAAGGACCTCGGCGTGGAGCTGAACGTCAAGTCCAGCCCGTTCGAGGGCATCCAGTCCGGTGCGGACCTGGACACCGGCAACTGCGACATCGTCGCCTCCGGCATCTCGATCACCCCGGAGCGCGCGGAGAAGTTCGACTTCTCCGACCCCTACTTCGACGCCGACCTCGGCCTGCTGGTCGCCGAGGGCTCGGACCTCGACTCCGAGGCGGCGCTGGAGGGCAAGTCGATCGCCGTGCAGCAGGCCACCACCGGTGACGACTGGGTCCAGGACAAGGGCCTGAACGGTGTGCAGTTCGAGGACCTCGGCCTGCAGATCCAGGCGCTGAAGACCGGCCAGGTCGACGCGGTGGTCAACGACATCGCGGTGCTCGGCCCGTACATCGCGGACGGATTCGAGGTCACCGCGACCTTCACCACCGGGGACCAGTACGGCTTCGGCGTGAAGAAGGGCAACACCGCCCTGCTCGACCAGGTGAACGCCACCCTGGAGCGGATCCACTCCGACGGCACCTACGACGAGCTCTACACCGAGTTCATCGGCAGCGCGCCCGCCGACTCCGCCACCCCGAGCCCCTCGGACAGCTGACCCGTGTCGACCACCGCCGCCGGACCGACCCCGGATCCCGTGGGCCGTCCGGGCCTCGTCCCGCCGCAGACCGGCCGACGCCGGATCAGCCCGCGCCGGCGCGCCCGCCGCGCCCGGATCGTCCAGTACGCGGTACTGGTCGTCGTGGTGGTCGTACTCGCGTCGGTGGTCGACTGGTCCCGGATCGGGGACAACTTCTTCAACCAGGACGCGATCGCGCAGATCGCCCCGCAGATCCCCCGTGCCTTCCTCAACACGGTGATCTACACGCTGTGCGGCTTCGCGGTCGGCCTGTCGCTCGGCACCCTGCTGGCCCTGATGAAGCTGTCCTCGGTGCGGCTCTACCGCTGGATCGCGACGGTCTACATCGAGTTCTTCCGGGGCATCCCGGCGCTGCTGGTGGTGATCTCCTTCGGCTACGCGGTGCCGATCGCCTTCGGCATCTCGATCGGCTCGGTGACGCTCAAGGCGGCCCTCGCGCTCGGCATGGTCTCCGCGGCCTACATCGCGGAGACGCTGCGCGCCGGGCTCCAGGCGGTGCCCACCGGGCAGGTCGAGGCCGCCCGCTCGCTGGGCATGTCGCACGGCCGCACCCTGGTCCAGGTCGTCATCCCGCAGGCGTTCCGGATCGTGCTGCCGCCGATGACCAACGAGTTCATCCTGCTGACCAAGGACACCTCGCTGGTCTTCCTGCTCGGGCTGGCCACCGTCCAGTACGACCTGACCAAGATCGGCCGCGACGCGCTGAACAACGCCACCGGCGGCCTGACCCCGCTGTTCCTGATCGGCGCCTGCTACCTGCTGATCACCCTGCCGCTGGGCCAGCTCGCCCGGTACCTCGAGCGTCGAGGCGTGAGGAGCCGCTGATGTCCGTCGTCCAGATCACGGATCTGCACAAGTCCTTCGGCGACCGCGAGGTCCTCACCGGCATCGACCTGGAGGTCCGCCAGGGCGAGGTGGTCTGTGTGATCGGGCCCTCCGGGTCCGGCAAGTCGACCCTGCTGCGCTGCGTGAACCTGCTGGAGCAGCCGACCGCCGGGCGCATCGAGGTGCTGGGGGTCGACGTCACCGATCCGGACGTCGACATCGACCGGGTGCGCACCCACGTCGGGATGGTGTTCCAGCAGTTCAACCTGTTCGTGCACCGCACGGTGCTGGACAATTGCACGATGGCCCAGCGCCAGGTGCTCAAGCGGTCCCGGGCCGAGGCCGAGCGGATCGCCCGGGAGAACCTGGCCCGGGTGGGCCTCGCCGACCGCGCCGACTCGCTGCCGGCCCAGCTGTCCGGCGGTCAGCAGCAGCGGGTGGCGATCGCCCGGGCGCTGTCGATGGACCCGCAGCTGATGCTGTTCGACGAGCCGACCTCCGCCCTGGACCCCGAGCTGGTCGGTGACGTGCTGGCCGTGATGCGCGACCTCGCGGACGCCGGGATGACCATGATCGTGGTGACCCACGAGATGGCCTTCGCCCGGGACGTCGGCGACCGGGTGGTGTTCATGGACGGCGGCGTGGTGGTCGAGGACGGTACCGCGGACCAGGTGATCGGCGCACCGCGCGAGGCCCGGACCCGGACCTTCCTGCAGCGGGTGCTGGACCCGACCCGCACGTCGGGGGTCTGACGGCCGATACGATGCCGGACTGTGCCCGTCAGGGCCGTCCGATCGACCTGAGACCTGGAGCACCGATGCGCGAGTTCAGCGCCGATACCCCCGTGCCGCACGACCCGCGGCTCAACGTCCCTGGCCTGCTGCTCGGCCGGCTCGCCCGGGACCCGCACGGTGTGCTGATCGAGCGCAAGACCGGGCTGGGAGGATCGTGGCAGCCGGTCACGGTCAGCGGCTTCGTCTCCGAGGTCACGGCGCTGGCCAAGGGGCTGGTCGCGCAGGGACTGCAGCCCGGCGAGCGGGTCGCGATCATGTCCCGTACCCGCTACGAGTGGACACTCGCCGACTTCGCCGTCTGGTTCGCCGGTGGCGTGGGTGTGCCGGTGTACGAGACCTCCTCCGCGGAGCAGGTGCAGTGGATCCTCGCGGACTCCGGCGCCCGGCTGGCCGTGGTGGAGTCCGCCGCGCACGCCGCGGTGGTCGAGCAGGTCCGGGCCGAGGCGCCCGAGCTCGGCGGGGTGTTCGTGGTCGACGACGACGCGATCGGCCGGCTGATCCACCAGGGAGCCGCCGTCGATGACGCGGAGATCGAGCGCCGCCGTGCTCTGGCGTCGGCGGATGACCTGGCCACGATCATCTACACCTCCGGCACCACCGGCCGCCCCAAGGGGGTGGAGCTGTCGCACGGGAACTTCGTCGACAACATCCGTAATGGCGTCGCCCGGCTGGGCGAGGTGGTGTCCAAGCCCGGGGACCGCACCCTGTTGTTCCTGCCACTGGCACACGTCTTCGCGCGGTTCATCCAGATGATCGGGATCGAGTCCGGCGCGGTGCTCGGCCACGCGCCCAGCACCCGCAATCTGCTCGCCGACTTCGCGTCCTTCCGGCCGACGTTCATCCTGGGCGTGCCCCGGGTGTTCGAGAAGGTCTACAACTCCGCGGAGCAGAAGGCCGGCTCCGGCTTCACGCTGAAGATGTTCCGCTGGGCCGCCAAGGTGTCGATCACCTACTCGCGCGCGCTGGACACCGCCGGCGGACCCTCCCCCCAGCTCACGGCCGCCCACGCGGTGGCCAACAGCCTGGTGCTGCGCAAGCTGCGCGCCGCGATGGGCGGGTCGATGAAGTACGCGATCTCCGGCGGCGCCCCGCTCGGCGAGCGGCTGGGCCACTACTACCGCGGCATGGGCGTGGTGATCCTGGAGGGCTACGGCCTGACCGAGACCACCGCCCCGAGCGCGGTGAACACGCCGGAGCTGATCAAGATCGGCACCGTCGGACCGGCCTACCCCGGCACCACGCTGCGGGTGGACGACCAGGGCCAGATCTGGGCCAAGGGCCCGCACGTGTTCCGCGGCTACCACGACAACCCCGAGGCGACCGCGGAGGCGCTGCAGGACGGCTGGTTCGCCACCGGCGACCTCGGGTCGCTCGACGACGACGGGTACCTGCGGATCACCGGCCGCGCCAAGGAGATCATCGTGACCGCGGGCGGCAAGAACGTCGCCCCGGCCATGCTGGAGGACCGGTTCCGCGGTCACCCGCTGGTGTCCCAGGTGGTGGTGGTCGGCGACGGCCGGCCGTTCATCGGTGCCCTGGTCACCCTCGACCACGAGATGCTGCCGGGCTGGCTGAGCATGCACGGGCTGCCCGCGATGGACATCCGCGCCGCCGCGCAGCACCCCGACGTGCTCGCCGCGCTGGACCGGGCCGCCGCCCGCGCGAACGAGGCGGTCTCCCGGGCAGAGGCGATCAAGAAGATCCGGGTGCTGACCTCGGACTTCACCGAGGAGAACGGGTACCTCACCCCCTCGCTCAAGGTGAAGCGCGCGCTGGTGCTGCAGGACTTCGCCGCGGACGTCGAGGCGCTGTACACCGACACCCGGAGCGCCGAGGAGAAGGCGGCGGGCGGGGCGCACTAATCGCCCGTATCGCCCGATTCACCGGACGCCGGTTCCGGAACGCGTTCACGAGCGCTACAGTCTCCCGCTGTTAGGTAAGGCATACCTGACGGAGCGTGGGAGGCAAGCGTGGTCGCGAACGTCCTGATCGGTCTGCGCGAGGGCCTGGAGGCCTCGCTGGTGGTCGGCATCCTGCTGGCCTACCTGGTGCGCACCGGTCGTCGCGACCTGGTACCCGCGCTGTGGGCCGGGGTCGGCACCGCGGTCGTGATCTCCCTCGGCTTCGGCGCGCTGCTCACCTTCGGGCCCAAGGGCCTGACCTTCGAGGCGCAGGAGGCGATCGGCGGCACGCTGTCCCTGGTGGCCGCCGGGCTGCTCACCTGGATGATCCTGTGGATGTCCCGCACCGCGCGGCACCTGAAGCGGGACCTGGAGGGCCGGCTCGACCAGGCCCTGCTGGCCGGACGCCGCGCGGTCTACGTGGTCGCGCTGCTCGCGGTCGGACGGGAGGGCCTGGAGACCGCGCTCTTCCTCTGGGCCGGTGCGCAGGCCTCGTCCACCGTCGCCGGGCCGCTGATCGGTGCGCTGATCGGGATCGCGATCGCGGTGGTGCTCGGCTGGGCGGTGTACCGGGGGGCGGTGCGGCTCAACCTGGGCGTGTTCTTCTCCTGGACCGGTGCACTGCTGGTCGTGGTGGCCGCCGGCGTCGTCGCCTACGGCGTGCACGACCTGCAGGAGGCCGGGATCCTGCCCGGCCTCGGTGCCATCGCCTACGACATCTCCGCGATCGTCCCGCCGTCCAGCTGGTACGGCACGCTGCTCGCCGGGCTGTTCACCTTCTCCCCCGCCCCCACCTGGCTCGAGGTCGCCGCCTGGTGCGCGTACCTGGTGCCGGTCGGCTTCCTCTACATCCGTCAGGTCTGGGGACCGGGTGCACGGCGCCCGTCCCCCGCGCCCGCACCACCGGCCGCCGAACCCGCGGCCTGATCCCCGTCCTTCCCGCCCGAGACACCCGGAGCACCGATGACCCGTCCCACCCGCGCCGTCCTGCCCACGCTGGCCCTGCGCACCCTGACCGTCGGCGCCCTCGTCCTCCCGCTGGCCGCCTGCGTGGACAACAACGCCCCCGCCGACGCCGCCGAGGCGATCACCGTCGACTCCACCGCCGACGCCTGCACGGTCTCGGCCGTCGAGGCGCCGTCCGGCAAGCTCACCTTCACCATCACGAACAGCGGCGACGACGTCACCGAGTTCTACCTGCTCGCCGACGACAAGCTGCGGGTCGTCTCCGAGCTGGAGAACATCGGCCCGGGCCTGACCCGCGACCTGGTGGTCCAGGCGGCCCCGGGCGACTACTACACCGCCTGCAAGCCCGGCATGGTGGGCGACGGCATCACCGCCGCCTTCACCGTGACCGACTCCGGTGCGGACGTCGGCCCGACCGGCGCCCTCGCCGACCAGCTCGCCGAGGCCGAGACCAGCTACGTCGCCTACGTGAAGGACCAGGTCGGATCGCTGGTCACCGGCACCCAGCAGTTCGCGGACGCCTACACCTCCGGCGACGACGACACCGCCCGGTCGCTGTACGCGGGCGTGCGCGCGCACTGGGAGCGGATCGAGCCGGTCGCGGAGTCCTTCGGCGACCTGGACCCGCTGCTGGACGCCCGGGAGGCCGACCTGGCCGAGGGCGACGAGTGGAGCGGCTGGCACTACATCGAGAAGGACCTCTGGCAGCCGGACGCGGCCGACAACGGCGGCGAGGCCTACACCGCGCTGACCGCCGACCAGCGCCAGGCGGCCGCCGACCAGCTGGTCGAGCTGACCGGCGAGCTGGAGGACCGGGTCACCGCCGACGACTTCACCTTCCAGGCGTTCCAGATCTCGAACGGCGCCAAGGAACTGCTGGACGAGGTCGCCACCGGCAAGGTCACCGGCGAGGAGGAGATCTGGTCGCACACCGACCTCTGGGACTTCCGGGCCAACGTCGACGGCGCCGAGGTCGGCCTGGGCGTGCTGCGCGGCGTCGCCGAGCAGGAGGACCCCGACCTGGTCGCCCAGCTGGACGACCGGTTCGCCGCCCTGGACGACCTGCTGGCCCAGTACGGCTCGATCGACGACGGCTTCGTGTACTACGACGAGCTGACCGCCGACCAGGTCGCCGAGCTGGCCGCGGCGGTGGACGCGGTGAGCGAGCCGCTGTCGCATCTCACCGCGGTGATCACCGATGCCTCCTGAGCCGTCCGACCCACGGCCCGGCCCCAGCCGTCGCGCGCTCCTGCTCGGTGGCGGTGCCGCCGGGCTGGTGGCCGCGACGGCCGGTGGCGGCTTCTGGGCCGGACGTGCCTCCGCCCCCGACGCCGCCGCCGGCGGTGAGACCCGCACCTACCCCTTCGCCGGGGCGCACCAGGCGGGCATCGTCACCCCTGCGCAGGACCGGATGTACCTGGCGGCCTTCGATCTCACGACGGTCGACGTCGAGGACCTGAAGGATCTGCTCCGCTCGTGGACGACGATGGCCGCCCGGCTGACCCAGGGGCTGTCGGCCGGGCCGCTCGGCTTCGACAAGGGCAGCTACGACGCCCCGCCGGACGACACCGGTGAGGCCGCCGACCTGCCCGCCGCGGGACTCACGATCACGATCGGCTTCGGGCGGTCACTCTTCCTCGGAGCGGACGGCGAGACCGACCGGTTCGGCCTCGCCGACCGGCTGCCCGGCGCACTGGACCCGCTGCCGCACTTCCCCGGCGACGACCTGGACCCGGCCCGCTCGGACGGCGACCTGATCGTGCAGGCCTGCGCCGACGACCCGCAGGTGGCCGTGCACGCGGTCCGGAACCTGTCCCGGGCCGCCTTCGGCACCGCCCGACTGCGGTGGGCGCAGCTCGGCTACGGCCGGACCTCCTCCACCTCCACGGCGCAGAAGACCCCGCGGAACCTGTTCGGCTTCAAGGACGGCACCGCCAACATCATGGCGGAGGAGACCGCCGCGGTGGACCAGCACGTCTGGGTGCAGGACGCCGACGCCGCGGCGGACGGCACCGACTCGGCCTGGATGACCGGCGGCTCCTACCTCACCGGCCGCCGGATCCGGATGACGATCGAGACCTGGGACCGCTCCACGCTGCGCGAGCAGGAGAAGGTCGTCGGCCGCACCAAGGGCTCCGGCGCCCCGCTGTCCGGCGGCGAGGAGTTCACCGAGCCGGACTTCGCCCTGACCGGCCGGGACGGCGCCACCCTGATCGACCCCGACTCGCACGTGAAGCTCGCCCACCCCACGACCAACAGCGGGGTGCGGATGCTCCGCCGCGGCTACAACTTCACCGACGGCAACGACGCGCTGGGCCGGCTCGACGCCGGGCTGTACTTCATCGCGTTCACCCGCGACCCGCGCACCCAGTACGTGCCGATGCAGCAGGCACTCGCCCAGCACGACCTGATGGCGGAGTACCTGCTGCACACGTCGTCGGCGCTGTTCGCGATCCCGCCGGGCGTCCCGGCGATCGAGGCCGACGGGTCACTGGTGGACGACGGGTACCTCGGGGCCGGGCTGTTCGGCTGACACCGGCCCCGAGGGCCGCTCTCACACCACGTCGCGCAGCCGCGCCTGGTCGGCGGACTGGCTGGGCACCGCCTCGCTGGGCGTGGACTCGTCCACCCAGCGCAGCACCGCGCCGACCCCGTCGACCAGGTCGGCGCTGCCGTCCGGGACCAGGGTGAGCCCGGCGTCCTGACCCAGCGCCGCCCGCAGGAGCGCGACGTCGGCAGGCATCTCCCGCGCGGTCGCCGGATCGGCACCGAGCGCGGTCAGATCCGCGGCGGCCGTGGCCAACTGCAGCGGCTCGGGGCCGACGGACAGCGTGCGTGCGGTGAGCGCGGAGCCGGGCAGCGCCAGGTCGTCCCGGATCAGCAGCTCGGCCACCTGACCACGCTGCAGCACGGTCACCAGGTCACCGATCGACGTCACCGCCGCCTCGCCACGGCCCTGGGCGGTCCGGAACCGGTCCAGCACCTTCTCCCGCCGGCGGGCCCGGTGCGCGAGCAGCGCGTCCTTGACCCGCTGCTCGAAGGCCGACTGGTTGACCCCGTCCGCCCGCGAGCCGCCGACGACCTCGACCAGCAGGTCGCGCACCGGCTGCCCGACCGCGTCCCGCAGCAGGGCCACCGCGCGCACGTCCCCGGTGACCAGGACGATCTCCGGGTGCCGCTCGGCCACCTGCCTGTCCAGGTCGGCGGCCACCGTCTCGGCGTTGCGTTCCCAGGAGTCCTCCGCGCGGGTCTGCATCCGGCGGTGCGACCAGCCGCCGCCCTCCCGGATCTTGTGCAGCACGTCGTGGTCGCCGTCGACCACCTCCCGCTCCGGGCGGGCGCTGGTGCCGTCGGACCAGGTGAGGTCCGCGCCCTGCCGGTCGATCTCCACCAGGACGAAGCGGGTGGCCTGGTCGGCGGCCCGCACCGCCGGGGCCAGTGCCGGGACCGCGTCGTAGACCGCGCTGGACTGCGCCGGGGGCTCCTTCACCGTGCGGTCGACCACGATCTCCGTGGAGTCCGCGATCACCACCCGGCCGTGCGGTCCGGCGACCCCGGTCGGGCGGGTCACCCGTTCCTCGATCACGTCGAGCAGGGTGTCCGACGCGCCCGCGGCGGACAGCTCGCGGCGCAGGGACTTCCATCGGCCGGCGACCTCCGCGTCACCGGACGCGTCGGCGCGGGTGGCGTCGAGCAGGACGGTGATGAACGGGCCGGGACGTCCGAGCAGCGGCTTCAGCCAGTGCAGATCCAAGGCAACCTCCAGGTGCGAGCCGTGGGACCGACACACCGGAGGCGTGGCCCTCGGTGGCCGGCCGTCTGACCCTTCCCACCCTCTGACACCCGGGCGACGAACGCCAGCGGGATTCAGGACAGCGGCTGCTGGCCCGCGATCTCCTCGTGGTGCCGGATGACCTCGTCGACGATGAACGCCAGGAACTTCTCCGCGAACACCGGGTCCAGGTCCGACTCGTGCGCCAGATCCCGCAGGCGGGCGACCTGGCGTGCCTCACGGCCGGGGTCGGACGCGGGCAGGCCGAGCTCGGCCTTCAGCGCGCCGACCTGCCGGGTGGCCTTGAACCGCTCGGCCAGGATGTGGATCAGCGCGGCGTCGAAGTTGTCGATGCTGCCACGCAGTCGGGCCAGCTCGGGGGGCAGGGACTCAGGCACTCTTCTCCCGGGGGGCGCGCTTGGCGGCCTGGCGGGGCACCAGCGTCGGGTTCACGTTCTCCAGCACGACCTCACGGTTGACCACCACGCGCTCGACGTCGTCGCGGCTCGGCACCTCGAACATCACCTGCTGGAGGACCTCCTCCATGATGGCGCGCAGCCCACGGGCTCCGGTGCCGCGCAGCAGCGCCTGGTCCGCGATCGCGGCGACCGCGTCGTCGGTGAACTCCAGCTCCACGCCGTCGATCTCGAACATCCGCTGGTACTGCTTGACCAGGGCGTTGCGCGGCTCGGTGAGGATCCGCACCAGCGCCTCCTGGTCCAGCGGCGACACGGTCGTGATCACCGGCACGCGGCCGATGAACTCCGGGATCAGCCCGAACTTCAGCAGGTCCTCCGGCATGACCTCGCCGAAGACGTCCTTGTCGTCCGCGGAATGCAGCGGGGCGCCGAAGCCGATCCCCTTGCGACCCGAGCGGCTGGTGATGATCTCGTCCAGCCCGGCGAACGCGCCGGCGACGATGAACAGCACGTTGGTGGTGTCGATCTGGATGAACTCCTGATGCGGGTGCTTGCGCCCGCCCTGCGGCGGCACCGAGGCCTGGGTGCCCTCCAGGATCTTCAGCAGCGCCTGCTGGACGCCCTCACCGGAGACGTCACGGGTGATCGACGGGTTCTCGGCCTTGCGGGCGATCTTGTCGATCTCGTCGATGTAGATGATCCCGGTCTCGGCCTTCTTCACGTCGAAGTCGGCGGCCTGGATCAGCTTGAGCAGGATGTTCTCCACGTCCTCGCCCACGTACCCGGCCTCGGTGAGCGCCGTGGCGTCCGCGAGGGCGAAGGGCACGTTCAGCATCTTCGCCAGGGTCTGGGCCAGGTAGGTCTTGCCGCAGCCGGTCGGGCCGATCAGCAGGATGTTGGACTTCGCGATCTCGACGGCGTCCTCGCCGGAGCCCACGCTGCCCACGGTCCCGCTGGTGGCACCGGCCTGGATCCGCTTGTAGTGGTTGTAGACGGCCACCGCGAGCGACCGCTTGGCGGGCTCCTGGCCGACGATGTACTGCTCGAGGAACTCGAAGATCTCCTTGGGCTTGGGCAGCTCGGTCATGCCCAGCTCGGAGGCCTCCGCGCGCTCCTCCTCCATGATCTCGTTGCACAGCTCGATGCACTCGTCGCAGATGTAGACGCCAGGTCCCGCGATGAGCTTCTTGACCTGCTTCTGCGACTTGCCACAGAACGAACACTTGAGCAGGTCGGCGCCGTCTCCGATGCGAGCCATTGCTGTCCTCCCGTGCGCTCTGCCGCGCTGCCGTCGAGCCGTCTGCGTTCCGCCGGACCTGCCTGGGCCCGCGGACGCCCGATGAACCATTGCACACCACGGCCCGGGTCGGTGTCAGCCGGAGGCCCGGCGGACCTGGCGTGTCGCGGGTGCGCCCCGGGTGGATTCCACCCGGGGCGCACCCGTCGCTCACTTGGGCTCGACGGTGGTGGCGGTCACGCCCTTCCGGCTCTGCAGCACCTGATCGACGATGCCGTAGTCCAGGGCCTGCGCGGCGGTCAGGATCTTGTCGCGCTCGATGTCCTGCTTGACCAGCTCCAGGTCGCGACCGGTGTGGTGCGCCAGGGTCGCCTCCAGCCACTCGCGCATCCGGATGAGCTCGTTGGCGTGGATCTCGATGTCCGACGCCTGGGCGTAGCCGCCGCCCTCCATCGCGGGCTGGTGGATCAGCACGCGGGCGTTCGGCAGCGCCAGGCGCATGCCCGGCGAGCCGGCGGCCAGCAGCACCGCCGCGGCCGACGCCGCCTGCCCGAGGCAGACGGTCTGGATCTGCGGCTTGATGTACTGCATCGTGTCGTAGATCGCGGTCAGCGCGGTGAACGAGCCACCGGGCGAGTTGATGTACAGGGTGATGGCGCCGTCCGGGTCGGTGCTCTCCAGAACCAGGAGCTGGGCCATGATGTCGTCCGCGGAGGCGTCGTCCACCTGCACGCCGAGGAAGATGATCCGGTCCTCGAACAGCTTGGTGTACGGGTCCTGCCGCTTGAAGCCGTAGGCGGTGCGCTCCTCGAACTGGGGCAGCACGTAGCGGGACGACGGGGAGGGTGCGGCGGTGCCGCCCCAACCCCCGGCGAGGCGCCCGGCACGGGCGATGAACTGCGACTCGGTGCTCACGGGTTCTCCTTCTGGGACGTCAGGTCGGGGGTCGTCAGGCGTTGGTGCCGCCGCCACCGGCGACCGCGCCGGCGTGCGTGACGACCTTGTCGATGAACCCGTACTCCAGGGCCTCGGGCGCCGTGAACCAGCGGTCGCGGTCCGAGTCGTTGGTGATCTGCTCGACCGACTTGCCGGTCTGCTCGGCGATCAGCTCGGCCAGCACGGTCTTCATGTGCAGGATCAGCTGGGCGTTGATCCGGACGTCGGTGGCCGTGCCGCCGATGCCGCCGGAGGGCTGGTGCATCATCACGCGGGCGTGCGGGGTCGCGTAGCGCTTGCCCTTGGCACCCGAGGAGAGCAGGAACTGGCCCATCGAGGCCGCCATGCCCATCGCCACGGTGGCGACGTCCGGCTTGATGAACTGCATGGTGTCGTAGATCGCCATGCCCGCGGTGATCGAGCCACCGGGCGAGTTGATGTACAGGAAGATGTCCTTGTCCGGGTCCTCGGCCGCCAGCAGCATCATCTGCGCGCAGATGGCGTTGGCGTTCTCGTCCCGGACCTCGGACCCCAGCCAGATGATCCGCTCGCGCAGGAGCCGGTTGTAGATGGAGTCGTTGAGGCCGAGGCCCGCGGACTCTGCCCGGGCGATGGCCGGCGTCTGGTCGTTCACGAAGGCTCCCTCATGACGTGCGGTGGTGTGCTGTTGCAGCGACCCTAACGCCCGGGTCACCTGCGGATCGTCCCGCCGGACCCCCGTTTCGCTGTTGGCGCACGGGCGCTGCCGGCAGCAGCGGGCGGGAACGGCGGAGGCCCCGTCGCACGACGAACGTGCGACGGGGCCTCCGGTGGGACGTCGGTCAGGCCTGGGTGGCCTCGTCCTCCGAGGAGTCCTGAGCGGCGTCGGCTGCATCGTCGGCGTCCGAGCCGATGTACTCGGACAGGTCGACCGCGGCGCCCTTGTCGTCAGTGACGGCGATCCGGCGCAGCGCGACGGCCAGCGCCTTCGACCGGGCGACCTCGGCGACCATGGCCGGGATCTGGCCCTGCTGGTCGATGGTCTGGATGAAGGTGTTCGGGTCCATGCCGTACTGGCGGGACGCGGACACCAGGTAGTCGATCAGCTCGCCCTGGGCGACCTTGACCTCAAGCTTCTCGGCCAGAGTGTCCAGCAGGATCTGGTTGCGCAGGGCGGTCTCGGCCTGCTCCTTCACCTCGGCGCGGTGGGTGTCGTCCTCCAGACGGCCCTCCTGCTCCAGGTGACGGTGCACCTCGGCCTCGACGGCACCGGCCGGGACCGGGATCTCGATCGCCGACACCAGCTGCTCGAGCAGCAGGTCGCGGGCCTGGACGGCCTGGTTCTGACCCTTGATCCGGCCGGCCTGCTCGCGCAGGTCGTCGGTCAGCTCGGCGATCGTGTCGAACTCGGACGCCATCTGGGCGAAGTCGTCGTCGGCCTCGGGCAGGTCGCGCTGCTTGACCTGGGACGCGGTGACGGTGACCTGGGCCTTCTCCCCCGCATGCTCACCACCGACCAGCTCGGTCTCGAAGGTGGTGGTCTCGTCGGCGGACAGGCCGGTGAGCGCCTCGTCCAGTCCCTCCAGCATGTTGCCGGAGCCGATCTGGTAGGAGATGCCGGAGACGGTGTCGACCTCCTCGTCGCCGATCTTGGCGACAAGGTCGATCACGACGAAGTCCGTGTCGGCGGCCGGGCGGTCGACGCCGACGAGGGTGCCGAAGCGCTCGCGCAGCTGGTCGAGGCGGCCCTGCACGTCCTCGTCGGAGACCTCCAGGCCCTCGACCGCGATGGTCAGGCCCTCCAGCTCCGGGATCTCGATCTCCGGGCGGACCTCGACCTCGGCGGTGAAGACCAGGTCGCCCTCGTCGCCGGCGGTCAGGCCGGGCACCGTGGTGACGTCGATCTCCGGCTGACCCAGCGGGCGCAGCGTGTTGTCGCGGATCGCGGCGGCGTAGAACTCGGACAGACCGTCGTTGACGGCGTGCTCCATGACCGCCGGGCGGCCGACCCGCTGGTCGATGATGCGCGGCGGCACCTTGCCCTTGCGGAAGCCGGGGATGTTCACCTGCTCCGCGATGTGGGAGTAGGCGTGGTCGATGCTCGGCTTGAGCTCGTCGTACGACACCTCGATGGTCAGCTTGACCTTGGTGGGCTCCAGGGTCTCGACGGCGCTCTTCACTTCGATGATCTCCAACTGATCGGACGGTCGATGGGCCGGGGCGGACCCTGGCCGGGCCCGAACGCGGGCACAGCGAAGCGCGCGCGTCGGCTGATCGATGCTACAGGGTCGGGATGGCGGGATTCGAACCCACGACCTTCCGCTCCCAAAGCGGACGCGCTACCAACCTGCGCCACATCCCGTGCGGGGCAGAGTCTAGTGGCCGGGGACCGTCCGCCCGACCGGTTCGGCCTCCGGGGGCGCCGCGACGACGAACCGGCGGGCGGTCCCGGAGACCGGCGCGACCAGCAGCGCGGGCAGCAGGAACGCCAGGCCGAGCCCGGGCCGGTCGGCGAGCAGGCCGACCAGCACCGCCCCCAGGACGGCGCCGGCGTAGTTGAACAGGTTGATCCGTGCGATCACCTCGTCCACCCGCCCCGGGTCGAGCTCCCCAGCGGCGGAGAACGCCATCGGGACCAGGGCGCCGACCCCCACCCCGGCGGCGGCGAAGCCCGCGATCGCCGACCAGCCCGCCGGGACCAGCGCGGTGAGGGTCAGGCCGAGTGCGGCGAGCACCGCGGCGGCCAGCACGACCGGCGGGCGTCCGGCACGGGAGACCAGCCGGTCGCCCGCGAGCCGGGTCACCAGGACGGCCGCCTGGTACGCGGCGTAGCCGAGCGGGGCCACGGTGGCCGAGGCCAGCAGCACGTCGTGCAGGTAGACCGTGCTCCAGGTGCTCACCGCGGAGTCGACGACGAACGCCGCGAGGATCACACCGCCGAACAGCCAGATGCCACGGGTGGGCAGCGGACGGGGCGCCCGGACCGGGCCCGGGGTGGCGAGCCGCAGATCGGTGCCGATCAGGTGCCGGCGGGCGCCCAGCGCCACCACGGCGAGCGCCACCGCCGCGACCAGCAGGGCGATCGCGGCCCCGGTCCGGGCGACGGCGGACATCAGCAGCGCACCCGCGGCGGCCGCGGCGGTGTAGCAGGCGAAGAAGCCGGACATCACCGGGCGGCCGAGCCGGTGCTGCACCAGCACGCCCTGGATGCCCGCCGCCGCGTCGACCGTGCCCAGGCCGAGGCCGTAGAGCGCGAAGCCGGCGACGAACACCGGCATCGGCGTCGCCAGCGCCACCACCGGCAGCGCCAGCGCCTGGAGCACCAGGCCGAGCAGCAGGGCGGTGCGGCTGCCCCGCCGGGTCGCGACCCGCTCGGCGAGCACCGACCCGGCGGCGGCGGTCACGCAGACCAGCAGCACGATCAGGGACACCGCGGTGTCGTCGATCCCCTGGCGCTGTTTGAAGGAGGGCAGCGCGGTGACCACCGTGGCGTAGCCGAGTCCCTGCGCGGCGTAGGCCAGGGCGACCGCCGACCGGGTGGTCATCCGCGCAGTTCGGGGTGCCGGGCCGCGACGATCCCGAACGCCTCGTGCGCGACCTCGACGGTGCGGGCGATGTCGGCCTCGGTGAGCGCGGCGTTCAGGAAGTGGTTGTGGTGCGAGGTGAGGAAGACCCCGCGCTGCACGCACTCGGCCACCCATTCCTGGTGCAGCATCAGCGAAGGATCGTCGGCCAGGCGCAGATAGAACAGGGCGGGTGCGCCGGAGGCCACCAGGTGCAGCCCGTGGTCCGCGGCGGCGGAGACCAGGCCGGTGGTCAGCGTGGTGCCGAGCCGGTCGAACAGCGCCGGTGCGTCCAGCTCGCGCAGCGCGGTCAGAGTCGCGATCCCGGCGGCGAACGGCACCGCGCTCATCCAGTAGGAGCCGGTGTAGGACAGGCTGCTCACCACGTCCTTCAGCTCCTCGCGTCCGCACAGCGCGGAGACGTTGTAGCCGTTGGCGAGCGCCTTGCAGAAGCAGATCAGGTCAGCGCGGAAGCCGAAGTAGTGGTCCGATCCCGCCAGGTCCAGCCGGAACCCGGCGCGCACGTCGTCGACGATCAGCACCACCCCGTACTCGTCGCAGAGCGCTCGCACGCCCTGCCAGAACCCCGGAGCGGGCAGCTCATTGTCCACGAAGTTCCCGTGCATGTAGGGCTGGGCGATCAGCCCGGCGATCTCCCCGGCGTGTTCGGCGAACATCCGGCGCAGCGCGGCCAGGTCGTTCCACGGCGCGTAGAGGTTGTGCGCGACGTCCTCGGCGAGCACCCCGGGGTAGTCGAGCTTCTGGGTCCAGGGCGCGACCCCGTGGTAGAAGCCGTCGAAGAACACGATCTTCTTGCGCCGGGTGGCCGCCCGGGCGGTGAGCACGGCCAGCGTCGTGGTGTCGCCTCCGTTCTTGGCGAAGAACGCCCAGTCGGCGCTGGCCACGGTGTCGACCAGCAGCTCGGCGAAGTCGACCATGATCGCCGACGGGATCGTGACCACGTCCTCGAGCCGCTGCTGGGCAGCGGCCGCGGCGTGCACCCGCGGGTCGTTGTAGCCGAGGATGTTCGGCCCGTAGCCGCACATGTAGTCGAGGTACTCGTTGCCGTCCACGTCCCAGAACCGGGTGCCCTCGGCCCGTTCGGAGAAGAACGGGAACGCGGAGGTCGGGATGTAGCAGCCCTCGGCCGGACCCTGGTGGCCGTAGATGCCGGAGGGGATCACCTGGAACGCCCGGTCGAAGAGCTCCCGGCTGCGGGTGTAGGTGTACGGGGTGGTCAGCGGGGTCGTGGTCATCTCAGTCTCCGAGGTACTGGCCGACGCGGTCGAGGATCCGGTTCACGTTGTCGACCATCGACACCGTGCCCCGCATGGCGATGCTGCCGTCGCAGATGCAGGCCATCGCGCTCACCTGCCCGGACAGCAGCCGGCCGGCCACGTCCAGATCGGCGAAGGTCATCGCGGCCCGGGGCGACGGGGACCGCTCGGACAGGAACGTGATCCGGTGGTCGCGCACCCGCAGGGTGTAGGCCAGCTCGTCGCCGACCTCCAGGGCCACGTCGCCGTCCGGGATCAGGTGCGCGGAGAACCGGCCGGACACGTCCTCGTCCGCCAGCTGCGCGACCGCGGCCGCGGCGACCCGCAGGGTCAGCACGGTGCTGGTCGCCCGGAACCCGGGGTCCGCGAGGTCGGCCTCCCCCGGCCGCAGATAGCGCGCGAGCAGCTCGGTCAGCGGCGCGAAGACCCGGAGCAGGAAGCCCACCCGGTGCAGGCCGGTGACCGGCACCGGCTGGGCGGATCCGTCGATCACCCGGTTGAATGCCGCCGGTCCGGCGAAGGGCAGCACCACGGTGCCCACGGCCCGGTCCGGCACCAGGCGCACCGTCCCGTCCCGGAACGCGAGCACCGCGCGGGGGCCGCCGCGCACGACCAGGGCCACCGTGGTCGGCCGGGGATCGGAACGCAGCAGGTCGCGGGCTTCCGGCACCAGGCGCACCAGCTCGGGCAGGGCGCCGAGCACCGCGTGCAGATTCACGAAGGCGGCGGCGCGGGGATCGGTCTCGGTCAGCATCGGGCGGCTCCGGGGCTGGGGTCGGTGACCGCGAGCGCGGCCAGGGAACGGGCGGCGAAGGCGAGGGAACGGCGGGCGGCGGGGGTGTCCCGGTCGGCCAGCCAGGCGGTGGTCAGCCCGTCGGTGATCAGCACCAGCAGCCGCGCGGCGTCGTCCAGCGGCACCGTCCAGCGTGCCCCGGTGGCGGCGGCCACCGCGACCAGGCTGGCCCGGGCCGCCTCCCGGTACACGGCGTACTGGGCGGCCACCGCGTCGGGAGCGTGGCGGGCGGACCACACGGCGAGGTCGAGCAGGGCCAGCTCGCGCTCCGGGGCGGCGACCAACAGATCGAGGTAGCGGTCCAGGCCACGATGCACGGCCGTCTCGGGGTCGGTCGCCTCCACCCGGGGCAGCAGACCCTCCTCGGCAGCGCGGCGTTCGGCGTCGGTGACCTCCGCGACCACCGCCGCGAGCAGCTGCTCGCGGGAGTCGAAGGCGTAGTGCAGGCTCGCCAGCGACATCCCGGCCTCGCCCACCACCGCCCGGGTGCTGGCCGCCGCGACCCCGTCCCGGGCGATCACCCGCACCGCGGCGTCGATCAGCGCGCGGCGCCGGTCCTCGACCGCGATCCGGGGCATCGCTCACTCCCCCGTCAGCCGGTCGGCGACCCGGAGCACCCAGCGACGCGGCAGCAGGCCGGCGGCGACCGCGGTCCACCGGTTCCGCCGGCCCGCGATCACCGAGGGCGGCGGGTCCCGGCGGTCCAGCGCGCGGAAGGCCACGTCGACCACCTGCGGCACGGAGAGCATCTGACCGACCTTGAACCGGTCCGAACCGGCCGCCTCGAAGAACTCGGTCTCGGTCGGTCCCGGAGCCAGGGCGAGCACCCGGAGAGGCGTGCCACGGTTCTCCTGCCAGAGCGCCTCGGTGAGCGCCCGGACGTAGGCCTTGGTCGCCGCGTAGACCGCCAGCGACGGGCTCGGCTGGTACGCGGCGGTGCTGGTGATGTTGAGCAGCACGCCGCGCCGGGAGGAGAGCAGGTCGGGCATCAGCAGCCGGGACAGCGCCGTCACCGCGCCGACGTTCACCTGCACCTCGTCCGCGATCCGGTCCGGGTCCTCCGCCTCGAACCGGCCGTAGCTGCCGAACCCGGCGCTGTTGACCAGCACGTCCACTCGGATGCCGCGCCGGGCCAGCTCACCGAGCAGTGCCGCCGGCGCCCCCGGGTCGGACAGGTCCGCCGGCAGCACGGTGCAGGTGGTCGAGGGGAGCTCCGCCGCCAGCTGCTCCAGCCGGTCCCTGCGACGGGCGACCAGCACCAGGTCGTGGCCTCGCGCGGCGAACCGGCGGGCGAACTCGGCCCCGAACCCGGAGCTGGCGCCGGTGATCAGGGCGACGGGGCGGACGGTGCCGGTGATGGTGGCCTCCGGTGCTGTGACCCGACTGGGTCGATCGACCCAGTCGCGCCAGCGTCGCAGCCGGGCGCCGGGGGCACCAGAGCGGACGGGAAGGTTTTACCGGGACGCAACACCCCCGGAACGTCGGACCGTCCGGTGCACCAGCCCGCCGCCGGGACCCGGTAGGCTGGTCGCGCGATCCGGGTCGTCCCGGGTCCGCGCGGATGTAGCTCAATGGTAGAGCCTCAGTCTTCCAAACTGATTACGCGGGTTCGATTCCCGTCATCCGCTCCCCTGACCGGATCGCTCGTCGACCGGACGTCCCGGAACCGCTTCGACCAGCGGGCCTAAGCTCCGCCGCATGACCACCCCCACCCGCGACGACGCCGTCGTCGACCCCGCGCTCCCCGACCCGACCGATCCGCGCTCCGAGTACGAGAAGCTGCTCGCCGGGGACTGGTACCGGTACCGGCTGAGCGCGGAGCTGGGCGAGATCACCGCGCACGGCCACGAGACGTCCCGGCGGATCGCCGAGGTCTACCGCGAGGACGCCGCGGCCGGGGTGGCGCTGCTGCGCGAGACGATCGGCGGCTTCGGCGAGGGCGCGGACTTCCGCCCGCCGTTCTACGTGGAGTACGGACCGCATCTGAGCGTCGGCCGGGGCACCTTCGTCAACACCGGGTTCATGGTGATCGGCGGCGGCCGGGTCACCGTGGGCGAGGACGTGCTGATCGGGCCGGACGCACGGTTCTACACCTCCAACCACCCCACCGACCCCGCCCTGCGCCGCGAGGGCTGGGAGCGGGCGCTGCCGATCACGGTCGGGGACAACGTGTGGTTCGGCGGCAGCGTCGTGGTGTGCCCAGGGGTGACGATCGGTGCGGACAGCGTGGTCGCCGCGGGGTCCGTGGTGACCAGGGACGTCCCGGCCGGGGTGGTCGTGGGCGGGAACCCGGCGCGGGTGATCCGGGCGGCCGGGGCCCCGGCCGTCTAGCTGCGCTCCACCCAGTCCGCGACCGCGTCCAGGTAGGCGCTGCGGGCGGGCTCGGGTGACAGTGCGAGGTCGTGGCCCCCGCCCTCGATCACCTCGACCGTGACGTCCTCGCCCAGGCTCGGGGCGAGGCGCCACATGTCGGCGACGTCCAGCACCGAGTCCGAGGTGAGCAGGTGCTCGTGCCAGCGGTCGTCGGGTCCGGTGGTGTCCGAGGTGAGCATGAGCACCGGCACGTCGACGGCGAGCCCACGGCGGACGGCGGCGTGCCCGCGGCGGACGGCACGGACGAACGAGGCCCGGGCCGGGAACTCGGTGTGCGGCTTCCACGCGAGGTCGTACTGCCACTCGGCGTGCAGGGCCTCGCCGTAGTGCGGGGCCATCCGGCGCAGCGGCAGATCCGGGACGAGCAGGCCCAGCACGTCGATCGCGCCGGTGAGGACCGTCCGCTCGAACCGGGTGCCGCGCAGGTCGAGCCAGGGGCTGTTGAGCACCAGGGCGTCGATCAGGCCGGTGCCCCGGCGGGCGTCCGCCCAGAGCGAGGCGATCAGCCCGCCGGTGGACGCGCCGAGCAGGACGACCCGGCGGTGCCGGCGGCGGAGCAGGTGGACGGCGGTGTCGATCTCCTCGGCGTACACCCCGAGCGAACGGGTGGTGTTCGGGCGGCGGCCGGGGCGGATGGAGCGCCCGTAGTCCCGCAGGTCCAGGCCGTACACGTCGATGCCGCGCGCGGCCAGGTCGTCGGCCACGTGCGCGTGGAAGAAGTAGTCGACGAATCCGTGCACGTAGAGCACGGCCGGGCGGTCCGGGTCGGTGCCCGCGTCGCGGCGGTTGACCAGCGTGGCGACCGGATCGGGCGCACCCGGGCGGTCGGGCCGCAGCGGGAGGGTGCGGCGGCGCCAGTCGGGGCCGAGGACGTCTGCGTCGGTCATGCCCGCATCGTGGCACGTGAGCGGTGGCGACGGGGGTCGGACTGGGCCACGGTGGAGCCCGTGACAGGTGGACATCCGCGCGCGGGCATGTTTGTCGGCGCCGGGCTGTTACGGCTACCGTCAGCTCGGCCGAACCGGCCGGTGACCTGGGACCGCACGGAGGGAGCGCACGATGCCGCAGTCGCACGTGCCCGCCCCGCGCGCCGCCGGAGTCACCACCTCCTGTCACTGTCGATAGAGCGCTGGCCGCTCCGGGTCCCGGACCGGGACCCGACGCCCGCCGGGCCAGCGCTCGCCCCGATCCAGCACCTTCTCCCAGACAGGACGGCATGACATGGCACGCATCTACGACGACGCGACCCAGCTGATCGGCAACACCCCGCTGGTCCGGATCAACAAGCTGACCGAGGGCCTCGGCGCCACGGTGGTCGGCAAACTGGAGTTCTACAACCCGGCGAACTCGGTGAAGGACCGGATCGGGGTCGCGATCGTGGACGCCGCCGAGGCCTCCGGCGCGCTGCAGCCCGGCGGCACCATCGTCGAGGCGACCAGCGGCAACACCGGCATCGCCCTGGCGTTCGTCGGCGCGGCCCGCGGCTACGACGTCGTGCTCACGATGCCGGAGTCGATGTCCAAGGAGCGCCGCGCGCTGCTGCGGGCGTTCGGCGCGGAGCTGATCCTCACCCCGGCCGCCGAGGGGATGAAGGGCGCGGTGAACAGGGCGAACGAGGTGGTCGAGGAGCGTCCGGGCGCTATCCTGGCCCGCCAGTTCGCCAACGAGGCCAACCCGGCGATCCACCGCCGGACCACCGCCGAGGAGATCTGGAACGACACCGACGGCGCGGTCGACATCGTTGTCGCCGGGATCGGCACCGGTGGGACGATCACCGGCGTCGGCCAGGTGCTCAAGGAGCGCAAGCCCTCGGTGCAGATCGTCGGCGTGGAGCCGGCCGAGTCGCCGATCCTGAACGGCGGGCAACCGGGCCCGCACAAGATCCAGGGCATCGGCGCGAACTTCGTGCCGGAGATCCTGGACACCTCGATCTACGACGAGATCATCGACGTCGACGCGGACACCGCGGTGAAGGTCGCCCGCCAGGCCGCCACCGACGAGGGCCTGCTGGTCGGCATCTCCTCCGGTGCGGCGCTGCACGCGGCGATCGAGCTGGCCAAGCGGCCGGAGAACGCCGGGAAGCTGATCGTCACGATCATCCCGTCCTTCGGCGAGCGCTACCTGTCCACCATCCTCTACGCCGACCTCCTGGACTGAACCACATGACCTCGACCAGCACCCGCCCCTCGCCGCTGCGCCGGTTCACCCGGACGCTGCGAGAGGACCTGGAGACCGCGCGGCGGCGTGACCCCGCCGCGCGGTCGCTGGTCGAGGTCGCCCTGGTCTACCCGGGGCTGCACGCGGTGTGGGCGCACCGGGTGGCGCACCGGATGTGGCGCGAGCCCGGTCTGCGGCTGCCGGCCCGGATCCTGGCGCACCTGTCCCGGGCGATCACCGGCGTGGAGATCCACCCGGGAGCGACCGTCGGGCGGCGGCTGTTCATCGATCACGGCATGGGCGTGGTGATCGGCGAGACCGCGGTGGTCGGCGACGACGTGGTGCTGTTCCACGGCGCGACCCTGGGCGGCAAGTCCATGCGCAAGGGCAAGCGGCACCCGACCGTCGGCGACGGCGTGGTGGTCGGCGCCGGGGCCAAGGTGCTCGGTGCGGTGTGGATCGGCGACGGCGCCCAGATCGGCGCGAACGCCGTGGTGCTGCGCGACGTCCCGCCGGGCGAGGTCGCGGTCGGCGTCCCGGCGACGATCCGCCGCAAGCCCGCCGCCGCACCCCCGGAGCCGGAGATCGACGACCCGGCGATCTACATCTAGGCCGCGCGGCCTAGGGCGGACGGAGCTGCCGGGCGCGGGCAGGAGCCGATCAGGGCAGTTCTCGCACGGCCGTCGTCATGTCGCCTCCGGCGTCCCCGGTGTTGACCGTGCCCCGGGGCTCGACCAGCAGCGCGTGGACCTCCCCCGCCGCCTTCGGGCAGTGCTCGACGCCGCGCGGCACGACGAACACGTCGTCCGGGTTCAGGACGACGTCGCGGTCGCGGAGTTGGATGGTCAGCCGCCCGCTGAGCACCATGAAGAGCTCGTCGGTCTCGGGATGGGTGTGCCACACGAACTCGCCGTGCAGCTTGACGACCTTGACGTCGTAGTCGTTGATGCTCGTCAGCCGGTGGGGCTGCCAGTGCTCGGTGACCGCGGCGAGCGCGTCGCGCACATTGCGCACCTCGTCCGTCATGCCCCGGGTCCTCTCCACGTCACGGTGTCCCCCACGCGCTCGGTCAGTCCTCGACCGCGCCGTCGGTCCAGGTGCGCGCGCCGATCTCCGGTCGGTTGGTCCACGGGTCGGACAGCAGCGGCGAGGAGATCAGCATGTCCGCGGTGGCCCGGTTGCTGGCCATCGGGACGTTCCAGACCGCGCCGATGCGCAGCAGCGCCTTGACGTCGGGGTCGTGCGGCTGCGGCTCCAGCGGGTCCCAGAAGAAGACCAGCATGTCGATGACGCCCTCGGCGATCTTGGCGCCGATCTGCTGGTCGCCGCCGATCGGGCCGGACAGCAGGCGGGTGACCGGCAGGCCCAGCTCGTACTCGAGCATGGTGCCGGTGGTGCCGGTCGCGTAGAGGTGGTGGCGCGACAAGGTGCCCCGGTTGAACTCGGCCCAGCGGAGCAGCTCGACCTTCTTGTTGTCGTGCGCGACGAGGGCGATGTGATGCGCGACGGAAACCATGTGCCCAGGGTAGAGCCGCCACCTGACTGTTCTAGTTCTCATCAAACAACTAGAGTGTTCTGATGCTGTTCCGGATCGATCCCACCGCCGATGAGCCGCTGTTCCAGCAACTCGCGCGGCAGGTGCGAGCTGCGGTGATCCGCGGGGAGGTCTCCCCCGGTGATCGACTGCCCGCCGCCCGCGAGCTCGCCGGCTCCCTGGAGATCAACCTGCACACTGTGCTGCATGCCTACCAGGACCTGCGCGACGAGGGCCTGATCGAGCTGCGCCGGGGCCGGGGAGCCCTCGTGGCCGACCGCGGCGCACAGGACTTCACCCCGCTGCACGAGGCACTGGACGCCCTGGTGGCTGCAGTCGGAGACCTGGGACTGGCCACCGACACCACCCTCGGACTGGTGCGCGAGGCACTGGGAACGGAGAAGCGATGAACCACCGTCTGTCCAGCACCTTGCTCGGGCTGCTGCCCTCGGCAGCATTCCTGATGGCGGCCGGGCTGCTCGCCTGGTCCTGGCGCCCCGAGCTGCCGGACCCGATCGCGGTGCACTTCGGCCCGGACGGGGCGGACGGCTTCGGATCGCTGAGCGGGTTCCTCGCGACGATGCTGGGCATCTTCGGGGTGCTGGCCATCGGAGCCTGGCTGATGGCGATCCTGCTCGGCCGTTCCGCGGCCACCCGACGACTGGGGGTGGGCTTCGGGGTCGGGATGAGCGTCTTCGGGGCGGCCAGCACCCTGGGCACGCTGGCCGGCGCCCGCGGGCTGACCGATGCCGCGCAGACCCCGGGAGTGGACGGCACGCTGCTGGTCGCGCTGACGGCCGGACCGCTGCTCGGCGGACTGGCCGCCTGGGCGGTTCCCTCGGACCGACCCGACCCGGCCGCCGGCACGGTGCAGGGACCCCGCCTCGACCTCGGCGCACAGGAGCGCGCGGTGTGGAGCCAACGGGTGACCAGCACCGTCGGACTGTGGATCGGCTGCGGCACGACGCTGCTGATGGCGGGACTGTCGGTGGCGTTCCGGACGCCGGCGCTGCTCATGATCGCCACACTCCTCGGCGTGCTGCTGGCCAGCATGATGATCTTCCGGGTCACCGTGGACGGCACCGGGCTGCATCTGCGTTCCGCGCTGGGCTGGCCGCGGGCGGATGTCCCCGGGGAGGAGATCACCGCAGTGGAGGTCACCGAGGTCCGAGCGTTCCGGGACTTCGGCGGCTGGGGCGTTCGAGTCGGGCGCAACGGCTCGGTCGGTTATGTGCTGCGGGACGGCGAGGGCATCCGGGTGTCACGGACCGGCGGGCGCGATCTGGTCGTGACGGTGCCGGACGCGGAGACCGGGGCGGCGCTGCTGGCCACCCTGGCCGAGCGGGCACAGGACTCCGGTCGCCGGACGGTGTGAGACCGGGCAGCATGACGCCCGTCGACGACGACGGGAGCAGGGATGCGCATCGGGTTCCACACCGGTTACTGGTCGGCGGGTCCCCCGCCCGGTGCGGCCGAGGCGGTGCGGGAGTGCGACCGGCTCGGCGTCGACTCGGTGTGGACCGCGGAGGCCTACGGCTCGGACGCGTTCACGCCGCTCGCCTGGTGGGGTGCGACCACCGAGCGGGTGCGACTGGGCACCGCGGTGGCCCAGATCGCCGCCCGGACGCCGACCGCGACCGCGATGGCGGCGCTGACCCTGGACCACCTGTCCGGCGGACGGTTCACCCTGGGGCTCGGCGTCTCCGGACCCCAGGTGGTGGAGGGCTGGTACGGCGCGCCCTATCCCCGCCCACTGGCCCGGACCCGGGAGTTCGTGGCGATCGTCCGGGACGTGCTGCGCCGCGAGATCCCCGTGCGCGCCGACGGCGACTTCTACCGTCTCCCGCTGCCGGAGGGCACCGGGATGGGCCTGGGCAAGGCGTTGCGGTCCACGGTCCATCCGCTGCGCGCCGACCTGCCGATCCACCTGGCCGCCGAGGGGCCGAAGAACATCGCGCTGGCCGCGGAGATCGCGGACGGCTGGCTGCCGCTGTTCTACGCCCCGCGACTGGACGGCGAGTTCCGGGAGCTGCTGGCCGACGGCTTCGCGCGGCGAGTGGCGGGCACGGGGGCGGTCGAGGACTTCGAGGTGTCGGCGACGGTCCCGGTGTCGCTCGGCGCGGACGTGGAGTCGGCGGCGGACCGGATCCGGCCGTTCGTGGCGCTGTACGCGGGCGGCATGGGGGCCAAGGGCGCGAACTACCACGCGAACGCGCTGGCCCGCCTGGGCTATGCGGAGGCCTGCGCCGAGATCCAGGCGCACTGGTCGGCGGGCGACCGGGCCCGGGCCGCGGCGGCGGTGCCCACCGAGCTGGTGCGGGACGTGGCGCTGGTGGGGACGCCGGCGGACCTGGCGGAGCAGGCGGCGTCCTGGCGGTCGACGGCCGTGACGACGATGGTGCTGCAGTGCGCTCCGGCGGAGCTGCCCAGCGTGGTGGACGCGCTGAGCTGATCCCACCTGGCAAGACGGTCGGTATCGCGCCTTGTGCGGGCCGGTGGTCACCGCTAAGTTCGACCCATCCCGAGGCGTGAACGTCATGTCTCAGCGGGTAAGACGACGCGAAGGAGGCGGCCGTGCCCATGCATCGCACGCTCCCCTGTCGCTGTCCGCGCTGT
>NZ_JANZKP010000026.1 GCF_025642745.1 Cellulomonas sp. RIT-PI-Y
CAGCGGGTCGCCGGTCAGCGGCATGCCCTTGCGCCAGGTGGTAGGCGGCAACTCATCGAACCGTAGGGGCACGAGTGCGCGGGTGGCGCGCATGAGGTCGTGCATCCGGTCGTGCTCGGGGGTGACGTCCAAATCGGGGGTCATCACCGCTACCGACTCCTCCATGAGCGCGCCGTCGACGCGTTCGCGTTCGGCGGCGGTGAGGCCCTTGCCGGACTTGATGATGCCGAGGATCTTGGGTTCCCGTCGCGACAGCACGTCGTACAGGGTGGCGAGGTCATCCGGGGGTAGTGCGTCGAACAGAACCATGTTTCATCCTCCAAAGACGGTGACGACTTCACCGAACTCGTTGACGGTCACCGTGAGGCCGTCGTTGCCCCTATACCGCCAGGTCTGCTGCTCTGGTTGCCAGATGGGATCGCGGGGCGGGTTGTCCACCAGCTCCTCGATCCGCTGCCGCCATGATCGACGTTGCACCATGCGTTCGACGCTGTGGTTGGTGTACCCGGTGACCGCCCGCGGGTAGTCCTCCGGTGCGGCGTCCGGGCTACGGTAGCCGCCGCTGTCGCCCTCGCGGTTGAACACCTGGACCCGGTCGTCCCCGGCGGCCTCGATCCCGGCGCGCACGGTGGCTTGTCCGGCCAGAGCCGCTCCGGCGGCGACGGCGGCCGCCGCGGCGGCCTCGGCAGGCACCCCGGCAAGAGCCCCGACGCCGGTGGCGCTGAGCGCCAGCCCGCCACCGCCGAGCGCGATGCCGCCCTGCATGAGCATCAGACCGCCGACCAGTTCGGCCAGCAGGTCGGGGTGCTGCACCAGGGCGTTGCCGAAGGACATGATCCCGTTGCCGAGGTCGGCGCCCAGGTCGGCCGCGCCGTGCCAGAGATCGGACCAGGTGCCGCCGGCCTGGTCCCAGAAGCTCGGCGCGGAGTCGATCTCCTCGCCCGCCCGGTCGACGGCGGTCGCCGCGTCGTCGCCGGCCTCCTCGACCAGGTGACGGGCCGCGGCCAGCAGGAGGGTCGCCTCCTCGCGCAACGCGGTCCCGGGGTCCAGAGCCGGCTGCAGGCTTCCCGTTCCGGTCGCGCGGGAGAGGACGTCCGGCCTGTGCGACGTGGCGGCGCCGGAGGACCTGCCCGCGTCGCGAGCGAGGTCCGCGAGCACGGCGGCGGTGAGGCGATCGGCCGCCGCCCAGGTGTCGATCGCGGTGGAGGCCCGCAGCCGCGCGATGTCCACGGCGTCGGCGTAGTCGTCGAGCGCGGAGGCTGCCCGGTGGTAGCTCGCCACCGACCCGGCGAGGGCGGTGGCGATCGACTGGACGCTGCGGGGGAACTGCTCGGCGGCGGCGCCGGACCGGAAGACGGACCGGTCCACACCGAACAGGGAGATGCCCAGGTCCTCGACCCGGTAGCCGCGGCTGCGCAGATCGTCCGCGAACCGCCGAGCCGCGTGCGGGTCACCCTCGATCAGGTCGGCCGGCTCGGCGTGCGCGCTGAGGACGCCGGTCACCGTGGTCGGCCGATCGTCGCGGCCATCCGGGCGTCGATCGCCGCATAGGCCCGCGCGGTGGCCTCGGTCCGCAGTGCCAGCTCGGCGACGTCCGCGGTCGCGTTCCGGGTGGCGGTCCCGGACCGGGTCCGGAAGCGGTCGAGCGCGCGGTCGAGCCGATCGTGCCCCATCGGCTCCGGAGCGAGCGGCGACACCGCGGCCAGGTCGGACTCGACGAGGCGGATCGTGTGCGCGAGTGCCGCGATCCCGTCGACATCGACATCGAGACGACTGGACATGATTTCCCCGTTCTGATCGCACCGTCGATCGGAGAATAGGGTGTCGACAATGTCGACGTACAATCGCCATAAATGCACAATATGCGAGATCCCGGCATATCGTCCTGGCGTGCGCTCAGCTGTGGGCCGCGCGTGTCGGACCCCGGACGTAGGCTCGCCCCATGCGTCCCGTCACCGATCTCCAGCGCACCGTGGCCCCCTTCGAGGTGGTCTCCGAGTTCCAGCCCTCCGGTGACCAGCCGACCGCGATCGCGGAGCTGTCCGACCGGATCACCGCGGGGGAGAAGGACGTCGTCCTGCTCGGCGCCACCGGCACCGGGAAGTCGGCGACCACCGCCTGGCTGATCGAGAAGCTGCAGCGCCCCACGCTGGTGATGGCGCCGAACAAGACCCTGGCGGCGCAGCTCGCCACCGAGTTCCGCGAGCTGCTGCCGAACAACGCGGTCGAGTACTTCGTCTCGTACTACGACTACTACCAGCCCGAGGCGTACATCGCGCAGACGGACACCTACATCGAGAAGGACTCGTCGATCAATGACGAGGTCGAGCGGCTCCGGCACTCGGCCACCTCCTCGCTGCTGACCCGGCGCGACGTGGTCGTGGTGGCGTCGGTGTCCTGCATCTACGGTCTGGGCACGCCGCAGGAGTACGTCGACCGGATGATCACGCTGAGCGTCGGGGACGTGCTGGACCGCGACCAGCTGCTCCGGGACTTCGTGATGCAGCAGTACAGCCGGAACGACGTGGCCTTCACCCGGGGCACGTTCCGGGTCCGGGGCGACACGGTGGAGATCATCCCGGTGTACGAGGAGCTGGCGATCCGGATCGAGTTCTTCGGCGACGAGATCGAGGCGATCCAGACCCTGCACCCGCTGACCGGGGACGTGGTCCGCGACGAGCAGCAGGTGCACGTGTTCCCGGCCACCCACTACGTCGCCGGGCCGGAGCGGATGGAACGCGCCATCGCGGGGATCGAGCTGGAGCTGGAGGCCCGGCTCGCCGAGCTCGAGCGGCAGAACAAGCTGCTGGAGGCCCAGCGGCTGCGGATGCGCACCACCTACGACATCGAGATGATGCGCCAGATCGGCAGCTGCTCCGGGATCGAGAACTACTCCCGGCACATCGACGGCCGGGCGGCCGGCACCGCGCCGAACACCCTGCTCGACTATTTCCCGGAGGACTTCCTCCTGGTGATCGACGAGTCCCACGTGACGGTGCCGCAGATCGGTGCGATGTACGAGGGCGACATGTCCCGCAAGCGCAACCTGGTCGACTACGGCTTCCGGCTGCCCTCCGCGACCGACAACCGGCCGCTGCGCTGGGAGGAGTTCGTCGATCGGATCGGCCAGACCGTCTACCTGTCCGCGACGCCGGGCAACTACGAGCTGTCGATGTCCGACGGCGTGGTGCAGCAGATCATCCGGCCGACCGGGCTGGTCGACCCGGAGGTCGTGGTCAAGCCCACCCAGGGCCAGATCGACGACCTGTTGGAGGAGATCCGCACCCGGGTCGACAAGGACGAGCGGGTGCTGGTCACCACCCTGACCAAGAAGATGGCCGAGGACCTCACCGACTACTTCCTGGAGAAGGGCGTCCGGGTCCGCTACCTGCACTCCGAGGTGGACACCCTGCGCCGGGTGGAGCTGCTGCGCGAGCTGCGGATGGGCGAGTACGACGTCCTGGTCGGCATCAACCTGCTGCGCGAGGGGCTCGACCTGCCCGAGGTCTCGCTGGTGGCGATCCTGGACGCCGACAAGGAGGGCTTCCTGCGGTCCGACACCTCGCTGATCCAGACCATCGGCCGCGCCGCCCGGAACGTCTCCGGCCAGGTGCACATGTACGCGGACAAGATCACCAAGGGGATGGCCACCGCCATCGAGGAGACCAACCGCCGCCGGGAGATCCAGGTGGCGTACAACCGGGAGAACGGGATCGACCCGCAGCCGCTGCGCAAGAAGATCGGTGACATCACCGACCTGCTGGCCCGGGAGGACGCCGACACCGCGGAGCTGCTGGGCGGCGCCGGGCGGCAGGCGTCCCGCGGCAAGGCACCGGTGCCGGGGCTGGGGTCCAAGGCCCCGACGTCCGAGCGGGCCAAGCTGGCCGGTGCGGCGGCGGGGGAGCTGGGTGACCTGATCCAGGAGCTGTCCGACCAGATGCACGCCGCCGCGGCCGAGCTGCAGTTCGAGCTGGCCGCCCGGCTCCGGGACGAGATCTCCGGACTGAAGAAGGAACTGCGCCAGATGACCGCCGCCACCGCCTGAGACGGAGACCCGGATGGACGTCCAGATCGTGATCGACTGCCACGGCCCGCGCGCGCTCGGCGCGTTCTGGATCACCGCGCTGGGCTACGCCGAGGAGCCCCCGCCGCCGCCGTTCGGCGACTGGGACGAGGCGATGGACGCCTGGGGCCTCGGCCCTGACGACGACCGCGACCCCGCCTACGCGATCGTCGACCCGGACGGCCGGGGTCCGCGGATCTTCTTCCAGAAGGTCCCCGACGACAAGACCGTGAAGAACCGGGTGCACCTGGACGTGCGGTTCTCCGCGACCCGGGGCATCGCGACGACCGACCGGCCGGCCAAGCTCGCGGCCGCCCGGGAGCACGCGCAGACCCTGGTCGCCGCGGGTGCCACCGTCCTGAACGAGGTCGACGACGAGCGCGAGGGCGCCTGGGTGGTGCTCGCCGACCCCGAGGGCAACGAGTTCTGCGTGACGTGAGACACGTCGCAGGTCATGTCGTGGATCCGGGACCGATGACCTAGGCTGTCCCCGCTGTGGAGGGGAGTATCCCGTCACGGTGTCCCCGTCATCACGGTCGCCTCTGTCGCCGACCCGGGGGCATCGGCCCGTCTGGGTAGGGAGAGACCTCCGGTACCTCGTCCACCCCTTGTACCGGAGGAAACATCCATGTCAGTTGACCTGTGGGTCTGGCTGGTCACCGGGGCCGGTGTCCTCGGCCTCGTCGTCTTCGACTTCTACGCGCACGTGCGGACCCCGCACGCGCCGACGTTCCGCGAATCCGCGATCTGGTCGGCGGTCTACATCGGCCTGGCCGTGGTCTTCGGCGTCGGGCTGGGCGCGGTGTGGGGCTGGGGCCACGGCACCGAGTACTTCACCGGGTATGTCACCGAGAAGGCGCTCTCGGTGGACAACCTGTTCATCTTCCTCATCATCATGACCAAGTTCGCGGTGCCACGGATCTACCAGCAGAAGGTGCTGCTGGTCGGTGTCGCCATCGCGCTGGTGCTGCGCACGGTGTTCATCCTGGTCGGCGCCGCGGCGATCGAGCAGTGGTCCTGGGTGTTCTACCTGTTCGGCGCGTACCTGGTGTACACCGGCATCAACCTGGCCCGGGAGAAGCACGAGCCGGGCGAGGTCGACCACGCGAGCGAGCGCAAGGACGGCCTGACCGTCCGCCTGCTCAAGCGGGTGCTGCCCACCGTGGACGAGTACCACGAGGACAAGCTGACCACCCGGATCGACGGCAAGCGGTTCATCACGCCGATGCTGCTGGTGATGGTCGCGATCGGCTCCACCGACGTGATCTTCGCGCTGGACTCGATCCCGGCGATCTACGGCATCACGCAGGAGCCGTACATCGTCTTCACCGCCAACGCCTTCGCCCTGCTCGGCCTGCGCCAGCTGTACTTCCTGCTCGGTGGCCTGCTGGAGCGCCTGGTCTACCTGTCCCAGGGGCTGGCGTTCATCCTGGGCTTCATCGGCGTCAAGCTGGTGCTGCACGCCATGCACACCAACGAGCTGAGCTTCATCAACGGCGGCGAGCACGTCGAGTGGGCGCCGGAGATCCCGACCGTGGTCTCGCTGCTGGTCATCCTCGGCACCCTGACGGTGGCCACCGTCGCCTCGCTGATCAAGACCCGCCGGGACAAGCAGGCCGAGGTGACCCCGACGGTCGCCGACGACCCGACCCCGATCGCCAAGGAGAGCTGACCCACCCGCATGGATGTCTCCCCCCTGATCTGGTGCGTGTCGATCGGCGTGGCCCTGGCCATCCTGTTCGTGGACGTGGCGGTGGTCGGCCGACGACCGCACGTTCCGAGCACCGCCGAGTGCCTGCGTTACCTGGGGGTCTACATCGGGTTGGCCCTGGTGTTCGCCGGTGTCGTCGCCCTGACCTGGGGCACGGCACCGGCGGGCGAGTTCGTCGCCGGCTGGCTGACCGAGTACTCGTTGTCGGTGGACAACCTGTTCGTGTTCCTGCTGATCATGACCCGGTTCGCGGTGCCACGGCAGTTCCAGCAGACCGCGCTGCTGGTGGGGATCATCCTGGCCCTGGTGTTCCGCGGGATCTTCATCGCGCTCGGCGCGACCGTGATCGCGCACTTCTCCTGGGTGTTCTACCTGTTCGGCGTGTTCCTGATCTGGACCGCGGTCAAGGTGGCCCGGGAGGGCGTGGGGGACGACGCCGACTCCGACGGCGAGGGCGACTACACCCCGCCGGCGCTGGTCCGGATGGTGCAACGCTTCCTGCCGACCTCCGACCGGTTCGACGGCGTGCGCCTGACCGCCCGGGTCGACGGGCGCCGGGTGGTCACCCCGATGCTGCTGGTGCTGATCGCGATCGGCGCCACCGACCTGCTGTTCGCCTTCGACTCGATCCCCGCGGTGTTCGGGGTCACCCGGGAGCCGTACCTGGTGCTGATGGCGAACGTCTTCGCCCTGATGGGCCTGCGGCAGCTGTACTTCCTGCTCGGCGGGCTGCTGTCGAGGCTGCGGTACCTGAACATCGGACTGGGCGTCCTGCTCGGGTTCATCGGGGTCAAGCTGGTGTTCCAGGCCCTGGCTGAGAACTCGTTGCCGTTCCTCAACGGTGGTGAGCCGGTCGGCTGGGCGCCCGAGCCGCCGACCTGGGTGTCGCTGGCGGTGATCGTGGTCATCCTCGGCGTGACCGCGTTGACCAGTGTCGCGGCGGCCCGCCGCGACGAGCGACGGGCCGCGGTCGACTCCTAGGCCTGCGCCCAGGGGCCGATCACGAGCTTCCACTCCCGGACGCCGACCGCGCTGATCACCCCGGCCCGCGCGAACGGGTCGTCGGCCAGCAGCCGGTCCAGCTCCGCGCGGTCCGCGGTCTCGAACACCAGCAGGGCGCCCGGCGCGCCGTCGGTGTACGGCCCGGAGCCGTGCAGCAGGCCGCGGTCGGCGAGAGCGCGCAGGTAGTCGCGGTGCGTCGGGCGGACCTCGTCCTGCAGGTCCGTGCGCTGGTCGTAGCTGTACTCCACGGCGAAGAGCGTCATGGCGTCACGATACCCGCGGTGGCAGGGTGGGCGGCATGATCCTCACCGAGCAGCTGCTGGACGGCATCGCCGCGCGGGCCGCGACGCACGACCGCGAGAACACCTTCCCGCACGACGACCTGGCCGACCTGCGCTCCGCCGGTTACCTCACCGCCTTCGTCCCGGCCGCGCTGGGCGGCGCCGACCTCACCCTGGAGGAGGTCGCGCGGGAGCAGGTCCGGCTCGCCGGGGCCGCCCCGGCGACCGCGCTCTCGGTCAACATGCATCTGGTGGTCACCGGCATCGCCGCGCTGCTGCACCGCTCCGGCGACGACTCGCTGCGCTTCGTGCTGGAGGAGGCCGCGGCGGGGGAGGTCTTCGCGTTCGGGAACTCCGAGGGCGGCAACGACCTGGTGATGTTCGACTCCCGCACCCGCGCCGAGCGTCAGCCCGACGGCGGCTACCGGTTCACCGGGACCAAGATCTTCACCTCGCTGTCCCCGGTGTGGACCCGGCTGGCGACCTTCGGCCGGGACGACTCCGACCCGGAGCACCCGGTGCTGGTGCACGGCGTCGTCGCCCGGGAGGACGGCGGGACGACCAGCAGGGACGACTGGGACACGCTCGGCATGCGGGCGACCCAGAGCTGCACCACCGTGCTGGACGGCGCCCCCGCACATCCCTCCCGCCTGGTGCGCACGCTGCCGGTCGGTCCCAGTGCCGACCCGTACATCCTGCGGCTGTTCCAGGTGTTCGAGATCCTGCTCGCGGCGGTCTACACCGGGATCGGCCGTCGCGGCCTCGACCTGGCCGTGGCCGCGGCCCGCCGTCGCACCTCGATGAAGCGGGACGGCGCGTCGCTGGCCACCGACCCGGACATCCGCTGGCGGATCGCCGACGCCGGGATCCTGCAGCAGGGCATCGAGCCCCAGGTGTGGTCCCTGGCCCGGGACGTCGATCAGGGCGTCGATCACGGACCGCTGTGGTTCGCGCAGGTGGTGGGCCTCAAGGTCCGTGCCACCGAGACCGCCCGCGCGGTGGTCGACGGCGCGGTCCGGGTGAGCGGCGGCGGCACCTACTTCGCCGGGAACGAGCTCGGGCGGCTGTACCGGGACGTGCTGGCCGGTCTGTTCCACCCGTCCGACGACGAGTCCGCCCACGCGACCGTGGCGAACGCCCTGCTCGGACCGGCCTAGACGTTCGGGTCCAGGCCGGGGACCAGCGTGCACCACTCGCCGCCGTCGGTGCGGCCGCCGCAGGTGTCCGCGAAGGTCTGGTAGCCGCTGCCGGGCCGGGACTCGTCGTACAGGGTGTCGCAGGACTCCCAGTCACCGGCGGCGCAGGCGTCGTAGAGGGCGTCCATCGCCGGGTCGTCGCCCCGGTCGTTGACGCACCAGCGCGCGTCGTTGCCACGGTTGCCGCAGCTGGCGCCGAAGTCCAGATAGGAGCTGTTGCCCGGCGACTGGGCGTAGAGGTCGTCGCAGGACGTGAGGTCGCCCGCCGTGCAGTCGTCCCACAGGGCGTCCAGCGCCGGGTCGTCCCCGTAGCCGAGCGGGATCACGTTGCTCCCGGCCAGCTCCTCGCACAGCACGTTCGAGTTCACCGACTGCCGGCCGGCGCAGCTGGCGCCGAACGCCTCGTCGTCCGAGTACGCCGGGGACGCGAAGTACAGGTCGTCGCAGGAGGCGAGCGTCCCGGTCGCGCACTCGGCGCGCAGCGCGGCCCGGTCGGTGTTGCCCGAGGCGGTGGTGCCGATCAGGATCAGGGCGATCAGCAGGTAGAGGCCGGTCTGCAGGCTGCCCAGGATGATGCCGGTCAGGCCCATCCCGGAGCCCATCCCGTGCAGCCGGCGCCGGTGGCGGGTCGCGGAGACGCCCAGGGCGACGGCGACCGGCCCCAGCCCGACCAGCCCGGTGACCAGGGCCGCGATGCCCCGCCCGTCCCGCGGCGCGCGGCGCACCGGCGGCGGGAACGCCATGCTCGGCGCCGGGACGGGGTAGCCGGACATCGGTCTCCTCGGATCGGGGGCTTCGGCGACTCTACGGTGTGCCGGAGGGGCCGGGCGACCGCGTCACCCGACCCCTCCGGTCAGCCGTGTCACATGATCTCGTCGCAGTACTCGTACGTGGTGGTGCGGTTGCCGCAGGTCTCGCCGAACTCCTCGTACTCCGAGCCGAGCGGCGCCTGCCAGTACAGGTCGTCGCACGAGTCGGGGTCGCCCGCCTCGCAGGCGTCCCAGAGCGTGTCCAGGGTCGCGTCGTCGCCGTAGGACTGGGCGTCGTCGCTGGAGCTGTCGTCCTGCGTGCTGTCGTCGGTGCCGAAGTCCTCGTCCTGCAGGTAGCAGACACCACCGGAGTCGGTGGTGATGCCGCCGCAGGTCTCGGCGAACGCCTCCTCCTCCGAGTCGATGTCGGACTCGTAGTAGAGGTTGTCGCAGTCGTCCATCACCCCGGCGGCGCAGCTCGCGTGCAGTCGGTCCAGCTCGGCGCGCTCCTGGGCGTTCTCGTGGCTGATCGCCAGCGGGATCGCGATGGCCAGGGCGACGTAGACCAGCAGCTGCAGGCCGCCGTAGATCACGCCGACCAGCGCCATCCACTTGCCCTGGGTGCCGTTCTTCTTGGTCCGCCGCAGACCGATGATGCCGAGGATCACGGGGACGAAGCCGAGTCCGAAGATGGCGGTCACCAGCGCGGCGATCGACGGACCGTCCCACCCGGCCGAGGGCTGGGGGCCGGGGTAGGGCGCGTACCCGGGGTAGGTGCCGCCGGGGGCCGCATAGCCGGGCTGCGCGTACCCGGGCTGGGAGTATCCCGGCTGCTGCGGGGCGCCGTACCCGCTCGACGGGGTGCCGTAGCCCGGCGCGCTGTAGCCGGGTGCGCTGTAGCCGGGCGCGGGGGCGTCCCCGGTGCCGGATCCGTAGGACGGCGCACTCGGGGTCTCCCCGGAGGACGGCTGTCCGTAGGCGGGCGTCCCGTAGGCGGCGGTCTGGTCCCCGCTGGGCTGCTGTCCGTAGGCGGGCGTGCCGTGGGCCGCGGTCTGGTCACCGCCCGGCTGCTGTCCGTAGGCGGGCGTGCCGTACGCGGCGGTCTGGTCGCCGCTGGGCTGCTGTCCGTAGCCGGGCGTCCCGTACGCGGCCGTCTCCGGGGTCGTGGTCGGCCGGCTCCACTGCGAGGTGGACGTCTGCTCGGTCGGCGCGGCGTCCGGCTCGGACGTCGCGTCCTGGCCCGGCGCGGTCGGCGGGCTCTCCGGATCGGGCTGCGGCGAGCCGTCGGGACGGGTGCTGCCGTCGTCAGTGGACATGGGGTTGATCTCCTCGGGCGCGCCGGAACGTGGAACCGCGGCCACTATGGCAGACCGCACGAATCGGAGACCATCCGAACGCCCGCCACGAGGAGGGCGATCACCCGATCGTGCTCACCAGCCCCGGGCCCACCAGTCGGGCAGGGCCGGGCGCTCGGCGCCGAGGGTGGTCGGCAGACCGTGCCCGGGATGCACCACGGTGTCGTCGTCGTAGCGGTCGAAGACCCGCTGCTCCAGGTCGGTCATCAGCGAGCGGAAGTCGTCCGGCCCGGCGGTCCGGCCCGGACCGCCGGGGAACAGCGAGTCGCCCGTGATCAGGTGCACCGGGCCCTCGTGCGGACCGGTCCAGGCCAGCGCGATCGATCCGGGGGTGTGACCACGTAGGGCGATCACCTCCAGGCTCAGCGTGCCGACCGGCAGCCGGTCGCCGTGCCGCAACGGCCGGGGGAGCGGCACCCCCGCGGCGTCGGCGATCGCGTCGGCGTCCGCCGCCCCGGCCCAGGACGTGGCGCCGGTGGCGGCGAGCAACTCGGCCAGCCCGCCGTGGTGGTCCGCGTGCCGGTGGGTGGTGACCACGCCCACCAACGCACCGGGGCCGTCGGTCCGGGGCGGATCGCCCTGGTCGCCCTCGCCCAGCCAGGCGAGCAGACGCTCCGGTTCCGCCGCCGCGTCGACCAGCAGCCGGGCACCGGTGTCCGGGTCGGTGATCAGGTAGGCGTTGTTGTCCATCGGGCCGACGGACAGGGACTCGATCATGGGCGGTCTCCGGTGGCGAGATCGTGCTGGTGGACGGCTCGGACGAAGGCGAGATGGGACAACGCCTGCGGCACGTTCCCGATCATCCGCCCGGTGCCGGGGTCGTACTCCTCCGCGAGCAGCCCGAGGTCGGTGGCGAGTCCGGTCAGGGTGGTCAGCACCTGCTCGGCCGCGTCGACGTCCCCCTGGCGTGCCAGGGCGTCCGCGAGCCAGCCCGAACAGGCCAGGAACGGGTGCTCGGTGCCGGGCAGGCCGTCGTCCGCGCGGTCGGTCCGGTAGCGCAGCAGCAGCCCGGGGGCGATCTCCAGCTCGGCCCGGACCGCTGCCACCGTGCCGACCATCCGGGGATCGTCGGCGGGCAGGAAGCCGACCTGGGACAGCTGGAGCAGGGCGGCGTCGGTGTGCCGGGCCCCGGCGGACTGCACGAAGCTGCCGAGGTCGGCGTCCCAGCCCCAGTCGAGCACCTCGGCCCGGATCCGGTCGCGCACCGCCGTCCAGCGCTCGACCGGCCCGGGCAGCCCGTCCTCGGTGATCGCCCGCACCGCGCGGTCCAGCGCCGCCCAGGCCATCACCGCCGAGTGCGTGAACCGGCGTGGCGCGCCGCGGACCTCCCAGATGCCCCGGTCCGGCTGCTCCCAGGTGCCGATCAGCGCCTCGACCAGGTGCGACTGCAGGGACCACGAGTCGGTGCTCTCCTCGATGCCGGCGTCCCGGGCGAGCGCCAGAGCGCACATCACCTCGCCCAGCACGTCGTTCTGCACCTGGCCGACCGCGGCGTTGCCCACCCGGACCGGGGTGGATCCGGCGTAGCCCGGCAGGTGGTCGAGCTCGCGCTCGGTGAGATCCCGGCGTCCGTCGATGCCGTAGACGATCTGCAGGTCGGCCGGATCGCCCGCCACCGCCCGCAGCAGCCACTGCCGCCAGGCCTGCGCCTCCTCCCGGTAGCCGTGCTCCAGCAGCGCCTGCAGCGTCATGGCGGCGTCCCGGAGCCAGCAGAACCGGTAGTCCCAGTTCCGCACCCCGCCCGGGTCCTCGGGCAGGGAGGTGGTCGCCGCGGCGACGATCCCGCCGGTGTCCCGGTCGGTGAGCAGCCGCAGGACCAGCAGCGAGCGGACCACCTCCTCCCGGAACGACCCGCGGTAGTGGCTCCGACGCGCCCAGCGGCCCCAGCCGTTGGCGGCCTCGGCGAGCTCGGCGGCACCGTCGGTCGGACGGGGGACCGGCTCCCAGGACGGGGTCCACACCAGCGACCAGTGCAGCTCCTGCCCGGCGGTCAGGGTCAGGTCGTCCTGGTGCGCGTGCCGGTCGCCGTCCCGGACCGGGCGGGGCAGCCGGTCGCCGCGCAGCAGCAGGCGGTCCGGTCCGGCGATCGCCTGGATCGCACCGCCGTGCCGGTCGTGGATCCGGTGCACCCAGGGCTGCACGGCGCCGTAGCCGAACCGCACCACCCACTCGTGACGGAACCGCACCGTGCCCTCGACCACCCGGATCCGGCGGACGATCTCCGATCCCCGCTCCCGGGTGGGGAGCGCGTCGGTGAGGACCGCGGTCCCGGTGGGGGTGCGGACGGTCGTCTCCAGCACGAACGAGTCGCCGTGCCAGCGCCGGGTGCGCTCGGTGGCGTCCGGGGCGCTGATCAGCCACCGGCCGTGCTCCGGGCCGCCGAGCAGGGCGGCGAAGCAGGCGGCGGCGTCGAACCGCGGCGGGCACCACCAGTCGATCGACCCGGCCCGGGACAGCAGGGCGGCGGTCCGGCCGTCGCCGAGCACCGCGTAGTCGCCGATCGGGGTGGGGTCCAGGTCCGGGCTCATCCCGCCATAGTGCCCGCACGTGATCCGTCACACCGTTCGAACGGGTGTGCGAGTGTCGGTGGCTCGCCTTACGATGCTCGGCGTGAATGATCGACTGGTGGTCCAGGGGGCCCGCGAGCACAACCTGCGTAACGTCGACCTGGACCTCCCGCGCGACAAGCTGGTGGTCTTCACCGGTCTGTCCGGGTCCGGGAAGTCGTCGCTGGCCTTCGACACCATCTTCGCGGAGGGGCAGCGCCGGTACGTCGAGTCGTTGTCCGCCTACGCCCGGCAGTTCCTGGGCCAGATGGACAAGCCGGACGTCGACTTCATCGAGGGGCTGTCCCCGGCGGTGTCGATCGACCAGAAGTCCACCAACCGGAACCCGCGGTCGACGGTGGGCACCATCACCGAGGTCTACGACTACCTCCGCCTGCTGTTCGCCCGTGCCGGGACCCAGCACTGCCCGGTCTGCGGCGAGCGGGTCACCGCGCAGACCCCGCAGCAGATCGTCGACCGGCTGCTGGAGCTGCCCGAGGGCACCCGCTACCAGGTGCTGGCGCCGGTGGTCCGTGGTCGCAAGGGCGAGTACGCCGACCTGTTCACCGAGCTCCAGGCCAAGGGCTTCGCCCGGGTCCGGGTCGACGGCGAGGTCGCGCAGCTGTCCGCGCCGCCCACCCTGGAGAAGAAGCTCAAGCACGACATCGAGGTGGTCGTCGACCGGCTGGTGTCCCGCGAGGGCGTGCAGCGCCGGCTCACCGACTCGGTGGAGACCGCGCTCGGCCTGGCCGACGGGCTCCTGGTGATCGAGCTGGTCGACGCCGAGGCGGACGACCCGGAGCGGTTCCGCCGGTTCTCGGAGAAGCGCGCATGCCCGAACGACCACCCGCTGTCCCTGGACGAGATCGAGCCGCGGACCTTCTCCTTCAACGCGCCCTACGGCGCCTGCCCGGAGTGCACCGGCATCGGGTCCCGCCTGGAGGTGGACCCCGACCTGGTGATCCCGGACGAGGACCTGTCGCTGGCGGAGGGCGCGGTCGCGCCGTGGACCCTCGGATCGGCCGACTACTTCCAGCGGGTGCTCGGCGCGCTGGCCGACGACCTGGGCTTCTCGATGGACCAGCCGTGGCGCGCGCTCCCGCAGCGGGCCAAGGACGCCGTGCTGCACGGCAAGGACCACGAGGTGCACGTCAAGTACCGCAACCGCTGGGGCCGGGAGCGCCAGTACTCCACCGGGTTCGAGGGGGTGATCACCTTCCTGCACCGCCGCCACGAGGAGACCGACTCCGAGTGGTCGAAGGAGAAGTACGAGGCGTACATGCGGGAGGTGCCCTGCCCGGTGTGCGCGGGTGCCCGGCTCAAGCCCGAGGTGCTCGCGGTCAAGGTCGGCGGCAAGTCGATCGCCGACGTGACGAACCTGCCGGTCGGCGAGGCCCGTGCCTTCCTCACCGCGCTCCAGCTCGGGGTGCGCGAGGCGCAGATCGCCGCGCAGGTGATGAAGGAGATCGACGCCCGGCTCGGCTTCCTGCTCGACGTCGGACTGGACTACCTGAGCCTGTCCCGGCCGGCGGGCACCCTCTCCGGCGGTGAGGCCCAGCGGATCCGGCTGGCCACCCAGATCGGCTCCGGTCTGGTCGGCGTGCTCTACGTGCTGGACGAGCCGTCCATCGGCCTGCACCAGCGGGACAACCGGCGGCTGATCGACACCCTGACCCGGCTGCGCGACCTGGGCAACACCCTGATCGTGGTCGAGCACGACGAGGACACCATCCGCGCCGCCGACTGGATCGTCGACGTCGGCCCGGGGGCGGGGGAGCACGGTGGCCGGGTGATCCACTCCGGTGACTACGCCGGGCTGCTCGCGGCGCCGGAGTCCGTCACCGGTGCGTACCTGTCCGGTCGGCGATCGATCCCGATGCCCGCCAAGCGGCGCAAGATCGACACCAAGCGGCAGGTCAAGGTGCTCGGCGCCAAGGAGAACAACCTCCGCAACATCGACGTCAGCTTCCCGCTGGGCGTGTTCACCGCGGTGACCGGGGTCTCCGGCTCCGGCAAGTCCACCCTGGTGAACTCGATCCTCTACACCGTGATGGCCAACGAGCTGAACCACGCCCGCCGGGTCGCGGGACGGCACAAGCGGGTCACCGGCCTGGACCAGCTGGACAAGGTCGTGCACGTCGACCAGGCGCCGATCGGCCGCACCCCGCGGTCCAACCCGGCGACCTACACCGGGGTGTGGGACCGGGTGCGCAAGCTGTTCGCCGAGACCACCGAGGCCAAGGTCCGCGGCTACACCGCCGGGCGGTTCTCCTTCAACGTCAAGGGCGGTCGCTGCGAGGCCTGCTCCGGCGACGGCACGCTGAAGATCGAGATGAACTTCCTGCCCGACGTCTACGTCCCGTGCGAGGTCTGCCACGGCGCCCGGTACAACCGGGAGACGCTGGAGGTGCACTTCAAGGGCAAGACCGTCGCGGACGTGCTCGACATGCCGATCGAGGAGGCCGCGGAGTTCTTCGCCGCGGTGCCCGCGATCAGCCGGCACCTGAAGACCCTGGTCGACGTCGGCCTGGGCTACGTCCGGCTGGGCCAGCCCGCCACCACGCTCTCCGGCGGTGAGGCCCAGCGGGTCAAGCTGGCCACCGAGCTGCAGCGCCGGTCCACCGGCCGGACGGTCTACGTGCTGGACGAGCCGACCACCGGTCTGCACTTCGAGGACATCCGCAAGCTGCTCGCGGTGCTGCAGTCCCTGGTCGACAAGGGCAACAGCGTGATCGTGATCGAGCACAACCTGGACGTGATCAAGAACGCCGACTGGCTGATCGACATGGGCCCGGAGGGCGGGTCCGGCGGCGGCGTGGTCGTGGGCCAGGGCACGCCGGAGCACCTGGCGACGGTGGAGGCCAGCCACACCGGCCGGTTCCTCGCCGAGGTGCTGGAGCAGACGCAGGAGGCGGTCAGCGCCTGACCGACGACGAACGGCCCGCCGGATCATCCGGCGGGCCGTTCGTCACGTGGGGGTGTGCGCGGGTCACTCCCGGGTCGCGGCGGCCGGCTCGACCACGACCGGGAAGTTCACCGACCGCGCGATGAAGCAGTGCTCGTGCGCCCGCTCGTGCACCTCGGCCAGCCGGGCGTCCAGGTCGGCACCCGGGACGACGTCACCGCGCAGGGTCACCCGGGGGCGGAGCACGACCTCGGTGAAGGCACCGTGCCCGGCCGCCTCGACCCGCATGGTGCCGGTCGCCCGGTCCCGGTAGTCCACGACCACGAACCCGTCCGCCCCGGCCAGGTGCAGGAACCAGAGCATGTGGCACTGGGACAGCGAGGCGACCAGCAGGTCCTCCGGCGTGTGCCGGGCGGGATCGCCCCGGAAGGCGGCGTCCGCGGACCCGGCCAGCGCCGGCTTGCCCGCCACCAGGACGTCGTGGTCCCGGGAGTAGCTGGTGTATCCGGTGGTGCCCTCCGACCCGGCACCGGTCCAGACCACGTCGACGTCATAGCTGTGCAGCAGGCCCATGCCGACACGGTAGAGGGTGGCGAACGCCACCGCGTGCGGGCGCGTCGTTGTCGGTCGCGCTGACTACCCTCGACGTCATGGCTGATCCCGCGACCTACCGTCCCGCGCCCGGGGAGATCCCGGATCAGCCCGGGGTCTACCGGTTCCGGGACGAGCACGGCCGGGTGATCTACGTCGGCAAGGCCAAGAGCCTGCGCCAGCGCCTGAACTCCTACTTCCAGGACGTCGCCGGACTGCATCCCCGCACCCAGGCGATGGTGACCACCGCGGCGTCCGTGCAGTGGACGGTGGTGGGCACCGAGGTCGAGTCGCTGGCCCTGGAGTACTCCTGGATCAAGGAGTACGACCCGCGGTTCAACGTGAAGTACCGGGACGACAAGTCCTACCCGTACCTCGCGGTCACCCTGGCGGAGAAGTTCCCCCGGGTGCAGGTGATGCGCGGCGCCAAGCGACCCGGCACCCGCTACTTCGGTCCCTACGCCCACGCCTGGGCGATCCGGGAGACGGTCGACCTGCTGCTGCGGGTGTTCCCGGTCCGCACCTGCTCGGCCGGGGTGTTCAAGCGGGCCCACCAGCAGGGCAGGCCCTGCCTGCTCGGCTACATCGACAAGTGCTCCGCCCCGTGCGTCGGCCGGATCAGCCAGGACGACCACCACCTGCTGGCCGAGGAGTTCGCCGACTTCATGGCCGGTGACACCGCGAAGTTCACCCGGCGGCTGACCGCCCGGATGAAGGAGGCCGCCGCCGACCTGGACTACGAGCGCGCCGCCCGGCTCCGGGACGACATCGCCGCGCTGCAGCGGGCGACCGAGAAGAACGCGGTGGTGCTGTCCGACGGCACGGACGCGGACATCTTCGCGCTGGTCGGCGACGAGCTGGAGGCCGCGGTCCAGGTGTTCCACGTCCGCGACGGCCGGATCCGCGGGCAGCGCGGCTGGGTGGTGGAGAAGGTCGAGGACGTCACCGACGCGGAGATGATCGAGCGGCTGCTCCAGCAGGTGTACGGGGAGGTGGAGAGCACGGGGGAGGGCTCCGCCGCCGTGCCGCGCGAGGTCCTGGTGCCCGTGCTGCCCGCCGACCTGGAGGAGGTGCAGGCCTGGCTCACCGGCCTGCGCGGCTCGCGGGTCCAGGTCCGGATCCCGCAGCGCGGCGACAAGCACGAGCTGGCCGAGACGGTGCGCAAGAACGCCGAGCACGCGCTCGCCCTGCATCGCACCCGCCGGGCCGGCGACCTCACCACCCGGTCCCAGGCGTTGCAGGAGATCCAGGAGGCACTGGGCCTGGAGACGGCGCCGCTGCGGATCGAGTGCTACGACGTCTCGCACAACCAGGGCACCTACCAGGTGGCGTCGATGGTGGTGTTCGAGGACGGTCTGGCCCGCAAGAGCGAGTACCGGCAGTTCACCATCCGTGGCTCGGAGGGCGACGGCGCGCGGGACGACACCGAGGCGATGCACGAGGTGATCACCCGCCGGTTCCGCCGGTATTTGGCCGAGCGGGAGAAGGCCGGTGACCTGGAACTGGGCCTGGGGGAGGACCAGACCGCCGAGGCGCTGGCCGACGCGGACCTGGGCGAGGTGCGCAGCGGGCCGGTCGACCCGACCACCGGCAAGCCCCAGCGGTTCGCCTACCCGCCGAACCTGGTGGTGGTCGACGGCGGCCCGCCGCAGGTCGCCGCCGCCCGCAAGGCGCTGGACGAGCTCGGGATCACCGACGTCGCGCTGTGCGGCCTGGCCAAGCGGCTGGAGGAGGTCTGGGTCGCCGACGACGACTACCCGGTGATCCTGCAGCGGTCCTCGGAGGGGCTCTACCTGCTGCAGCGACTGCGGGACGAGGCGCACCGGTTCGCGATCACCGCGCACCGGCGCAAGCGCTCCAAGGGCATGACGGCCTCGGTGCTGGACGACGTGCCCGGCCTGGGTCCGTCGCGTGCGGCCGCCCTGCTGCAGCACTTCGGCTCGGTCAAGCGCCTGCGGGCCGCCACCGCGGAGGAGATCGCGGCGGTCCCGGGGATGGGCCCGAAGACCGCGGACGCGGTGGTCACCGCGCTGGCCGGTCCGGCGACAGCGCCGGTGTCCGCCCCGCCTGCCGCGTCATGACCGACGACTGGCATGCTGGACCCATGAGCGACGAGATCTCGCCGATCACGGTCCCGCACGGCATCCCCGCGATCGAGGCGGCGACCACGGCCCCCCGTGTCACCGAGCCCCACCTGATCATCATCACCGGCATGTCCGGCGCCGGTCGCACCCGGGCCGGTGCGGTGCTGGAGGACCTGGGCTGGTACGTCGTCGACAACCTGCCCGCCCAGATGCTCACCCACCTGGTCGGCATGCTGACCCACGGCGCACCTCCCTCCGGGGATCTGCGGCTCGCGGCGATCGTGGACGTCCGCGGCCGGGAGTTCTTCCCGGACCTGCTGCAGGTGCTCGCCCAGCTCCGCGAGTCCGGCGTCGACTACAAGATCCTGTTCCTGGAGGCCTCGGACGAGGTCCTGGTCCGCCGGTACGAGCAGGTCCGGCGGCCGCACCCGCTGCAGGGCGACGGCCGGATCACGGACGGCATCTCCGCCGAGCGCGATCTGCTGCAGGACATCCGGGAGCGCGCGGACCTGCTGATCGACTCCTCCGAGACCAACGTGCACGAGCTGGGCCGCCTGGTCCGGGAGGCGGTCGCCGGCTCCGAGGAGGAGGAGCTGCGGATCAACGTCACCTCCTTCGGCTTCAAGTACGGCATCCCGCTGGACGCGGACCACGTGGTCGACGTCCGGTTCCTCGCCAACCCGTACTGGATCACCGAGCTGCGGCACATGTCCGGCCGGGACGCCCCGGTGCGCGACTACGTGCTCGGCCTGCCCGGCGCACGGACCTTCGTCGACCGCTACGTCGACGCCCTGGAGCCGGTGCTCGCCGGGTACCTGGAGGAGGAGAAGCGCTACGTGACCATCGCGGTCGGCTGCACCGGCGGCAAGCATCGCTCGGTCGCGATCAGCGAGGCGATCGCGGAGCGTCTGCGTGAGCGGGGCCAGCGCGTCACCGTCGCCGCCCGGGACCTGGGGAAGGAATGACGCCCCCGGCCTTCGTCGCGCTCGGCGGCGGCCACGGGCTGAGCGCCACGCTGTCGGCCCTGCGCCGGCTCACCGACCGGATCACCGCGGTGGTCACCGTGGCCGACGACGGCGGCTCCTCGGGGCGGCTGCGGGACGAGCTGGACGTGCTGCCGCCCGGCGACCTGCGGATGGCCCTGGCGGCGCTGTGCGAGGACTCCGACTGGGGACGCACCTGGCGCGACGTGCTCCAGCACCGGTTCACCTCCGCCGGGGACCTGGACCAGCACGCGGTCGGGAACCTGCTGATCGTGGCGCTCTGGGAGCTGCTCGGCGACACCGTGGACGGTCTGGACTGGGTCGGCCGCCTGCTGGACGCCAAGGGCCGGGTGCTGCCGATGGCGGCGGTCCCGCTCGCGATCGAGGCCGACGTGCTGCACCCCGACGGCAGCACGGGCCAGGTCCGTGGCCAGTCCAGGGTCGCGGTCACCACCGACCGGATCGCGCAGGTCCGGCTCACCCCCGAGCGCCCGCCCGCCCTGCCGGAAGCGGTCGCCGCCGTCCGGGAGGCGGACTGGGTGGTCCTCGGTCCGGGCTCCTGGTACACCTCCGTGATCCCGCACCTGCTGGTGCCCGAGCTCGCCGACGCCCTGCTCACCACGACCGCCCGCCGGATCGTGGTGCTGAACCTGTCCCCGGAGTCCGAGACCGCCGGGATGGGTCCGTGCGAGCACCTGGACGCGCTGCGGGACCACGCACCCGGCCTCCGGCTGGACGCCGTGATCGCCGATCCCGGCGCCGTGGAGGACGTGGACGAGCTGGCCGCGCGCACCGAGGGCCTCGGCGGGCGCCTGCTGCTGCGGCAGGTGCGGCGCGGGGACGGCACCCCCACGCACGACGCCCTGCGGCTGGCCGCGGCGATCAGCGACGTGGTCCAGGACTACCTGGGTGACGTCGGTGCGCGGAGCTCCCGGACCACTCAATCGGGCCCGGGCACCAGCCGGGGAATGGCAAGATGACGCCCATGGCTCTGACGGCACAGGTGAAGGACGAACTCGCTCGTCTCCAGGTGGACAAGACCTCGTGCCGCAAGTCCGAGGTCGCGGCGATGCTGCGGTTCGCGGGCGGCCTGCACATCATCTCCGGCCGGGTCGTGATCGAGGCCGAGCTGGACACCGCCGCCGCCGCACGTCGTCTGCGCCAGGCCATCGCCGAGGTCTACGGCCACCAGTCCGAGCTGATCGTGGTCTCCGGCGCCGGGATCCGGCGCGGCAACCGTTACGTGGTCCGGGTGGTCAAGGACGGCGAGTCCCTCGCGCGCCAGACCGGCCTGCTGGACAACCGCGGACGCCCGGTGCGCGGGCTGCCGCCGCAGGTGGTGGCCGCCGGGATCGCCGAGGCCGAGTCCGCCTGGCGCGGCGCCTTCCTGGCCCACGGCTCGCTGACCGAGCCCGGCCGGTCCTCCTCGCTGGAGGTCACCTGCCCCGGTCCGGAGGCGGCGCTGGCCCTGGTCGGCGCGGCCCGTCGGATGCAGATCCCGGCCAAGGCGCGCGAGGTCCGCGGCATCGACCGGGTCGTGATCCGGGACGGGGACGCGATCTCCGCCATGCTGGCCCGGCTCGGCGCGCACGAGGCGCTGCTGATCTGGGAGGAGCGCCGGGTGCGCCGCGAGGTGCGCGGCACCGCCAACCGGTTGGCGAACTTCGACGACGCGAACCTGCGCCGGTCCGCCCGGGCCGCGGTCGCAGCCGGAGCCCGGGTCGAGCGGGCGTTCGAGATCCTGGCCGCCGACCTGCCCGAGCACCTGCGTCAGGCGGGGGAGCTGCGGCTCGCCCACAAGGAGGCGTCCCTGGAGGAGCTCGGCAAGCTGGCCGACCCGCCGCTGACCAAGGACGCCGTCGCGGGGCGGATCCGCCGGCTCCTGGCGACCGCGGACAAGCGCGCGCAGGAGCTCGGCATCCCCGACACCGAGGCCGGTCTCAGCCCGGACCTGCTGGACCTCTGACCAGCGGCGGGTGAAGCCCCCGGCGCCTCGCCGTCGGCAGACCTTGGTCCCTGCAGCACTGCGCGCGCGGGTATAGGCTTTGGACCATTCGGAGGGCTTGCTCCGGTCAAGAATCGATGACCAGCAGGTTTCCGAGTGGGCGTACACCGTCGTGCGCAGTCCATCACCGCTATGAGTGTGTGCCGACACGGGTCGGCGCGTGCCGAGGAGGGCAAGTGACCATCAAGGTCGGCATCAACGGCTTCGGCCGTATTGGACGCAACTTCTACCGGGCCATCATCGAGTCCGGAGCCGACATCGAGATCGTCGGCGTCAACGACCTGACGGACAACAAGACGCTGGCGCACCTGCTCAAGTACGACACCGTGCTGGGCCGTTTCCCCAAGAGCGTCTCGTACGACGAGAACAACATCATCGTCGACGGCAAGCCGATCCGTGCGCTCGAGGAGCGCGACCCGGCACAGCTGCCCTGGGGCGAGCTGGGCGCGGACATCGTGATCGAGTCCACCGGCTTCTTCACCGACGCCACCAAGGCCAAGGCGCACATCGACGCCGGCGCCAAGAAGGTCATCATCTCCGCTCCGGCGAAGAACGAGGACGCCACCTTCGTCATGGGTGTGAACCACACCGACTACGACGCGGCCGTCCACCACATCATCTCGAACGCGTCCTGCACCACGAACTGCCTGGCCCCGATGGCCAAGGCGCTCAACGACGCGATCGGCATCGAGCGTGGTCTGATGACCACCATCCACGCCTACACCGGCGACCAGAACCTGCAGGACGGCCCGCACCGCGACCTCCGTCGTGCCCGTGCCGCCGCGCAGAACATCGTGCCGACCTCGACCGGTGCCGCCAAGGCCGTGGCCCTGGTCCTGCCGGAGCTCAAGGGCAAGCTGGACGGCTTCGCGATGCGCGTCCCGACCATCACCGGCTCCGCCACCGACCTGACCTTCACCGCGTCGCGTGAGGTCACCGTCGACGAGGTCAACGCCGCGGTCAAGGCCGCCGCCGAGGGCCCGCTCAAGGGCGTGCTGTCCTACGTCGAGGACGAGATCGTGTCCTCCGACATCGTGACCGACCCGCACCAGAGCATCTTCGACGCCAAGCTCACCAAGGTGTCGGGCGACCTGGTCAAGGTCGTCTCCTGGTACGACAACGAGTGGGGCTACTCCAACTCCCTCGTGAACCTGACCTCGTACGTGGGCGAGCGTCTCTGACGCACCCCCTCAGGTCGAACTGCATGCGTCCGCGGATGCCGGGTCATCACGCCCCGGTGTCCGCGGACGCGGCATGTCCGGCCTTCTCCTGAACCACGTTCGGCACCTCCACGCTAGGAGAAGCAGCATGAAGACCATCGACGACCTGGGTGACCTGCGCGGCAAGCGCGTGCTGGTCCGCTCCGACTTCAACGTCCCGCTGGACGGCACCACCATCACCGACGACGGCCGGATCCGCGCCGCGCTGCCGACCCTCAAGCGCCTGCTCGACGCCGGTGCGAAAGTCATCGTCACCGCGCACCTGGGCCGCCCGAAGGGTGAGCCCGACGCCACGTACTCCCTGGCCCCCGTCGCCGCCCGCCTGGGCGAGTTGCTGGGCCAGGACGTCGCCCTCGCCGGTGACGTGGTCGGCGACTCCGCCAAGGCCACCGTCGCCGCGCTGGAGGACGGTCAGATCGCGCTGCTGGAGAACATCCGCTTCGACGCGCGCGAGACCTCCAAGGACGAGGCCGAGCGCGGCGCGCTGGCCGACGAGCTGGCCGCCCTCGCGGACGCCTTCGTCTCCGACGGCTTCGGCGTGGTGCACCGCAAGCAGGCGTCGGTCTACGACGTCGCGCTGCGCCTCCCGCACGCGGCCGGCACCCTGGTGCTGACCGAGGTCGAGGCGCTGCGCAAGGCCGTCGAGGACCCGGAGCGTCCCTACGTCGTCGTGCTCGGCGGCGCCAAGGTCTCCGACAAGCTCGGCGTGATCGGCAACCTGATCACCAAGGCCGACAAGCTGCTGATCGGCGGCGGCATGATGTTCACCTTCCTCAAGGCCCAGGGCTACGAGGTCGGCTCCTCGCTGCTGGAGCAGGACCAGGTCGACACCGTCAAGGGCTACCTCGCCCAGGCGCAGGAGGCCGGTGTGGAGATCGTGCTCCCCGTCGACACCCTGGTCGCGCCGGAGTTCGGCTCGGACGACTTCGAGACCGTCGCCGTCGACGCCATCCCGGCCGACAAGATGGGCCTGGACATCGGCCCGAAGTCCGGGCAGCTGTTCCGTGAGGCCATCCTGGGTGCGAAGACCATCGCCTGGAACGGCCCGATGGGCGTGTTCGAGCGCGCCGCCTACGCCGAGGGCACCAAGGCCGTCGCACAGGCGCTGGTCGACACCGAGGGCTTCTCGATCGTCGGCGGTGGCGACTCCGCCGCCGCGGTCCGGCTGCTCGGCTTCGACGAGGCCGGCTTCGGCCACATCTCGACCGGTGGCGGCGCGTCGCTGGAGCTCCTGGAGGGCAAGACCCTCCCCGGCATCGCTGTCCTGGAGGACTGACACATGGCACGTACCCCGCTGATCGCAGGCAACTGGAAGCTGAACCTGGATCACCAGGAGGCCGTCCACCTGGTGCAGAAGCTGGCCTGGACCCTCAAGGACGCGAAGCACGACTTCGCGCAGGCCGAGGTCGTCGTCCTGCCGTCCTTCACCAACATCCGCTCCGTGCAGACCCTGGTCGACGCGGACAAGCTGGAGATCGGCTACGGCGCGCAGGACGTGTCGCAGCACGCGTCCGGTGCGTACACCGGTGAGGTGTCGGCGAACCAGCTCGCCAAGCTGGGCGTGACCTACGTCGCGACCGGCCACTCCGAGCGCCGCCAGTACCACGCCGAGTCCGACGCGGTGGTGGCGGCCAAGTCCGTCGCCGCCCTGGGCGCCGGGATCACCCCGATCGTCTGCGTCGGCGAGGGCCTGGAGATCCGCAAGGCGGGCACCCACGTCGAGTACACCCTCGCGCAGCTCGAGGGCTCCCTGGCCGGGGTCACCCCCGAGCAGGCCGCCACCGTCGTGATCGCCTACGAGCCGGTGTGGGCCATCGGCACCGGTGAGGTCGCCACCCCCGAGGACGCCCAGGAGGTGTGCGGCGCGATCCGGGTGAAGCTCGCCGAGCTGTACTCCGCCGAGGTCGCCGACGCCGTGCGCGTGCTCTACGGCGGTTCGGTGAAGTCCGGCAACGCGGCGGAGATCATCGGCAAGCCCGACGTGGACGGCGCCCTGGTGGGCGGCGCCTCGCTGGACGCCGAGGAGTTCGCCAAGATCGCCCGGTTCAACGCCTGATCCGAGCAGAACCTGGTCACGGTCGGCGCGGGGACGATCTCCGCGCCGACCGTGATCCGCCCGGGTGGCCCGTCGGTCAGGACCGAAACCCCGCCACACCGCCCGGAGCTGGCCCCTGACGGCGCACGTCGCCTACCCTGGGCCGAGTTCGACCCCCTGGCCCGACCGCACCGGTCGGCCCCGATCGAGAGACACGACACCGCCGTGACTGCCCTGCGCATCGTCCTCCAGGTCCTCCTGGTGGCCACGAGTCTGCTGCTCGTCCTGTTCGTCCTGCTGCACAAGGGGAAGGGCGGCGGTCTGTCCGACATGTTCGGCGGTGGCATCTCCAGCAGCGCCGGATCCTCCGGTGTCGCCGAGCGGAACCTCAACCGGATCACGGTCGGGGTGAGCCTGCTCTGGACGGTCACCATCGTGCTGCTCGCGCTGATCGCCCGGGTGAGCTGACACCATGGCCAGCGGAAGCGCGATCCGGGGGTCCCGCGTCGGTGCGGGCCCGATGGGTGAGGCCGAGCGGGGCGACGCCGCCCCGCGGGTGCTGATCTCGTACTGGTGCGCGAACGGCCACGAGAGCCGTCCGAGCTTCGCCGCGGAGATCGCCGACGACGCCCCGGAGACCTGGGACTGCCCGCGCTGCGGGTACCCCGGCGGCCAGGACAAGGCCAACCCGCCGTCGCCGGTGCGGAACGAGCCCTACAAGACGCACCTCGCCTACGTGAAGGAGCGCCGCACCGAGGAGGACGGCGCCGCCCTCCTGGACGAGGCACTCGCTGCGCTGCGCGCCCGGCGCGGGGGCTGAGGACCGCTCGCCCTCCGCACGACACGGCACGAGGCCCCGTGGAGTCCGACTCCACGGGGCCTCGTGCCGTATGCGGTCAGGCCTGCGGGCCGGCCTCGGCGATGGCCGCGGCGTCCACCAGCCACAGGGTGGCATCGGTGCCGGTCGCGTGCGCGGCCGGGGTGGTGGCGGCCGGGGTGCCCGGGGTCAGCGCACTGGCGACGGCGCCCGCCTTCTCGGCACCGGCCGCGACGACCCAGACCTCACGGGCGGTGTGGATCGCGTCGAAGGTGAGCGACACCCGCAGCGGCGGGGGCTTGGGGGAGTCGTGCACCCCCGTGGTGGTGACGCCGGAGACGTCCACACCGGGGTGCCCGGGGAACAGCGAGGCCACGTGGCCGTCCGGTCCCATGCCGAACATCAGCACGTCCAGCACCGGCAGCTCGGCACCGTCGACCGCGAGGGACCTCAGCTCGGCGGCGTAGGCGGCGGCCGAGTCCTCCGGGGTGGCGATGCCGGCGCTGGCGTCCAGGGCGGGCATCGGGTGCACGTTGGACGCGGGCAGGGCATCGCCGAGGGCGCCGATCAACGCCTCGCGGGCCTGGGTCTCGTTCCGGTCCGGGTCGCCGTCGGGCAGGAAGCGCTCGTCGCCCCACCACAGGTGCACACCGGTCCAGTCGACGGCGTGCCGGGCCTCGGAGCGGGCGACCGCGGCGAGGGTGGCGATGCCGACGGTGCCGCCGGTCAGGCCCACGTGCACCGGGGACTGCCCGGACTGCAGGTCGATCAGCTTGGTCAGCAGGCGCGCGGCGGTGGCCTCCGCCAGCACCTTCGCGTCGGGGTGCACCAGCACGGTACGGGTCACGCGTTCACCTCAACTTTCGGCAGGCCCTTGCGCAGGACCTCGCCATAGACCTCATCGGCGTCCAGTCGACGCAGCTCCTCCGCCAGGCATTCGCGCAGCTGCCGGATCGGCAGCGCGATCCGATGCTCGGGCTGATCGGGCTGGCGCAGGGCGGCGGTCTTGCCGTCCGGGCGGTCCAGCACGATGTCGCCGGAGCGGCGCTCGAGCTTCACCTGGGTGATCGCCGGGGCGTCGGCGATCCGCTCGATCTCCACCGGGCAGTTCAGCGCCCAGCGCAGCCAGGCCGCCATCAGGTCCACCGACGGGTGGGTGGACTCGCCGGAGACCACCGCGCGCTGCACCGGCTCGTAGGGCGGCTGGTCCAGGGTCGCCGCGATCAGGCCCCGCCACAGCGTGGTGCGGGTCCAGGCCAGGTCGGTGTCGCCCTCCCGGTACTCGGCCGCCAGGTCGTGCAGGGTCGCTGTGGGGCTGCTGCACTCGGTGGAGTCGGTGATCCGGCGCCGGGCCAGCGTGCCCAGCGGGTGCTCCGCGGGATCCTTCGGGACCTGGTAGGGCCACCAGGTGACGATCGGAGCGTCCGGCAGCAGCAGCGGGAGCACCAGGGTGTCCAGGTGCCGGGACTGCGCGGCCGAGGGCTTGAGCAGCACGACCTCGGACGCGCCGGCGTCGCCGCCGAGCCGGATCTGGGCGTCCAGCTCGGAATCCTCGCCGGGACCCTCGCTGGTGATCACGAGCACCCGGCACGGGTGCTCGCGCGAGGCGTCGTTCGCCGCGGCGATCGCCTCCTCCGGGTCGTGGTCGCCGACGTCGATCAGCAGGGTGAGCACCCGGCCGAGGGCGATGGCGCCGCCCTCCTCGCGCTCCTGGACCAGACGCTTGTTGATGTCGCCGGTGGTCGTCTTGGGCAGGTCGATGATCACGGTCGCCTCCAGGCTCGTCCGTCGCGCTCCATCATCCGGTCCGCGGACTCCGGACCCCAGGTGCCCGAGCGGTACTGCTCCGGCTGGCCCTGCTTGGCCCAGTAGGCCTCGACCGGGTCGAGGATCTTCCAGGACAGCTCGACCTCCTCGTGCCGCGGGAACAGCGGCGGGTCGCCGAGCAGCACGTCCAGGATCAGGCGCTCGTAGGCCTCGGGGGAGGACTCGGTGAACGCGTGGCCGTAGCCGAAGTCCATCGTCACGTCCCGGACCTCCATCGCGGTGCCCGGCACCTTGGCGCCGAACCGCAGGGTCACGCCCTCGTCCGGCTGCACCCGGATCACCAGGGCGTTCTTGCCCAGCTCCTCGGTGGCGGTGGTCTCGAACGGCAGGTGCGGCGCGCGCTTGAACACCACGGCGATCTCGGTCACCCGCCGGCCGAGGCGCTTGCCGGTGCGCAGGTAGAACGGCACGCCGGCCCAGCGCCGGGTGTCGATGTCCACCCGCACCGCGGCGAAGGTCTCGGTGGTGGAGTTCGGGTCGAAGCCGCCCTCGTCCAGGTAGCCGACCACCCGCTCGCCGCCCTGCCAGCCCGAGGCGTACTGCCCGCGGGCGGTGTGCTTGCCCAGGTCCTTCGGCAGCCGGACCGCGGACAGCACCTTGATCTTCTCCGCGATCAGGTCCTGCGCGCTGAACGACACCGGCTCCTCCATCGCGGTGAGCGCCAGGAGCTGCAGCAGGTGGTTCTGGATCACGTCGCGGGCCGCGCCGATGCCGTCGTAGTACCCGGCACGCCCGCCCACGCCGATGTCCTCGGCCATGGTGATCTGCACGTGGTCGACGTAGTTGGCGTTCCAGATCGGCTCGAACATCTGGTTGGCGAAGCGCAGCGCCAGCAGGTTCTGCACCGTCTCCTTGCCCAGGTAGTGGTCGATCCGGAACACGTCGTCCGGGTGGAAGACCTCGGAGACGACGTCGTTCAGCTCCCGGGCGGACTTCAGGTCGTGGCCGAACGGCTTCTCGATGACCACCCGGCGCCAGGCGCCCTCGGCCGACTGCGACAGGCCGGACCGTGCCAGCTGCTTGCAGACCACCGGGAAGGCGCTCGGCGGGACCGACAGGTAGAACGCGTGGTTCCCGCCGGTGCCGCGCTCGACGTCCAGCTCCTCCACGGTCTGGCGCAGCCGGTCGAAGGCGTCGTCGTCGTCGAAGGTGCCCTGGACGAACCGGATGCCCTCGGACAACTGCCGCCAGGTCGACTCCCGGAACGGGGTCCGGGCGTGCTCCTTGACCGAGTCGTGCACGATCTGTGCGAAGTCCTGGGTCTCCCAGTCCCGCCGGGCGAACCCGGTGAGCGCGAAGCCCGGGGGCAGCAGACCGCGGTTGGTCAGGTCGTAGACCGCGGGCATCAGCTTCTTGCGGGCCAGGTCGCCGGTGACACCGAAGATGACCAGGCCGGAGGGGCCGGCGATCCGGGGGAGTCGTCGGTCACGGGGGTCGCGCAGCGGGTTGTGCTCGGCGCTGACCTTGGCCGGCTTCACTCGACCACCTGGTCCAGGCCCGTGCGGACGGTGTCGAGCAGCTCGGTCCAGGACTTCTCGAACTTCTCCAGGCCCTCGGCCTCGAGCTGCTCGGTGACCTCGTCGATCGAGATCCCGATCGCGGCCAGGCGGTCGATCACCCGCTGGGACTCGTCCTGGGTGCCGGTGACGGTGTCCCCGGTGATGTCCCCGTGGTCCTCGACCGCGTCCAGGGTGGCCTGCGGCATGGTGTTGACGGTGCCGGCGACGACCAGCTCGTCGACGTACATCGTGTCCGGGTAGGCCTTGTCCTTGACGCCGGTGGAGGCCCACAGCGGACGCTGCGGGTGCGCTCCGGCGGCGGCGAGGGCTGCCCAGCGGTCCGATCCGACGACCTCCTGGTAGACGCCGTAGGCCAGGCGGGCGTTGGCGACGGCGGCCTTGCCGCGCAGGGCGGCGGCCTCCTCGGTGCCGAGCTCGTCCAGCCTCGGGTCGATCGCGGCGTCCACCCGGGAGACGAAGAACGAGGCGACCGACGCGATCGGTGCCAGGTCGTGCCCGGCGGCCTTCGCGCGCTCCAGGCCGTCCAGGAACGCGTCCAGCACCGCGCGGTAGCGGTCCAGGGAGAAGATCAGCGTGACGTTGACGCTGATCCCGTCGGCCAGCGCCTGCGCGATGGCGGGCAGACCCTCCTGGGTGGCGGGGATCTTGATGAAGACGTTCGGGCGGTCCACGGTCGACCACAGCGCGCGCGCTGAGTCGATGGTCGCCTGGGTGTCCCGGGCCTGACGCGGGTCGACCTCGATCGAGACCCGGCCGTCCTGGCCGTCGGTGGCGTCGTAGGTCGGGCGCAGCACGTCGGCGGCCTGGCGGACGTCGTCGGTGGTGATCGCGAAGACCGCGCCGTCGACGTCCGTGCCGTGCAGGTCGGCGAGCTGGGCGTCGTAGGCGTCGCCCTTGGCCAGCGCGGAGGCGAAGATGGTCGGATTCGTCGTGACGCCGACCACGCGGTGGTGGGCCACCAGATCGGCGAGGTTGCCGGTGCGGAGCCGCTCGCGGGACAGGTCGTCCAGCCAGACCGCGACACCTGCCTCGCTCAGCCGGTCGAGCGGCGTGGTGCTGCCTGCCATGAAGAAGTCACCTCATTCCGGTCCCGGTGGTGGCCGGGACGTCGACTGACCGGGGCGTGAACGCGCCCTGGACGTGCAGGTCGAGCCTAATCCTGGCGACACGGGGTCCGCCGGTCGGGGCCGCGGTTCGGACGGGCAGGCGACGACCCGGGCCGGTACTGTGCGGCTGACCGGCCCGGATCGGGACGGAGATCACACTCTGGGACTCCCGTCCCTCGGGGCGATGAGGCCCGTCTGGTAGCGCCGTCGTGCGTAGGATGACCGGACGACCGCCCCCTCGTCCGGGGGTCGAGCGAGGAGGACCGGACCGCGTGCGCACCATCAGCCCTGCCATCGGCGCCACTGAGGCCGGAGCGTCCGCCAGCGCGGCCCGCTCGACGGAGCAGGGCGCGCGGTCGAAGGGACTGCGACGCACGATCGGTGCCTATGTCGCGCTGACCAAGCCGCGGGTCATCGAGCTGCTCCTGGTCACCACGCTGCCGACGATGATCCTGGCCGAGGGCGGGCTCCCGTCGCTGTGGCTCGTGGTCGCGACCCTGATCGGCGGAGCGGCGGCGGCCGGGGCTGCCAACGTCCTCAACTGCTACCTGGACCGCGACATCGACCAGGTGATGAACCGGACCAAGCGTCGTCCGCTGGTCACCGGCGAGCTGACGCCGCGGGCCGCGCTGATCTTCGGCCTGGTGCTGACCGTCGCGTCGCTCACCTGGCTCGCGCTGCTGGTGAACGTGCCGTCCGCGCTGCTGACCGGCGGGGCGATCGCGATCTACGTCATCGGCTACACGATGATCCTCAAGCGTCGGACCCCGCAGAACATCGTCTGGGGCGGCGCGGCCGGCTGCATGCCGGTGCTGATCGGCTGGTCCTCGGTGACCGGCGGGGTGTCCTGGGCGGCGGCGCTGCTGTTCGGCGTGATCTTCTTCTGGACGCCGCCGCACTACTGGCCGCTGTCGATGAAGTTCCGCAAGGACTACGCCGCCGCGGGCGTGCCGATGCTGCCGGTGGTGGCCAAGGAGTCCAAGGTCGCCAAGGAGATGATCGCCTACACGGTGGCGATGATCGCCTGCTCGCTGCTGCTGGTGCCGGTCGCCGGGATGACCTGGGTCTACGCGCTGGTCGCCGCGGCGCTCGGCGGGTGGTTCCTCGCCTCGTGCATCGGCCTGTACCGTCGCGCCCAGGACCCGTCCCGCGGCAAGCTCCGCGCCATGACGGTGTTCCACGGGTCGATCACGTACCTGTCGCTGCTGTCGGTCGCGGTGGCGGTGGACGTCTTCCTCCCGTTCTGACCGGACCGGAGGAGGGCGTGCGTGGCTGAGCTGCACACGGCCCTGGACGCCTACCTGGCGCACCTGACGGTCGAGCGCGGGCTGAGCCGGAACACGCTGGCCGCGTACCGCCGTGACCTCGGGCGCTACCTGGAGTTCCTGGCGTCCGCCGGTCGCTCGGCCCCGGACCAGGTGACCGAGCGCGACGTCGAGGACTACCTCACCGCGATCCGCACCGGCTCCGACGGGCGTGCGGAGCTGTCCGCCGCCTCGGCCGCGCGGGCCGTGGTCGCCGCCCGGGGGTGGCACAAGTTCTGCGTGCTGGAGGGACTCGCGCCCGACGACCCGGCGCGGGCGGTGCGGCCGCCCCGGCAGACCCAGCGGCTGCCCAAGGCGATCCGCACCGACGAGGTCGAACGCCTGCTGGAGGCGGCCTCCCTGGGTGACGGGCCGGTGCCGCTGCGGGACCGGGCGCTGCTCGAGCTGCTGTACTCCACCGGCGCGCGGATCTCCGAGGCGGTGGGACTGGACGTCGACGACCTGGACCTGACACCGGGACGGGCCGCGGTGCGGCTGTTCGGCAAGGGCCGCAAGGAGCGCGTGGTGCCGGTCGGCGCGTACGCGGTGGAGGCAGTCGAGGCCTACCTGGTGCGGTCCCGGCCGGCGCTGGCCGTCGCGGGGCGGGGCGGTGCACGGGTGTTCCTCAACACCCGGGGTGCGCCGCTGAGCCGGCAGAGCGCCTGGGCGGTGCTGCACACCGCGGCCGAGCGGGCCGGACTGCCCGCCGAGGTGTCCCCGCACACCCTGCGGCACTCCTTCGCGACCCATCTCCTCGCCGGCGGAGCCGACGTCCGGGTGGTGCAGGAACTGCTCGGGCACGCCTCGGTGACCACCACGCAGCTCTACACCAAGGTCACCCCGGACACGCTGCGCGAGGTGTACGCCACGAGTCATCCGCGGGCGCGCCGGGCGCGGACTGCCGGTCCGGGCGCGACACGCCGGTAGGGTGTCCTGGTGGCACGCGAGGAGACGACCGACAACGCACTCGACCCGGTGGGGCGCCCCCTGCCGGACTTCCCGGTCCCCTCGGCGCTGTCCGCCCACGGCCCGGCCCGCGTGATCGCGATGTGCAACCAGAAGGGCGGGGTGGGCAAGACCACCACCACCATCAACCTGGCGGCCGCGCTGGCCGAGTACGGGCGCAAGGTGCTGATCGTCGACTTCGACCCGCAGGGCGCCGCCTCGGTGGGCCTCGGGATCAACCCGCACGAGCTGGACCGCACCGTCTACGACCTGCTGGTGGACCGCAGCGTCGAGGTGCACGAGCTGATCCGGCCGACCGGACAGGACAGCCTCACGGGATCGCTCGACCTGCTCCCGGCGAACATCGACCTGTCCGCCGCCGAGGTGCAGCTGGTCAACGAGGTCGCCCGCGAGTCGATCCTGTCCCGCGCGCTGCGGCCGGTGATGGACGAGTACGACGTCATCCTGATCGACTGCCAGCCCTCGCTGGGCCTGCTGACCGTCAACGCGCTCACCGCCGCGCACGGCGTCCTCATCCCGCTGGAGTGCGAGTTCTTCGCGCTGCGCGGCGTCGCCCTGCTGGTCGAGACGATCGACAAGGTGCGGGACCGGCTCAACCCGCGGCTGGAGCTGGACGGGATCCTGGCGACGATGTACGACCCGCGCACCCTGCACGCCCGTGAGGTCGTGGCCCGGGTGCACGAGGCCTTCGGCGACAACCTGCTGCACACCATGATCGGCCGCACCGTGAAGTTCCCGGACGCCTCGGTCGCCGCCGAGCCGATCACCACCTACGCCCCGACCCACCCGGGTGCGCAGGCCTACCGGCAGCTGGCCCGTGAGCTCGTCGCCCGTGGCGACGCCGCCTGACACCACCCCGCTCGCGGGGACGAGTGCGTTCCAGGTCCACCTGGACGTCTTCTCCGGACCCTTCGACCTGCTGCTCGGGCTGATCGCCAAGCACAAGCTGGACATCACCGAGGTGGCGCTGGCCGCGGTCACCGACGAGTTCATCGCGCACATCAAGGCGGTGGAGGACTGGGACCTGTCGCAGGCCAGCGAGTTCCTGGTGGTCGCGGCGACCCTGCTCGACCTCAAGGCCGCCCGGCTGCTGCCCGCGGGGGACGTGGAGAGTGACGAGGACCTGGAGCTGCTGGAGGCCCGGGACCTGCTGTTCGCCCGGCTGCTGCAGTACCGGGCGTACAAGGTGGTGGCCGCGGACATCGGCGACCACCTGCTGGACGAGGGACGGCGCCACCCGCGCACGGTCGAGCTGGAACCGCAGTTCGCCGCACTGCTGCCCGACCTGATCTGGCAGATCGGGCCCGAGGAGCTGGCCGCGCTGGCCGGCCGGGCGCTCGCTCCGGCCCCGCCGCCCCCCGGCGTGGATCTCAGTCACCTGCACGCGCCGCCGGTGAGCGTGCGGGAGCAGGCGGTGACCATCGCCGAGCGGCTCGCGCACCACGGCGGCGTCGCCAGCTTCCGCACCCTGACCGCGGACGCCGAGTCGACACTGGTCGTCGTGGCCCGGTTCCTGGCGCTGCTGGAACTGTTCCGGGACGGCTCGGTCGGCTTCGACCAGGTGGTCCCGTTGGGCGAGCTGACCGTGCGCTGGACCGGATCGGGCGAGGGCGCCGTGCTCGGGGCGGTCAGCGACTTCGACGAGCAGGACGACGGGGTCGGCGGCTTCTCCGCGCTGGCCGATCTTCCGGAGGACGAGGCATGAGCGAGGATCTGGACACCACCGAGGCCGTCGACGTGCACGACCTGCCCGGCGGGGCGCTGGCCGCGGCGGAGGCCGTGCTGCTGGTCGCCGACGAGCCGGTGCCGGTGCTCCGGCTGGCCACCGAGCTGGCGCTGCCGGTGGCCGAGGTCGAGTCGCTGCTGGCCGAACTGGCCGCCGAGTACCGCGGTGAGCGGGGTGGACGTCCCCGGGGTTTCGAGCTGCGCGAGGTCGGCGGCGGGTGGCGGTTCTACTCCGCCGCGGCCTTCCACCCGGTGGTGAGCCGGTTCGTGGTGAACGGTCAGACCCAGCGTCTGACCCAGGCCGCCTTGGAGACCCTGGCCGTGATCGCGTACCGTCAGCCGGTCAGCCGCGGGCAGGTGTCCGGCATCCGCGGGGTGAGCGTCGACGGCGTGGTACGCACGTTGACCACCCGGGGGTTGATCGGCGAGGTGGGACAGGACTCGTCGACGGGTGCGGTGCTGTACGGCACCACGGGATACTTCTTGGAGCGGATGGGCCTGGTCTCACTGGATCAGCTGCCCCCGCTCGCGCCCTATCTGCCGGAGATGAGTGCGCTGGACGGGCTCGACGGCAGGGGCGACGTGACGACTGGAGACGTGTGATGAGTGCAGGACGGGGCGGCAACGGCCGCACTGGTGGTGGGTCGGGCGCCGGACGTGGTGCCGGGGCCGGACGGTCCGGCGGTGCCGGGGGTGGACGTTCCGGCGGTGCCGGTCGTTCCGGTGGCGCGGGGCGTGCGGGCGGTGCCGGTCGTTCCGGTGACGCCGGTCGTCCGGGTGGATCGGGCGGCTCCGGCGGCGCGGGTCGCTCGGGCGGTGCGGGGGCCGGTGGGCGTTCCGGCGGTGCCGGTCGTCCCGGGGCCTCGGGTGGCGGTCGTCCGGGTGCGTCCCGTGGTGCCGGTGCGTCCCGCGGTGGCGTGAGCGGCGGCACCCGCGCCGGGGGTCGCGGCGGTCCGGCGGTGGGTCGTCCGGGCTCGCGCTGGCCGGATGCGCCGACCGGGTCGCGCGCGCCCCGTCGTCCGGTGCAGCCCACCTCGGACGTGCACGACCCCGAGGGCGTGCGGCTGCAGAAGGTGCTGGCGCAGGCCGGTCTCGGCTCGCGGCGCGCCTGCGAGGAGCTGATCACCGCCGGGCGGGTCACCGTGGACGGCGAGCCGGTGCTGGAGCTGGGCGTCCGGGTCGGTCCGCGATCGGTGATCCACGTGGACGGGCTGCGGGTGCAGCTGGACTCCTCCCGGGTCACCCTGGCGATCAACAAGCCGCTCGGCGTGGTCTCCACCATGGACGACCCCGAGGGCCGGCCGACGCTGCGCGACCTGGTGCCGGACCGCGAGGAGCGGCTGTTCCACGTCGGGCGGCTGGACGCCGACTCCGAGGGCCTGATCCTGCTGACCAACGACGGCGAGCTGGCCAACCGGCTGTCGCACCCGTCGCACGGGGTGCTGAAGACCTACCTGGTGGACGTCGAGGGCCGGGTGCCCGCGTCGCTGCCCGCCAAGCTGAAGAAGGGCGTCGAGCTGGAGGACGGCCCGGTCGAGGTGATGGACGCCCGGATCGTGCAGGCCACCCCGTACGCCTCCCTGATCGAGATCGTGATCCACGAGGGCCGGAACCGGATCGTCCGCCGCCTGATGAAGGAGGTCGGTCACCCGGTCACCCGTCTGGTGCGCACCCGGATCGGCTCGATCCGGCTCGGGGACCTCAAGCCCGGTCGCAGCCGGGTGCTGTCCAAGGCCGAGGTCGGCGCGCTGATGGTCCAGGTCGGACTGTGACGCCCACGCCCGCGGCCACCCACGGACCGGTGCGGGTGGTCGGCACCGGCCTGCTCGGCACCTCGGTCGGGCTGGGGTTGCGGGCGCACGGCGTGGACGTGCTGCTGCACGACCCGTCGCGGACCGCGCTGGCGCTGGCCCGGGACGTCGGCGCCGGGCGGCCGGCCACCGACGCGGACCCGGAGCCCGCGCTGATCGTGGTCGCCGCCCCGCCGGACGTCACCGCGGACGTGGTGCGCGCCGAGCTGGCCGCGCACCCGCACGCCGTGGTGACCGACGTCGCGTCGGTGAAGGGCTACGTCCTGCGCGAACTGCGTGAGTCCGGCGCGGACCTGACCCGGTACGTCGGGTCGCACCCGATGGCCGGGCGGGAGCGTTCCGGGCCGGCCGCCGCGGTGCCGGACCTGTTCCTGGGCCGGCCGTGGGTGATCGTCGACTCCGGGGCGTCCGACCCGGCGGCGGTGCTCGCGGTGCGCTCCCTGGCCAACGACCTGGGCGGGGTGCCGGTCACGCTGGACGCCGACGCGCACGACGCCGCGGTCGCCGTGGTCTCGCACGTGCCGCAGGTGGCGTCCAGCCTGGTCGCGGCGCGGCTGCGGGGCGCGGCACCGGAGGCCCTCGGGCTGGCCGGTCAGGGGCTGCGGGACGTGACCCGGGTCGCCGGTTCCGACCCCGCGCTGTGGACCTCGATCCTGGCGGCCAACGCCGCCGCGGTCCGGGACGTGCTGACCGCCCTGCGCGACGACCTGGACGGGGTGGTGCAGGCGCTGGACGCCGCGGCCGTCGCCGCCGGGCCGGAGGACGTGGCCCTGGGCGCGCTGGCCCGGATCGCCGAGGCGATCGCCGACGGCAACGCGGGGGTGGCCCTGGTGCCCGGCAAACACGGTGGCGCGCCGCGGCAGTGGGCCGTGGTCACCGCCCTGGTGCCCGACCAGCCCGGTGAGCTCGCCCGGCTGTTGACCGACGTCGGCGCCGCCGGGGTCAACCTGGAGGAACTGCAGCTCGAGCACGCGGCCGGGCGACCGGTCGGCATGGCGTCGGTCTCCGTCGACCCGGCCCGTTCGGCGCACCTGGAGGCGGAGCTGACGGCCCGCGGATGGAGGTTGGTGCGATGACGCAGCACCTGGTGGTGGCGATCGACGGGCCCTCCGGCTCGGGCAAGTCCACCGTGTCCCGCCGGGCCGCGCAGGCGCTCGGCCTGGCCTACCTGGACACCGGCGCAATGTACCGGGCCGCGACCTGGTGGGCGCTGCGCTCCGGGGTGTCGCTGACCGACGTCGACGCCGTGGCCGACCTGGTCCGGGAGATGCCGCTGGTGATGGGCGTGGATCCCGCCGCGCCGACCGTCACCGTCGACGGCACCGACATCGGCGAGGCGATCCGGGAGACCTCGATCTCCGCCGCGGTCAGCGCCGTGGCCACCAACCTGGAGGTCCGGGCCGAGCTCGGACGCCGTCAGCGGGCCGAGATCGCCGCGCAGGCCGCGTCCTCGTCCTTCTCCGCCGGACGCGGCATCGTCGCCGAGGGCCGGGACATCACCACCGTGATCGCCCCGGACGCGGATGTGCGGCTGCTGCTGACCGCCTCCGAGCAGGCCCGGCTGGCCCGGCGCGCCCGCGAGGTGCACGGCTCGGACGACGCCGACGCCGTCGAGGCCACCAAGGACCAGGTGCTGCGCCGGGACGCCGACGACTCCACCGTGGCGTCCTTCACCGTCGCCGCCGACGGGGTGGTCACCATCGACTCCTCCGACCTGGACCTGGAGCAGACCGTGCAGGCCGTCCTGGACGTGATCGAGCGGCGTCGATGACCGGTGTGAAGCTGATGCCGGCCTGGGCGCGCGGCCTCGGCCTGGTGCTGGCGCACGGCGTCTGGGACACCCGGGTGCTGGACGCGGACCTGGTGCCGTCGACCGGCCCGGTGATCCTCGCGGCGAACCACGTGTCGGTGATCGACGGCCCGCTGCTGGCCGGTGCGTCGCCGCGTCGGCTGAACATCCTGGTCAAGACGGAGATGTTCCGCGGTCCGATCGGCGTGATCCTGCGGGGCGCCGGTCAGATCCCGGTCGACCGGACCGGCGGCGGTCGAGCCGCCCTGGTCTCCGGGCTGGACGTGCTGCAGCGCGGGGGAGCGATCGGCATCTTCCCGGAGGGCAACCGTGGCCGTGGCGACGCGGCCTCGGCCCGGGCCGGGGCCTCCTGGCTGTCCGTGCATGGCGACGCGCCCGTCGTCCCGGTCGCGGTGCTCGGCACCCGGCGCACCGGGGAGGGTGTGAACCACATCCCGGGCTTCCGTCGACGCCTGCACGTGCGGTTCGGCGCCCCGGTGCCGCCGGTCCGCGAGCCCGGAAAGAGCAAGCGCGAGGCGGTCGCCGCGACGAACGACGCGGTGCGGCTGGCGCTCAGCGCCCTGGTCGCCGACACCGCCGCCGACCTCGACCTGAGCCTCCCGCAGGACTGACCCGCGCCACGCCCCACCTCGCCCCGGCCGACGCCGAGAAGCCACCTCGTGTCGTTCCGCGGGCGATTCGGGCGACGGGATGTGGCTTCTCGGCGGCGCGGGCATGTGCGGTGTTCGCGGAGCACACCAGTGATCGGGGACAATGGTGCCCATGTCTGACATCCGAGCCGCCGCGGCGGACGACTTCGACCCCACCGAGCAGGCCGAGGAGGCCCCGTCGGTGCCGTTGGTCGACGACGCCGACGACGTCGCTCGGGAGCACGCCCTGCGGGTCGGCCTGGACGAGTACGAGCTGGACGACGAGGACGCCGCGCTGCTCGGCGACGACTGGGACCCGGACGGTGACGACTCCGAGCACGAGGTCCTGCCGGTGCTCGCCGTCGTGGGCCGCCCGAACGTCGGCAAGTCCACCCTGGTGAACCGGATCCTGGGCCGCCGCGAGGCGGTCGTCGAGGACAAGCCCGGCGTCACCCGTGACCGGGTGAGCTACCCGGCGGAGTGGGCCGGTCGCCGGTTCACGCTGGTGGACACCGGGGGCTGGGAGGTCGACGTCGCGGGGATCGAGGCCCGGGTCGCCGAGCAGGCCGAGGTCGCGATCTCGCTGGCCGATGCGGTGCTGTTCGTGGTGGACGCCACCGTGGGCCCGACCGCCACCGACGAGCGGGTGGTGAAGCTGCTGCGGCGCTCGGGCAAGCCGGTGGTGCTGTGCGCCAACAAGGTCGACGGCCCGCGTGCCGAGGCGGACGCGGCCCAGCTGTGGAGCCTGGGGCTGGGGGAGCCGCACGCGATCTCGGCCCTGCACGGCCGCGGCACCGGCGACCTGCTGGACGCGGCGATGTCCGCGCTGCCGCGGGTGTCCGCACACGGTGAGGCGCGTCCGGGCGGTCCGCGCCGGGTGGCCCTGGTCGGTCGCCCGAACGTCGGCAAGTCCTCGCTGCTGAACAAGGTCCTGGGCGAGAACCGCGTCGTCGTCGACGACATCGCCGGCACCACCCGCGACCCGGTCGACGAGCTGGTCGAGCTGCGCGGCGTGCCGTGGTGGTTCGTGGACACCGCGGGCATCCGGCGCCGGGTGCACCAGACCAGCGGCGCGGACTTCTACGCCTCGCTGCGCACCCAGGCCGCGATCGAGAAGGCCGAGGTCGCGGTGGTGCTGCTGGACGCGTCGGCGCCGCTGACCGAGCAGGACATCCGCGTGGTGCAGCAGGTGGTCGACGCGGGCCGTGCGCTGGTGATCGCGTACAACAAGTGGGACCTGATGGACGAGGACCGCCGGCCCTACCTGGAGCGGGAGATCGAGCGCGAGCTGGTCCAGATCCAGTGGGCGCCCCGGGTGAACGTCTCGGCCAAGACCGGTTGGCACACCGACCGGCTGGTGCCCGCGCTGACCCGCTCGCTGGAGTCCTGGGACATGCGCATCCCGACCGGCAAGCTGAACTCGTTCCTCGGCGAGCTGGTCGCCGCGCACCCGCACCCGCTGCGCGGCGGCAAGCAGCCGCGCATCCTGTTCGCGACCCAGGCGTCCACCAAGCCGCCGCGGTTCGTGATCTTCGCGACCGGGTTCATCGAGGCGCAGTACCGCCGGTTCATCGAGCGCCGGCTGCGGGAGACCTTCGGCTTCGAGGGGTCGCCGATCAGCATCTCGGTCCGGGTGCGGGAGAAGCGCAAGCGCTGATCAGCGAGGGGTGGCATCATCCGACGGGTGCCCGAGCAGAACACCCTCCGCCGCCGTAACCCGCTCCTGGTGATCGGCCTGCCTCGGGATCCGTCCGGGACCCGGCACGTCGCCGGGTTCCTCGCGCTCACGGTGCTCACGGTGCTGGTCACCCGGGGCGGGCTGGCGCTGGCCGGTTTCCCGCAGGTCGGCGGCGGGGGACTGCACATCGCGCACGTGCTCTGGGGCGGGCTGCTGATGGCGCTTGCGCTGGTCGCGGCGCTGTCCTGGGCCGGGCCTGTGGTGCGTCCGCTGGTGGCGGTGGTCGGCGGGATCGGCTTCGGGCTGTTCATCGACGAGGTCGGCAAGTTCGTCACCTCGGACAACGACTACTTCTTCGAGCCGACCGCCGCGCTGATCTATGTGGTGATCGTGCTGCTGGTGCTCACCGCCGAGCTGATCCACCGGCGCAAGCGTGACCCGCACGAGGTGCTGGCCGCGGCGACCGACCTCGCGGTGGCCGGGATGGCGGGCGGGTTCTCCAAGCGGGCCCGGCGGCAGGCGCGCGCCCTGGTCGACGAGGCCGGGGACGTGGCGGGTGCGGAGCAGGTCCGCGCGCTGCTGGACTCGGTGCAGGACGACGCCAAGGAGTTGCCGGACCCGATCGGCGCGGTCGCGTCCTGGGTGGTCGGGGTCAGTCGCCGGGTGGTCCGGGTGCGCTGGGCGCCGCGGGTGACCGTGATCGTGCTGGGCGTGGCCACGCTGTACACGCTGGTGCGCGGGATCGTGCTCTGGGCGACCGGCTCGCCGCTGCCGAACTGGGCGCTGGCCGGGATCGTGGTATCCGGCGCGCTGTCCCTCGGGCTGTCGGTGCTGGGGCTGCGGAAGGTCGGCACGGATCGCGCGACCGGGTACGAGTGGTTCCGGCGTGCGGTGCTGGTGAACCTGCTCCTGGTGCAGATCTTCCTGTTCCGGGTGGACCAGTGGAGCGCGGTGTCCGGCCTGGTGGTCGACCTGGTCCTGCTCGGCCTGGTGGCGGCGGAGCTGGACGTGCTCCGCGGCAAGCTCGGCGAACCCGACGCGACCGAGGACGCCGAGCAGCTCTGAGCCCGCACCACAGCGCGCCGAGAGTGCACTAATGCCGCCCTCCAGCGCCCCGAGACCTGCATTCGTGCACTCTCGGTCCGGGGCGCACGGGTCCGGTGCATCTCGGATCCCCGGGATGAGTCATCCCATCATTTGGACCGCCGGGCTGCGACGGAGCGGGTCGGCGTATGTGTAGGAGTCATGGATCCCGACCCACGTCCCGGTACCGACTGGCGGCGGGTCGCCGCGCTGGTGTTCGCGATCGCCTGGGGCGGGAACGAGTTCACGCCGCTGCTGGTGATGTACCGCGAGGTCGGCGACTACAGCGCGCTGACCGTGAACGTGCTGCTCGGTGCCTACGTGCTCGGGATCATCCCGGCGCTGCTGATCGGCGGGCCGCTGTCCGACCGGTTCGGACGGCGACGACTGCTGGTGCCGGCCGCGCCGATCGGGATCGTAGGCTCGCTGATCCTGGCCGCCGGGCCGTCGTCCGTGGCCATGCTGTCCGCCGGGCGGGTGCTGTCCGGGGTCGCGCTCGGGTTGGCGATGGCGGTCGGCACCACCTGGATCACCGAGCTGTCCGGAGCCGGTACGGGTGCGCGACGCGCGTCGCTGGCGCTGACCCTGGGTTTCCTGATCGGGGCCGGGATCGCCGGGGCGTTGGCGCAGTGGGGTCCGTGGCGCACCGCGCTGCCGTACCTCCTGCACGCCGTGGTGACGGCGGTGACCTGGGTGCTGGTACGCCGGGTGCCGGAGACGCATCCGCGGGCCACCGTGCCGGGCCGGCTGCGGGACGATCTGCGGATCCCGACACTCGGGCACCGACGGTTCTGGTGGGTCGTGGTGCCGCTGGCGCCGTGGGTGTTCGGCGCGGTCGGGTCGGCGTACGCGGTGCTGCCGGGGCTGATGCGGGAGCACTCGGGCGGGATGCCGGTGGCGTTCTCCGCTCTGCTGACCGTGATCACGCTGGGCTGCGGGTTCGGCATCCAGTCGGTGGGCCGGGCGATCGACACCCGGCACTCCGCACGGGCGTCGGTGCTGGCGCTGGTGCTGATCGTGGTCGGGCTGTCGCTGGCCGCGTGGGCCGCGTCGACGCTCTCGCTGCCGATCGTGGTGGTGGCGGCGGCGGTGCTGGGCTGCGGGTACGGGATCGCGCTGGTCGCCGGGCTGTCCGAGGTCCAGCGGATCGCCGGGCCCGACGACCTGGCCGGACTGACCGCGGTCTACTACTCGCTGGCGTACACCGGCTTCTTCGTGCCCGCGCTGCTGTCCTGGCTGTCCGGGCGGTGGGCGTACCCGGTGATGTTCGGCGGGGGCGTGGTGCTGGCCGTGGTGGCGCTGGTCGTGGTGGCCTGCGGATGGCGGGCCCACCTGCCGACCGGGGCGTCATCGCCGGCGTTGCAAGAAGTTGCGCAACCGGGTGACAAGGCCGCGGTCTAGCCGCTAGCTTGTTGCGCAACGTTCTGCAAGGTCTTGCAGGGCGGTGCGCCCCGGCGACGATGCCCGGGCGTGGGTCGTGCCCACGGGCACCGACGAAAGCAGGGGCAATGAAGCTCGCTCGACGATTCAGACCTGCCGCACTGCTGGCGACCGCCGGCCTCGTCCTCACCGCGCTGACCGGGGTCGCGGCCCCGGCCACCGCCACGGCGCCGGAGCACGGCGACGGCGACGTCATCCTCAACCTGTTCCAGTGGACCTGGGACTCGGTCGCCGCCGAGTGCACCAGCACCATCGGTCCGGCCGGGTTCGGCTACGTCCAGGTGTCACCGCCGCAGGAGTCCATCCAGGGCACCGCCTGGTGGACGTCCTACCAGCCGGTCAGCTACAAGATCGAGTCCAAGCTCGGCACCCGGGCCGAGTTCGCCGCCATGGTCCAGACCTGCGAGGCGGCGGGTGTCGGCGTCATCGCGGACGCGGTGATCAACCACACCACCGGCGCCGACGGCGGCTCCGGGATCGGGGTGGCCGGGTCGTCCTACGGCGTGGACTCCTTCCCCGGCATCTACAGCGCGGCCGACTTCAACGACTGCCGCACCAACATCAGCAACTACAACGACCGGTACCAGGTGCAGAACTGCCGACTGGTCTCGCTGCAGGACCTGCGCACCGGGTCCGAGTACGTGCGCGGAGTGATCGCGGCCTACCTGAACGACCTGATCTCGCTCGGGGTGTCCGGCTTCCGGATCGACGCGGCCAAGCACATCCCCGCCGCCGACCTGGCCGCGATCAAGGCCAAGCTCTCCGACCCGGACGTCTACTGGGTCCAGGAGGTCATCGGCGCGGCGGGGGAGCCGATCACCGAATCCGAGTACGTCGGCACCGGTGACGTGCACGAGTTCGATTACGCGCGCACGCTCAAGTCGCGGTTCGACGGCCAGATCTCCCAGCTGAGCACGATCGCCAACGGCCTGCTGCCGTCGGCCCAGGCCGGGGTGTTCGTCGACAACCACGACACCGAACGCAACGGCGAGACCATGAACCAGAGCTGGGGGGCGAAGTACATCCTGGCCAACACGTTCATGCTCTCCTACCCCTACGGATCGCCGTCGGTCTACTCCGGTTACCGGTACACGAACACCGACGCCGGTGCGCCCGGTGCGACCGCCACCTCGGTGCCCGACGCGAACTGCGCGTCCTCGTCCTGGACCTGCACCCAGCGCTGGACCGAGATCGCCGGGATGGTCGGCTTCCACAACCAGGTGGACGGCACCGCCCTCACCAACTGGTGGGACGACGGCGCCAACCACATCGCCTACGGGCGGGGGAACCAGGGGTACGTCACGATCAACAACGGCGCCTCCGCGGTGACCCGGATGTACCAGACCTCGCTGCCCGCCGGCACGTACTGCGACGTGGTGGCCTCCGACGACTGCTCGGTGTCCTACGCCGTCAGCTCCTCGGGGACCTTCACCGCCACCGTGCCCGCCTACGGCGCCCTGGCGCTGCACGTCGGCGCCACCACTACCGGCGGTGCCAACCCCGGCACGCCGTCGCAGTCCCAGGTGGCGTTCGCGGTGAACGCCAGCACGGTCTGGGGGCAGAACGTGTACGCGGTCGGGAACATCCCCGCCCTCGGCAACTGGACCCCCAGCGCCGGGTTCGCGCTGTCCTCCGCCAGCTACCCGGTGTGGACCGGCACGCTCAGCCTGCCCGCCGGGACTAGCTTCGAGTACAAGTACGTGAAGCTCGACGGCTCCGGCACCGTGGTCTGGGAGTCCGGGGCGAACCGGACCGCCACGGTCGGCAGTTCCGGGACCGTCACGCTGAACGACACCTGGCGGTCGTGACGGGGTGAGGCCCTGTGGCCGGCCCCGCACGGTGCGGGGCCGGTCGCAGTGGTGCTGGTCACGGTCGACGCGTCGCGGCTCGGATGCGGGGGTTCGGGTCGTCGTGGGGTAGTCTGGGCGCGGCCCTTTCGGGGGCCATCGGGCTGTAGCGCAGCTTGGTAGCGCACTTGACTGGGGGTCAAGGGGTCGCAGGTTCAAATCCTGTCAGCCCGACCGAGAAGTCCCGGAAACTCAAGGGTTTCCGGGACTTTTCCGTAGCTGGATGTGATCGGTCGTCGACGCCCCATCACGTCGTCCCCCTGGGCGGCGTCGGACGCTCGTCTGTGGATGGTCGGACCGCCTCGGCCCCGCTTCCCTGCGCTCGGGGACCACGATGGGGACCAGAACGCCTGCGAGGCCGCTCGCGCACGCACGGGCGCGGATGACAGGTACGTGGCTCAGCGACCGCGCCCGGTTACCGCCCTCAGAGCAGCGCTTCGATCGCGTCGGTCAGCTCGCCGACCGGCAGGCGCCCGTCGAGCTCGACAGTCGCCCCTCGCCGCAGCAGAGGTTCGACGTCCACCACATACTGCCGGATCTCGGCCTGCTGGTCCGCCGAGCGCCCGTACGGGTTGTTCGTCCGGGTCGCGACACGCTCGATCAGCACCTCGACAGGAGCGCTCAGCAGCACCACATGGTCGAACCGGTCATAGAAGCGGCCCTGGTTCGCGACCGTTCCCGAGACCACCACGTCATCGTGACGACCCAGAAGCTCGCTCATCCGATCCTCGTCCCACACCGAGCCGGGCAACGTCCACCCGTCGTCGTCGGTGTCAACGGTCAGACGCCCACGCCGAGCGAGCTCCTCCAGCAGAGTCGACTTCCCGGCGCCCGACATGCCAGTGAGAAGGACGCGAGCCATCATCCAAGCCTACGCAGCCGCGAGTCGGACCACATGAGCATGAGCCCTGCACCAGCAACACCACCCCAGGGCGGCGTCATGGAGCAGGCGCGTCCGGCCCTGCGACGCCCACCTGACGCCGGAGGAGTGGGCGGAGTCCTCCGACACGAGGAGGCCCGCGTCGTTCGCTGTGGGCTTCACTCTCCTCTCCCGACGTTCCGCGGGAGTCCGGCACAGGGTGACCGCGCGGTGCTTCGAGCGCCGGGGGACCGCCCGGGCGCGGCCGTCCCGAGTGCCGGAGCGTGGTCGGGCCGCTCTGCCGAAGGTCCCGGCCGGGCGGACGCGGCGGCTCACCGGGGCGGCCGGAGCCGGCCTGTGCCGACATCTCAGGGGAGGGGGAGGCGGTACGAGCTGGTCAGGACAGATGCGGCTCGAGCAGGGCGGAGAGCTCGGGCGTCGGCGAGTTGTCGAGTGAGTCGACCGCGCGTGCGCAGACGAGCGGGAACTCGTCGTCGCGGCTCGCGCGGGTGTGCGGTGCGAGGGCGATCGTGCCGACCGGCCCGCGCAGAGCGCGGCGCCAATAGGCGGCGGCGAACCAGCGCGGCATGCGCAGGAACAGCACCCGCAAAGCGGGGGGCCTGACCTCGATGCCCTGGGAATCGAGCGCGGTGAACCCCTCATGCACGGCCGAGACGACATGGCGTAACGCGGTCACGTCGCGTGCGAGCGCAGCGGCATCGCCGTCACAGGCGAGGATCCCGGCACCGAAGCACGCGACGAAGACCTCGTGGGTGGCGAGCCAGGCGGGCATGTCGTCGTCCAACGTCGTGCGCATCCCGGTCGAGGCGATGGCCTCCCGCACGGTCTCCGCGCGCGGGGCGGCGGCATCGATCGTCGTCGGCTGAGCACCGATCTCGACGTAGTCGACCGTTCCGTCGTCGTGGATCAGCCCGCCGATGCCGGGGAACGCCAGCACAGTGCGCTCCGCCCCCACCCGCGACACGACCTCGGCCGCTCGCGAGCCCAGGTGCTGCAGGAACACCACCGTCGAGGCCGGGCACGTCACGAGCAGATCGAGGACGGGATCGAGCTGGGTGGCCCTGACGGCGACCACGACGAGGTCCGTCTCGGGCAGGGCGCCGTCCTCGGCCGCGAGCCTGACATCCGCCACCACCACGCGATCCTCGGTCCGTACGCGCAGTCCGTCCTGCACGAGCGACGCCCGGCGACGCCCACGGGCCACGAGGTGGACCTCGTGCGCGGCCGCCGCCAGACGCGCCGCGTAGACCGATCCGATCACTCCGGCACCCACCACCACGATGCGCATGACGCCAACCGTAGGCGCTCTCGACCTCGGCGAGCAGGTGCGGGCGATCGCGTCCTCTCGACCCTCGCGGCGACCGTGTTGTGGCCCTGCGGCTAGAGTGGGCGCCGAACACACGGGAGCTCGGTGGACCGGGCTGAGAGGAAGCGTCGCACGCTTCGACCGTCGAACTTGATCTGGGTAATGCCAGCGCAGGGAGAGTGTGAGCCGATGCTCGATCGTCGCCGCCGTCCGGCGGAGCGACCCCGGACCACCGGGACGTCTTCCGTGCTGCCCGACCGGACCTGATCGGCCTCTCCGCACCCGTCGAGGACGGGTCCGCCCTCCGCACGTCGTGGAAGGCAGTGCAGTCATGACCGCTTCGACCTCTCCGTCCGCTCCGAGTGCCGGACTCGATCACCGGGACCTCGGGATCGGCGCCCGGTTCACGGTCGCCGTGATGGCCGACGACTACGCCGGGATCATCCTGGGCGCCCTCGCGGAGGCGGACGGCGCCGGGTTGGAGGTGGTGACCGACCCGGTCAGCACGCTGGTGCGGGGGCCGGAACAGCGTGTGCTGGAGTACCTGCGGGACGTGATCGCGGGGGCGGCGCGGGGCGGGCGGCACGTGTCGGCATCGGTGCTGCTGTCCCGTGGCTGCCCGGGTGAGGTTACCTGCGCGACCACGCCGGAGCTGCTGGACCGCGCGGCCGAGGTCCCGGTGCTGGCGCCGACCGGCGTCCACGCGGCGGCGCACTGGTCGCTGTACCCGCTGGACGACACCGGGCGACCCGGGCGGGCACCGGATCACCTCCGGGACATCTACGCCGCGATCGATCACGCGAAGGAGCTCGGGACCTACGTGCGGGGCGAGCACTACGCGACGCTGCTGGCGGGTGACCTGGCGGAGGTGCTGGCGACGGTGGCGGCCGGCTGGGTGCTGGTCGGCCGGGGTGTGCAGCACGTGACCAGCCACGCGATCGTGTCGATCGCCAGTCCGACGGAGGCCTGAGCGGTGGCACGGGGCACGGCGTGGGCGATGAAGGACCTGATGCTGGTCGTGGTGCTCGGGGTGGTGTTCGGCTTCCTGTACTGGGTGCTGGTGCAGGGGTGGATCGCGCTGTCGGTGGCGACCGGACCGTTCGGCGATCTGACCCAGCACGTGCTGCTCGGCGGGTGGCTGCTGGTGGCACCGGTGGCGATCGCGATCGTGCGGCGGCCGTTCGCCGGGGTGGTGGCGGAGGTGCTCGCCTCGGTGATCGAGGTCGTGTTCCTCGGCTCCGCCGTGGGGCCGCTGCTGATCGTCGCCGCCGCGCTGCAGGGGCTGGGCAGCGAGCTGCCGTTCGCGCTGACCCGCTACCGGCGTTTCGGGTGGGCGGTGTACGCGGCGTCGGGCGCACTCGGTGCGGGGCTGGTGTTCTTCTTCTCCGCGTTCCGGTCCGGGTGGTACGGCAGCGATCTGCTGGCGATCCGGCTGGTGATCCAGGTGGTGTCCGGCGTCGTGCTCGGTGGCCTGTTGGCCAAGGTGCTGGTCGGTGGACTGGAGCGCACCGGAGTGCTGGCCGATTTCGCGATCGGGCGGGCCGGGCGTGATGCGTGAGCGGACCGGGGTGCCGTCGACCGTGCGGGACGCGGCGGCGGTCACCGGTGTCACCGTCCGGGCGCCGGGCGCCGGGGGC
>NZ_JANZKP010000027.1 GCF_025642745.1 Cellulomonas sp. RIT-PI-Y
CGCCGATGTACCGAACTCGGCGGACACCCCCACCCACCGAGGGACACACCATGACGTCTGTTGCGTATGAGCTGGACCGGGCGCACGTCTTCCACTCCTGGTCGGCGCAGGGCGCGCTGGAGCCGTTGGTGGTGGAGTCGGCGGCGGGCTGCGAGGTCACCCTGGAGGGCGGGCGCACGCTGCTCGACTTCTCCAGCCAGCTGGTGAACACCAACATCGGTCACCAGCACCCCGCGGTGGTGGCCGCGATCCAACGGCAGGCCGCCACCCTGAGCACGATCGCACCCCAGCACGCCGTGCTGCCCCGGGGCCGGGCGGCCGAGGCGATCCTGCGCCACGCACCGGCCGGCTTCGGCAAGGTCTTCTTCACCAACGGCGGCGCCGACGCGAACGAGAACGCGATCCGGCTGGCCCGCCAGGTCACCGGCCGGGACAAGGTGCTGTCCTTCTACCGCTCCTACCACGGCAACACCGGTGCGGCGGTGGTGGCGACCGGCGACTGGCGCCGGGTGCCGAACGAGTTCGCCCGCGGGCACGTGCACTGCTTCGGGCCCTACCTGTACCGCTCGGAGTTCTGGTCCGCGACCCCCGAACAGGAGTGCGAGCGCGCCCTGCACCACCTGGAACGGGTGATCCAGGCCGAGGGCCCGGGGTCGATCGCCGCGATCCTGATCGAGACCGTGGTCGGCACCGGGGGAGTGCTGGTCCCGCCGCCGGGCTACCTGGCCGGGGTCCGGGCGATCGCGGACCGCCACGGCATCCTGCTGATCCTGGACGAGGTGATGGTCGGCTTCGGCCGCACCGGCAGCTGGTTCGCCCTGGACCAGCACGACGTGGTGCCGGATCTGATCACCTTCGCCAAGGGGGTGAACTCCGGGTACGTCCCGGCCGGCGGGGTGATCCTGTCCGACGCGATCGCCGCCGTCTTCGACGACCGGGTGTTCCCCGGCGGGCTGACCTACTCCGGGCACCCGCTGGCGATGGCCGCGATCGTCGCGACCATCGAGGCGATGGAGGACGAGGGGATCGTGGCGAACGCCGCCCGGATCGGTGCCGAGGCGCTCGCCCCCGGCCTGGCGGAGCTCGCCGACCGGCATCCCGGTGTCGGCGAGGTCCGGGGTACCGGGGTGTTCTGGGCGGTCGAGCTGGTCACCGACCGGTCCACCCGCGCACCGGTGCCCGCCGCCACGATGGCCACCCTGAAGTCCGCGCTCCTGGACCGGGGACTGCTGCCCTTCGTCCAGGACAACCGGATCCACGTCGTCCCGCCCTGCCTCGTCACCGACGACCAGGTCGCCGCCGCGCTCGCGGTGTACGACGAGGCGCTGACCGCGGTCGCGCTCTGACCCGCGGCCGGTCGTAGGGTCGACCCGGCCGCACCCCCGCCCCGCACCGCCCTGAGGAAGGTTCCACCGTCATGACCAGCACCCCCGCCCTCCGCGCCGTCGTCACCGGCGCGTCCTCCGGCATCGGCGCCGCCACCGTCCGTCGGCTGCGCGCCGAGGGATGGCAGGTCGTCGCCGTCGCCCGTCGCGCCGACCGGCTGACCGCGCTCGCCGAGGAGACCGGCGCCGAGCCGTTCGTCGCCGACCTCACCGTGCAGGGGGACGTCGACCGGCTGGCCGCGCACGTCGAGGAGACCGGCGGCCTGACCTCGCTGGTCAACAACGCCGGTGGCGCCTTCGGCCTGGAGCCGGTCGCGCAGGCCGACGTCGCCGACTGGCAGCGGATGTACGACATCAACGTGCTCGGCACCCTGCGGGTCACCCAGGCACTGCTGCCGCAGCTGGTCGCCAGCGGCCGGGGCGACGTGCTGGTGGTCACTTCCACCGCGTCGCTGGCCCCCTACGAGGGCGGTGGCGGCTACACCGGCGTCAAGCACGCCGAGCGGATGCTCACCACCACGCTGCGCCTGGAGCTGATCGGCCAGCCGGTCCGGGTGATCGACATCGCCCCCGGCGCGGTGGCCACCGAGGAGTTCTCGCTCAACCGGTTCGGCGGCGACGCGGACAAGGCCGCGCAGGTCTACGCGGGCTACACCCCGTTGGTCGCCGACGACATCGCGGACGTGATCGCCTTCGCGCTCACCCGACCGCACCACGTGAACATCGACACCCTGGTGGTCCGGCCGCGGGCGCAGGTGTCGAACACCCAGACCGCCAAGGGCTAGTCGCGCCGGGGCCGGTAGCGCGCGGTCACCGACCCGCCGCCGACGTAGGTGGCGATCTGGTCCAGCCGTGCGCCCGGCCCCTCCGGGAGCAGCGGGGTCCCGCCGCCGAGCACCACCGGGACCCAGTTCACCATCAGCTCGTCCAGCAGTCCGGCGGCCAGCAGCTGGCCGGTCAGCGACGCGCCGACCACGCTGACGTCCAGGTCCCCGGCGGCGCGGCGGGCGAGGTCCACCGCGGTGGCCAGGTCGTCGACGTAGGTCACGTCACCGGCCACCGTGCCGGAGGGTCGTCGGTGGGTCAGGACGACCTCCGGCCCGTGCCACACCCCGGCGTACAGCCCCTCGTGCTCGGGATCGCCCGCGTGCGGGTCGTCGCCGAAGTGCGAGCGCGCGCCGGAGAGCACGGCCCCGGTCCGGGCGACCAGACCGTCGACCAGCGGGTTCGGATCGTCGGTCAGGTAGGGGGTCAGCCAGGACATGTCGCCGTCCGGTCCGGCGATGAACCCGTCGACCGACACCGAGGACGCCGCGATGAGCGCCACCTCAGGCCTCCCGCCGGCGGTACGTGGTGTGCAGGACCAGGTCGGTGGCGCGGGCGGACACCGGCACCAGGTCCACCGCGGGCACACCGTCGAACAGGCGCTCGCCCGCGCCGAGCAGCACCGGGGCGACATGCAGGCGCAGCTCGTCGACCAGGCCGGCGGTCAGGAACTGTCGGGCGGTCGAGGCCCCGCCGCAGATCGACACGTCCCGGTCCCCGGCGGCCTCCCGGGCCCGGTCCAGGGCGATCCGCGCGCCCTCGGTGACGAAGTGGAAGGTCGTCCCGCCGTCCAGCACCAGGTCCGGGCGCGGATGGTGGGTGAGGACGAACACCGGCCCGTGGTACGGCGGTTCGGATCCCCACCACCCGTCCCAGGGGTCGGCGGCCTCCCAGGGGCCACGGATCGGCCCGAACATGTTCCGGCCCATCACGAACGCCCCGGCGGCGACGATCCCCGCCAGCTCGCCGGCGTTCTCCTCCGCGGCCTCGAACTGCCAGCGGTGCACCGCCTCGCCGCGGACGCCCAGCGGGTGCTCGAGGTCCTGCCCCGGGCCGGCGACGTAGCCGTCCAGGGACACCGCCAGATCGCACGTGACGTCGGCCATGGGCCGACGCTAGCCGAGCGCGCTCAGCACCGCTCGGGTCAGACCGCCCGGGTCGTCGACCACGGTCACCGCACCCGCCGCGGCCAGCTCACCCGGCGCGCCGTAGCCCCACCCCGCGCCGACGGTGGCGATGCCGTGCTCCCCGGCGCCGTGCACGTCGTGCTCCCGGTCGCCGACCATCACCGGGGGCCCCTCGACGCCTGGCCCCGCCATCCGCAGGGCCCGCGCCACCACCTGGGACTTGGTGCCGCGCACACCGTCCATCGACGCCCCGGCGATCGCGTCCACCCGCCGGGTCAGGTCCAGGTGCGCGCAGATCCGCACCGCGAACGGCTCCGGCTTGGAGGTCGCCACCACCAGCCGCGCGCCGCTCGCCCGCAGCTCCGCCAGGGCCGCGGGGATGCCGGGGTAGACCGCGTTGTCGTACATCCCGGTCGCGTAGGACCGGCGGTAGGCGGCGACCGCCTCGTCCAGCCGCTCCGGCGGGACGCCGTGGCCGAGCAGGTTCTCGGTCAGCGGCGGGCCGACGAACCCCCGCAGCTGCTGCTCGGTCGGCAGCGGGAGGCCGAGCTCGGTGTAGGTCGTGCGGATCGAGCCCAGGATCCCGGGGGCGGAGTCGGTGAGCGTGCCGTCGAGGTCGAGCAGGACGAGGCGCATGCTCCGCATCCTCCCAGGCCGGTCCCGTCCGGCGCACAGCCGGGGCCGTCTAGGCTTCCGCCATGACGTTCGCCGAGGCCGCAGCCGGACAGGAACTTCCCGAGGATCGCGAGATCCTGACCTGGGACGACTTCGGTGAGGCGGCGCGCGAGCTCGCCCGCGAGGTGGTGGCCTCCGGCTTCGAGCCGGACGTGGTGATCGCGGTCGCCCGGGGCGGTCTACTGCCCGCGGGCGCGCTGTCCTACGCGCTCGGGCTGAAGGCCTGCGACGCGCTGAACGTGGAGTTCTACACCGGGGTCGACGCCCGGCTCGCGGAGCCGCAGGTGCTGCCGCCGTTCCTGGACACCGACGCGCTGGTCGGCCGCCAGGTGCTGGTGGTCGACGACGTCGCGGACACCGGCGAGACGCTCGCCCTGGTGCAGAAGATCGTCGCGCAGCACTGCGAGGAGGCCCGCACGGTCGTCCTGTACAGCAAGCCGCACTCGATCGTGTCGCCGGACTTCGTGTGGCGGCGCACCGCGAAGTGGATCACCTTCCCGTGGTCCGCGCTGCCGCCGGTGACCGCCTGAGGCGACCCGGGCTACCATGTCCGTCACAGGCACCGATCCGGCCATCACCGGGGAGCCTCCGGAAGAACGGGCGTCCGCGTCCCAGTAGAACCGGACGGGTAGGCCCGTCACAGCCCTTCGAGTGGTCGTTGCGCCGTGAGGCGTGCCGGCAAGCGGGGTGGTACCGCGGTATCGACCGGCGACGTGGGTCGTCGGGAGGCATCGTCCCCGTGGCCCCGCTGGAACGCCGACCACAGGAGTGCGCCGTCATGGCCTACCCGATGCACCGCGACGACCCCACCGCCCTGCCCGCCTCCCCGGACCTGCCCGCGCTGGAGCGCCGGATCCTGGACTACTGGCAGCAGGACGGCACCTTCCAGGCGTCGATCGACCAGCGCGAGGCGGGGCAGGACGGCGGCAACGAGTTCGTCTTCTACGACGGCCCGCCGTTCGCCAACGGCCTGCCGCACTACGGCCACCTGCTGACCGGTTACGCCAAGGACATCGTCGGTCGCTACCAGACCCAGCGCGGGCGCCGGGTGGAGCGCCGCTTCGGCTGGGACACCCACGGCCTGCCCGCGGAGCTGGAGGCCGAGCGGATCCTCGGCATCACGGACAAGTCCCAGATCGAGGAGATGGGGATCAAGGCCTTCAACGAGGCCTGCCGCTCCTCGGTGCTGCGGTACACGAAGGAGTGGGAGGAGTACGTCACCCGGCAGGCCCGGTGGGTGGACTTCGCCCGCGACTACAAGACGCTGGACCCGACCTTCATGGAGTCGGTGATCTGGGCGTTCAAGACGCTGTACGACAAGGGCCTGGCGTACCAGGGCTACCGGGTGCTGCCGTACTGCTGGCACGACCAGACCCCGCTGTCCAACCACGAGCTCAAGATGGACGACGACGTCTACGCCGACCGTCAGGACCAGACCCTGACCGTCTCCTTCCCGTTCACCGGTCCGGCGGCCGAGGCGGCGGGGCTGGCCGGGGTGTCCGCACTGGCCTGGACGACCACGCCGTGGACGCTGCCGACCAACCAGGCGCTTGCGGTCGGGCCGGACGTGACCTACGTGGTGGTGCCCGCCGGCCCGAACGGGACCTCCGCCGGTGACGGGTCGTTCCTGCTGGCGGCGGCGCTGCTGGGGAACTACGCCAAGGACCTGGGCTACGACGACGCCGAGTCCGCCCGCGCCGCGGTGACCCGGGAGCTGCCCGGCCGGGAGCTGGCCGGTCTGCGCTACGAGCGGCTGTTCGACTACCTGACCGACAGCTCGGTCCGGGACGGCCTGGACAACGCCTGGCAGGTGCTGCTCGGCGACTTCGTCACCACCGAGGACGGCACCGGTGTGGTGCACATGGCCCCGGCCTACGGCGAGGTCGACTCCGAGGCGTGCGCCGCCGCGGGCATCCCGACCGTGCTGAGCGTGGACGACGGCGGCAGGTTCCTGCCCTTCGTCACCGACTTCGCGGGGGAGCAGGTCTTCGAGGCGAACCGCCCGATCAGCCAGCGGCTGAAGGCCGACGGCCGGGTGCTGCGCCAGGCCTCCTACGTGCACTCCTACCCGCACTGCTGGCGGTGCCGGAACCCGCTGATCTACAAGGCGGTGTCCTCCTGGTTCGTCCGGGTGACCGAGTTCCGGGACCGGATGGTCGAGCTGAACGAGCAGATCACCTGGGTGCCGGAGCACATCAAGGAGGGCCAGTTCGGCAACTGGCTGGCCAATGCCCGCGACTGGTCGATCTCCCGCAACCGGTTCTGGGGCACGCCGATCCCGGTGTGGGTGAGCGACGACCCGGCGTACCCGCGGATCGACGTGTACGGCTCCTTCGCCGAGCTGGAGGCGGACTTCGGCCGACTGCCGCTGAACGACGACGGCGAGCCCGACCTGCACCGCCCGTACATCGACGACCTGACCCGGCCGAACCCCGACGACCCCACGGGCGCGTCGACCATGCGCCGGATCGAGGACATCTTCGACGTCTGGTTCGACTCCGGGTCGATGCCCTACGCCCAGGTGCACTACCCGTTCGAGAACACCGACTGGTTCGAGCATCACTACCCGGGCGACTTCATCGTCGAGTACATCGGGCAGACCCGTGGCTGGTTCTACCTGCTGCACGTGCTGGCCACCGCGCTGTTCGACAAGCCCGCGTTCCTGACCAGCGTGTCGCACGGCATCGTGCTGGGCTCCGACGGCCGCAAGATGAGCAAGTCGCTGCGCAACTACCCGGACGTGAGCGAGGTGTTCGACCGGGACGGCTCGGACGCGATGCGCTGGTTCCTGATGGCGTCGCCGATCCTGCGCGGCGGCAACCTGGTGGTCACCGAGGAGGGCATCCGCTCCGAGGTGCGGCAGGTGCTGCTCCCGCTGTGGAGCACCTGGTACTTCTTCGCGCTGTACGCCAATGCCGCGACGACCCCGGTCGAGGCCCGCCGGGTGACCGCGGACGACCCGCTCAGCACGATGGACCGCTACCTGCTGGCCCGGACCCGGACCCTGGTGGAGCAGGTCTCGGCCCAGCTGGACGCCTACGACGTCCCCGGTGCCTGCGAGACGATCCGGCAGCACCTGGACCTGCTGACCAACTGGTACGTGCGCACCCAGCGCGACCGGTTCTGGGCCGAGGACCCGGCGGCCTTCAACACGCTGTGGACCGCGCTGGAGACCCTGACCCGGGTGATGGCCCCGCTCGCTCCGCTGCTGACCGAGGAGGTCTGGCGCGGCCTGACCGGCGGCCGTTCGGTGCACCTGACCGACTGGCCGGTGCTCCGGAACGACAGCGGTGCGGACAGTGCCGACGGCGCGGCGCTGCCCGCCGCCGACGAGCTGGTCGCCGCGGTGGACGCGGTGCGCGAGGCGGTCTCGGCCGCCCTCGGGCTGCGCAAGGCGCACGGACTGCGGGTGCGCCAGCCGCTGCACGAGCTGCGGGTGGCCGTCGCCGACCCGGCCGCGCTGGAGCCGTTCACCGACCTGCTGGCCGGGGAGCTGAACGTCAAGGCGGTCCGGCTGACCACGGTCGAGGAGTCCGGGGTCGGTGTGCGCCAGAACCTGGCGGTGAACGCCCGGGCCGCCGGTCCGCGCCTGGGCCGCGGGGTGCAGGCCGCGATCAAGGCCGCCAAGTCCGGCGCCTGGTCGCTGGACGCCGACGGCCGGGTGGTGATCGCCACCGACGACGGCGACGTGCCGATGCTGGCGAGCGAGTACGAGCTGAGCACCACCATCGACGTGGCGGGCGGCGAGGACCTGGCCGCGGGCATACTGCCCGGTGGCGGGTTCGTGCTGCTCGACCTGCGCCTGGACGACGCCCTGCTGGCCGAGGGCTACGCCCGGGACGTGGTGCGCGCGGTGCAGGACGCCCGTAAGGCCGCCGGTCTGGACGTGTCGGACCGGATCGCCCTGACCCTGGGCGTGCCGACCGCCGACCAGGCCGCGGTGGAGACCCACCGCGACGTCATCGCCCGCGAGACCCTGGCCACCTCGGTGACCGTGGCCGCCGCCGAGGAGCTGACCGTGACCGTGACGAAGGTGGACGCATGAGCAAGCCGAACGCTGGGGACCGAGCGGCGTCGGAGGCGCAGGCGCGCCGGGAGGCCGACGAGGTCTACGCGGGCATCCTGGCCCGCCGGCCCGAGCACGACATCGACCCCACGATCGACCGGGTCGCGCAGGTGTGCGAGCTGCTGGGGGACCCGCAGCGCGCCTACCGGGTCGTGCACGTGACCGGCACCAACGGCAAGACCTCCACCGCCCGGATGATCGAGCGGCTGGTGCGTGAGCACGGGCTGCGCACCGGACGGTTCACCAGTCCGCACCTGAGCCGGGTCACCGAGCGGATCGCGATCGACGGCGAGCCGATCAGCGACGAGGACTTCGTGGCCACCTGGCAGGACGTGGCGCCCTACGTGCACATGGTCGACGTGCGAGAACGGGAGCAGGGCCGCCCCGGCCTGAGCTTCTTCGAGGTGTTCACGGTGATGGCGCTGGCCGCCTTCGCCGACGCGCCGGTGGACGTCGCGGTGATCGAGGTCGGCATGGGCGGTCGCTGGGACGCCACCAACGTGGTGCACGGCGAGGTCGCGGTGATCACCCCGGTGGCGCACGACCACGAGCGCTGGCTCGGGCACTCGCTGGTCGAGATCGCGGGGGAGAAGGCCGGGATCATCAAGGAGGGCGCCACCCTGGTGCTGGCCACCCAGCAGGAGGAGGCCGAGTCGGTCATCCTCGGCGAGGCCGCGGCCCAGGGTGTGCGCGTGGTGCGCGAGGGCGTCGACATCGAGGTGCTGGACCGCCAGGTCGCGGTCGGCGGTCAGCTGCTCACCCTGCGCGGGACGGGCGGGGTCTACACCGAGGTGTTCCTGCCGTTGTTCGGCGCGCACCAGGCGCACAACGCGCTGGCCGCGCTGGCGGCCACCGAGTCCCTGATGGCCGGTGGCGGGGCGCTGGACGGCGGGGTGGTCGAGGCGGCGTTCGCCACGGTCGACTCGCCGGGCCGCTTGGAGATCGTGCGCAGCAGCCCGACCGTGATCGTGGACGGCGCACACAACCCGGCCGGTGCCGAGTCGCTGGTCGCCGCGCTGGACGAGGCCTTCGCCTTCCAGCGGGTGGTCGGGGTGGTCGGGGTGATGGCGGACAAGGACGCGGAGAGCATCCTGGCGACCCTGGAGCCCGGCCTGGCCGAGATCGTGATCACCCGGGCGGCCACCGACCGCTCGATGGAGGTCGACGACCTGGCGGAGATCGCGAACGACGTCTTCGGTGAGGACCGGGTGCACGTGCGCGAGCGGCTGGACGACGCCGTGACCCTGGCCAGCGACCTGGCCGAGGGCGGGGTGGAGCGCGGTGCGGGCGTCATCGTCACCGGCTCGATCTTCCTGGTCGCGGAGGCGCGGGTGCTGTTCGGGCGCGCCTGAACGGATGTGCACGGCCGGTCCTTGACGTCCCGGCGGCTGCACCGCGACTGTGGGTCCATCAGACGACGCCGTCTGACCCCCTGCGGAAAGGACCGGCCGTGAAGAAGCTCATCAACGACCCGCAGAACGTCGTCGCCGAGTCGGTGGAGGGCTTCGCGCTCGTCCACGCCGACCTGGTCACGATGCACACCGACCCGCTGTTCGTCAGCCGGGCCGGGGGTGCGGTCGACGGGAAGGTCGGGCTGGTCTCCGGCGGCGGCAGCGGGCACGAGCCGCTGCACGCCGGGTTCGTCGGCGACGGGATGCTGGACGCCGCGGTGCCGGGCGCCATGTTCACCTCCCCGACCCCGGACGCCATCGCCCCGGCGATCGCCGCCGCGGACTCCGGCGCGGGTGTGCTCGCCATCGTGAAGAACTACACCGGCGACGTGCTGAACTTCGAGACCGCGGCCGAGCTGGCCGAGGCCGAGGACATCAGCGTGCGCACCGTGATCGTCAACGACGACGTCGCGGTGGAGGACTCGCTCTACACCGCCGGCCGGCGCGGTGTGGCGGGCACCGTCGCGGTGGAGAAGATCGCCGGTGCCGCGGCCGCGCGCGGGGACGATCTGGACGCGGTCGCCGCGGTGGCGGAGAAGGTGGTCGCCCACGTCCGGTCGATGGGGGTCGCGCTCACCGCCTGCACCGTGCCGCACGCGGGCAAGCCGTCCTTCGACCTGCCCGAGGACGAGATCGAGATCGGGATCGGCATCCACGGCGAGCCGGGCCGGCGCCGGATCCCGCTGGCCCCCGCGGACGAGATCACCGAGCTCCTGCTCGACCCGGTGGCGGACGACCTCGGGCTGGCCTCGGGTGAGAACGTGCTGCTGTTCGTCAACGGGATGGGCGGCACGCCGCTGAGCGAGCTGTTCGTCGTCTATCGTCAGGCACGCAAGCTGCTGGAGGGGCGCGGGGTCCAGGTGACCCGGTCGCTGGTCGGCAACTATGTGACATCACTGGAGATGCAGGGCGCCTCGGTCACTGTGCTCCGGCTGGACGACGAGTTGACCGCGCTCTGGGACGCGCCGGTCCGCACGGCGGCGTTGCACTGGTGACGCGCCAGCCGAGGCCATGAGGCACGACGACGCAGCGTGGGACAACCGGAGGCGACACAGAGCATGGCGGGAAGCCTGGGTGTGGACTGGGCGGTGGCGTGGACACGACGCACCGCGCAGGTGATCGGTGAGCACCGGGACGAGCTGATCGAGCTCGACCGGCAGATCGGCGACGGCGACCACGGGGAGAACCTCACCCGGGGTTTCGCCGCGGTGGTGGCCAAGCTCGACGGGCTCGCCGAGCCCCCGGCCGACCCGGGGGAGGTGCTGAAGCTGGTCGCCACCACCCTGATGTCGACCGTCGGCGGCGCCGCCGGTCCGCTGTACGGCACCGCCTACCTGCGGGCCGCCAAGGTCACCGGGGTGCCCGAGCTGGACGCGCACGGCGTGGTCGCGCTGCTGGAGGCCGGGCTGGAGGGCATCGTCGCGCGCGGCAAGGCCTCGCCCGGCGAGAAGACGATGGTCGACGCCTGGACCCCCGCGGTCGAGGCGGCGGTGGCGGCGGCGGACCAGGGAGCGTCCCCGGCCGCGGTGCTGGCGGCCGCGGCCGAGGCGGCGCGGGCCGGGGCGGAGGCCACCGTGCCGCTGCTGGCGACCAAGGGCCGGGCGTCGTACCTCGGCGAACGGTCGATCGGCCATCAGGACCCGGGGGCCACGTCGACCGCGCTCATCCTGGCCGCGGCGGCGGAGACGGCCGCATGACCGCCGCGGTCGCGCTGGTCCTGGTCTCGCACTCGGCCCTGATCGCCGAGGGACTGCGCGACCTGGCCGGGCAGATGGCACCCGGGGTGGAGATCGTCCCGGCGGGCGGCGATCCGGCCGGTGGGCTGGGCACGTCGGTGGACCGGGTGACCGTGGCGATCGAGCAGGCGGCGGCCGACGGGCGTCAGGTCCTGGTGCTCACCGACCTGGGCTCGGCCGTGCTCACCACCGAGATGGTGCTGGAGCTGCTGGACGAGGGCGTGGCCGCGCGGGTCCGGCTGGCCGACGCGCCGCTGGTCGAGGGGGCCGTGGTGGCCGCGGTCGAGGCGGCCGGTGGCGGCGACCTGGACACCGTACGGACCGCGGCGGAGCGGGCCGGGGCTGCCGCGGCGCCGGCCCCGGACGAGGTGACCCAGGACGGACCGGCCCCGCACGAAGCGGCCCAGGACGGACCGGCCCAGGACGGACCGGCCCAGGACAGGCCGGCTCAGGACGGGCCAGCCGACAGCGGGACGATCAGCGGGCAGGTCACGGTCAAGAACCCGCTGGGGCTGCATGCCCGCCCCGCGGCGGTGCTGTCCCGGATGATGGCCGGGTTCGACGCCTCGGTGCAGGTCAACGGCGTCAACGCGGCCAGTGTGCTGGAGCTGATGCAGCTCGGCGCCACCCAGGGTCAGGTGCTGGCCCTGTCCGCCACCGGGTCCCAGGCCCGTGCCGCGGCCGACGCCTTCATCGGTGCGGTGGACGAGGGTTTCGGCGAGATCTGACCCGCGCCGGGCGGGTGTGATCGGAGGAACAGCCACCGGGATGGGCTTTTCTTGCACGCCGTGCAAAAATGCATGCCATGCAAGAAGTCGACGGCAGTCTCCGGGCGCGCAAGAAGCGTGCCCGCCTGGAAGCACTGGTCGACGCCACCCACCGGCTGGCCGCCGAGCACGGGCTGGACCAGGTGACGGTCGAGGCGATCAGCGCCGAGGCCGGGTGCAGCGTGCGGACGTTCTTCAACTACTTCGAGTCGAAGGACGACGCCGTGCTGGGCATGGCGCAGTGGCCCGTGGACGCGGAGGCCGCCGAGGTCTTCGCCTGCGGCGGTCCCACCGGTGACCTGCTGCCCGACCTGGAACAGCTCGTCCGGGTCCTCCTCGACCACCCCCCGCTCGGCAAACAGCGGATGGAGCGTGCCTTCGAGCTGGCCAAGGGCCATCCCGAGCTGCTGCTGCGCGCGTACACCCTGATCCAGCAGCACCAGGAGGAGACCGCCGACCTGATGCGCCGACGGCTCGGCCCGGACTGCGACGTCGCGACCATCCACCTGGTGGGTGGCCTGCTGATGGGTCTCACGCACAGCACCTTCGTGCGCTGGGACACCTCCGGCCAGGTCGGCGAGGTGCAGGAGTACCTGCCCTCGGTCGTCGCGGACCTGGCAGGCATCCTCACCTCCCGCGCCCCGGCCTGACCGCGACACTCCGCCCCGCACCACCCCGCCGACGACGGCTCGCCCCCACGGCGTGCCCAGAACCAGAACGGAACGTCCCTCATGGCGAACACGGCCCCCGCGCCGGACAAGCCGCTGGTCGTGCTGAACCAGCGCACGATCTGGCTGATCTTCGGAGCGCTGCTCGCCAGCATGCTCCTGTCCTCCCTCGACCAGTCCATCGTCGGCACCGCGATGCCGACCATCGTCGGCGAGCTCAACGGCGTCGAGCACCAGGGCTGGGTCATCACGATCTACATCCTGGCGATCGCGATCGTGATGCCGCTGTACGGGAAGTTCGGCGACCTGTGGGGCCGCCGCTGGCCGTTCCTGGTCGCGATCGGCCTGTTCACCCTGGCCTCGGCCGGTGCCGGCTTCTCCCAGACCTTCCACGAGCTGGTGATCTGGCGCGGGATCCAGGGACTGGGCGGCGGTGGGCTGATCATCCTGTCCCAGGCGATCATCGCGGACATCGTGCCGGCCAAGGAGCGCGGCAAGTACATGGGCCCGATGGGTGCGCTGTTCGGCGTCTCCGCGGTCGCCGGCCCGCTGCTCGGCGGCCTGTTCACCGACCACGCGGACTGGCGCTGGTGCTTCTGGATCAACATCCCGATCGGCCTGGCCGCGCTGGTCACCGCCTGGTTCACCCTGAAGCTGCCCAGCCACCGCTCCGGTCGCAGGCTGGACGTGGCCGGCATCGTGCTGCTGACCCTCGCCACCTCCGGCATCGTGCTGGTGACCAGCTGGACCTCGCTGACCGGTGAGGGCGGCTACGACTGGTCCGACGGGCGCCTGATCGGCCTGCTGATCGGCACCCTGGCCGCCGCGGCCGCCTTCGTGCTGGTCGAGCGGAAGGCCGCCGAGCCGATCCTGCCGCTGCACCTGTTCAAGAACCGCACCTTCACCCTGGCCACCCTGGTCGGTCTGGTGATCGGCATGGGCATGTTCGCCTCGCTCGCGTTCCTGCCGACGTTCCTGCAGATGTCCACCGGTTCGGGCGTGACCGAGTCCGGGCTGCTCATGCTGCCGATGACCGTCGGCGTCATGCTGACCGCCATCGCCTCCGGCTTCGCGATCACCAGGACCGGGCGCTACAAGGTCTTCCCGGTGGTCGGCATGGCGATCGCCACCGCCGGTCTGGCCTGGCTCACCGCGATCACCGGCGACATGTCGATGATCCTGTTCGGCGTGATGATCTTCTTCCTCGGCGCCGGTCTGGGCCTGGTGATGCAGACCATCGTGCTCGCGGTGCAGAACTCGGTGGACCCGAAGGAGATCGGGACCGCGACCAGCGCGAACAACTTCTTCCGTGAGATCGGCGCAGCGGTCGGCACGGCGCTCTTCTCCACCATCTTCACCACCCGGCTGACCGAGCGGCTGACCGACGTGTTCGCCGGCTCCGGCGGCGCGGTGGACACCTCCGGCGGCGCCGAGTCGCTCACCCCGGCGGTGGTCGCCCAGCTGCCCGAGGCGCTGCACGACGGCGTGGTCAACGCCTACACCGACGCGCTGGCGCCGGCGTTCTGGTACCTCGTGCCGCTGCTGGCGATCGGCTTCGTGCTGACCCTGTTCCTCAAGGAGGTCAAGCTCTCCGACGTGGCCGGCATGGTGGCCCGGGGCGAGGCGGTGACCGAGGCGCCCGCGACCGTGGCGGCCGCTGCGCCGACCTCGACCGGTGCCGCGGCCGACTCCGCCGACGACGAGCGCGCCAGGTAGCCTGCCCGCGTGAGTCAGCCTGCACCGCGGCCCGTACGCCGGAAGAAGCCCGCCAAGCCCCAGTTCACCTCGACGATCCTGTTGCTCGAGGGTGTGCTGGTGCTGTTCGCGGCGCTGACGGCGTACGGGCTGCAGGTGCTCCCGGCCGGGGTGATCTGGACGGTGGCCGGGGTGATGTTCCTGGTCTTCGTCCTGCTGTCCCGGATGGTCGAGCTGCCCGGCGGGTACGTCGCCGGGTCGATCGCCCAGGTGCTGGTGCTCGCCTGCGGGCTGGTGATCCCGATGATGTATCTGCTCGGCGTGGTGTTCATCGCGCTGTGGGTGTCGGCCTACCGGTTGGGGGCGCGGATCGACGCGGAGCGGGCGGCCTACGACGCCGAACACCCCGACGAGCGTGGCCCGGAGGACGCCCGGCGCGCGCACTGACCAGCACGTAGGGTGACGCCCATGAGCGACATCCAGCGCACGTTGATCCTGGTCAAGCCGGACGGAGTCCGCCGCGGTCTCGCCGGGGAGGTGCTCCGCCGCATCGAGGCCAAGGGGTACACCCTGGCCGCGGTCGAGCTCCGCACCGCCGACGACGCCCTGCTGGGCGCGCACTACGAGGAGCACCAGGGCAAGCCGTTCTTCCAGCCGCTGGTCGACTTCATGAAGTCCGGTCCGGTGCTGGCCGTGGTGGCCGAGGGTCACCGGGTGATCGAGGGCTTCCGGTCGCTGGCCGGGTCCACCGAGCCGACCGCCGCCGCCCCCGGCACCATCCGTGGCGACCTGGGCCGGGACTGGGGCCTGGCCGTGGTGCAGAACCTGGTGCACGGCTCGGACTCGCCGGAGTCCGCCGAGCGCGAGATCGGGCTCTGGTTCCCGGGGCTCTAAGCCAGCAGCTCCCGCACGTCGTCCGCGGTGAGCGTCGCGGAGAACAGGTCGCCGTCGTCGATCACGGCATCGACCAGCGCGGCCTTGCGGGCCTGCAACGCCAGCACCTTCTCCTCGATGGTGTCCGCGGCGATCAGCCGGTACACCATCACGTTCTTGTCCTGGCCGATCCGGTGGGCCCGGTCGACCGCCTGCTGTTCGGCGGCCGGGTTCCACCACGGGTCCAGCAGGACGACGTAGTCCGCCTCGGTGAGGTTCAGGCCGATCCCGCCCGCCTTGAGGCTGATCAGGAACACCGGGGCGTCCCCGGCGCGGAACTCCTCGATCACCCGGTCCCGGCCGGTGGTGGACCCGTCCAGCCGCGCGAACGGCACCCCGGCGGCGGTCAGCCGGGTGGCGGCCAGGTCCAGGTAGGACGTGAACTGGCTGAACACCAGCGCGCGGTGCCCCTCCGCCACCAGGTCGTCCACCTGTTCCAGCAGCAGGTCGAGCTTGGCCGAGCCGACCCCGGCCTGGTCGGGGTCGATCAGCGCCGGGTCCAGCGCCAGCATCCGCAGCAGGGTGAGCGACCGGTAGACGATGAACCGCTGCCGGTCCAGGTCGTCGATGAGGCCGAACAGCTTCTGCCGTTCGCGTTGCAGGTAGAGGTCGTACAGGTCGCGGTGCGCGGGGGAGAGCTCCACGGTGAGCGTCTGCTCCTGCTTGCCGGGCAGGTCGGCGGCGACCACCTCCTTGGTGCGGCGCAGCAGGAACGGCCGGATCCGGCGCCGCAGCCGGGCCAGACGCTCCTCGCGGGACCGGCCGAGGTCGGTCGGCAGTGACCCCGCACCGCGTCCGGCGGTGACCCCGGTGCGCTCGCCCTCGATCGGCCGGACGTACTGCTCGGCGAAGGCCCGGGCGGAAGGGAACAGCCCCGGGGCGGACAGCGCGAACAGCGCGTGCAGTTCGGTGAGCGAGTTCTCGATCGGGGTGCCGGTGACGGCCAGGGTGAACGGGACGTCCAGGTCCCGCGCGGCGCGGTGCACCTGGGACGCGTGGTTCTTCACCTGTTGTGCCTCGTCCAGGATCAGCCCCGCCCAGTCGACGGCCGCGTAGGCCTCCGCGTCCAGGCGCAGCAGGGCGTAGCTGGTCACCACGATCGACGCGCCGCCGGCGACCGCGGCCACGTCCACCCCGGTCGCCTGGGTGGCGGCGATCCGGCGCACGGTCAGACCCGGTGTGAAGCGGGCGGCCTCGGCGACCCAGTTCGGCGTGACCGAGGTCGGGGCGACCACCAGGAACGGTCCGGCGCCGCCCTGCTCCACGGCGTGCTGCACCAGCGCCAGGCACTGCAGCGTCTTGCCCAGCCCCATGTCGTCCGCCAGGACCCCGCCGAGCCGATGCCGCCAGAGGAACGCCAGCCAGTCGAAGCCCTGCTGCTGGTACGGCCGGAGCTCCGCGCGCAGGCCGGCGGGCGGCGGGGTGGGCCGGGGTGCGTCACCCGCCGCCTCGTCCACCAGCGCCCGCCACTCGACGGCCGGGGTCGCCTGGTCCGCCAGGTCGACGAAGTCCGCCCACAGACTGGTCTGGTGCCGGCTGATCCGCGGGCCGGTGTCCCACTCGCTGAGGTCCCGCGCCTCGGTGATCAGCTCGGTCAGCGTGGCGAGCGCGGGATGGTCCAGCCGCAGGTAGCTGCCGTCGACCAGCAGCAGCTTGCGCCGACCCCGGGCCAGCGCGCGGAACAGCGGGACGAACGGGACGTCCCGGCCGTCCAGGGTGACCGTGACACCCAGGTCGAACCAGTCGTGCTTCTCGGTGGGCAGGGTGGTCACGGTGAGCACCGGGTCGCCGCGCAGCTCGCGGTAGTCCGGCTGCTTCCCGACGGTGTCGATCGCGACGCCGGGCAGCGCGGCGAGCAGCGGCAGGGTCACGGCGACGAACTCGGCGGCCTCGACGTCCCGCAGGGTCACCGGGAGCGGCAGCGGGTCCTCCGCCCACCAGCCCTCGGGCAGCGTCCCGGCCGGGATCAGCGCCCGCGGGTCGGGTGCCGGGGCGTTGCGGGGCCCGGTGCGCCAGGACCAGTGCAGGTCGACGGTGTGCCGCGGGGCGAACCGCACCGTGAGCAGCAGGGTCGGCGGGGCGGGCGGCGGGATCGTCACGGTGCCGTCGGTGGAGCTCAGCTCCAGGTCGCCGGTCAGCAGGTGGTCCAGGCCCTCCGGCGGGACCAGCACCCCGGCCCCCAGCTCCTCGGCCACGCTGTGTCGGCCGTGCGCACCGAGCAGGGCCAGCCGCTGCGGGTCGAGGGCGCTCGGTGCGAGCAGGATCTGGCGCGGGTGGGCGGGGTCGGCGACGTACAGGCCGTGGTCGCCGATCGGGTGCGCGTGCCGGGGGTCGGCGGTCTCACCGTCCACCGTGAGCCGGGCGGCGATCCGGATGCCGCCGGTGACTCGGGTGGCGTCCAGGGTGAGCTCGGCGGCCCGTCCGAGCCGGACCCGCGCGCCGGCGCCGGAGCCGACGAACGCGATCCCGATCCGCTGCGCCTGGTCGAGCAGGTCCCAGAGCACCGGGTTGGCGAACTCGTCCAGGAACACCCAGTCCGGATCGGTGCCGGGCAGGGCGGGCCCGGCGGCGCGGTGCAGGGCGCCGACCTCGCAGAACCATCGGTGCTGCGCGGCGTCCAGGCCCAGCCGGGTGCGTTGGTGCGGGATGTTCGACCAGGTCACGCTGCCGCGGGCCCAGCCGCGCGCGGTCCGCAGCACCGGGCGCACGGCCAGGCGGTACTGGCCGTTGCCCGGCGGGTCGTCCTTGGCCGGCCGACCGCCGACGGTGCGGGAGGTCGGGCCGTTCCAGCGCTCCCGGGTCCGCGGGGTGAGCTCGCGCAGCTCGAACTGCAGACCGGTGTCCGTCGTCGGCCCGGCGGGGGCGGGCGGGCCGGCGGCGACCGAGGCCGCCAGACTGGCGAGCACCTCCTGCCAGCGCTCGGGGGACGGGGTGGACGACACGGCCGCGATCCTGTCACGGCGGGCCGACACCGGTCGCCACTAGGCTGCCCGCGTGCACCTGAAGACGCTCACCCTGCGCGGGTTCAAGTCGTTCGCCTCGGCGACGACGCTGAACTTCGAGCCCGGGGTCACCTGCGTCGTCGGCCCGAACGGCTCCGGCAAGTCGAACGTGGTCGACGCGCTGGCCTGGGTGATGGGCGAACAGGGTGCCAAGTCGCTGCGCGGCGGCAAGATGGAGGACGTCATCTTCGCCGGGACCTCCGGCCGCCCGCCGCTCGGCCGGGCCGAGGTCTCGCTCACCATCGACAACGCCGACGGCGCGCTGCCGATCGAGTACACCGAGGTGACGATCTCCCGGACCCTGTTCCGCAACGGCGGGTCGGAGTACGCCATCAACGGCCGGGCCGCGCGCCTGCTGGACATCCAGGAGCTGCTCTCCGACTCCGGCCTGGGCCGGGAGATGCACGTGATCGTCGGCCAGGGGCAGCTCGACGCCGTGCTGCGGGCCACCCCGGAGGAGCGGCGCGGCTTCATCGAGGAGGCCGCGGGCGTGCTCAAGCACCGCAAGCGCAAGGAGAAGGCTCTCCGCAAGCTCGATGCCATGCAGGCGAACCTGACCCGGCTCACCGACCTGACCGCCGAGCTGCGTCGCCAGCTCGGTCCCCTGGGGCGGCAGGCCGAGGTGGCCCGCAAGGCCCAGCTGGTGCAGGCCGACCTCCGGGACGCCCGGGCGCGGCTGCTGGCCGACGACCTGGCCCAGCTCACCGCAGGGCTGGAGCAGGACATCGCCGACGAGTCCGCCCTGCTCGCCCGCAAGGCCGCCGCCGACCAGGCGTTGAACGCGGCCCGGGACCGGCTGACCACCCTGGAGCGTGAGGCTGCCGAGGCCGCCCCCGCGCTGGGGGAGGCCGCGGACCTCTGGTACCGGCTGTCCGCCCTGCGGGAGCGGCTGCGCGGCACCGCGTCGCTGGCCGCCGACCGGGCCCGTCTGCTCGGGTCCGCGGCACCCGAGCGCACGGACGGCCGGGATCCGGAGGAACTGGAGCGCCAGGCCGAGCGGGCCCGGACGGCCGAGGCCGAGCTCGCCCAGGAGGTCGCCGCCGCCCAGGAGGGACTGAACCGCGCCCAGGCCGCCCGCCAGCAGGCCGAGCAGGCCGCGCAGGAGGCGGAACGCGCGCTGGCCGCCGTGCTGCGCGGAGCCGCCGACCGCCGCGAGGGACTGGCCCGGCTCGCCGGTCAGGTCGGTGCCCGGCGCAGTCGGCTGGAGGCCACCGAGTCCGAGCTCGGCCGGCTGCACCAGACGCTGGCCGAGGCCGAGAGGCGGGGGCACGAGGCCACGGTCGAGTTCACCGCGCTGGAGACCCAGGTCGCCGGGGTCGAGGAGGGCGAGGAGGGGCTGGACGCCGAGCACGAGGCCGCCGCCGACGTCCTGGAACAGGCCGGCACGCGGGTCCGTGACCTCACCGAGCAGCTCGCCGCCGCCGAGCAGCGCCGCACCGCGTGGCTGTCCCGGATCGAGACGCTGGAGCTGAGCCTCACCCGCAAGGACGGGGCCGGTGCCCTGCTCGCCGCCGACGGCCTCACCGGCGTGATCGGGTCGCTGGCCGCGCTGATCGCGGTCGCCGCCGAGGACGAGGAGGCGATCGTCGCCGCTCTGGGCGCCTCGGCGGACGCGATCGCGGTGCAGTCGGTGGGCGCGGCGGTGGACGCGATCCGGTTCCTGCGCGAGCAGGACGCGGGCCGGGCCGGGCTGGTGGTCGCCGGGGACGTCGACGGCGACGACCCCGATCAGGGGGCCGCACCGGCCGCCGGACGCTGGGCGCTGGACCTGGTCCGGTCGCCCGCGCAGATCCGGCCCGCGGTCCGACGGCTGCTGGCCGGGGTGCTCGTGGTCGACGACCTGGTCGCCGCCCGGGCCGTGGTCACCGAGCGGCCCGACCTGGTGGTCGCCACCCGCACCGGCGACGTGCTGGCCGAGCACCGGGCGCACGGCGGGTCCGCCGCCGCGCCGAGCGCGCTGCACCTGCAGTCCGCCCTGGACGAGGCCCGGACCGGCGCGGAGCGGGACGCCGCCCTCGCCGAGCAGGCCCGATTCGCGCTGGTCGGCGCCCACGAGGCCGAGACGGCCGCGCGGGAGGCCTACGAGGAGACCCTGGACCGGCTGAACGAGTCCGACGCCGCCCTGGCCGCGGTGGCCGAGCAGCTGGGCCATCTCGGTGCCACCGCGCGGGCCGCCGCCGCGGAGGCCGACCGGGTGCGTGCCACCCTGGACGCCGCCGAGCGCACGCTGGCCGAGGGGCAGACCGAACTCGCCGAGCTCACCGCCCGGCTCGCCGCCGCCGAGGCCGAGCCGGAGGACACCGAGGCCGCGATCCAGCAGCGCTCCGGTGAGCGGGACGTGCTGGCCGCGCGCGCCACCGAGGCGCGGGCCCAGGAGACCGAGGCCCGCCTCACCCTGCGGACCAGCGAGGAACGGGCACGTGCCCTGTCCGGCCGGGCCGAGTCGCTGGACCGGGCCGCCCGTGCCGAACGCGAGGCCCGGGAGCGCGCCGCCCGCCGGGAGCAGCAGCGTGCCCGGCAGTCCGCCACCGCCACCGCGGTCGCGCTCGGCGCCGCCCAGGTGCTGTCCGCGGTCGAGCACGCCCTGCAGCGTGCCGCCGACGCGCGCGAGGCCGCGGAGGCGGCCCGGACCGAGCGGGAGACGCAGCTCGCCGCGGTGCGCACGGAGGTCGACGAGCGCCAGGGCGAACTGGCCCGGCTCACCGACGCCGCCCACCGGGACGAGATGGCCCGGGCGGAGCTGCGGATGCGGATCGAGACCCTGCAGAACCGTTCGATCGAGGAACTGGGCATCGACCCTGCGGACCTGGTCGAGGAGTACGGCCCGCACCGGCTGGTGCCGGTCCTGGCGGAGGACGGCACGGCGGTCGACGGCGAGACCCTGCCCTTCGTGCGCGAGCAGCAGGAGAAGCGCCTGACCGCCGCCGAGCGCGCGCTGGCCCGGCTCGGCAAGGTCAACCCGCTCGCGCTGGAGGAGTTCGCGGCACTGGAGGAACGGCACAAGTTCCTGGTCGAGCAGCTCGCCGACCTGAAGAAGTCCCGCTCCGACCTGCTGCAGATCGTGCAGGACATCGACGACCGGGTGGAGCAGGTGTTCGCCGACGCGTACCGGGACACCGCGGCCCAGTTCGACCTGGTGTTCCCGCGGCTGTTCCCCGGCGGCGAGGGCCGCCTGGTGCTCACCGACCCGTCGGACATGCTCACCACCGGCATCGAGGTCGAGGCTCGTCCGGCGGGCAAGAAGGTCAAGCGCCTCTCGCTGCTCTCCGGCGGTGAGCGCTCGCTGACCGCCGTGGCGCTGCTGGTGTCGATCTTCAAGGCCCGGCCGAGCCCGTTCTACGTGATGGACGAGGTCGAGGCCGCCCTGGACGACATGAACCTGGGGCGCCTGCTGGAGATCTTCCGCGAGCTGCAGGAGGACTCCCAGCTGATCGTCGTCACCCACCAGAAGCGCACGATGGAGATCGCCGACGCGCTCTACGGCGTCACCATGCGCGGCGACGGCGTCACCACCGTGATCAGCCAGCGACTGGCCGCCGAGACCGCCTGAATCGCCCGAACTGTGAAGATGTGGTGGCAGTTCGCACCGGGTCCTCGATCCGCGCCGGGCGGATCGTCCGCGGCGGCGGAGAATGGTGGCATGGGCGCGTACGTGGTGGGGGTTCTGCTGGCACTGGCGGCCGCGGCGGCGGTGATGGTCGTCGCGAGCCGCGGCAGTGACGAGCGCACCGGCTGGCGCACCTTCCTGGCCGACTTCCGGGCCGGCTGGCGCGACCGGAAGAACGACGAGCCCGAGCCCGAGCCGGTGGACGTGCGCTTCGACGAGCTGTTCGCCACCGAGTCCCGGCCCGGCGACGACTACCTGCACCTGGACGAGTTCGCCGAGATGATCGAGCGCACCGGTGACCGCGCCGAGCGGATCTGGCACCGGGAGAGCGACGGCGAGTCCCCGGAGCGGGGGCCGTGGACCCTGCACCCGCGCGGTCACCGCGGCGGACCCCGGCGGACCGGCGGCACGGACCACCCGGCGAGCGACACCGCGAAGGGCGCCGCACCCCGCCGGACGAGCATCTCCTCGCAGCACTGAGCCCCACCGCCTGACAGACTGACCCGCGTGGACCACTCCGACCTGCTCACTCTGCTCTACGTCGCCGTTCCCGCCCTGGTGGTGATCGCCGGCGGTGGCACGCTGATCGCCCGTCGTCGTCGCGGCGAGGACACCACGACCGTCGAGCCTCCGGCCACCCCGGCGGACCTCGAGGCGCCCGAGGCACCGGCCGCGGACGACGTGGCGGTCGAGACCCCGCCCACGCCCACTGTCGAGACACCCGCACCGGCCGCGGGGCGGTTGGCCCGGCTGCGCGACCGGCTCGCCCGGTCGGGGTCGCCGCTGGGGGCGCGGATGCTGCAGGTGCTGTCCCGGGATCACCTGACCGAGGACGACTGGGACGAGCTGGAGGAGACCCTGCTGCTCGCCGACGTGGGCGCCGGCCCGTCCGCCGAGCTCGTCGACGCGCTGCGGACCCAGGCCCGGGTGCAGGGACTCAAGGACCCGGCGCAGGTCCGCGGTCTGCTCCGCGCGCAGCTGCTCGCCCTGGTCGACCCCACGCTGGACCGCACGCTGGCCACCGCGCCCGGGTCGACCGAGGACGGTGGCCGGACGCCCGCCGTGGTGATGGTGGTCGGGGTGAACGGCACCGGCAAGACCACCACGGTCGGCAAGCTGGCGCGGGTGCTGGTCGCCGAGGGCTCGACCGTGCTGCTGGGCGCGGCGGACACGTTCCGAGCCGCGGCCGCCGACCAGCTGGAGACCTGGGGCTCCCGGGTCGGCATCCGCACGGTGCGCTCGGACAAGGACGGCGCGGACCCCGCGTCGGTGGCCTTCGAGGCGGTGGCCGCGGGCATCGACGAGGGAGTGGACGTGGTGCTGGTCGACACCGCGGGCCGGTTGCAGAACAAGGCCGGGCTGATGGACGAGCTGGGCAAGATCACCCGGGTCATCACCCGGCGGGCGCCGCTGTCCGAGGTGCTGCTGGTCCTGGACGCCACCACCGGGCAGAACGGCCTGAACCAGGCCCGGGTGTTCGCGGAGGTCGCCGGGGTGACCGGCATCGTGCTGACCAAGCTGGACGGGACCGCCAAGGGCGGCATCGTGGTGGCGGTGCAGCGCGAGCTCGGCGTCCCGGTCAAGCTGGTGGGCCTGGGCGAGGGGCCGGACGACCTGGCACCCTTCGACGCCGACGAGTTCGTGGACGGCATTCTGGGCTGAACGGGGTGCCCGCAACGGAACGTTTACCCGCGGGGTGCTTCCGTCACACGCCTGTAACACCACCGGCCCGAAGCGGAAATCGCGTCACTCCACGCTGGTCCCCGACCGGCCGCCCGGCTGGCGAGGGGAGAGGCGTTCCACATGGACCTGGACACCGGAGCGACAGCCTGGATGCTGATGTCAGCATCGCTGGTGCTGCTCATGACGCCTGGCTTGGCGTTCTTCTACGGGGGCATGGTGCGCGGCAAGTCCGTGCTCAACATGATGATGATGTCCTTCATCGCCATTGGCGCGGTGGTGGTCGTCTACGTGCTGTACGGCTGGTCGATGTCCTACGGCGCGGACGTGGGTGGCTTCTTCGGCAACCCGTTCGACCAGTTCGGCCTGAACGGCACGATCTGGAACGACGACGGCAGCTACGCCATCGACGCGTTCGGCGTGCCGGTGATCGTCGGGGTGGCCTTCCAGGTGACCTTCGCGATCATCACGGTCGCGCTGATCTCCGGTGCGATCGCCGACCGCGTGAAGTTCGGCACCTGGGTGGTCTTCGTCGTCCTGTGGGTGACCGTCAGCTACTTCCCGCTGGCCCACATGGTCTGGGGCGGTGGCCTGCTCTCCGGGGCGGAGAACGGCGTCGCGGCCAAGATCTTCGGGGTGACGGACGGTGCGGCCACGGTCGCCCCGATCGACTTCGCCGGTGGCACCGTGGTGCACATCAACGCCGGTATCGCCGGTCTGGTGCTGGCCCTGATCATCGGTAAGCGCAAGGGCTTCGGCCGGGAGCCGATGCGGCCGCACAACCTGCCGTTCGTGATGCTGGGCGCGGCCCTGCTGTGGTTCGGCTGGTTCGGCTTCAACGCGGGCTCGGCGTTCACCGCCGACGGCAACGCCGGCCTGGCCTGGGTGAACACCACGGCCGCCACCGCCGCCGCGATGATCGGCTGGCTGGTCACGGAGAAGGTCCGTGACGGGCACGCCACCAGCCTGGGCGCCGCCTCGGGTATCGTCGCCGGCCTGGTCGCGATCACCCCGGCCGCCGGTGCGCTGCGCCCCGTCACCTCCATCGTGCTGGGTGTCGTCGCCGGTGTGCTCTGCGCCCTGGCCGTCGGCCTGAAGTACAAGTTCGGCTACGACGACTCGCTCGACGTGGTGGGCGTCCACCTGGTCGGTGGTCTGGTCGGCACCATCGGCATCGGCTTCCTGGCCGCCGAGGGCGGACTGTTCTTCGGTGACGGTGCCAAGCTCCTGGTGGTCCAGATCGTCATCGCCCTGCTGGCCCTGATCTTCTCCGGACTGGTCACCGCGGTGATCGGGTACATCCTGAAGGTCACCCTGGGCTGGCGGGTCAGCGAGGAGGCCGAGGTCGGCGGGATCGACCTGGCGGTGCACGGTGAGACCGCGTACGAGACGCTGGGCGGAGCCCGCGTGGTGACGGAGGTGAAGTGATGACGAAGCTCGTGTCGGCTGTCATCCAGCCGCATCGGCTGGACGACGTGAAGTCCGCCCTGGAAGCAGCCGGTGTCCGCGGCCTGACCGTGAGCGAGGCCAGCGGCTACGGCCGCCAGCGCGGTCACACCGAGGTCTACCGCGGCGCCGAGTACACCGTGGACCTGGTGCCCAAGGTCAAGATCGACGTCCTGGTCCGGGACGAGGATGCGGCCGAGGTGACCGAGGTCCTGATCAAGGCGGCGCAGACCGGCAAGATCGGCGACGGCAAGGTCTGGGTGATCCCGGTCGAGGACGTCGCACGGGTCCGTACCGGTGAGCACGGACCGGACGCCCTGTGACGGACGTCGCGTGACGACCGGCGAGGTCCCGCACCCCCCGACGGTGGGGGTGCGGGACCTCTCCGCTGCCCGGTACGCGCTCGCGCGGCGGCTGCCCGAGGGCGGTGCGCGTCGCCGGGCGATGTCCGACCTGGTGCTCGGGGCCCTGGTCGAGCTGTGGGCCGAGGCGACCGCGGGGGAGGAGACCCCGGGGATCGGGCTCGGCGTGGTGGGCTCGGTGGGTCGGGGCGACGCCAGCCCGGCCTCCGACCTGGACCTGCTGCTGGTGCACGACGGGCGTGGGCACTCCGCCGCGGAGCTGTCCGCGCTGGCCGACAAGCTCTGGTACCCGATCTGGGACGCCGGGCTGGACCTCGACCACTCGGTGCGCTCGCTCGCCCAGTGCCGCCAGGTCGCCAGCCGGGATCTGCCCGCCGCGGTCGGGCTGCTCGACCTGCAACCGGTGGCCGGCGACCCGGGGATCGTGCACCGGGCCAAGTCCGCGCTGCTGGCCGACTGGCGGTCGGCCGCCCGGCGACGACTGCCCGAGCTGCTGGCCTCCACCCGGCAGCGTGCCGACCGCCACGGTGAGCTCGCCTATCTGATCGAGCCGGATCTCAAGGAGTCGCGGGGCGGCATCCGGGACGCCGTCGTGCTGACCGCACTGGCCGCCACCTGGCTCACCGACCGGCCGCACGGCGCGGTGGACGCCGCGCACGCGCACCTGCTGGACGTCCGGGACGCGGTGCAGACGGTCACCGGGCGGCACACCAACCGGCTGCTGTCCGCCGACCAGGACGAGGTCGCCGAGCTGCTCGGGGTGGGCGACCGGGACGATCTGCTCGCCGGGCTCGCCGAGGCCGGCCGGGTGATCTCGTACGCACTGGACTCCACCGCGCGCAACGCCCGCCAGGCGCTGCACCGTCCGGCCCGCAAGCCGGTGCTGGTCCGCGGACGCCGGGCCGCGCCGCGGTTGCGGACGGTGGCCGAGGGCCTGGTCGAGCACGACGGGGAGCTGGTGCTGGCCGCCGACGCCCAGCCCGAGCACGACCCGGTGCTCGCCCTGCGGGCCGCCGCCACCGCCGCCCGCACCGGACTGACCCTGTCGCCGATCAGCGTCGCGAGCCTGACCCGGACCCCGCCGCTGCCCGAGCCGTGGCCGAAGGCGGCCCGCACGCTGCTGGTCCAGCTGCTCGCCACCGGCCCGGCGCAGGTGCCGGTCTGGGAGGCGCTCGACCTGGCCGGGGTGGTCACCACCTGGATCCCGGAGTGGGCCGGCATCCGGAACCGGCCGCAGCGCTCGCCGATCCACCGGCACACCGTGGACCGACACTGCGTGGAGTGCGCCGCCACGGCCGCGGGTCTGCGCAAGGACGTCGACCGCGGCGACCTGTTGCTGGTCACCGCGTTGTTGCACGACATCGGCAAGCGGGCCGGTGGCGGGGACCACTCCGTGACCGGTGCCCGGCTGGCCGGACCGATCGCCGCCCGGATGGGCTTCACCTCACCCGAGGCGGCCGATGTCGCTCTGCTGGTCCGCGAGCACCTGACCCTGTCCGAGCTGGCCACGACGGCCGACCCCGAGGACCCGGCCACGGTGGACCGGCTGCTGACCGCCGTCGACCACCGGCTCGATCTGCTCCGGCTGCTGCGTGCGCTGACCGAGGCGGACGCAGGTTCCGCGGGCCCGACCGCGTGGACCGCGTGGCGGGCGCGGCTGGTCGACGATCTGGTGGCCCGCGCTGCGGGTACGCTGGAGCGTCCCTGATCTTGAGAGATAGAGGATCGCGCGGTGTTCGCCAGCCTGTCCGACCGACTGACGTCGACGTTCAAGAACCTGCGCACGAAGGGCCGGTTGTCCGAGGCGGACATCGACGCCACCGTGCGCGAGATCCGTCGTGCCCTGCTGGACGCGGATGTCGCCGTGCCCGTGGTGCGCACCTTCACCGGGGCGGTCCGGGAGCGGGCGCTGTCCTCGGAGGTCTCCGGCGCGCTGAACCCGGCGCAGCAGGTCGTCAAGATCGTCAACGACGAGCTGGTCTCGATCCTCGGCGGCCAGAACCGCCCGCTGAACCTGGCGAAGAACCCGCCGACGGTCATCCTGCTCGCGGGTCTGCAGGGCGCCGGTAAGACCACGCTGGCGGGCAAGCTCGCCCTGCACCTCAAGGGTCAGGGCCACACCCCGCTGCTGGTGGCCGCCGACCTGCAGCGGCCGAACGCGGTCACCCAGCTCCAGGTCGTCGCCGAGCGCGCCGGGGTGCCGGTGTTCGCCCCGCACCCGGGCAACCAGGGCGCCGAGGACGATATCGTGGTCGGCGCCGACCCGGTCGCGGTCGCCCGGGAGGGTCTGGCCACCGCCACCGCCCGTCAGCACGACGTGCTGATCGTGGACACCGCGGGCCGCCTGGGTGTGGACCAGCTGCTCATGCAGCAGGCCGCGGACATCCGCGACGCGGTGAACCCGGACGAGATCCTGTTCGTGATCGACGCGATGATCGGTCAGGACGCGGTGACCACCGCCCAGGCCTTCGCCGACGGCGTCGGCTTCACCGGTGTGGTGCTGTCCAAGCTGGACGGCGACGCCCGCGGTGGCGCGGCTCTGTCGGTCGCCTCGGTGACCGGACGCCCGATCCTGTTCGCCTCCACCGGTGAGAAGCTCACCGACTTCGAGGTCTTCCACCCGGACCGGATGGCGTCGCGCATCCTCGACATGGGTGACGTGCTCACCCTGATCGAGCAGGCGGAGAAGGCCTTCGACGCCGAGCAGGCCGAGGAGATGGCCGGCAAGCTCGCCTCCGGCGAGGGCTTCACGCTCCAGGACTTCCTGCAGCAGATGCAGCAGCTCAAGAACATGGGCTCGATGAAGAAGATGCTCGGCATGCTCCCCGGGATGGGGCAGATGCGCGAGGCCATCGACAACTTCGACGAGCGCGAGGTCGACCGGGTCGAGGCGATCATCCGGTCGATGACCCCGGCCGAGCGGATCAACCCCAAGATCATCAACGGTTCCCGCCGGTCCCGGATCGCCCAGGGCTCCGGCGTCCAGGTCTCCGAGGTCAACGGGATGCTGGAGCGGTTCGAGGCCGCGCAGAAGATGATGAAGCAGATGTCCCGCGGCGGCGGCATGCCGATGCCGGGGATGGGCATGCTCCCCGGCTCCGGCAAGAAGTCGCGCGGCAAGGGTCAGGCTCCCCGCAAGGCGAAGGGCAAGTCCGGCAACCCCGCCAAGCGCGCCCAGCAGGAACAGGCCGCCGCGGACCGTGCCGCCGGGATCGCGCCGCCCGCCCCGCAGGGGTTGGCGTTCGGGATGGGTGCCGCGCCGCAGCAGGACGACCCGAGCTCGATCGAGATCCCCGAGGGTCTGGACAGGTTCTTCGGCGGTCGCTGACATGACCGCGCTGCACCTGCGGGGCCCGGTGGTCGTCGACGACGAGCACGTGGCGCCGCAGGCGTGGGTGGTCGGCGGCCGGATCACCTTCGACCGGCCGGCCCGGGTGGCGGCGTCGATCGACGGCTGGGTGCTGCCCGGCCTGGTCGACGTGCACTGCCACATCGGTCTCGGCCCGCACGGCGAGGTCGACCGCGCCACCGCGCAGTCCCAGGCGGTGGCCGACCGCGACGCCGGGGTGCTGCTGATCCGGGACGCCGGGTCGCCGGCCGACACCCGGTGGGTCGACGAGCGGGACGACCTGCCGCGACTGATCCGGGCCGGGCGGCATCTGGCCCGGCCCAAGCGCTACCTGCGGCACTACGGCCGGGAGCTGCCGGAGGCCGCGGACCTGCCCGCCGCGGTGGCCCAGGAGGCGGCGCGGGGCGACGGGTGGGTCAAGCTGGTCGCGGACTGGATCGACCGGGACCTCGGTGCGGCGGGCGACCTGCGACCGCTCTGGCCCGACGACGTGCTGGCCGACGCGGTCCGGGTCGCGCACGGCCTCGGCGCCCGGGTCACCGCGCACACCTTCGCCACCGAGCCGCTGGACGGCCTGCTGGACGCCGGGATCGACTGCCTGGAGCACGCGACCGGTGCCGATCCCGGGCAGATCGACCGGATCGCCGCCGCGGGCGTCCCGGTGACGGCGACGCTGCTCCAGGTCGCCCAGTTCGGGGCCATCGCCGACCGGGCCGACCGGTTCCCGGTCTACGCCGCGCGGATGCGCTGGATGCACGAGCGCCGGTACACCCAGGTCCGGGACCTGTTCGACGCCGGGGTGCCACTGCTGCTCGGCACCGACGCGGGCGGCACGATCGCCCACGGCCGGATCGCCGACGAGGCCGCGGAGCTGCTCGTCGCGGGCATCCCGGACCCGGAGGTGGTGGCCGCCGCGAGCTGGCGCACCCGGGCATGGCTGGGCGCCCCCGGGCTGGGCGAGGGGGCGCCCGCCGACCTGGTGGTGTACCCCGGCGACCCGCGTCGGGACGCCCGGCTGCTGGCCGACCCGCGGGCTGTGCTGCTGCGCGGTGAACGCGTCGCCTGACCGGGGTTGGGAGCACTCGCCTCCGTCTGGCACAATGGCCTGCTGTACTCGGCGCGCGCGGACCCTCTACCCGCTCGATGCTGTGACACACAGGTGGGACCTTCCCCCGCATGCCCCACGTGCGGACCGGTCCGCACCGCCCCACATCAACAGGAGAGACCACCTCGTGGCCACCAAGATTCGCCTGAAGCGCCTCGGCAAGATCCGTGCGCCGTACTACCGCATCGTCGTCGCGGACTCCCGCACCAAGCGTGACGGCCGCGCGATCGAGGAGATCGGCAAGTACCACCCCACCGAGGAGCCCTCGCTGATCGAGATCTCCTCCGAGCGTGCGCAGTACTGGCTCGGTGTCGGCGCGCAGCCGACCGAGCAGGTCCTGGCCCTGCTCAAGGTGACCGGCGACTGGCAGAAGTTCAAGGGCCTCCCGGGCGCCGAGGGCACCCTGCGGGTCAAGGGCGCTGCCGAGGACGTGCAGGCCACCGTCGCCGCGGTCGCCGCCGACGCCGAGAAGGCCAAGGCCAAGGCTGCCGAGAAGAAGACCGCCGCCCCCGCCGAGGAGGCTGCTGAGACCGAGGCCCCGGCCGAGGACGAGCAGGCCTGATGCTCGCCGACGCGCTCGAGCACCTGGTCCGCGGGATCGTCGACCATCCGGACGACGTGCGGGTGGACTCCCGCGCGCTGCGCCGGGGCGACCTGCTCGAGGTCCGGGTCCACCCCGAGGACCTCGGCCGCGTGATCGGGCGTGGCGGTCGGACGGCGCGTGCCCTGCGCACGGTCGTCGGCGCGCTGTCCACGGACGGCCCGGTCCGGGTCGACGTCGTGGACGTCGCCCGCCGCTGAGCGCACTGCTGTGACAGGCCCGGTCCCCGCCGCTGGTGGGGACCGGGCCTGTGCCATGTCGAGAACGAGGAGCACCCCATGCAGCTGACCGTCGCCCGGATCGGTCGCGCCCACGGACTGCGCGGCGAGGTCGCCCTCGACGTGCGCACCGACGACCCCGGGGCCCGGTTCGCGGTCGGGACGGTCCTGTCCACCGATCCCGCCGAACGTGGCCCGCTCACCATCACCCGGGTGCGCACCCAGCAGGACCGCTGGTTCGTGCAGTTCGCCGAGGCGGCCGACCGGACCGCCGCCGAGGGCCTGCGCGGCGTGACCCTGGTGGTCGAGGCCGCCGACGGCGAGGAGGACGACGCCTGGTACCCGCACGAGCTGGCCGGGCTGCGCGCCGAGCACGTCGACGGCCGGGTGCTGGGCGAGATCACCGGGCTGGAGCACCTGCCGGCCCAGGACGTCCTGGTGCTGCGCGAGACCGACGGCAGCCGGACCCTGGTGCCCTTCGTCCGGGCGATCGTCCCGGTGGTGGACGTGCCCGGCGGCCGGGTCGTGATCGACCCGCCCGGCGGGCTGCTGGCCTCGGACCAGGAGAACCTGGTGATCAGCGAGGAGACCGAGGGCGCATGAGGATCGACGTCGTCACGATCTTCCCGGACTACCTGTCGCCGCTGACCCTGTCGCTGGTCGGCAAGGCGCGCACCGCCGGGATCCTGGACCTGCGGGTGCACGACCTGCGCGACTGGACCGCCGACCGGCACCGGACCGTGGACGACACGCCCTTCGGCGGCGGGGCCGGGATGGTCATGCGCCCGGACATCTGGGGCGCGGCCCTGGACGAGCTGCTGGCCGAGGGCTCGCACCTGCTGCTGCCCACGCCCTCGGGCGCTCCGCTGACCCAGCGGCAGGCCGAGACGCTGGCCGCCGGGGACGAGCACCTGGTGATCGCCTGCGGCCGGTACGAGGGGATCGACGCCCGGGTCGCCGAGCACTACGCCCGGCGCGGGGTGCGGGTCAGCGAGTACTCGATCGGCGACTACGTCCTCAACGGGGGAGAGGTCGCCGCCCTGGTGCTGATCGAGGCCGTGGTGCGCCTGCTGCCCGGGGTGGTCGGCAACCCGCACTCGCTGGTCGAGGAGTCGCACGGCGAGGCCGGTCTGCTGGAGTACCCGGTCTACACCAAGCCCCCGGTCTGGCAGGACGCCGAGGTGCCGGAGGTGCTGCTGTCCGGCCACCACGGCAAGGTGGAGCGCTGGCGCCGGGACCAGGCGCTGGCCCGCACCGCCGAGCGACGGCCGGATCTGCTGCGCCGACTGGACCCGTCGGCGCTGGACCGGAAGGACCGCGCGACGCTCACCGAGCTCGGCTGGGCGATCGGCCCGGACGGGCCGTTTCCGCAGTCGACGCCGGGTGTGGCAGACTAGTGCGCTGGTGCGCGTAGGTCGCGTCTCTGCCACAGGGGAGACGAGCACGACCGCGCTGCTTCACGGCAGGGCCGCGCACCGCATCGATGCCCACTTCCGGCCCGATCCGTGGATCGGTGCCGACGATGACGCGCGTGACCTGTGGCACGGCGGGAAAGTGAAACGAGATGTCCCACCTGCTCGACAGTGTCGACGCGGCCTCGCTGCGCACCGACATCCCGGAGTTCCGTGCCGGTGACACCCTCAAGGTGAACGTGAAGGTCGTGGAGGGCAACCGCTCCCGCGTCCAGCTGTTCCAGGGTGTCGTGATCGCCCGTCAGGGCGACGGCGTGCGCGAGACCTTCACCGTCCGCAAGGTCTCCTTCGGGGTCGGCGTGGAGCGGACCTTCCCGGTGCACTCCCCGTCGCTGGAGTCCATCGAGGTCTTCACCCGCGGTGACGTGCGTCGCGCGAAGCTGTACTACCTGCGCAACCTGCGCGGCAAGAAGGCGAAGATCAAGGAGAAGCGCGACACCCCGGCCAAGAAGGCCTGAGTCGCAGCATCCCGCACGAGGGCGGTCACCGGTTCCGGTGGCCGCCCTCGTGGCATAGTGTCCGGGTGACGCACCTGGATGCCAGCAGCGGGGACGAGCCTGTTCCCACCTCCACCACCCGCCGGCAGCCCCGCGGTCCGCGCCATCCCGTGCTCGGCTTCCTGCGCGAGGTCGCGATCATCCTGGTCAGCGCGATCGTGCTCTCCTGGGTGGTCAAGACCTTCCTGGCCCAGGCGTTCTTCATCCCGAGCGCCTCCATGCACGACACCCTGCTCGAGGGCGACCGGGTGCTGGTGAGCAAGCTGGTCCCCGGCCCGTTGGACGTGCACCGTGGCGACATCGTGGTCTTCGCCGACCCGGGCGGCTGGCTCCCGGCGGACGAGCAGACCGGCACCAACGCGGTGCAAGACGTGCTGATCACGATCGGCCTGATGCCGCAGCAGTCCGAGGACCACCTGATCAAGCGCGTGATCGGCCTGCCCGGCGACCACGTGTCGGCCGCCGGTGACGGCACCCCGATCGAGGTGAACGGCGTCGCGATCGACGAGACGTCCTACCTGGCGCCCGGCGCCAGCCCGAGCGAGATCGCCTTCGACATCACGGTGCCGGAGAACTCGCTGTGGGTGATGGGCGACAACCGGCAGCACTCCGCCGACTCGCGGTGGCACATGGGCGACGCCGGCGGTGGCGCGATCCCGATGGACAACGTGGTCGGCACCGCGTTCGTCAAGCTCTGGCCGCTCGACCGGATCGGGCTGCTGCGCAACCCCGGGGACGTCTTCGCCGACGTGCCCGACCCGTCATGACCGAGACCCTGACCCGATCCCGCACGACGGCGCCGTCGCTGCGGATCGAGCGCCGGCTGCTCCGGGACGGCGCGACCGCGCTGGCCTGCCTGGACGAGGTCGGCCGTGGTGCGCTCTGCGGTCCGGTGACCATCGGCGTGGTGGTGGTGACCGCCGACGCCAAGCCGGCCCCGGTCGGCGTGCGCGACTCCAAGCTGCTCAGCCCCAAGGCCCGGACGGCCCTGGTGCCCCGGATCCAGCGCTGGGCGGCCGCCTGGGGCGTCGGGCACGCCAGTCCGGCGGAGATCGACGACTACGGCATCATCGCGGCGCTCCGGCTCGCGGGTCAGCGCGCGCTGGACGGGCTGGCGATCACGCCGGACGCGGTGCTGCTGGACGGCAATCACGACTACCTGTCCCCGCCGGTGCAGGGCACCCTGTTCGACGACGGGCCCGTGCTGCCCGAGCCGGTCTGCCCGGTGCCGCCGGTCACCACGATGGTCAAGGCGGACATGACGTGCGCCGCGGTCGCCGCCGCCAGCGTGCTGGCCAAGACCACCCGGGACGCGATGCTGCTGGAGCTGGCGGCCGAGTTCCCGGAGTACGGCTGGCAGGAGAACAAGGGCTACGCCTCGGCCGAGCACGTGGCCGCGCTGCGCCGCCTGGGCCCGACCGCGCACCACCGGCGGTCCTGGCGGCTGCCCGGGGTGGATCTGCCGCCGACGCTCTGATCGTCCGGTGCGAATCCTGGTCCCGGATGAGCGATGATGGTCCGCGTGAGTGCCGAGGATCTGGAGAACTACGAGACCGAGATGGAACTCGCGCTCTACCGCGAGTACCGGGACGCGGTCGGGCTGTTCTCGTACGTGGTCGAGACCGAACGTCGCTTCTACCTGGCGAACCATGTCGACCTGCAGGTGCGCTCCGCCGCCGGTGAGGTCTACTTCGAGCTGACCCTGGCCGACGCCTGGGTCTGGGACGTCTACCGTTCCGCGCGGTTCGTGAAGTCGGTGCGCGTGGTGACGTTCAAGGACGTCAACGTCGAGGAGCTGGTGAAGGCCGACCTCGACCTGGGCGGGGACAGCGGCTTCGGCCGATGATCGTCCGGCGTCCGACTGTCCACAGTCCGGCGCCCCCCGCGGTGGTCCCCAGCCGCGCCTGACCGTCCTCGACCCGCCGGGCCGACCCCGCGCACCCTCCTGGCAGGAGGTGGCGCGATGGACAGGCAGCGGATCGGGCGGCGCGGGGAGGACCTGGCCGCACGGTGGATCACCGACCGTGGCTGGCAGGTGATCGACCGGAACTGGCGGTGTCCGGCCGGGGAGATCGACCTGGTCGCCCGGGACCGGGACCACCTGATCGTGATCGAGGTGAAGACCCGGACCGGGACCGGCTGCGGCCATCCGGCCGAGGCGGTGACCGCGACCAAGCTGCACCGGTTGCGCCGGCTCGCCGCGCACTGGCTCGCCGTCCACGACCTGCACCCGGCGTCGGTCCGGGTCGACGTGCTCGCGGTCCTGATGCCGCCCGGCGGTGCGCCGCGGATCGAGTGGCTGGCGGGGGAGCGGTGACCGCGCTCGGCCGGACCCTGGCGGTGGGGCTGCTCGGGATGTCCGCCCGCGTGGTCGAGGTCGAGGCCCATCTGGCCAGCGCCCTGCCCGCGTTCGTGCTGGTGGGGCTGCCCGACGCCTCCCTGGCCGAGGCGAAGGTCCGGGTCCGTGCCGCGGTCGCCTGCACCGGGCTCGCCTGGCCGCCGCGCCGCGTCACGGTGAACCTCTCCCCGGCGGCGCTGCCCAAGCACGGACCGGGCTTCGACCTGGCGATCGCGGTGGCGGTGCTCGGCGCGACCGGGCAGCTCGACCCGGAGCGGGCCCGGGACACGGTGCACCTGGGGGAGCTCGGTCTGGACGGCCGGCTGCGCCCGGTGCGCGGCGTGCTCCCCGCGGTCGCGGAGGCGGTCGCCCAGGGCCGCACGCGGGTGGTGGTGCCGGCCGCGGACGTCCCGGAGGCGGAGCTGGTGCCCGGGGCCGGGGTGATCGGCTGCGCCACCCTGGCGGAGGTGGTCGCCCTGCACGGCGGTGAGGTGGACGCCACGCCGACGACCCCGGTGCCCGCTCCCCGCACGTCCACCGCCTCGGCGGCCCCGGGCGGCGATCTGGCCGAGGTGCTCGGGCAGCCGGCCGCGAGGCATGCGGTCGAGGTCGCCGCCGCGGGTGGGCACCACCTGCTGCTCACCGGTCCACCCGGCGCGGGCAAGACCATGCTCGCGTCCCGGCTGCCCGGCCTGCTGCCCGACCTGACCGAGCCCGAGGCGGTCGAGGTCAGTGCCGTGCACTCGGTCGCGGGCAGCTTCGACCCCTCCGGCGGCCTGCTGCGTCGACCGCCCTACGAGGACCCGCACCACACGGCCAGCGCCGTGGCGATCGTCGGCGGGGGCTCCGGGTGGCCGCATCCCGGAGCGGCGTCCCGCGCGCACCGGGGCGTGCTGTTCCTGGACGAGGCCCCCGAGTTCAGCGGCCGGGTGCTGCAGACCCTGCGCCAACCCCTGGAACACGGGCAGCTGGTGATCAGCCGGGCGGCCGGCGCCGCGCGGTTCCCGGCCCGGTTCCAGCTCGTGCTCGCCGCCAACCCGTGCCCGTGCGGTCGGGCCACCGGCAAGGGACTGGACTGCTCCTGCACGCCGCAGGCCCGGCGCCGCTACCTGGCCCGACTGGACGGCCCGCTGCTGGACCGGGTGGACCTCCAGGTCGAGGTGCCCGCGGTTCGGCACCTCACCGGTGAGCGGCCGGGGGAGAGCACCGCCACCGTCGCGGCCCGGGTCGCCGCCGCCCGGACCGCGCAGGCGCTGCGCTGGGCGGACGACCCGTGGCGGACGAACGCCGAGGTCCCCGGTGCCCGGCTGCGCGCGCTGCTGCGACCCGATCCCGGGCTGACGGCGGACCTGCACCGCGCTCTCGACGCGGGACGGCTGACCCTGCGGGGTGCCGACCGGGTGCTGCGGATCGCCTGGACCCTGGCGGACCTGGCCGGGGCGGCCGCACCGAGCCGCGAGGACGTCGGCCGTGCGCTGTTGCTCCGCACCCGGGGAGCGAGGCCGTGAATACCCGTCGGGACGAGGATCCGGAGCTGCTCGCCCGGATCGCCTGGAGCCTGTGCGCCGAGCCCGGTGATCCTGCCGCCGTGGCAGTGGTGGCAGCGCTCGGGGCGGTGGAGGCGTGGCGGTGGTTGCTGGACGTCCGCGAGCTCACCCCCACGGCGGCAGCGCGGTCGTTGCGATCCCGGGTGCGGGAGCGCGACGGGTCCGCTCCCGGCGACGGGTCCACCGGGTGCCGGCGGGAGGACGGGGACGCCGACGAGCCCGAGCGGGCGGCCCTCGACGACCACGGCCGGGCGCTGCGCTCCATCGCGCGGGCGCTCGGACGCTGGCTGCCGCGGGTGGACGCGGATCCCCGCGCCGTGCTGGGGGCGGCGCGCCGGATCGGCGCGGTGCCGCTGATCCCCGGTCGCCCCGGCTGGCCGGATCGGCTGGCGGACCTCGGGCCGACCGCACCGCTGTGTCTGTGGGTGCGTGGTGACCCCGGGCTGGACGTCCTGGTGGAACGGTCGGTCGCGTTGGTGGGCGCCCGGGCCGCGAGCGAGTACGGCGAGCTGGTCACCGGTGACCTGGCCGGTGGGTTGGCCGGGACGGGCGTGTGCGTCCTGTCCGGTGGCGCGTACGGCATCGACGCTGCGGCGCACCGGGGCGTGGTGGCGGTGCGCACGGGTGCGCCGACCGTGGCCCTGCTCGCGGGCGGACCGGACCGGCTCAGCCCCGCGGGCAACGCCGATCTCCTGCGCCGGGTGATCGATCAGGGTGGGGCGGTGGTGGCCGAGAGCCCACCCGGACGACCGCCGAGCCGGTCGCGGTTCCTGCTCCGGAACCGGCTGATCGCGGCGTTGACCGGCGCCACCGTGGTGGTGGAGGCGGGATGGCGCTCCGGGGCGTTGAGCACCGCCCATCACGCGGGCGAGCTGCTGCGTCCGGTGGGTGCCGTGCCGGGACCGGTGACCTCTCCCGCCTCGGCGGGGTGCCATCGGTTGCTGCGGTCCGGGGCGGCGGTCTGCGTCACCGAGGTGGCCGACGTGCTGGAGCTGCTGGGCCCCGCGACGACGACGGCGGCGGCGGACGATGCGCCGCACGGGGTGGACGGGACGCCGGTCGGCGGTGCCGGTGACGCGCCGGGGCGAGCCGACCACGTTCCGGGTGCTGTGGCGGGAGGGACCCTGGGAGTTCCTGCCCCGGCGTGGTCCCGCGCGGGCGGGGAGACGGAGCCGCACAGCCGGCGGGCGCGGGTGCTGGACGCGCTGGGCCGACATCCCGCGGGGGTGTCGACCGTCGCCGCCCGGGCGGGTCTGGCGGTCGCGGAGGTGGAGGCGGAGCTGGGGCTGCTGGAGCTCGGCGGACTGGCGCGACGGACCCGGGAGGGGAGGTGGTCGCGCGAGCGAGTCGGCTGACCTCGCGGCGGTTCAGCCGAGGCCGCGCGGGCTGATGTGGCGCCGGCTCAGCCGAGTTCGCGCCGGCTGACCTCGCGCCGGTTCAACCGACCTCGTCTCGGCTCAACCGACCTTGCGTCGGCTCAGCTCGTCCTCGAACGCGGTGATCGCCGCTCCGTCGCCGCCCTCGTGCGCGAACCGGATCCAGCGGTCGTTGCTGCGGCAGTGCCCGAGGCCCACGTCGCCGAAGGAGTCGAGCAGCACGGCCGGGTTCCACGCCGCGCGGCGGGTCGGCCGGTGACCGAGGTCGGCGAGCGCGCGGTTGATCGGCCAGGTGCTGGCGTCCTGATCGGTGGTGGGGTTGTCCACGTCGGACCAGATCAGCCGGCCGTCGCGGTGGAACCAGGCGCTCTGCATCCCGGTCCCGCCGAAGAAGTCCGCCTCGATCCGGGCCACGGTCAGACCGTCGAGCAGGCTCTCGCCGGGGGACAGGTCGACCAGGTCCACGTCGTCGGGGGCGAGGACCATCGCGACGCCGCCGCGCAGCGGGACCAGGGTCGACCGGGGCGCGCGGGCGTGCAGTTCTCGCGCAGCGGGAGCGAGCGCGATGAAGGCGTCGAGTTCGTAGGCCATGGGGTCCTTCCGGGCTGCACCGAGGGGATCCGGAGGGTTGCGGTGCCGACCGGTCTGCGGGGCGCGAGCACCGGCACCCACGCGGGGACGAGAGTAGTCATGTCGTGGGGGTGCCTCGTCCGGGCCGAAGGGCCTAGAGCATCGGTCGTTGACCCGCCGGACCTGAACCCCCGCACCGGATGACCACCCGTTCAGCCGCGACACCACCACGGAAAATCGGACAAAAGACCGTGATTCGCCCAGGGGTGGGTGATTCCTCACACAGGACGCTTGTCGCCCGGAGGTGTGACGGTCACCCTAGAGCCGTGCAGGCGGCGGCAGGGGTGCGAGAGACGGGTGCGGACACCGCACTCGTCGACGGCTTCGTACTGCACCTGCGGGCCCAGCGCGGGCTGTCCGAGCACACGATCCGGGCCTACGTGAGCGACCTGCGGGACCTGGCCGGCCACGCCCGGCGGCACGGCGTGGACGGACTGCGCGGTGTCGATCTCGCGGTGCTGCGCGGATGGCTCGCGTCGATGGCCGCCGCCGAGCGCAGTCGTGCCACCCTGGCGCGCCGGGGCGCGGCGGTCCGCACGTTCTTCGCCTGGGCCGCGCGCACCGGGAAGATCGGCTCGGATCCTGCGCTGCGGCTGGCCTCGGCCCGCCCGTCCTCCACGCTGCCGACCGTGCTCAGCCAGGACTCCGCCGCCGATCTGCTAGACGTGGCCCGGATCCGCGCCGACGACGAGGACCCGGTGCACCTGCGGGACTGGGCCGCCCTCGAGCTGCTCTACGCCACCGGTGTCCGGGTGGGCGAGCTGTGCCGCACCGACGTCGACGACCTGGACCTCGGCGAGCGCACGCTCCGGGTGCTGGGCAAGGGCGGCAAGGAACGCGTGGTGCCGGTGGGCGAGCCCGCCGTGGACGCCACCCGCGCCTGGCTCGGTCGTGGGCGTCCGGCGCTCGCGGTCGACGGCTCCGGTCCGGCGCTGTTCCTCGGTCGCCGCGGCGGCCGGGTCGACCAGCGTCAGCTGCGCACCGCGGTGCACGAGGTCGCCGGTGCCGCCGGGGTGGAGGACGTCGCCCCGCACGCCCTGCGGCACTCCGCCGCCACACACCTGCTCGAAGGCGGCTCCGACCTGCGTAGTGTGCAGGAGGTGCTCGGCCATTCGAGTCTGGCCACGACCCAGCGCTACACCCATGTGACCGCGGACCGCCTCCGCGCGTCGTTCGAGCAGGCCCACCCCCGAGCATGACCCTCGAGACGGAGACCCCCATGACTGTTCCGGTCGAGCAGCACACCGCCCCCGGTGCTGCCGTGCGCGCGCTGCGTGCACCCCGTGGCGTCATCCCGCACCAGGTCGGTGCGGACGGTGTGGACCCCGCGGACGGCGAGCTCGCCACCGTCGTGCTGCTGGCCGAGGGCGGCGATCTCACGGAGACGCTGGACGCGGTCGTCGTCACCGAGACGCTCGGGGACCTGATGCCGCAGGCACCGCGGCTCACCCTGGTCGAGCCGCTGGACCTGACCGGCCCGGACCCGAGCGATCTCCTGGGCGTCGCCGAGCCGGACCTGGCCGAGCTGGACGAGTCCGAGGAGGACCTGGAGCGGCGGACCGCGCTCGACCGGGTCGCCCAGGACTGGGCCGCGTTCAAGTCGGGCGGCGACCGCCTGGTGCGCGAGCGCCTGATCCTGCACTACGCGCCGTTGGTCACCGCGGTCGCGGGCCGGGTCGGGATGCGGCTGCCGGCGATGGTCGAGCAGGCGGACCTGGTGTCCTACGGCATGTTCGGCCTGATCGACGCGATCGAGAAGTACGAGCTCGGTCGTTCGGTGAAGTTCGAGACCTACGCGTCCTCGCGGATCCGCGGCGCGATCCTGGACGAGCTGCGGGCGATGGACTGGATCCCGCGTTCGGTGCGGACCAAGGCCCGGGCGGTGGATCGCGCGTACGCCGAGCTGGAGGCCGAGCTGCACCGGGTCCCCACCGAGCGGGAGGTCGCCGGGCGGCTCCAGATCGACCTGCGCGAGCTGCGCGCGCTGTTCACCCAGCTGTCCACGGTGAACGTGGCCGCCCTCGACGAGCTGCTCGGCGCCGGTGACTCCGACCGGCTCTCGCTGCTGGACACCCTGGGCGACGACCGCAGTCCGGACCCGGGCGACTCCTTCGAGGCGCAGGAGACCAAGTTCCTGCTGGCCCGGGCGATTGACCAGCTCGGCGAGCGGGAGAAGCTGGTGCTGGTCCTCTACTACTACGAGGGCATGACCCTGGCCGAGATCGGCCGCGTGCTCGGTGTCACCGAGTCCCGGATCTCCCAGATGCACACCGCCGCCATGCTGCGGTTGCGGGCCCGGCTGACCGAGGCCGACCGGGGCTGACCCGACCGCGGCCGCCACGTCGGGCAGCAGCACCACCGGCCCGCCGTGCAGCAGCTCCCAGGGATCGAGGTACTCCTCGCCCTGCCGCACGCCCCAGTGCAGGCAGCTCACGGGCTCGCAGTGCGTCGCCCCGCCGCCCAGGACCCCGATCGCCTGCCCGGCCGACACCCGGGCGCCGACCGGCAATTCGGTCAGGACGGGTTCGAGGCTGGTGCGCAGCCCGTCGTCGTGGGTCACGGTGAGCACCGGCCGGTCGACCACCACGCCCGCGAAGGTCACCGTCCCGTCCCGGGGCGCGAGCACGGGATCATCCGGAGCCGCCGCGAGGTCGACGCCGCGATGGCCGGGGGACCAGCGCTGCGCCGGACGGTCGAACCCCCGGACGAGGCGCGGCTCGCCGGCGACCGGGGCGGACCACACGGCTGGGGATGCCTGGGCGGACCCTGCGACCGGGGCGGGCACTGCGACCTCGGTGGACCCTGCGACCGGGGCCGACCCGGTGACCGGGGCCGACCCTGCGACCGGGGCGGCGGCGGACGCCGGGTCGCCCCCGGCACTGGAGCCCACCCCGGCCGGGCCGAGCGCGGCGAGCAGCACGACGGCCCCGAGCGAGGTGGCGAGGGTGCGTCGGATCGAGGGCATAGCGCCACGGTGATCCCGCACCGGATCGCCGGTCCAGCGACCGCGTGCCGCCCTGGGGACCACCACCCTGGAACGCCCGCTGTGGACGGTCGAGGGCCGGGTGATCACGGGCACATCGCCGCGGACTCCGAGCGCCCGCCGGTCCGGTAGACTCCTGCATGCGATCGGTACGTGCCGATCGACATCGCGCGTCATCCCCGCGATCCGACACCCTGGCGAGAGCCGGGACCGGAGCGCGGGCCGACGTCGGCAGCGGTCCGTCCGGGTCTCCCGGACGGTGTCGACCCAGGTGTGACGCCAGGGATGCCGCCCACCCGGTCGGCATCGACAACCGAACGAGCGGGTCCCGCCCAGCGCGGAGCCCGCGATCATGTCGCGCGCCCCCGTGGGGCGCGCCGGAAGGACGTGCCATGGCCGTCGTGACCATGCGCCAGCTGCTCGAGAGCGGTGTCCACTTCGGACACCAGACCCGCCGGTGGAACCCGAAGATGAAGCGCTTCATCTTCACCGAGCGCAACGGCATCTACATCGTCGACCTGCAGCAGTCGCTGTCGTACATCGACCGCGCCTATGAGTTCGTCAAGGAGACCGTCGCCCACGGCGGCAGCATCCTGTTCGTCGGCACCAAGAAGCAGGCGCAGGAGCCGATCGCGGAGCAGGCCGCTCGCGTCGGGATGCCCTTCGTGAACCAGCGCTGGCTCGGTGGCATGCTCACCAACTTCCAGACGGTGAACAAGCGCCTGCAGCGCCTCAAGGAGCTCGAGCTCATCGACTTCGACGACGTCGCGGGGAGCGCCTTCACCAAGAAGGAGCTGCTGATCATGCGTCGCGAGAAGGACAAGCTCGCCAAGACCCTCGGCGGCATCCGCGACATGGCCCGGGTCCCCTCGGCGGTGTGGATCGTGGACACCAACAAGGAGCACCTGGCCGTCGACGAGGCGCGCAAGCTCAACATCCCGATCGTCGCGATCCTGGACACCAACTGCGACCCCGACGTGGTCGACTTCCCGATCCCGGGCAACGACGACGCCATCCGCGCCGTGCAGCTGCTGACCCGCGTGATCGCGGACGCCGCCGCTGAGGGAACCATGGCCCGCCACGCCGCCCGCTCCGGCCAGAACGAGGGCGCCGCCGCCGGTGCCGCCGCCGAGGCCGAGCCGCTGGCCGAGTGGGAGCGTGAGCTGCTCGCCGGTTCCGAGTCCACCGGGGCCCCGGCCGCCGAGGCCGCCGCCGAGGAGGCCCCCGCCGCGGAGGAGGCCCCCGCCGCGGAGGAGACCCCCGCCGCCGAGGTCGCCGAGACCCCCGCCGCCGAGACCGCCGAGGCCCCGGCCGCGGAGTCCGGCGACGAGACCGCCAACTGACCCCCACGAGCACGAGGACGGATACCCAGATGGCGAACTACAGCCTGGCTGACATCAAGGACCTCCGTGAGGCCACCGGTGCCGGCATGATGGACGTCAAGAAGGCGCTCGAAGAGGCCGACGGCGACAAGGACAAGGCGCTGGAGATCATCCGCGTCAAGGGCCTGAAGGGCGTCTCCAAGCGTGAGAGCCGTTCCGCCTCCGACGGCCTGGTCGCCGCCGAGGTCGTGACCGCCGGTGACGGCGAGAACGAGGTCGGCGTCATCGTCGAGGTGAACTCGGAGACGGACTTCGTCACCAAGAACGCCACCTTCATCACCCTGGCGGAGAAGGTGCTCGCCACGGCGGTCGCCTCCGGTGCCCGCGACGCGGACGCCCTGATCTCGGCCGACGTCGACGGCAAGCCGCTGTCGGAGATCGTCGACGAGACCGCCGCGGTCCTGGGCGAGAAGCTCGTCGTGCGTCGCCTGGAGCGCGTCGCCGGCGAGAAGGTCACCCTGTACCTGCACAAGGTGAACAAGGACCTCCCGCCGCAGGTCGGCGTGCTGGTCGCCACCGACGCCAAGGGTGCCGAGATCGCCCGGGACATCGCCACGCACATCGCGGCGTTCTCCCCGACGTACCTCACCCGCGACGAGGTCCCGGCCGAGACGGTCGAGAACGAGCGCCGGATCGCCGAGGAGACCTCGCGCAACGAGGGCAAGCCGGAGGCCGCGCTGCCGAAGATCGTCGAGGGCCGCCTGAACGGCTTCTTCAAGGAGGTCGCCCTGCTGGACCAGCCCTTCGCGAAGGACCCGAAGAAGTCGGTCGGTCAGGTCCTGACCGAGGCCGGCGGCACCGTCACCGGCTTCGTCCGGTACCGCGTCGGCGCCTGACGCACCCCGCATCCGGTGGCCCCGGCCCGTACAGGGCCGGGGCCACCGGCGCGAGCACGACCAGCAGCACCCGCCAGCCGACGACCTCCCGGAGGGACCACCATGGCCACCATGATCGAAGAGACGACCGGCGAGGTCCGCACCGCACGACGGGTGCTGCTGAAGCTCTCCGGCGAGGCCTTCGGCGGGGGTGCGATCGGCCTGGACGCGGCGGTGGTGCGCCGGATCGCCAGCGAGATCGGCGCCGCGGTCGCTGACGGCGTGCAGGTCGCGATCGTGGTCGGCGGCGGCAACTTCTTCCGCGGCGCCCAGCTCGCCACGATGGGCCTGGACCGGTCCCGCGCGGACTACATGGGCATGCTCGGCACCGTGATGAACTGCCTGGCGCTGCAGGACTTCCTGGAGCAGGCCGGCGTGAGCACGCGGGTGCAGACCGCGATCACGATGGGCCAGGTCGCCGAGCCCTACATCCCGCTGCGGGCGATCCGGCACCTGGAGAAGGACCGCGTGGTCATCTTCGGCGCCGGGGCCGGCCTGCCCTACTTCTCCACCGACACCGTCTCGGTCCAGCGCGCGCTGGAGACGCACTGCGACGAGGTGCTGATGGGCAAGAACGGCGTCGACGGCGTCTACACCGCCGACCCGCGCACCAACCCGGACGCCCAGCGCCTGGACCACCTGACCTACACCGAGGCCATCGTCGGCGAGCTCGGCGTGATGGACTCCACCGCCCTGAGCATGTGCCGCGACAACGGTGTGCGGATGCGCGTGTTCGGCCTGGAGGAGCCGGGGAATGTCACCCGGGCGCTCCGGGGTGAGAAGATCGGGACCCTGGTCACCGAGGACTGACCCGCCAGACCCGGACCACAGAACCAAAGGAGCCACCGTGATCGACGACATCCTCCTCGAGGCCGAGGAGAAGATGGACAAGGCCGTCGAGGTCGCCAAGGAGGACTTCGCGGCGATCCGCACCGGCCGTGCGAACGCCGCGATGTTCAACAAGATCGTCGTGGACTACTACGGCGCGCCCACGCCGCTGCAGCAGCTCGCGTCCTTCCAGGTGACCGAGGCGCGCACCGTGCTGATCTCGCCCTTCGACAAGTCGGCGATGGCCGCGATCGAGAAGGCGCTGCGCGACTCCGACCTGGGCGTGAACCCGAGCAACGACGGCAACGCGATCCGGATCATCCTGCCCGCCCTCACCGAGGAGCGCCGCAAGGACTACGTGAAGCTGGCCAAGACCAAGGCCGAGGACGCCAAGATCTCGATCCGCAGCGTGCGTCGACGGGCCAAGGACGGCCTGGACAAGCTGGTCAAGGACGGCGAGGCCGGCGAGGACGAGGTCGCCCGGGCGGAGAAGGAGCTGGAGTCCCTGACCAAGGGGCACGTCGACACCATCGACACCGTCCTGTCCGCCA
>NZ_JANZKP010000028.1 GCF_025642745.1 Cellulomonas sp. RIT-PI-Y
TTCTCCCGCGCGCTCGACCTGACCGGCCGGGTCGAGGTCGCGGGCCGGGACGTCACGGCGTGCGGGGTGGCCGACCGGTCCCGGTGGCTGGGTGTGGTGCCGCAGGACCCGGCGGCCGCGGTCTGCCTGACGCGGGTCGAGGACGAGGTGGCCCTCCCGCTGGAGAACCACGGCGTCGACCCCGCGGCGATCGGGCGGCGGGTCACGCAGGCCCTGACCGAGGCAGGGGTGAGCGCGCTGGCCGATCGTGCCACGGCGACCCTGTCCGGCGGAGAGCTGCAACGGGTCGCCCTCGCGGCCGCCCTGGCACCCGACCCCGAGGTGCTCCTGCTGGACGAACCCACCTCCATGCTGGACGCGGCCGGGGTGCGGACGGTCCGGGAGGCCCTCGCCGGGGTGGCAGCCGCCGGGGACCGCGCGGTGGTGGTGGTCGAGCACCGGTTGGACGAGCTCGCGGGGGAGAAGGGGGTCGACGGGTTGCCGGAGCGGGCGGTGGTGCTGGGCCCGGGCGGTGTCGTCACGGCGGCTGGAGCGACGGCCACGGTGCTGCGCGAGCACGCGGCGGAGCTGCACGCCGCTGGCTGCTGGCTGCCGCTCGAGGCGGAACTGCTGGCGGTGACCGGACATCCGGGCGGGCTGGGGTCGGCGGCGGTGCGCGGCTGGCTCCGGAATGCCGCGGTCGCGCCCGATGGTGCCGCGGAGCCGTCCACATCGGCACGGGGTCCAGCGGTGCTGACGGCGAGCGCCCTGTCGGTGGGGTACTCCGATCCCGCGCGGCGCCGACACCGGGGCGCACCCGACCCGGGGCGGCGCCGACGCCGGGGCGCACCCGACCCCGTGCCGGTACTCGCCGGGGTGGACCTGACGCTGCGGGCCGGGGAGGTGGTGGCGGTGCTCGGCGCGAACGGTGCGGGGAAGAGCACGCTGCTGCTCACTCTGGCCGGGCTGGTCCCGCCGCTGAGAGGTGCGATGCGGGGGCCTCGGCCGGGAATGGTCTTCCAGGACCCGGAGCACCAGTTCCTGACGCACCGGGTCCGGGACGAGCTGGCGGTCGGGGTGCCGGGCGGTCCGGAGGAGGTGGCGGCCCGGGTGCGGGAGCGGCTGCACACGCACCGGCTGGACCGGGTCGCGGACCGCGACCCGCACCGGCTGTCCGGCGGTGAGCAGCGCCGGTTGAGCCTGGCCGCGATGCTGATCCAGACCGACCGGCCGGTCCTGCTGGCCGACGAGCCGACGTTCGGGTTGGACCGCCGCGACACGATGACCACGGCCGCGACCGTCCGGGCCGAGGCGGACCGGGGACGCGCCGTCCTGTTCTCCAGCCACGACCTGCGGTTCGTCGCGACGGTCGCGGACCGGGTGCTGGTCCTGGCGGACGGTGCGCTGGCGGCCGACTTCCCCGTGGGGTGGCTCTGCCGTGATCCCGGGCTCCTGGGGCGCGCCGGGCTGGTACTCCCGCCGCTGGTGGACCGGGTGCTGACGGAGCACGGCCCCCGGGGCGGCGTACGGGTGCTCCGGCACCTGGCGGGGTGGGGCGGATGAGCGTCGTCGCAACGTCCTGGCTCGACTCGCCGCTGGGGCGCCGGGACCCCGCCGTGAAGCTCGCCGTACTGTTCCTGGTCTCGATCGGGCTGCTGTTCGTGCTGGACCCGGTGACCCCGGCGCTGGTCTACCTGCTGGGGCTGATCGGTGTCCGGGTGGCCGGGCGGATCCCGCCCGGCGTGCTGGTCCGCGCGCAGGTGCCGTTCCTGGGCTTCGCGCTCGGCGTGCTTGCGGTGAACGCGGTCAGCCGGCCCGGTGCGGTGCTGGCGGAGCTCGGACCGCTGCGGATCACCCAGGAGGGGGTCATGGTGGGCGTGGCGTTGGCGGCGCGCACGGCGGCCCTCGGCATCCTGGCCGTCGGGTTCGTGCTGAGCACCGACGCGGTCGCGCTGATCACCAGCCTGCACCGGCACGCCCGGCTCGGTGCCCGGCCGAGCTACGCGCTGCTGGCCGGGTACCGCCTGCTGGAGCAGCTGCCGCGGGAGTGGACCACGATCCGCCAGGCGCAGGCGGTCCGCGCACCGCTGCGGTCGAACGGCACCGTCCGGGGCGGACCCCGGGCCTGGGCATCGGCGGCCTTCACCCTGTTGGTGGTCGCGATCCGCCGCGGTGAGCGGATGGCCTGCTCGCTGGAGTCGCGGGGCCTCGGCTCCGGGCCGCGCACCGTGTGGCGCCCCGCCCGGATCGGCCGGGCGGACCTGGTGTGCGCGGCGACGGTGCTGGCGGTGTTCGGGGCGGTGGTCGGTGCCGCGGGCGCGCTCGGCCTGCTGCGCGGACCGGGGGCGCTGTTCTGACCCCGGGTGCATGCTCTCCTGGACAGCAGTCGTCCCGACCTCGGAGGTCAGCCCGTGCCCGCTCAGGATCCCGCCCCCTCCAGCCGCTCCGATGACTGGACCGTGATCGGCGCCGCCCGGTTCGTCTCGCTGACCACCTACCGCCGCAGCGGCGACCCGGTCGCGACGCCGGTGTGGATCGCGCCGGAGGGAGAAGCGCTGGTGGTGACCTCGGAGGCCGCGACCGGCAAGGTCCGGCGGCTGCGCCACGACTCCCGGGTCCGGCTGCGTCCCAGCGACCGGTTCGGGAAGGTCGACCCGGCGGCGGTCACGGTGGACGCGCACGCTGTCGTCGTCGGCCCGGACCGGGACCACCCGGGGGCGACCGCCGCCCTGCGCGCGAAGTACGGGGTGCAGGTGCCGCTGGTCCTGGGGCTCGAGCGGCTGGTACGGCGGGTCCAGCGCCGCTCGCCGGACCGGGTCATCCTCCAGATCACGCCGGGCGGGCCGACCGGGTGACCGCGGAGGTGGTCCTGGTCTGCGGACCGGCCGGTGCGGGGAAGTCCACCTGGGCCGCGCGGCTGGCCGCCGAGGGCTACCGATGGCTGTCCTTCGACCGGATCGCGTGGGAGCTGGGACACCGGGAACACCCGGTCCCGGACGAGGTCGCCGCCCGGGTGCACGAACTCATCCAGCAGCGCGTGCTCGCCGAGGTCGCAGCGGGCCACCCGGTGGTGGTGGACACCAGCTTCTGGTCGCGGGCCGGCCGGGACCGGTACCGGGAACTGCTCGCACCGGTGGGGGTCGTGCCCGTGGTGCACCACCTGCGCGCGCCAGAGGCGACGATGCGGGCGCGGGTGGCCGCACGGTCGGGGGAAGGCCCGGACGACGTGCGGGTGCCGGCCGAGCGGATGACGGCGTACCTGGACGGGTTCGAGGTGCCCACGCCGGACGAGGGCCCGGTCCGGGTGATCGAGACCTGATCCCACCTCGGACGACCCCGGGGCGGCCGCGCTGATACCTGTCCCGTGCACGGTCACAGTCGCATAACGAACAGAACCCGCCACTTCCCATCAGACTCGCATCCCCGCGTACTGTGACCGTGCACAGCATCGCAAGGGAGCGACCCACGTATGAGCACGTTCACCTGGCCGACCGCAGGCATCTCCTACGGCGGCGACTACAACCCCGAGCAGTGGCCGCGTCCGGTCTGGGACGAGGACGTCGCGCTGATGCGCGAGGCAGGAGTGACGCTGGTCAGCGTCGGGATCTTCTCCTGGGCGCTGCTGGAGCCCCGAGAGGACGAGTACGACTTCGGCTGGCTGGACGACGTGCTGGACCTGCTGCACCGGAACGGGATCGCGGTGGACCTGGGCACGCCGACCGCGTCGCCGCCGGCCTGGTTCTACGACGCGTACCCGGACTCCCGGGTGGTCACCCGGGACGGCACCGCGCTGGGATTCGGATCGCGGGGCATGGTGTCGCCGAGCTCGGTGGAGTACCGGGCCGCGGCGACCAGGATCGCATCGGCACTGGCCGAGCGGTACGCGACGCACCCGGCCGTGGTGCTGTGGCACGTGCACAACGAGTACGGCGCGCCGGTCGGGGAGGACTTCTCCGCCCAGTCGGTCGCCGCGTTCCGGGAGTGGCTGCGCGGGCGGTACGGATCGCTGGACGCGCTGAACGCGGCCTGGGGCACGGCGTTCTGGGGCCAGCACTACCGGGAGTGGGCGCACGTCGGGGCCCCGGCGGCCACCGCGTCGACGCCGAACCCGGCGCAGCAGCTGGACTTCGCACGGTTCACCGACCACCAGCTGCGGGCCTGCTTCATCGCCGAGCGGGACGCGATCCGGGCGCACGCGACGCAGCCGATCACCACCAACTTCATGGCGCACCAGTCCTGGAACACCGACCTGTGGCAGTGGGCCCGGGAGGTGGACCTGGTCTCGGACGACCACTACCTGTGGTCGCCGGACCCGGAGGCGCACGTGGCGCTGGCGCTGTCCGCGGACCTGACCCGGTCGGTGGCGCGCGGCAAACCGTGGGTGCTGATGGAGCACTCGACCTCGGCGGTGAACTGGCAGGGCCACAACATCGCCAAACGGCCGGGGGAGATGCACCGCAACGCGCTCACCCACCTGGGCCGGGGCGCGGACGGCATCCTGTTCTTCCAGTGGCGGGCGTCGCGGTCGGGGGCGGAGAAGTTCCACTCGGCGATGCTGCCGCACGCCGGCACCGGCTCCCGGGTGTTCCGGGAGGTCGTCGAGCTCGGGCACAGGATCGGTGCGCTGGCCGAGGTCGCCGGGTCCCGGGTGCGGGCGGACGTCGCGGTGCTCTACGACTGGGAGTCGCTGTGGGCCCAGGAGCTGGAGTGGCGGCCGTCGGACGCCCTCGGTTTCCGGGAGCGGATGCGGACCTACTACGAGCGGCTGTGGCGGGACGGCGTGACCGTCGACTTCGCGCACCCCGAGGACGACCTGTCCGGCTACCGCCTGGTCGTCGCACCGGCGTCGTACCTGGTGACCGCCGCGGCGGGCAAGAACCTGACCGACTACGTGGCCCAGGGCGGGACGCTGCTGGTGTCCTGCTTCGCCGGGGTGGTGGACGAGCACGACGCGGTGCACGCGGGCGGCTTCGGGGCGCCGCTGCGGGACGTGCTGGGCACGGCGGTGGAGGAGTTCCTCCCGGTCCGGGCGGCGGACGTCACGACGGTCGACCTGGACGGCACGGCGATCCCGACCGGCGTCTGGGCGGAGCAACTCGTGCTCGACGGTGCGCAGGTCCGGGGCGTCTACCGCGGCGGCCCCGCGGACGGCGCCGCGGCGATCACCCGGAACGGGCACGGCACGGGGACCGGCTGGTACGTCAGCACCGCGCTGGGCGTCGAGGCGCTGGCCCCGGTGCTCGCGCAGGTGTACGCGGACGCCGGGATCACCCCGTCGGGCCGGCCGGAGGGGCTGGAGGTCGTCACCCGGCACGGCGCGGAGCACGACTACCTGGTGGCGGTGAACCACCGGGACGAGGACGTGGATCTGGAGGTCACCGGCACTGAGCTGTTCTCCGGCGAGGAGGCCGGCGGCTCGTACCGGATCGGCGGGGGCGGGGTCGCGGTGTTCCGCACCCCGGTGGGAGGTGATCACTGACCCACCCCCGCAGCAGTGCCGCGGGACGAGGACGTCCCGCATCACCCACGGGTCGCAAGGACGCGATCAGGCGCCACGACCCTGTCGAAAGGACAGAGCACATGCGTAGGAATCTGGCAGTGGGCGTCGCCGCGGTGGCGACGATGGCGCTCCTGGCCGCGTGCGGCGGAGGCGGCGGGGACACCCCGGCGGCGGAGTCGACCGGCAGCGGCGGAGCGGACGGCTCCGGCGCGGAGCTGGTGATCTGGTCGGACGCGGAGCGGGCCGAGGCGATCAAGAACGCGGCCGCCGACTTCGAGGCGGACACCGGCGCGACGGTGACGATCGTGCAGAAGAACTTCGAGGACCTGCGGGCGGACTTCCTGTCCCAGGTGCCCACCGGCGAGGGCCCGGACATCACGGTCGGCGCGCACGACTGGCTGGGCGAGTTCGTGGAGTCCGGCGTGGTGGACACCCTGGACCTGGGCAGCCGGGCGGCCGACTTCGAGCCGGTGACCCTGGACGCGTTCACCTACGACGGCCAGCTGTACGCGCTGCCCTACGCGCAGGAGTCGGTGGCGCTGATCCAGAACGTCGACCTGGTGGGGGACACCGCCCCGACCACCTGGGACGAGATGATCCAGATGGCGACCGACGCGGGCTTCGGCGACCGGCCGTTCATCCTCTACACCAACGGCGCCGAGGGTGACATGTACACCTCCTACGCGTTCCAGACGTCCTTCGGGGCGCCGGTGTTCGTGCAGGACGACGACGGCTCGTACACCAGCGAGGTCGGGATGGCCGGCGACGCCGGTCTGGCCTACGCGCAGTGGATCCACGACAACGGCGCCGCGGGCACCGGGTACTTCACCGACACGGTCGACTACGACATCGGCAACGAGCTGTTCTCGACCGGGCAGTCGCCGTTCATCGTGCAGGGTCCGTGGACCATCCCGACCTACCAGGACGCCGGGATCGACGTCGCGGTGAACCCGATCCCGTCCGCCGGTGGCGAGACCGCCGCGCCGTTCGTCGGCGTGCAGGGCTTCTACCTGTCGGCGCAGTCGCAGAACGCGCTGCTGGCCAACGAGTTCCTGGCGAACTACGTGGCCACCGACGACGCGCAGCAGGCGCTCTACGACGCGGACCCGCGCATCCCGGCGCTGACCGCGGTGGCGGAGCAGGAGGCGGACGACCCGATCATCGCGGGCTTCATCGCCTCGGCGCAGAACGGCGTCCCGATGCCGAACATCCCGGAGATGGGCTCGGTCTGGGAGTTCTGGAACGCGGCGCAGATCGCGCTGATCAAGGGCGACGACCCGCAGACGACCTGGACCGGAGCGGTGTCCAGCATCGAGTCCGCGATCGGCGGCTGATCCACCCGGGCGGGGCGCGTCACCCGCGCCCCGCCCGGCCCCGTCGTCGTCCCCGAACCGAGGAGTCCCCTGTGATGTCCGAAGCCCCACCCCGCGAGTCGCACGCCAGGTCCTGGCGCGGGCTCGGTGGCGGGTTCGTGGCCAAGCTGCTGCTGATGATGCTGGTCAACGCGGCCGGGATCGCTGCGATCCTGTCGGCCCACGCCGCGCAGGCCTGGGTGATCCTGGGTGTGCTGGTGGCCGGCCTCGTGGTCGCCGACTGGATCTACTTCAGCAAGCGCGCGGTCCCGTTGAAGTACCTGTTCCCCGGTCTGGTGTTCCTGGCCGTGTTCCAGATGTTCACGCTGCTCTACACCGGCTACGTGGCCTTCACGAACTACGGCACCGGGCACCTGGGATCGATGCAGCAGGCGGTGGACGCCGCGCTGATCCAGGACGAGCGGCCGGTCGAGGACTCGCCGCAGTACCCGCTGTCGGTGGTCCGGGACGGCGATCTGCTGGGCTTCGCGATCACCGACGACGCGGACACCGTGCAGGTCGGCACCGCCGAGGACCCGCTCGCCGAGGTCGACGGGGCGACGATCGGTGACAACGGGTCGCCCTCCGCGGTCCCCGGCTGGGAGGTGGTGCCGCGGGCCGAGCTGTTCACGGACACCGACCTGCAGCAGCGCGTGGTCGAACTGCGGGTGCCGATCTCCGACGACGCCGAGGACGGGTCGCTGCGCACCCGGGAGGGGTCGACCGGCGGGGTGTACACCTCCCGGCTGGTCTGGGACCCGGCGGAGCAGACCATCACCAACACCGAGACCGGCGTGGTCTACAGCCCCAGCGACCGGGGCAGCTTCGTCAGCCCGGACGGCGACCGGCTGGCGGCCGGGTGGTACGTCTCCGTCGGCTTCGACAACTTCGTCCGGGCGTTCACCGACGCGACCTACGCCGGGCCGCTGCTGAAGGTGACCGGCTGGACGTTCGCCTTCGCGATCCTGACCGTGCTGACCAGCTTCGGCCTGGGACTGCTGTTCGCGCTGATCTACAACGACCAGCGGGTCCGGGGCCGCAAGGTGCTGCGGACGCTGTTCATCCTGCCGTACGCCTTCCCGGCGTTCATGTCCGCGCTGCTGTGGCGGGGCATGCTCAACTCCGAGTTCGGCGTGATCAACGAGTGGTTCTTCCTCGGCTCCGACATCGGCTGGCTCAGCGATCCGTGGCTGGCCAAGATCGCGATCCTCTGGGTCAACCTCTGGCTCAGCTACCCGTACTGGTTCCTGGTGACCACCGGCGCGCTGCAGGCGCTGCCCGCCGACGTGATGGAGGCCGCCCGGGTCGACGGCGCGGGGCGCTGGCGGCAGTTCCGGTCGATCACGCTGCCGATGCTGCTGGTGTCGACCGCGCCGCTGGCGATTGCCTCGTTCGCGTTCAACTTCAACAACTTCACGATCATCTACATGCTCACCGGCGGCGGCCCGGCGTTCAGCGGGTCGAGTACGCCGATGGGGTCGACGGACATCCTGATCTCCGCGATCTACCAGATCTCCGGGGTCTCGGGCGGACGGGCCGACTACGGCCTCGCGAGCGCCCTGTCCATCGTGGTCTTCATCGTGATCGGCGTGATCTCCGCGCTGGCCTTCCGCCGCACCCGCAAGCTCGAGGAGATGTGATGGGCACCCGTCGTTGGTGGGCCGAGGTCGGCTGGAAGTACCCGGTCGGCGCGGTCATCGTGTTCTACGCGATCTTCCCGCTGGTCTACGCGCTGTCCGCGGCGCTGGACCCGCGCGGCTCCCTGGCCGGATCGAGCCGTCTGTTCAGCTCGATCGGGCTGGACAACTTCAGCGCGCTGAGCGACACCATGTTCTGGACCTGGGTCACCAACACACTGGTGATCGGCGGTGCGGCCGCGGTGGGCGCCGTGATGATGGGCGCGGCGGCGGCCTACGCGTTCAGCCGGTTCCGGTTCAGGGGTCGGCGGGTGTCGCTGACCACCCTGCTGATCATCCAGATGTTCCCGCAGACCGTCGCGTTCGTGGCGGTGTTCCTCCTGCTGATCGCGCTGGGCAACGTGGTGCCCGCCCTGGGTGTGAACTCCCGGCTGGCGTTGATCTGCGTGTACCTCGGCGGGGCGCTCGGGGCGAACACCTTCCTGATGTACGGCTTCTTCAACTCGGTGCCGCGGGAGATCGACGAGGCCGCGACCATCGACGGCGCCAGCCACGCCCAGATCTACTGGCGGCTGATCATGCCGCTGGTCACGCCGATCCTGGCGGTGGTCGCGCTGCTCGCGTTCATCGCGGCCTTCGGCGACTTCATCCTGGCCAGGATCGTGCTGACCTCCGAGGAGAACTGGACCCTCGCGGTCGGGATGTACCAGTGGGTCTCCAACCAGCTGACCTCGCGCTGGGGGCTGTTCGCCGCCGGCGCGGTGATCGGGTCGATCCCGGTCCTGGCCCTGTTCCTGTCGTTGCAGCGCTACATCGTCGGCGGTCTGTCGGCGGGATCGGTGAAGGGCTGATGCGCACTCTCGTGGTGGGAATCCTGGCAGGCGCTCTGGCGCTGGGCGCGGTCCCGGCGGCGGCCGAGGACGGGCCGGTGGACGCGGGGATCACCGTGGCCAAGGTCGAGGGGATGGGCGAGGACTGGATCAACGGGGTGGACGTGTCCACCGTGCTGTCCCTGGAGGCGTCCGGGGTGGTGTTCCGGGATGAGCAGGGACAGCCCGCGGACCTGTTCGAGGTGCTCGCCGACCACGGGGTGAACTGGGCCCGGATCCGGGTCTGGAACGACCCCTTCACCGCGGACGGCCAGGGCTACGGCGGCGGCAACGTGGACGCCGCGCGGGCGGTGCAGATCGGCCAGCGGGCGACCGCCGCCGGGATGCAGGTGCTGGTCGACTTCCACTACTCCGACTTCTGGGCGCACCCGGGGCAGCAGAAGGCCCCGCGTGCCTGGCAGGGCATGGACCTGCCCACCAAGGTCGGCGCCCTGCACGACTACACCGCCGACACCCTGGCCGCGATGGCGGCCGCCGGGGTGGACGTCGGCATGGTGCAGATCGGCAACGAGACCACCAGCGGCGACCTCGCCGGGTCGACCGGCTGGGACACCACCGCACAGCTGTTCCAGGCCGGGTCCGCCGCGGTCCGGGAGACGCTGGGGACCGCGGTCAAGGTGGCCGTGCACTTCACCAACCCGGAGCGGGCCGGGCAGTACCTGGCGGCGGCGCAGGCACTGGCGGACCGCGGGGTCGACTACGACGTCTTCCTGTCCAGCTACTACCCGTTCTGGCACGGCACCCCGGAGAACCTGACCGCGGTGCTGGACCAGGTCGCGACCACCTTCGGCAAGGACGTCGCGGTGGCCGAGACGTCCTGGGCGTACACACTCGCCGACGGCGACGGCTACCCCAACGTGATCCGCACCGAGCCGGCCGCCTACCCGGCGACGGTCCAGGGCCAGGCGACCGCGATCCGGGACGTGATGCAGGCGGTGGCGAACGTCTCCGGCGGGCACGGCCTGGGCACCTTCTACTGGGAGCCGGCCTGGCTGCCGGTCGGGCCCGCGGACCAGGCGGAGGCGAACCGGGTGCTCTGGGAACGGGACGGTTCCGGCTGGGCCAGTCCGGCGTCCCAGGAGTTCTACGACCCGACCGGTGCGCTCGGCGGCGAGTGGGCGGACGACTTCGGCGGGTCGGGCTGGGACAACCAGGCGCTGTTCGACGCCCAGGGGAACCCGCTGGAGTCCCTGCGGGTCTACCAGTACGCGGTGACCGGCTCCGTCGCGCCCCGGCAGGTCGACGCGGTGACGAACCCGCAGCTCACGGTGGTCGACGGTGAGCCGATCGCCCTGCCGGAGACGGTCCGGGTCAGCTACAACGACGGCTCCGCCGAGGACCAGCCGGTGACCTGGCACGGGAACACCGCGTGGATCCTGGGCGCCGGGACCTACCGGGTGTCCGGGACGACGTCGGGCGGGCACGCCACCGTCGCCACGGTGACCGTGCTGTCGTCGGCGGACCAGGGCGCGAACCTGGTGCTGAACCCGGGCTTCGAGGACGGGGTCGCGCCCTGGACCGGGATCGGCACCGGGTACACGATCGGCGCCACCGACGACCCGTACCAGGGCAGCCGCTCGACGCACTTCTGGGCGGGCAGCGCGTACTCCTTCACCGTGGAGCAGACCGTGACCGGGGTGCCCGCCGGGCAGTACCGGCTGTCGGCCCGGGTGCAGGGTGACGGCTCCGGGGCGGACGACGTCACCCGGATCACGGCCAGCTCGGGGATCTCCAGCGTGTCCGCCGACTTCCGGCTGAGCGGGTATGCCAACTGGCAGCAGCCGCAGACCGCGCCCCTGAGCGTGGCCGCGGACGGCGTGGTCGTGGTGTCGGCGTCCTTCGAGCTGAGCGCCGGTGCGTGGGGGACGCTGGACCAGATCGAGCTGGTCGCGGTGCCGACGACGGTCGCGGGGGACACGACCGAGCTGGCGTCGCTGGTCGCCGAGGCGGCAGCGATCGACCGCACGGCGTACACCGCGTCGTCGCTGGCGGTGCTGGACGCGGCCGTGCAGCGCGCGCAGTTCGTGCTCGACGCGCCCGCGCCGGGGCAGGCGGCGGTGGACGGGGCGGTCGCGGAGCTGCGGGCGGGACTGGACGGTCTGGTGACGGGCGGGACGACCCCTGGCTCCGGCACCCCTGCACCGGGGACCCCGGTCACCGAGGCACCCGTCGCCGCGCCGAGCCTCACGCTCTCCGCCTCGACCGTCCGCCCGGGCGGGACCGTCACCGCGACCCTGGCCGACGTCCCCGGCGACCGGGCCGAGGTCGGCATCGCGTCGGTGTACCGGCGGCTGGCGGGCGTGACCCTGGTCGACGGTGCGGCGACGGTCGTGGTGACCGTGCCTGCCGCGACCACCCCGGGGGTGCATCACCTCCAGGTCCGGGACGCCACCGGCGCGCTGCTCGCGGAGGCGCCGCTCAGGGTGCTGGACCCCGGCTCCCTGGCCACGACCGGTGCGGCTCCGGGACCCCTGCTGATCCTGGCGGGTGCCCTGGTCGGTGCCGGGGTCCTGATCCTCGGCACCCGGGCGCTGCGGGCCCGGCGGCGGCCCTGAGTCGTGCCGGGCGCGATGCCGCTGACACCCCTCGACCCGGTGGACCGGGACGGATCCGCACCCGCGGATCGGCCCGCGGAGCGGTCCCCGGGCCGTAGGGTCAGGCCCGTGGACACCTCGACCGGTCGCCGCCGACCCACCATCCGTGACGTCGCGGCGGTGGCCGGAGTGTCCCGGGGCACCGTGTCCCGGGTGCTGAACGGCGGGCATTGGGTGTCGCCGGAGGCCGAGCAGGCGGTGCGGGACGCGATCCGGTCCACCGGGTACTCCGCGAACCAGCACGCGCGCAGCCTGGTCACCGGGCGGTCGAACTCGGTGGCGTTCCTGCTCACCGAGCCGCAGCACCTGCTGTTCGAGGACCCGACGTTCTCGATCCTGCTCCGGTCGGCCGCGGAGGCGCTGTCGGCCCGGGAGATGCCGCTGCTGCTGATGGTGGCCGGTGCCCCGCAGGAGCGCCGGCGGATCACCGACTACGTCGCGGCGGGGCACGTGGACGGCGTGCTGCTGATCTCCTCGCACCACGGCAACCCGGTGGTGGGCGACCTGCTGCGGCAGGGTGTGCCGACCATCGCCTGTGGAGAACCCCTGGGCTACGAGGACCGGATCGGCTGGGTGTCGGCGGACGACTCCGGCGGTGCCCGGACCATGACCGAGCACCTGCTGTCCCGCGGGCGGTCCCGGGTGGCCACCATCACCGGCCCCCAGGACACCCCGGGCGGCCTCCGGCGACTGGCCGGGTACCGGGAGGCGCTGGGCGATCGCTTCGACCCGGAGCTGGTGGAGCACGGCGACTACACCCGGGCGGGCGGCCAGGTCGCGATGCAGGCGCTGCTGGCCCGGCGGCCGGAGCTGGACGCGGTGTTCGTCGCCTCGGACCTGATGGCGGCCGGCGCGCTGGTCGCCCTGCGGGAGGCCGGCCGGTCGGTGCCGGGGGACGTGGCGGTGGGCGGATTCGACGACTCCGGACTGGCGGCGACGCTGGAGCCGCCGTTGACCACGATGCGCCAGCCGTTCGAGCGGATCGCCGCGGAGATGGTCCGCCTGCTGCTGGAGGTCGTCGAGGGATCGGATCCGGCCCGGATCACGCTGCCGACGGCGCTGGTGGAGCGCGGCACGACCTGACAGGCTGTCCTCGCCGCGGTCATGCGTATGAGCGCGGGGGAGGAGAGCCGCGATGCCGCGCACCAGTTCCGGCCGGGTCACCCAGCGCCGGATCGCCGAGCTGGCCGGGGTCAGCCAGGCCACGGTGTCCCTGGTGCTCAACGAGCGCACCGGTCCGGGCCGGATCCCGCCGGAGACCCGGGACCGGGTGCTGCGGGTGATCCAGGAGACCCAGTACGTGGCCGACCCCTCGGCGCGGCGGCTGGCCGGGATGGACAACCGGATCATCGGGGTCTTCACCTACGAGCCCGCGTTCCCGACCGGCAGCCAGGACTTCTACGCGCCGCTGCTCACCGGGATCGAGGCCGAGGCCGAACGCGCCGGCTGCGACCTGATGCTGTTCACCAGCGCGCCGGTGCGGGACGGCCGGCGGCGGATCTTCGACGGCCCGACCCGGCTGCGGCTGGCCGACGGGGTGCTGCTGCTCGGGCTCACCATGGACGCGGCCGAACTGGGCCGGCTGGTGGACGGGGGATTCCGGGTGGTCGCGGTCGGACGCCGGGACGCCCCGGAGATCCCGTACGTGGGGATCGACTACGTCTCCGCGACCCGCGACCTGGTCGGCGGGGCGGTTGAGCAGGGCCACCGCCGGGTGCTGTTCCTGCACCTGCCGCCCGGTGGCGAGTCGGTGCGCGACCGGCTGACCGGGGTGCGCACCGGAGCGGCCGGTGCGCATCTGGTGGAGGTCGAGGCCGGACCGGGGCAGGTCGAGGCGGCGTGGTCCGCGGTCGAGGAGCACGCGCCGACCCTGGTCGTCGTCGAGGACGCCGGGCTGGCCGCCGCGGTGCTGGACCGGGCCCGGGCGGCCGGGTTGCGGGTGCCCGGGCGGCTCAGCGTGGTCGCGCTCGGCGCCCCGGGGCGGGCGGAGCCGGGTCCGGACGAGCTGACCCGGCTGGACCCGCCCCGGACGGAGCTGGGCCGGCGGTCGCTGGCCCTGCTCGCCCGGCTGCTGTCCGCCGACGACCGTCCGGCGGCCGACGAGCTGCGCACCCTGCTGGACTGCCCGGTGATCGCGGGGGCGACCCTGGCGCCGCCCGCCCGGTGAGGGGCGGGCGGCGCCAGGGGCTCACAGGTAGAGCAGCGCCGAGGTGGTGATGCCGCCGATGGCCACCACCCAGACGTACGGCAGGGTCCGCACCAGCACCTGCTGCGGCTTCACCCCGGAGTACTGCGCCGCCCACACCGTCTGGGTGCTGGTCGGGTCGGAGACGCCGAACACCTGGTTGTAGGAGGTCATCAGGCCGAGCACCGCCATCGCCGGGTAGACCCCGATCGCGGTCATCGCCCCGGCGATCCCGGCGCCGAGCCCGAACAGGTTCAACGGCCCGCGGTACAGGCACAGCGGCACCAGTGCGGAGAAGACCACCACGTAGAGCACCGGGTTGGTCGGGGTGACCCCCTCCACGATCGGGGTGAGCGCACCCACCGCGCCGGGCAGGTTCACCGCGGCGAGCAGCATGCCGATCGCGATGAACAGCGTGATCGGCGGGGCCGCGACCGTGAAGCCGTCGTAGAGCGAGCGCAGCAGGCGGGTCGCCATCTGGCTCGGGCGGGTGGTGGTGACCACGGCGTAGACCACACCGGCCAGCAGCGACGGGATGATCGGGACCAGGAACACCAGGGCCAGCACGATCGGCACCAGCGGGGTGAGCAGGGAGAACCAGGGCGCGTCGCCCAGGCGTCGGCGACGCGACGGGGCCCGGGTGGACAGCGCGGCCATCGACCACTCGTGCACCGGCCCGCGCCGCCGCGACTCGACCAGCACGTAGGCGATCGCCGCCACGGCCGCGAACGGGAACAGGTAGAGCATGAACGACCGCACGTGCGGCACCGGGATGTTCAGCGCGGTGGAGAAGAACTGCCAGACCGGCAGCTCGAAGGGCACGCCCGCGCCGATCCCCATCAGGATGGTCCCGGCCGCGGTGACCTTGGGGATGCCGACCGCGATCATGGCCGGGATGCCGATCACCCCGGCCAACAGTGCGGCGGGCGCCGACCCGGTGACCGATCCGCACAGCGCCGAGACCAGCAGGATGCCCAGCGCGACGACCACCGGGCGGTCCCCGGCGAACTCGACGGTCTTGCGGACCAGGGTGCTGGCGATGGCGGTCTCCCGGAGCAGGGAGCCGAGCCAGGAGCCGAGCAGCACCGCGATCATGGTGGACGCGAGTTTCACCGCGCCCTCCTGGTACACCGTGGTGAGCAGGCTGTTCTCCGCGCCGGACAGCGAGGCGCCGGCGACCAGGGCGATCGCGGTGGCCAGCAGGGCGAGGGCGAAGGCGGTCGGCAGTTTGCCGGTGAAGATCAGGACGACCCCCACCACCATGATGCCGATGATGACGAATCCCACGGGTCAGTCCTCCTCGATGGCGGCCATCGCCGCCGCGGTGATCAGCAGGGGGGAACGGGGCAGTCCGAGCACCGCTCCGGCGTAGGCGTGTGCGGCGAGCTCGTCGGCCCCGGCGATGAACGCCCACCGGGTCCAGTGGCCCAGACGCAGGGCGGGCACCCCGACCGCGGTCCGCAGCTCGGCGGCGTGCCGGTGGGTGATCCGCTCGTGGGCGCGCTCGTGCAGGACCGCCGCGGCGCGGACCGTGCCGGGCGGGAACCAGTCCGACCAGCCGAGCCGGTCCACCACCGTCTCGCAGTGCTCGACCGCGGCGCTGAACAGCTCGATCCGGCCCCGGCGCGGCAGGTAGCGCGCGACCAGGGACAGGTCGCCGCCCGCCCGCTCGACCACGGTGGCGCCGTCGACCGGGTCGCTGTGATCGGCGGCCAGCTCCGCACCGAACCGCTGGGCGGCGGCGCTGATCCGCCGGAGCTGGTCGTCGTCGCGGCCCTCGTTGGTCGGCGTCCCGCGCAACAGCCGGACGCCGAGCTCGATGTCGTCGACCGCGGACAGCCGGCGCAGGGTGCGGGTCATGCCCGGCGCTCCAGCACCGCGACCAGGTCCTCGCGCCGGTCCCGGCCCTCCAGCTCGGAACGGGCCAGCGCGATCAGCGAGGACTCGTCCAGCACGCCGGACAGGTCGGAGATCCGGGGGCCGACCAGCAGGTGCAGGGCGGGTGCCCGACTCCCGCCGTCGCCGTAGCTGGTCAGGTCCGCGACCGCCCGGGGCAGCATCGTGCCGCCGTCGCCGACCGTGCCCTGCTCGACCCGGGCGTCCGGCGAGGCGAAGCGCACCACCCCGTCCCGGTCGAGCACCCGGACCGGCTGCTCGGGACCGCCGCCGAGCCGCCACCAGGGCCGTCGTCGTCGCGCTCCGTAGACCAGATGCGCGTCGGTGCTGGCCAGGACGTGGGCCTCCTCGGGCGGCACCCGCAGACTGCGGGCGGCCACCCGGTGCAGCTCCTCGTCGGAGATCCGGCTCGACCGGTCCTGGGTGCGCAGCTCGGTGGCGCCGGAGGCGACCGCGCGGACCGTGTTCGACTGCGGGTCGACCGTGACGTCCACCGTGACCTCGTGCGGGTCGGCGCCCTGGGCGATCACCGCCTGCTCGGCCTCCCGGCGCACGCCGAGGATCTGCTCGTCGGTCGCCCCGGGGATCACCCGCTCGACCTGCTCGCGGATCAGCGCCAGCGCGACGCCGATCGGACTGATCACCTCGGCGTGCTCGGCGATCCGCCACTCCAGCTCTCCGGCGCGGCCCGCGAACGGCGTCACCGCCGCGGCGCCGCCACCGCCGCCGACCAGCACCACCTGGTCCCGAGGGAGCCGGTAGTCCTTGATCAGGGTCCGGACCATGTCGAGCACCGGTGCGGTGCCGGCGGTCAGCACCCGGGTGGCGGCTTCCTGCACACCGATCCCGAGGGCCTCTGCCAGGGGCGTGAGCGCCAGGACGGCCACCTCCCGGTCGGCGTGCGCGTAGTCCTGCTCGCCGACCAGTCCGAGTGCGTTCGCCGCGCAGGTCATCGTCAGCGCGAACCGGCCACCCGGCCCATCCAGCACCAGGTAGTCCGAGGGGTCGCCGGACACCGGGGTGATCGTGTCCAGCCGGGCACCCGCCAGATCGGCCGTGGTGGCGAAGCAGGCGTACGGCAGCCCCGCGATGTGCGCGCTGCGCGGCCCGACGCCCACGACGGTGCGCGCGCCCAGGTCGGCGCGGATCATCGACCCGCCGCCGACCCCGACCGTGCGCACGTCCAGCGCGGACAGGAAGGTCGAGCTGCCGCCGAACGCGGTGTACTGCACGGCGACCCGGCCGTTGCGGATCACCGAGATGTCGGTGGAGGTGCCACCGGTCTCCAGGAAGATCCCGTCGGTGACCTTCTCCTGCATCAGCGCCCCCGCGACCCCCGCGGCGGGACCGGAGAGCACGGTGAGCAGCGGGCGGCGGCGCATCTCGTCCAGGCTCATCACCCCGCCGTCGCAGCGCATCACCATCAGCGGCGCGGTGATCCCGGCCCGGGCGATGGAGTCCGCGACCAGATCGGCGGTCGCGAACATCCGGGGCAGGATCACCGCATTCAGCACCGCGGTCCGGGTGCGCTTGCTCAGGCCGTACAGCGAGGAGATCTCGTGCCCGGCGGTGACCAGGAACCCGCGGTCCCGGCCGGCGCCGGCGACCAGGTCCTCGCCCTCGGTGACGTCCACCGAGAACGGCTCGCTGACCACCACCGACCGGATGCCCGCGGCCTCGAACCCGTCCAGCACGGCGCCGACGGCGGCCGGGTCGTGCGGATCGCGGACGTGCGCGTACTCCACCGGCAGGTGCTTGCCGGGGGCGATCTCGATCTTCCGGAGACCCGCCAGCCGCTTGGTGAAGGCCGCCGACGCTCCGGTGCCGATCCCGATCAGCCCCACCGGCGCGACGTCGCCCTCCAGCAGGGCGTTGGTCGCCTGGGTGGTGCCGTGCGCCAGGAACACCACGTCCTGCGCGCTGCGGCCGACCTGCTCCAGCAGCCGGTGCAGGGCGGTGACGATGCCGTGCGCCACCCCGTCCGGATGGTCGTGGCTGGTCGGGGTCTTCGCCTGCCCGACCAGTTGCAGGGTGGCCGCGTCGATCGCGACCGCGTCGGTGAAGGTGCCGCCGACGTCGATGCCGACCCGGAGCCTGCCCGGTCCGCTCACGTCCTGGTGTGCCACCACGTTCGTCTCTCCTCCTCGGCGGGGTTGCCGCCGGTCGTGTGCCGGATCGCCGTCGACCCGGGTCGTTCAGTAGCCCTGCACCTCGGGCCAGTGCCGCTCGACGCCCTGCGCGTCCAGCACGGCGGCGAAGTCGGCGAACCGGTCCGGGTCGGCCTGCACCTCGCGCGGGGTGAGGCCGCGTCCCAGGCAGTGCGCCGCCAGTGCGCCGGCCACCTCGCCGACGTTCCACTCCACCGGGTGCAGCCGGTAGCAGCCGTTGGTGATGTGGGTGGTGCCGATGTTCTTCCCGGCGGGCAGCAGGTTGGTCACCCGGACCGGCACCAGGGCGCCGAGCGGGATCTCGAACGGGACGCTGGCCACGTCGATGTAGTGGTCCCCGGCGGTGGACGGGTGCAGGTCGATCCGGTAGCTGCCCACCCCGACCGAGTCCGGGTAGCGGGTCCGGCCGGTGCCGCCCACGATCGCGGCCGAGACGTGCTGTTCGATCACGGTGGTCACCGCGCGGATCCGCCGGGACTCCCGGACGTAGGCGGCCTTGGCCAGGCCGTCGGCGCTGCCGGTGACGTCCGGGCGCAGTCGCAGCCCCGGGAAGCCGGTTCCGCCGTCCGGCCGCGGGGCCTCGGTCTGCAGCCAGTACAGGACGGACAGCGACAGCTGGCGGGCCTCGGCGAGGGCGTGGTCGCGGGTGGCGTCGTCCACCCCGACCAGCGGGGTGAGCCAGTAGTCGTTCAGCGGCCAGTTGACCAGGCAGATGTCCGAGGCGAACGCGCCGTCGGCGAACAGCTTGCGGGCCAGGATCCGGCGGAAGCCCCACAGCTCCTTGTCCCCGGCGTCGGCGCTCTGGTCGGCGCTGACCGCCAGCGGATCCTGGTCGGGATTCGGCTCGAAGCTGCGAGTGCCCGCCTCCAGGGTGCGCGGGTCGGGGGCGGTGAGGCTGAGCAGCGGTCCGGTCCAGAACTCCGGGGCGTAGGAGCGCCAGAAGTCGTAGCGCTCGGGGCGGGGGATGGTGTGGTCCTCGCCCGCGTGGTGCGACACCGCGAAGCAGAACGTGATGCCCTGCTGGTTCAGCGGGTCGGCCTGCTCCGGCGCGTGCGGCTCGCCGTGCTCGGCCCGGGACTCGGCGCCGGTGACGTGCTCGACGCCGCCCAGGGCCAGCAGCTCGCCGGTCTCGGTCGCGTCCAGCACGTAGCCGCCGGTCAGGGTGTGGGTCACGCCGTCGCGGTCGGCCACGGTGACCGCGGCGCAGGTGTCGCCGTCCATCGTCACGGCGACCGGGCGGTGCTCGGTCAGCACGGTCAGCAGTCCGGCGCTGCGGTAGGGGGCCAGCAGCTGGTCGATCACCGCCACCGCGACCCGGGGCTCGTGGCAGAGCTTGCTGACCCGTCCGGCGCCGGGATTGAGCCGCGGGTCGGCGGCGGCCTCGGGGCGCAGCGGGTAGTGCCGGCGGTAGTAGTCGCGGATGCCGTCCCGCAGCGACCGGTAGGCGGCGGTCACCCCGAACTGCTCCACCCACGGGTGCTCGTCCGGCGGCACCGCCTGGGACGTGAGCTGCCCGCCGAGCCAGTCGGTCTCCTCGGTGAGGACCACGCGCCGTCCGGCCCGGCAGACCGCCAGGGCCGCGGCGACCCCGCCGAGCCCACCCCCGATGATGACGACGTCCGTGCTGGCTGCCATGGATGACTCCTCGATCGCTGACGCTGGCGACGGCAGTGCACGCACACCCCGTCGTGTGGGCGGGCGGCCGCTGGGGCCGCCCGTTGCCCTGGACCGTAGGGAGTTATGCGTATTAGCACAACACTTCGCCCTCGATTTTCCTTTCAGGCCGGGGCACTCGGCCGATTGCCTGGGATGCAGGGGACTGACTGGAGGACGTCATGGTCGAGGCACGCGCGGGTCGCCGTCGTTGGGCTGGGGTGCGGGTCAAGGTGCTCGGTGTGGCCGCGGTGGGTGCCGCGACCGCCGTGCTGGTCGGTCTGGGCTCCCAGGTCGTGCTCGGCCACGTGGTCTCGGCGAACGACCAGCTGGCTCGGCTGCAGGAGCTCTCCACCGAGGTGGGCGAGATCCGCACGATGAACTCCGACGTCTCGGGCTGGCAGACCGCCTACGCGTGGGACACCCGCAAGATCGGCGGGCCCGAGGCGGTCAGCGACGACAACCCGAACCGTGCCGGGTTCCTGACCTCCCAGCAGCAGTTGGAGACCGCTCTGGCCGCGGTCGACCCCGAGCAGCTGACCACGGACGAGGCCGCCACCTTCGCCGAGATCGAGTCGCTGTGGCAGGACTTCTTCGCGATGGACGATCAGGTGGTCGCGACGTACCGGAGCGGTGACCTGGACGCGGGTGACGCCCTGGTGGTCGGGGACGCCTACGACATCTACTACGCGCTGGGCGACGACACGACCACGCTGCTCGACTCGCTGCGCGACCGGACCGTGCAGGCCACCGAGGACGCGGTCTCTGCGGCGGCCACCGGCCGGATCGTGGTCCTGGGGCTGCTGGTGGTCGGCGCGGCGATCGCGCTGGCGCTGGGCCTGCGGGTCGCCGGGTCGATGGCGAAGGCCGCCGGCCGGGTGCGGTCGACCGCCGAGGCGATGGCGACCGGTGACCTGACCCAGGTGCCCGACGTGCACAGCCGCGACGAGCTGGGCGAGATGGCGACCGCGCTCGCCAGCGCGCAGCAGAGCTTGCGCGGCACCATGGCCGGGGTGGTGCAGACCGCGCAGGCGGTGGCGGCCGCCGCGGAGGAGCTGTCCGCCGCGAGCGGGCAGGTCGCAGCCGGCTCGGACCAGACCTCGGCGCAGGCCGGGGTGGTCGCCGCCGCCGCCGAGCAGGTCTCCCGCAACGTGCAGACCGTCGCCGCGGGCGCCGAGCAGATGGGCGCCTCCATCCGGGAGATCGCGCAGAACGCCTCCCAGGCCGCGAAGGTGGCCGGTCAGGCCACCGATGCCGCCGCCGCCACCAACGACCAGGTCGCCAAGCTCGGCGAGTCGTCGGTCGAGATCGGCAACGTGGTGAAGGTGATCACCAGTATCGCGGAGCAGACCAACCTGCTGGCGCTGAACGCGACCATCGAGGCGGCGCGTGCGGGGGAGGCCGGGAAGGGCTTCGCCGTGGTGGCCGGTGAGGTCAAGGAGCTCGCGCAGGAGACCGCCAAGGCCACCGAGGACATCGCCCGCCGGGTGGAGACCATCCAGGGGGACACCTCCGGCGCGGTCACCGCCATCGGCGAGATCGCGACGATCATCGCCTCGATCAACGACTACCAGCTGACCATCGCCTCCGCGGTGGAGGAGCAGACCGCCACCACCACGGAGATGTCCCGGTCGGTGGCCGAAGCCGCGACCGGATCGGGCGAGATCGCGGTGAACATCACCGGAGTGGCCTCGGCCTCCGCGCAGTCCAGCGAGACTCTCGGCCAGATGGGTGACGCGGTGCGTGAACTGGCCCGGATGAGCGAGAACCTCCGGGGTCAGGTCTCGGCCTTCCGCTACTGACCGGCCGGACTCGCGACCCGGGACGACTGCGGGCGATCACCGCGAGGTCGGCGACTCGGCCGGGCCCGCGCGAGTTCGGTACATCGGCCGCGAGTTCGGTCACCCGGGTACCGAACTCGGCACGGATGTACCGAACTCGGGGTGGGCCGAGGCAGGGCGTGCCCGACCGGTCAGGCCAGGACGTCGAGCGTGCTTTCGGGTTCGCGGGTCGTCGGGGTCCGGGTCGGCTCGGCGGCCTTCTTCTCCTGGGCCAGGCGTGCCGCGGCCTGCTGCACGGCGAGCTGGGCCAGTTCCACCGCCTGCTGATCGGCCTTGAGCTGGTCCTCGCCGGCACCGCCCAGACCGTCCTGGGTGAGCTTCTGCTGCGCCTGGGCCAGGGCCTTCACGGCACGGTCGTAGGCGATCTGGGCGGGGGAGCCGCTGGTCACGGCGGCGCTGCCACCGGTGCTGCGGCTGATCGAGAGACCTGACATGTCAGGACCATCGGCAGCGAGCGGTCAGACTCGCACCGTTTCACCCGACCGGGCGACCCGGACACTCACCCGGTCGGCGGCGGTCCGGTAGCTGTGGGTCTCGATCGCGACCAGCACACCGACCAGCACCAGAGCGGCCAGCACGGTCGCGTGGGTGCCGAGCGCGCCGGGGGAGCTGACCAGGGCGCCGATCGCCGCACCGCCCGCGAAGGCCAGCACGATCAGCGTCAGCCGGGCCGCCACCACGCGCTGCGCGGGGTTGTAGCCGCTCAGCCACTCGTAGGCGGCGGTCACCAGGGTGCGCAGGTTCCCGGTGGTCATGGTGGTGCTGTAGCTCGTCTCCCGGACCAGCCGGAACGTCGTCACCTGCAGGGCCGCGGCGAACGCCACCGCGACGGTGGTCCAGGCCGACGGCGCGGTCCCGGGCAGCGCGGCGACCACGAGCATGATCGCGATCTCCAGGCCGAGCACGATCCGGGTCGGGTCCTGGAACCCGCGCAGCCCACGGTGCGCCGCCAGCCACTCGGCGGCCACCAGGCCGAGCACGAACGCCCCGATGATCGGCAGGTAGCGACCCGCCTCCGCCCACCGGCCGTGCGCCACGTCGATCGCCACGAACACCACGTTGCCGGTCTGCGCGTTGGCGAACACGCCGTGGTGCGCGACATAGGTGTAGGCGTCCAGGAAACCGCCGACCACCGCGAGGGCGGCGCCGGTGGCGGGGTGTTCGGGGCGGGTGCGGACCTTCACCGTGGACCTTCCGTGGGGGCGGGTGCAGCAGTCATTCTCGCGCAGTCATCCCATGACCGGGCCACCGAAGGTCCTGACTGATTGCTCACAGCCCGATCGCGCACCGCACGGGCGCTTGACCTCAACTGAGGTTGAGGTCCTAGGTTCGTCACCATGACCTACGTGATCGCGCAGCCGTGCGTCGACATCAAGGACAAGGCCTGCATCGAGGAGTGCCCGGTCGACTGCATCTACGAGGGCAGGCGCTCGCTCTATATCCACCCCGACGAATGCGTGGACTGCGGCGCCTGCGAACCGGTGTGCCCGGTCGAGGCCATCTACTACGAGGACGACGTCCCTTCCCAGTGGAGCGACTACTACCGCGCGAACGTCGAGTTCTTCGACCTGCTCGGGTCACCCGGTGGCGCCGCCCGCCAGGGACCGGTCGACCACGACCACCCGCTGGTCACCGCACTGCCCGCCGACGTCAACGCCGAATGAACCAGGAGCACCGCATGTACACCCTGCCCGACCTGCCCTACGACTACGCCGCCCTGGAGCCGCACATCTCCGGCCGGATCATGGAGCTGCACCACGACAAGCACCACGCGGTGTACGTCGCCGGGGCCAACACCGCCCTGGAGAAGCTCGCCGCCGCCCGCGACTCCGGCGACTTCGCCACCGTGCCCCAGCTGGAGAAGGACCTGGCCTTCCACCTCGGCGGGCACACCAACCACTCGATCTTCTGGCAGAACCTGTCCCCGGACGGCGGCGGCGACCCCGAGGGTGAGCTGCACGCCGCGATCGTGGAGCAGTTCGGCTCCGTGGACGCGTTCCGCACGCATTTCAGCGCGGTCGCGACCTCGATCCAGGGCTCCGGTTGGTCCGTCCTCGCCTGGGACCCGGTCGGTGAGCGGCTGCTGGTGTTCCAGCTCTTCGACCAGCAGGGCAACGTCCCGGCCGGCATCGTGCCGCTGTTCATGCTGGACATGTGGGAGCACGCGTTCTACTTGGACTACCTCAATGTGAAGGCCGACTACGTCGCCGCGATCTGGCACCTGGTGAACTGGGCCGACGTCGCCGCCCGCCTGGCCGCCGCGCGGGGCCGTTGAGGTGGCCGACGATCTGCCCACCGTCTGCGTCGTCGGCGCCGGGCCGGCCGGGATCTATGCCGCGCACCTGCTGACCCAGTCCATGCCCGCCGTCACGGTGGACCTGCTGGAGAAGCTGCCGGTGCCCTACGGCCTGGTCCGGTACGGCGTCGCGCCGGACCACCCGCGGATCAAGAAGATCGTCGACTCCCTGCACCAGCTGCTGGAGAACCCGTCGATCCGCTTGCTCTGCGACATCGAGGTCGGCCGCGACGTCACCGTCGAGCAACTGCTGTCCGGCTATGACGCGGTCGTGCTGGCCACCGGGGCGGACCGGGACGCCACGCTGGACATCCCCGGTCACGACCTGGCCGGATCGCACGGTGCCGCGGCCTTCGTCTCCTGGTACGACGCCCACCCGGACGCCGACCCGGATTGGCCGCTGGACGCCACCGAGGCGGCGGTGATCGGCGCCGGGAACGTCGCGCTGGACATCACCCGGATGCTGGCCAAGCCCGCCGACGCCCTGCTGCACACCGACGTCCCGGAGCACGTGCACGCCGGCTTCGCCGGGAGTGCGCTGCGGGACATCCACCTGTTCGCCCGGCGCGGTCCGGCGGACACCCGGTTCTCCCCGCTGGAGCTGCGCGAGCTCGGCGAACAGCGGGACGTCGACGTGATCGTCGACCCGGCGGAGATCGAGCTGGACGAGCACGGCCGCCGGATGGTCGCGCAGTTCACCCCGAAGCGGCAGATCGTCGACACGCTGCAGGGCTGGGCCGCCCGGGAACCGACCGGTGCGCCGCGGCGCGTGCACCTGCACTTCTACCGGGCCCCGGTCCGGATCGAGGGCACCGACCACGTCGAGGCGCTGACGGTGGAACGCACCGCTCCCGACGACCTCGGTCGCACCACCGGCACCGGCGAGTACGAGACACACCCCGTCCAGGCGGTCTACCGCGCGGTCGGCTACACCGGTTCGCCGGTTCCCGGCGCACCCTTCGACCCGGCGCGCGGTGCGATCCCGCACGCCGCGGGCCGGGTGCTCGACGACGACGGGGCCACGATCCCCGGTCTGTACGCCACCGGCTGGATCAAGCGCGGTCCGGTCGGCCTGATCGGCTCCACCAAGTCCGACGCGAAGGAGACCGTGGAGAGCCTGGTCGCCGACCTGGCGCCGCGCGGCGGATCCACCCGGGTGGACGGGCTGCTCGCCCGGCGACCCGTGACCTGGGAGGGTTGGCTCCGGGTCGACGCCGCGGAACTCGCCGCAGGCGTCGCCCGTGGCCGGGACCGGGTCAAGCTCGTCACCCGGGAGGAGCTGGTCGCGGCGGCGCGGGAGGACGGATGACATTGCAGCCCGAGGACACGCTGTCGGTCGGCGAGGTGAGCCACCGCACCGGCGTCAGCGTGTCCGCGCTGCACTTTTACGAGCGGACCGGCTTGATCGCCTCGACCCGGTCCGCCGGCAACCAGCGTCGCTACGCCCGGCATATGCTCCGACGGGTGTCGTTGATCGTGATCGCGAAACGGCTCGGCATCCCGCTGGAGGAGGTCGCCGAGGTGCTCTCCGGCGTCCCGCTGGACCGCCCGCCGACCAAGGGCGAGTGGCAGCGGATGTCCCGCGCCTGGAAGATCCAGCTCGAGGAGCGCCGCCGCACCATCGAACGCCTGGAGCGCGACCTGGTCGGCTGCATCGGCTGCGGGTGCCTCTCGCTGCGTGCCTGCGCGCTGCTCAACCCCGAGGACGTGCTCGCCGAGCAGGGGCAGGGTCCGGTCCGCGTCACCGATCCCGCTCACCGGGCCGCGACACCGCGCGCCTGACGCGTTCGGCTCCCGGGCCGCGACACCCGCGCCTGACGCGCCCGGCTCCGGGCTGCGACACTGGTCGCATGTGCTTCCCGGTTCCGTGTTCCGTGTGCGGCAAGACGACCTGGTCCGGCTGCGGTCTGCACGTCGACGAGGTCCGGGCCGCGGTCCCCGCCGACGAGTGGTGCGGCCACGACGGCGCGTAGCGTGACCGGATGACGCTCAGCCCGGAGGTCGCCGCCTGGTTGCTGGACACCGATCCGGCGCTGCGGTGGCGGGTGCAGCGCGATCTGCTGCACGAATCCGAGGTGACCTGGCGCCGGACCCGGGAACGGGTGGCGGAGGAGGGCTTCGGCGCCCGGTTGCTGGCGCTGCAGGACCCGGACGGTCAGTGGGCCGGGGGTGCGTTCTTCCCGCGCGGGTTCGACGGCTCGGGTGAGGGGCAGCCGTGGACCGCGACCACCTGGGTGCTGAACGACCTCCGCGAGTGGGGCGTGGACGCGGCGGCGCTGGGCGACACGGCCGAGCGGCTGACCGCGGTGCGCTGGGAGTACGAGGACCTGCCGTACTGGGGCGGTGAGGTCGACGTCTGCATCAACTCGTGGACGCTGTCCAACGGACTCTGGCTCGGTGCGGACGTCGACGCCCTGGTCGACTGGTTCGGCGCGCACCAGCTCGCGGACGGCGGGTGGAACTGCGAGTGGGTCGAGGGATCGACCCGGTCGTCCTTCCACTCCACCCTGAACGCGCTGCGCGGCCTGCTGGACTACGAGCGGCGCACCGGCGACCGGGGGCGCACCGCGGCGGTGCGGCACGCGGGGGAGGAGTACCTGCTCGCCCGTCGCCTGCTCCGGCGGGCGACCACCGGTGAGCCGGTCGGCCCGTGGGCCACCCGGCTGCGCTATCCGTCCCGGTGGGCGTACAGCGTGTTGACCGCGCTCGACCACTTCCGGGCCGCGGCGCTGCACGACGGCGTGGCACCCGATCCGCGGCTGGCCGAGGCGGTCGAGCTGGTGGCCCGCGCCCGCCGGGTGGACGGCACGTGGGCGCAGGGTCCGCGGCTGGCGGGCGAGGTCTGGTTCGAGGTGGACGTGCCGGAGGGCGAACCGTCGCCCTGGGTGACCTTCCGGGCGCTGCGCGTGCTGGACTGGTGGGAATCGGCACACCAGCCCGGCCGCCCGCCCGGCCCGGGAGCGGACACCGGGCCGGCGCCGGGCTCAGCCCAGCAGCGGTAGCCGTCCGACGATCCGGTCCACCCGGTTGCGCGGGCCGACCAGACCGACCGCGGTGTACCGGGGTGCGGCGTCCCCGGCGACCGCGGCGAGGTACTCGTCGTAGACGCGGGTCTGCTGGGCGTGATCGGGCATGTCGACGACCAGCACGTCCTCGGAGCCCGCGGCCTTGGCCCGCACCGCGGCGAGCTGGTCGGCGTCCGCGGCCAGCACCGTGCACCCCGCCCACGGCAGGCCGGGGTGGACGGCACCGGCGGCGTCCACCGCGTCGGGTCCGAGCAGACCGGTCACCCGTGACCCGGTGGCGGCCGCGAGGCAGACCGCGGCGTTGACGGCCCGGCCCGGCGGCAGATCGGCGTCGACGACCACCACCCACTTCAGGCGGGCGCTGCGGGTGGGGGCAGCGGTGTCGATCTCCTCGGGGGCGAAACCGAACGGGGTCATGGGTGCTCCTGTGGTGTCGGTCATGCGGTGGGACAGCGACACAGTAGGCACTGATCGGGCATGCTGACCGATGAGCCGTACGACGTACGGAATTGGTCGCGAGGAGAGGTCGATGGACGAACTTGATGCGGCGATCGTGGCCGCGCTCCAGTCGGATGCACGGAAGACGAATCGGGAGGTCGCGGCCGAGGTCGGGGTGTCGCCGACCACCGCGCTGGACCGCACCCGGGCGCTGCGTCGACGCGGGGTGATCCGCGGCGCGACGCTGGATGTCGACCTGCGCCGGCTCGGTCGCGGGGTGCAGGCGCTGATCGCGGTGCGGATCCGGCCGCCGTCCCGTCGGCACATCGAGGCGTTCCGGGACTGGGTGAGCCGGTTGCCGGACGTGCTGGGGGTGTTCGTGGTCAGCGGCGACGACGACTTCGTGATCCACGTGGCGGTGCCGGACAACGACAGCCTGTACGCCTTCGTGATCGACCGGCTCACCCAGCGGGCCGAAGTGGCGAACGTCCGGACCACGGTGGTCTACGAGCACCTGCGCAACCCGGCGATCGGCATCACCCCGGACGCGATCACGGGCCGGTGACCCCCACCGGCCCGTGATCGCGGTCAGAGCAGCCCGCGCTGGACCGCCCGGACCAGCCGGCGCGGCACCTGGACCGGCTCGCCGTCCGGTCGCCGGGCCTCGACCAGCGTGGTCGCGGTGGCCTTCCACTGCGAGCGGCGGGCGCGGGTGTTGCTGCGGGAGAGCTTGCGCTTGGGGACCGCCATCAGCCCTGCCTCGCCTTCCAGCGCGGATTGCGCTTGTTGATCACGTAGGTCTTGCCGTGCCGACGGACCACGATCGATCCGTCCTTCTTCTTCAGGGACGCCAGGGACGCGCGGACCTTCATCGGGTGCCTCCGGTGCCGTAGCGACGGTGGAACTTCTCCACCCGCCCGGCGGTGTCGAGGACGCGGCCCTTGCCGGTCCAGAACGGGTGACTGGCCGAGGACACGTCGACGTCGACCACGGGGTACGTGTGGCCGTCCTCCCACTCGACGGTGCGGTCGCTGGTCACCGTGGACCGGGTCAGGAAGGCGTAGCCGACCGACGGGTCCCGGAAGACGACCGGGTGGTCATCGGGGTGGATACCGGGCTTCATGGCGTGCTCCTCACCAGCTCGACTTCGTGACACCGGGCAGCTCGCCGCGGTGGGCCATCTGACGCATCCGGACCCGCGACACCCCGAACTTCCGCAGGTGCCCGCGCGGTCGGCCGTCGGCGACGTCCCGGTTGCGCAGGCGGGTCGGGCTGGCGTCACGCGGCAGGGCGTGCAGCGCAGCCATCGCCTCGGCACGCGCCTGCGGGGTCGCCGTGACGTCGACGCTGGCGCGCTTGAGCTCCAGCCGACGCTCGGCGTACCGAGCCACCACGGCCCGGCGCTGCTCGTTCTTGGCGATCTTCGACGTCTTGGCCATCAGCGCTCCTCGCGGAAGTCGACGTGCCGGCGCACGACGGGGTCGAACTTGCGGAGCACCAGGCGCTCCGGGTCGTTGCGGCGGTTCTTGCGGGTGACGTACGTGAAACCGGTCCCGGCGGTGCTGCGCAGCTTGATCACCGGGCGCAGATCGACGCGGCCGGCCATCAGACCTTCTCCCCGCGCGCCAGGATCCGGGCCACGACGACGTCGATGCCGACCTTGTCGATGGTCTTGATCCCGCGCGCGCTGACCTGGAGCGTGACGTGCCGGCCGAGCGTGGGCACGTAGTAGCGCTTGCGCTGGATGTTCGGGTCGAACCGGCGCTTGGTCCGACGGTGTGAGTGGGAGATCGAATGGCCGAACCCGGGAACGGTCCCGAGCACCTGGCAGTAAGCGGACATGGCAGGAGAATAGCGCTAATGAGAACCACTCGCATCAATCGGGTACGGTGAGCGGGTCCACCCCGCCCGCAGAAGGAGCCCGTCGTGCGCCCCAAGCCGCTGTCCGTGCTGTCCACCCTCGACCCGGTGCTCCGCGACACCGCGATCTTCGGCCTGGTCGTCGATCGTCCCGGCACCGTGGTGCTGCGGCACGACATCGTGGAGGGCGGCATCCGTCGCGTGGTGGTCGACACCGGGGGAGTCATCGAGGACCTGCTGGTCCCGCTCGCCCACGCCTGCCTGAGCTGCTCGGTGCGCGAGGACGCCGTGCCCACCCTGGCGCGGCTCGCCGCCGACCCGCGCTGGGACGCGGTGCTGATGGCCCTGCCGGTCTCCGCCGAGTCGTTGCCGGTGGTGCGCGCCCTGAGCTGGGAGTCCGGCCCGGGAGGTGCTCTCGGCTCGTTGACCCTGGCCCGGGTCGTCACCGTGGTCGACGGCACCGGTGTCGAGGCCGACCTCCTCGGCGACGACCTCCTGGTCGAACGCGACATCGCCCTGACCGGGGACGACGGTCGTGCGGTCGGCGAGGCGGCGGCCGCCCAGCTCGGCCACGCGGACCTGGTGGTCGTCGAGGGTCCCGCCGACGCCGTGGACTCCGACCTGGTCGACCACCTGCGCGCCGCCGACTCGATCCGGATCGCCGGACTGTCCGCGCTGTCCGCCGACGCCGTCTTCACCGGTCGGCACGACGTCACCGCGGGCGAGCGCCGGCTCGACCCCGCGCACGCCGCACCGCGCGCCGACGCCCCCACCGGCCACGGCGTCTGGACCCTCGACCTGCGCTCCGACCGGCCGCTGCACCCCGAGCGTCTGGTCCGCGAGGTCGAGCGCCTGGGCAACGGACCCTTCCGCAGCCGCGGGCACTTCTGGGTGCCGAGCCGCCCCGACAGCGTCTGCGTGTGGGACGGCGCGGGCTTCCAGCTCTCGATCGGGGCGATGGGGCACTGGGACGGCCGCGAGCCGGGGACGCGGCTGGTGTTCACCGGGGTCGGACCCGGCCGGGACGAACTGGTGGCGGCGTTCGAGGAGGTGCTGCTGACGGCGGAGGAGTACGCGGACGGGATGCACGCCTGGTTGGGGCGGGCGGATGTGCTGGAGCCGTGGCTGGGGGAGCGGTCGGGGGTGTGAGCGGTCAGGGGAAGAAGTGGCGGAGGTGCTCCCGGAGCGCTGGGTCGCAGACATACACGTAGGTACCGCGCATGCCGCGGGTCATCAGGACGGCGTAGATGTTGGTAACGAACTCCAGCAGCTCGTCGTCGTCGAACCGGAGGCCGAGCAGCGGATTGTTCTCCATGCCCTTGCGGTCCGAGTACGCGGCGCGGTCGAACGTCAGACGTCCGCGCACCGGGTCGAAGCTCAGGTCCGGGCCGATGATCACACCGGTGTAGTTGAGGTCGTACCCCTGCACGGTGTGCACAGACCCGACCTCGTCGCGGGCGCAGCGCCTGGTCACCCAGTCGTCGGTGGTGCTGTTCCACCGCATCCGGAAGTCGCCGATCTCGATGTCGTACCCGGCGGCCTGCGAATCGGCCGGAGCCCCCTTCGTCCGCCACGGCCACGCGTAGCCGGCGACCATCCGGGCCAGACCGACCTCGTCATCCCTCGCCCGTATCGCGGAACGCATGACCTCGACATCGTCGAAGAAGCGCAGGTCGTAGGAGGGGAACCGACGTGGCCGGGGAACATCGGCACCGGTCGGGTCGAGCAGCCCGCGGATGTACCCGACGTAGTCGTGATCGACCGACATCCGCATCTGTGAGGTGAGGCGGTACCACCGGCGATCGTGGCGGGCCTGATCGGCAAGTGCCCGCAGCCGGGGCGCCGGAAGGTCAGCAGGTCGGATCCGTTGGGCGACGTCCACGAGGAAGATCTGGTGGGTGCTCCGAGCGAGCAGCCAGTCCAGCTGGGTGCGGTCCGGATCATCTGAACCCCACAGGGTGGTGTTGATGGCCGGGAACTTCGCGTTGAGAGCGGCCGACGCCTGATTGGCGCGACGGCTCAGTCGATGGGTCTCGTCCACGATCAGCAGGTCGAAGGGCTCGGTTGCTTCCCCCACCTCCCACGGAGACAACACCATGCCCTTGTCCAGCCCCGGGGTCTTGGCGAAGACCCGTTCCACCGAACTGCGCAGCGACTTCTGCGGCACGACGAACCCGATCCGGCGCAGCTGGCCGAAGACCTCACGGAATCCGTCGGCGAAGAAGTCCGCGAAGGGCGAGTCCGGTTCGCGGACGCCTGCTGCGGGCGGTGCGCCCAGATCCCGCAGGAGCTTGATGAGGAACACCGCCAGGACGGTCTTCCCAGTGCCGGGCTCGCCCTCGACCACACTGGTGCTCGGACGACCGGCGCGGAGGTCGAGGTCCAGCCCTTCGAGGATGTTCTCCACCGCGATGGCCTGATCCCGGTTCAGTGCCTTGTACGGGGAGAGCTTGTACAGGGCGGTGTTCTCCAGCGCGCCGACGAGGTCCGTCGCGTCGCCGGGATATGCCCTGCGGAGCTCGGGGTCGATGCTGCTGAGTAGTTGCTCGAAGATGGCCGGAAACGAGGCTCGGTAGCTGTCGCGGTCGAAGTAGTCGGCGTCGACTATGCCGTTGTTCTCGTTGAGAACGGTGAAGCCCTGCTGCGCGGCGAACCACTGGATCAAGTGGGATTCGAGATCGAGACACGCGGACTTGTTGAAGCGGTCGCGTACCACTACTCGTCCGCGGGTCAGGCGCAGATCCTCCTTTGTGCGCAGGTGCTGCCGCATCCGCGTGACCAGGTGCAGGGTTTCGCCGATGTAGATCCGCTTGCCGCCGGTCAGGGCGTAGACGACCGGCCAGTTGAGATGGGTCGTCTGATCCCCGAGCCCGGCGAGTGCCTTCGATCGGAACGGGAACTCGGTGATGTCAGAGCTGGTCATACTTCGTACTGCGCCCCTTCGCCTTCTCCACCGGGTACTTGGCGCGCGTGCGTTCCAGCTTCTCGAGCACGATCGTGTCCACGTCCAGTCCCGCGCGGTCGGCCAGCAGCAGACAGTAGGTCAGCACGTCAGCCAACTCTTCCGCCAGTCGATCCGGGTCGGCGTCCGGATCCCACTGGAACACCTCGAGAAGTTCTCCCGCCTCGATGGCGATGCTCTTCGCGAGGTTCTCGGGGCTATGGAACTGGGCCCAGTCGCGCTCGGCCACGAAGGCGCGGAGGGCATCCATGACCTGCTGGTTCGTCACGGGGAACCACGGTAGTCGAGATGATCGGGGTCGGGGGGTCGGATCGTCGTCGACCTGCCGGAACCCGGCCCCCGCCCCGCGCGTCGGCGCCGTGGGCCGGGTTCGCCATGAAAACGCTGTGCGTGTCAGACCCCGGTGCCTATGGTGTGTCTCTCGCCCGGCTCTGTCCGGCCACACCGTCGCAACCCGGCTCGCTGGGGCGGACGTGCTCGTTGACCCGTTGGTTCGCCCCTCGCGGCGGGCACTCACCCCCGGAGACCTGCGTGCTCGGACGACTACTCCTTCGCTACCTGGCGCCCTACCGATGGTTCCTGCTCGGCGTGCTGGTGTTCCAGTTCGCGTCCGCGCTGGCCATGTTGTACCTGCCCAGCCTGAACGCGGACATCGTGGACCGGGGCGTCTCGCAGGGGGACACCGGGTACATCTGGCGGACCGGCGGCTTCATGCTCGCCGTGTCGCTGGGGCAGATCCTGGCGGCGATCGTCGCCACCTTCTTCGCGGCGCGGGCCGCCATGCAGGTCGGTCGTGACCTGCGGGACGACATCTACGGCCGGGTGTCCGGGTTCTCCGAGCGCGAGGTGTCGCAGTTCGGCGCCGGGTCGCTGATCACCCGGAACACCAACGACGTCCAGCAGGTGCAGATGGTCACCATGATGGGCGCGACCATGCTGGTCACCGCTCCGCTGCTGGCGATCGGCGGCATCGTGATGGCGCTGCGGCAGGATGTGAGCCTGTCCTGGCTGATCGCGGTGTCGGTGCCGACGCTGCTGCTGATCGCGGGTGTCGTGATCAGCCGGATGGTGCCGCTGTTCCGGAGCTACCAGGTCAGGCTCGACACGGTGAACCGGATCATGCGCGAGCAGCTGACCGGTGTCCGGGTGGTCCGGGCCTTCGTCCGGGAGCCGATCGAGGCCGAGCGGTTCCGGGAGGCGAACACCGACATCCTGGTGGTCGGCCGCAAGATCGGGTCGCTGTTCGTGATCCTGTTCCCGCTGGCCATGCTGGTGCTGAACGTGACCACGATCGGCGTGATCTGGTTCGGTGCGATCCAGGTGGACGAGGGCTCCGTGCAGATCGGCACGCTGCTGGCCTTCATGCAGTACATCGGTCAGATCCTGATGGGCGTGCTGATGGCCAGCTTCATGACCGTGATGATCCCGCGGGCGGCGGTCTCGGCGGAGCGGATCACGGAGGTGCTGAACTCGGAGTCGACGCTCAGCGCACCCGAGCAGCCGGTGCGGGACTTCCCCGAGCCCGGGGCGGTCGCCTTCGACGACGTGACCTTCACCTACCCGGGCGCCGAGCACCCCGTGCTGTCCCGGGTGAGCTTCGACGTGCGACCGGGGCAGACGCTGGCGGTGATCGGGTCGACCGGTGCCGGCAAGACCACCCTGATCTCGCTGCTGCCGCGGCTGTTCGACACCACGTCGGGTGCCGTCCGGGTCGGCGGCGTCGACGTCCGGGACGCCGAGCTGGAGACGCTCTGGTCCCGGATCGGACTGGTGCCGCAACGGCCGTTCCTGTTCGCGGGGACCGTCGCGTCGAACCTCCGGCTCGGCAACGAGGACGCCTCGGACGGCGACCTGTGGCGGGCGCTGGAGATCGCGCAGGGCAGCGACTTCGTGCAGCAGATGGACGGCGGGCTGGAGGCCCGGATCGCGCAGGGCGGCACCAACGTCTCCGGCGGCCAGCGGCAGCGGCTCGCGATCGCGCGGGCGCTGATCAGGCGACCGGACATCCTGGTGTTCGACGACTCGTTCAGTGCGCTGGACCTGGCCACCGATGCCCGGCTGCGGCAGGCCCTGTGGACCGAGCTGCCGGAGGTGACCAAGGTCGTCGTCGCCCAGCGGGTGTCCACGGTGACCGGTGCGGACCAGATCATCGTGCTGGAGGACGGCCAGATCGCCGGGATCGGCACGCACGCCGATCTGCTCGCGAGCAATCAGACCTACCGCGAGATCGCGGAGTCCCAGCTGTCCGTGGAGGCCGGAGCATGAGCGACCAGAAGACCACCCCGGAGCTGACCGAGGACGAGAAGTACGAGCTGGAACTGGGCGAGCAGGCCCGGATCGCCTCGGACTCGTGGGACTCCGTGGCACCCGGCAAGGCTGACAACTTCAAGGCGAGCTTCGGCCGGATGCTCGGCCTGCTCCGTCCGTACCTGACCGCGCTGATCGCGGTCAGCCTGATGGGCGCCGGCGGTGTGGTGCTGACCGTGCTCGCGCCGCGGGTCCTCGGGAACGCCACCAACGAGGTCTTCGAGGGCTACGTCTCGAACCAGCTGCCCGCGGGGACCACCCAGGAGCAGGCGGCCGAGGGGCTGCGGGCCGCCGGGCAGGACCAGCTCGCGGCGATGGTCGAGGCGATGGACCGGCTGGTCCCGGGCCAGGGCATCGACTTCGGCCGACTGGGCTCGATCCTGCTCACGGTGCTCGTGCTGTACGCGGCGGGCGCGTTCCTGACCTGGGCGCAGGGCTTCATCATCAACATCGTCATGGTCAGGGCGATGTGGCGGCTGCGCGAGGACGTCGAGGCGAAGATCAACCGCCTGCCGCTGCGGTACTTCGACCGGGTGCAGCGCGGTGAGCTGATCAGCCGGGTCACGAACGACATCGACAACATCACCCAGACCATGCAGCAGTCGCTGTCCACGGCCCTGACCAGCATCCTCACCGTGATCGGCGTGCTGGTGATGATGTTCTCGATCTCCTGGCAGCTGGCACTGATCGCGCTGGTGTCCCTGCCGCTGATGGGCGTGATCTTCGGGGTGATCGGGCCGAAGTCGCAGAAGGCCTTCGGGATCCAGTGGCGCAAGGTGGGCCGGCTGAACGCCCGGGTGGAGGAGTCGTTCTCCGGCCACGCCCTGGTGAAGGTCTTCGGCCGTCGTCGTGACTTCCAGGACAGGTTCACCGCGGAGAACGAGGAGCTGTACCAGGCGTCGTTCAAGGCCCAGTTCCTGTCCGGGATCATCTGGCCGGGCATGAGCTTCGTCGGGAACCTGACCTACGTCGGGATCGCGGTCATGGGTGGCCTGATGGTCGCCAACGGCACGATGCGGCTGGGGTCGGTGCAGGCGTTCATCCAGTACGCGCAGATGTTCACCCAGCCGCTGTCCGAGCTCGGCGGCATGGCAGCGGTGGTGCAGTCCGGCACCGCCTCCGCTGAGCGGGTGTTCCAGCTGTTGGACGAGGATGAGCAGTCCGCGGACGACCCGCGGGCACCGGCCCCGGCCGAGGGCGACGGGACGATCGAGTTCGAGCACGTGCGGTTCTCCTACCGGGAGGACCAGCCGCTGATCGAGGACCTGTCCTTCACGGTGCGGCCGGGCCAGACCGTGGCCATCGTCGGGCCGACCGGTGCGGGCAAGACCACGCTGGTCAACCTCCTGATGCGGTTCTACGAGCTGGACGGCGGCCGGATCCTCGTCAACGGGCAGGACATCGCGTCGCTCAGCCGGCACGACGCCCGCGCCCGGACCGGGATGGTGCTCCAGGACCCGTGGCTGTTCTCGGGGAGCATCCGGGAGAACATCCGGTACGGGCGGCAGTCGGCCACCGACGAGGAGGTGCTCGCGGCGGCGAAGGCCACCTATGTGGACCGGTTCGTGCACTCCCTGCCGGACGGCTACGACACGGTGCTGGAGGAGGACGCGGCGAACATCTCGGCGGGGGAGAAGCAGCTGATCACCATCGCCCGGGCCTTCGTGGCCCGGCCGTCGGTGCTGATCCTGGACGAGGCGACCAGCTCGGTGGACACCCGGACCGAGCGGCTGCTGCAGCAGGCCATGGCGTCGCTGCGCCAGGGCCGGACGTCCTTCGTGATCGCGCACCGGTTGTCCACGATCCGCGACGCCGACCTGATCCTGGTGATGGAGCACGGGGCGATCGTCGAGAAGGGCAGCCACGATGAGCTGATCACCCGGAACGGCGCCTACCACCGGCTGTACCAGTCGCAGTTCGCCGCCGCGGTGGTCGACGACGCGGATCAGGCGGTCACGACCGGGGACGAGGTGCCCGCGCAGGGCTGAGCCACGGGTTAGGGTCGCGGACGTGCTGGCCATCGTCGTCATCGTCCTGACCCTGCTGGTGACCGCCGCTGCCGCGGTGTACGCGCCACGCTTCGGGCTGCCCGCACCGCTGATCCTGGTCCTGGTCGGGATCCTGGTCAGCTTCCTGCCGGTGGTGCCCGCGGTGGACATCGAGGCGGAGTGGATCCTGGCCGGGGTGCTGCCCCCGCTGCTGTACTCCGCCGCCGTGTCCATGCCCACCATGAGCCTGCGCCGCGACTTCGGAGCGGTCAGCGGGTTGTCGGTGGTGCTGGTGGTCGGCACCTCCCTGGTGCTCGGACTGTTCTTCGCCTGGGTGATCCCCGGGATCGACCTCGCCTGGGGCGTGGCGCTCGGCGCGATCATCAGCCCGACCGACGCCGTGGCCACCCGGATCGTCAAGAACGCGGGCGCCTCACCCCGGGTGGTCGCGCTGCTGGAGGGCGAGGGACTGCTGAACGACGCCAGCGCCCTGGTGGTGCTGCGCACCGCGATCGCGGCCACCGCGGTGGCGTTCTCGTTCTGGCACGCCCTCGGCACCTTCCTCTACTCGGTCGGCATCGCGGTGGTGATCGGCTGGATCGTCGGGCGGTTGAACGTCCGGCTCCGGGCCAAGGTCACCGATGCGACGGTCAACACCCTGCTCAGCTTCACGGTGCCGTTCATCGCCTCCATCCCCGCCGAGGAGCTGCACGGCTCCGGCCTGGTCGCCGCGGTGGTCGCCGGACTGATCACGGGCTGGCGCGGACCGCGGCTGCTCTCCCCGCAGCACCGGCTCTCGGATGGGCAGAACTGGGCGACGGTCGAGCTCATGCTGGAGGGCGTCATCTTCCTGACCATGGGCCTGCAGCTCTATGGGTTGGTGGAGGAGGTGCACGCCGAACACCAGGGGCTGGGCACCGCGATCGGGCTGGCCGCCGCCGCGTTGCTGATCACCGTGCTGCTGCGCGCCGGGTTCGTGATCCCGATGCTGGCCCGCCTGCGGCGCAAGGCGGCCCGGGGGGCGGCGGTGGCACCACGCCTGACCGCGATCGAGAAGACGCTCGCCGACCCGGAATGGGCGCAGAAGTTCCTGGTCCGCCAGCGCGAGGCCTGGGCCCGTGGCGAGATCGCTGCGGGGCCGAGGCCGGGCACCAACCGCGCACAGCTGCCCCGGCTCGGCGGCCCGGCGGTGCGGCGGGAGGTGGCGGCGGAGGACGCAGCCGCGGACGAGCTGCCGCGCGGCGACGGGCCGTTGTCACGACGGGAGGCGGAGCGGTTCGCGCGGCGCCGCGGCCCGGCCGGGGTGGAGGACGCCCGGTCGTTCCGGGACGCGGTCACCGAGTCGACCGCCCCGGAATCGGCGGAGGCACCTGCCGACGACCGGCCCACCGGTGACCGACAGGTCGAGGACCGGCCCACCGGTGACGAGCAGGTCATCTACGACCCCGGCACACCGATCCCGGCGCTCGGCGAGGGGGAACGTGCCGCGGTGGACCGACCGGGGCGCGGGCCGGAGCCGTTCGGCCGCCTCGGCCGCAAGCCCCGCAAGTCGTTGCGCCTCCGGCTCAAGCTGATCGCCCGGCGCAACGGTCGCCGTGGCCCGGAGACCCGGCAGGCCGACCTGAGCCGGTTCAGCACCCGGGTCCGCCGGATGCTCGCCGACATCGACTACTTCAGCCGGTCCCCGCTCGGCAAGCGCGAGGGCGTGATCGTGGTCTGGGCCGGGATGCGCGGTGCGATCACCGTGGCCGCCGCCCAGACCTTGCCCGCCGAGACCCCTGCCCGCGCATTGCTCGTGGTGATCGCGTTCATCGTGGCGGCGTTCTCGCTGTTGCTCCAGGGCGGCACCATCGGCTGGCTCGCGGGTCGGCTCGCGCCGGACGCTGAGGCCGCAGCCCGGCAGGAGGCGGAGAACGCGGAGGAGCACGGCCGGCTGGTCGCGCTGCTGGAGGAGGCCGCCGCGGCCGCGGAAGGCGTCGACGACGGCGAGGTCAGCGAGGCCGACCGGTTGCGGGCGCAGCGCACCGCCCTGCTGGACGCGCGCGACGACGGCACCTTCGATGCCGAGGCGCTCAGCGGCGCGCTGGAGGCGATCGACGCCGAGCAGATCAGTCTGGAGCTGCGCGGCGACGGCTGAGTTTCGCGCCGGGGGCTCCCCGGGTGAGGATGCGAGGTCATGAGCACCGATGCCCTGCGCCCCGTCCGTCTGGTCCGCGACATCCGTCCGTGGGGCGGTGAGCGCACCGACCTGCTGATCGGCACCGACGGCCGGATCGAACGGATCGGTGCGGTCGACCCGACCGAGCTGGACCCCGCGCAGGTCGTCGACGGTCGCGGGCTGCTGGCGCTGCCCGGCCTCGTGAACGCCCACGCCCATGTCGACAAGTCGTGGTGGGGGCAGTCCTACGGCGGCGAGGGCGGCACCGAGGGACGGATCCGGCACGAACGAGCACGGCGGGACGAGCTCGGCATCCCCGGCGTCCGGCCCACCGCCGCGGTGCTGGCCGAGATGGTCGCGCACGGCACCACGGCCATCCGCAGCCACGTCGACGTCGACCTCGGGGTCGGCCTGCGCGGCCTCGAGGCGGTGCGCGAGGCGGCCGCGGCCTACGACGGGGCGCTGGACGTGCAGATCGTGGCGTTCCCGCAGGACGGGGTGCTGCGGCGTCCCGGTGTCCTGGACCTGCTCCGCGACGCGGCGCGCGCGGGTGCCGAGCACATCGGTGGCCTGGATCCGGCTGGGATCGACCGTGACCCGGTCGGCCAGATCGACGCGATCCTGGGGCTGGCGGCCGAGGAGGGGGTGGGCGTCGACATCCACCTGCACGACCCGGCGGAGCTCGGGGCGTTCCAGGTCGAGCTGATCGTCGAGCGCACCGCCGACCTCGGGCTGGGCGGCCGGGTGACCATCGCGCACGGCTTCGCTATCGCGCAGCTGCCGGAGGGTCCGCGTCGCGAGCTGCTGGCCCGGATGGGGGAGGCGGGAGTGTCGATGACCACGGTCGCGCCGCTCCGTCTGCCGCAGCTCCCGCTGGGCGAACTGGACGCCGCCGGGGTGCCGGTCGGCTTCGGCACGGACGGCATCCGCGACCTGTGGAGCCCGTACGGCACCGGCGACACGATGGGGATCGGCTGGCAGTTCGCCCGCGCGTCGTCGCTCGCCCGGGACGAGGACCTGACCCGGGTGGTGCGCGGCCTGACCAGCGCGGGCGCGTGGGCGGTCGGTCGCACCGAGGCCGAGCACGACCTGGTGGTCGGCGGGCGGGCGGACCTGGTCCTGCTGGACGCGGAGAACCCGATGGACGCGCTGGTGCGGGCACCCGCCCGGGAGGTCGTGATCGGTGCCGGACGCGTCCTGGTCGGCTAGACCAGGCCGAGCTCGCGCAGGGTCGCCGCCACCCGCGGGTCGTCCGGCTCCCGGACCGGCGCCGGCAGGCACGGACCCTCGACGAGTCCGAGCAGTCGTGCGGCGACCGCGGACACCCGCAGCCCACCGTGCTCGGCGATCAGGGCCCACAGCGGGGACAGCGGCTCGGGATCCGCTCCCCGGGCGATCGCGAGCACCGGCTCCGGCAGGATGCCCGCGATCGAGCTGAACCAGAGGTCGCAGCCCACCGCCAGCCCGGCCGCGCCGTAGCCGTCGCCGGCCACCCCGATCGCGGTGCCGTCGGGCAGCAGCCTCCGCAGGCCGGGCAGGTCCGCGGGGACCCCGGGCACCTTCACCGCGGCGATGCCGCCCATGGCCGCGATCCTGGCGTAGAGCTCCGGGGTGAAGGTGAAGCGGGTGGTCCGCGGGTTGTCGTAGAGGACCACCGGCACGTCCACGGCGGCGAGTACGGTGCGGAACAGCTCGACCACCTCGTCGGCGGTGAGCGGCTGATAGGACACGGGGGCGAGCAGCAGGGCCCGGGCACCCGCGGCCTGGGCGTCGTCGGCATGGGCCAGGACGTCCCGGGTCCGCAGCGCGCCGATCCCCGCGATCACCGGGGTGCCGTCCGCGTGCTCGACCACGGTCCGCAGCACGGTGGCCCGTTCCTCGCGGGAGAGCAGAGGAGCGGCGCCGGTGGAACCCAAGGCACCGATCGAGTCGACCCCGGCCGCGGTCAGCCGGTCGACGATCCGTCCGAGGGCGGTGGTGTCCACCTGTTCGTCACCTATCGGGCTCAGGGGAAACGCGGACACACCCTCAAACACAGCGGCTCCTCCACTCATGCGCGGTTCGATCTCTGTACCAGGGTGCCTGAGCGGCGCGAACCTGGCAGATGTGACGGCGACTGCACACGACATCCTCACCGGGCTCGACGGCTCCGACTCGGTCCACGCGCACGGCCGGGCCGACGACCTGCACCGGGTGCTCGGACTGCTCGGCGACCGGGCGGCTCGGCGGCGGGCACAGGCGTTCCTCGGCTCCGCGATCATGCACCGTGGCACGCCGTCGCCGGTGACCGCCCGGGTCGCGGACGCCCTGGCCGCCTGCCTGCCCTGCCCGGACGCTCTCGGCGCCCGCGAGGCGATCCTGGACTTCCTGACCGACGTGGCATGGTCGGTGACCCTGCACGGCGTGACCGATCGCTCCGGGGCCGATCCGGCCGAGGCGCAGCGGATGGTCGCGGCCGTGATCGCGAGCGGGTCCGACCACCCGCTCGACGTCCTGTACGGCGACCCTCGCTACCCGGTGCTGGGAAGGGCCTTCGATCAGGTGCTCGACAGCCGCATGACCTGGGCGCGGGCGGCGGTGCCGCTGGTCGGCGACCCGGACCTCGCCGTGGCGTACGCGGCCGCGCGGCTGATCCCGCTGGCCGACCCCCGTCGATGAGATCCGGGTGCACGGGCTGGCCAGAGCCGGTCCGGCGGGTCAGACTGGTGGGGTCGTCCCCTCCCGACCGATCGAGTGCCATGCCTGTCAGCCGCCCCTCCACGCGCCGTCGTGTGCTCAGCACGCTCGCGCTCGGCCTCGTGCTGGGCGCCGCCGGGGCCGCACCGGCGGTGGCGGGGCCGTGGCCCGACCCACGGCCGCAGGGCGACCGGCTCGCGGAGGTCCTCCGGGTCGAACCGCTCACCCCGCCCGAGGATCCGTCCTCGCTGGCCGTGATCGTGAACAAGCAGCGCCCGCTGCCCGCCGACTACGTCCCGGCCGAGCTGGTGCCGGTCGACGGCGGTGTGCTCGAACTGCGCCGGGAAGCCGCCGACGCCCTGACCGCGCTGCGCGGGGCAGCCGCCGCGGCCGGGGTCTCGCCGACGCTGGTCTCCGGCTACCGCTCCGCCGAACGGCAGGGCGAGGTCTACTCCGCCTGGGCCGCGCAGATGGGTGTCCCGGGTGCCGACGAGGTCTCGGCGCGTCCCGGGTACTCCGAGCACCAGACCGGCCTGGCGGTCGACCTGGGCAGCAGCACCCGCCCGGAATGCGATCTGGAGCAGTGCTTCGCCGACACCGCCGAGGGCCGGTGGCTCGCGGCGCACGCCGAGGAGTTCGGGTTCGTGGTCCGCTACACCGCGGAGAACCAGGACCGCACCGGCTACCGGCCGGAGGGCTGGCACCTGCGGTACGTCGGCGCGGACCTGATCCACCAGCTGCACCTGCGGGACGCCTCCTCGTTGGAGGAGCTGTTCGGTCTGCCCGGCGGTCCGGCCTACTCGTGACCGAGGTCGCTCTCACCGGCGGCGCCGGCCGGATCGCGGGCTACCTGCGCGACGTGGACGGCGGTCTGCCGGCGCTCGGCTGGACGCTGCGCCTGATCGACCGCGACGCGGACGCCGACGGGGCCGCGATCGCCGGGGTCGACCTCACCGCGGACGACGCGATCGAGCGGCTGACCGCCCTGTTCACCGGCTGCGACGCCGTGGTCCACCTGGGCGGCATCCCGACCGAGAGCGACTGGCCCGCGATCCTCGCCACCAACGTCGACGGCACGTTCCGGGTCCTGGAGGCCGCCCGTCGTGCCGGGGTGCGCCGGGTGGTGCTGGCGTCCTCGAACCACGCGGTCGGGTACCACCCGGTGGTGGACGGCCCGGTGCCCGGGGACGTCGCCGGTCGCCCGGACTCGTTCTACGGGGTGTCCAAGGTCGCCCTCGAGGCGCTCGGAAGCCTGTACGCGGACAAGTACGGCCTGGAGGTCGTCTCGCTCCGGATCGGGCAGTGCGCGCCCCGCCCGCTGACGACCTTCGACCTGGCGATCTGGCTCAGCCCCGCGGACGCCGTGCGACTGGTCGACGCCGCACTGCGTGGGCCGGTGACCGGTCCGGCCACCGTCTGGGGGATCTCCGCGAACACCCGGGGCTGGTGGGATCTGACCGGTGCCCGCGCGCTCGGCTACCGCCCGCAGGACGACGCGGAGCGCTGGGCCGACCACGTCACCCCGTACACCGGGCCGCCCGACGTCCTCGGCCACGACATGGTCGCGACCGACCCCTTGTCCTGACCCCCGGTCCCTCACACCCGCAGCACACCCGCAGCCCCCTGGGCGCCGAGTGCGGAGAAGTCGTCGCGGTTCGGGCGGTTTGGGCGACGAGTTCTTCGCATTCACCGTCGCCGGTGGCTGCGGAGGGTCGTGTAGATCGCGGTGAGGGCGTTGGTGGGGTGGCTGATGTCGTGCGCGGTGCAGGAGATCACGGCCCAGCCGGCGGCGTCGAGCATGCGGCGGCGACGGACATCCCGCTGCCAGGTCGAACGGTCGGTGCGGTGCAGATCCCCGTCGTACTCGATCGCGACGCGATCGTCCGGGAAACTGAGGTCCGGGAGCGCGATGAAGGTGCCGTTCGAGGCGAAGACGGGCTCGTTCACCCGCGGCGTCGGCAGACCTCCGGCGATCAGGACGAGACGGAGACGGGTCTCCTGGCAGGAGTCGGTCCCGGCGCGCAGCAGCGGGAGCGCCTCGCGGGCGCGGGCCACTCCTCGCGTCCCCGGAGCCATGCGCGCGACGGCGTCGGTCAGCTGTCGGACGCTGGTCCACGGACCCCGTCGGCGGAGCATGGCGTCGCCGAGCACCACGAGCTCCTGCGGGCTGAGCTCTGCGGCCAGCTGCACCCAGGTCTGTTCCACCCCCACCACCGGCAGTCCCGATCGCGCTCGACGACGCCCCGCCAGTGATCCGCAATGCGCGACGACACCCTTCCGCTGCGGTCGTGCTGCGGCGTGGGGGACGAGGATGTGCAGGTCATCGGGTCGGCGCAGCCCGCGTGGCCGGTCGATCCCCCACAGGTCCACGGCGGTCGCATGACTGAAGGCGACGGCTCGAGGCAGCGCGGGAAGGAACTCTCGGCACCGGCCGACGACGTCATCCCGCTCGGGCGGCGCGTCCACCGTGCGCACGCCACGCGTCGGCTGCCGGAGGCCCGAGCGGTAGAGGACCCCATCGCTGACCCCGGCGCGTCTTGCCTGCTCGACCGTGAAGGCCCGGCTCGTCGCTCCCATCCGCGCATCCTCGCGATCCCGAACCTGGCCGATCCACCCCCGAGCCGCCATCTGTGGACAGCCCTCGGTCGAGTGCGAAGAAGTTGGCGCTGTTCGGGCGTTTTGGG
>NZ_JANZKP010000029.1 GCF_025642745.1 Cellulomonas sp. RIT-PI-Y
CTCGTCCTCGTGCTGGAGGGTCAGGCCGATGTCGTCCAACCCCTCCATCAGGCGCCAGCGGGTGTAGTCGTCGACGTGGAACGGCACCACGATGTCCTCGCAGCTGGCGGTGCGGGTCGCCAGGTCGACCGTGACCTCGGTGCCGGGATGGGTCTCCAGCACCTTCCAGATCAGCTCGATGTCCTCCTGCGAGACCTGCGCGGCCAGCAGCCCCTGCTTGCCCGAGTTGCCGCGGAAGATGTCCGCGAACCGGGCGGACAGCACCGCCTTGAAGCCGTAGTCCTTCAGGGCCCAGACCGCGTGCTCACGCGAGGAGCCGGTGCCGAAGTCCGGACCGGCCACCAGCACCGAGCCGGAGCGGTAGGCGTCCTGGTTCAGCACGAACTCCGGATCGTTGCGCCAGGCCGAGAACAGCGCGTCCTCGAACCCGGTCCGGGTGACCCGCTTGAGGTAGACCGCCGGGATGATCTGGTCGGTGTCGACGTTGCTGCGGCGCAGCGGGACCCCGACGCCGGTGTGCGAAGTGAACTTTTCCATCAGAGTGCTCGATTCGGGTCGGTCGGGATCAGGCGGGCTGCAGGTCGGTGAGCGGGGAGCCGTCCGGCACCTCGATGCCCTCACCGAGGTCGGACACCGACGACAGCGTGCCGCGGATCGCGGTCGCCGCGGCGACCAGCGGCGACACCAGGTGGGTGCGGCCGCCCTTGCCCTGCCGCCCCTCGAAGTTGCGGTTCGACGTGGAGGCCGACCGCTCCCCCGGCGCCAGCTGGTCCGGGTTCATGCCCAGGCACATCGAGCATCCGGCGTTGCGCCACTCGGCCCCGAACTCCAGGAAGATCCGGTCCAGGCCCTCCTCCTCGGCCTGGATGCGCACCCGGGCGGAGGACGGCACCACCAGCACCCGCACCGAGTCCGCCTTGTGCGCGCCGCGCATCAGCTTGGCCGCGGCCCGCAGGTCCTCGATCCGGCCGTTGGTGCACGACCCGATGAACACGGTGTCCACCGCGATCTCCCGCAGCGGGCGACCCGGGGTCAGGCCCATGTACTCGATGGCGCGCTCGGCGGCGATCCGCTCGTTGGCGTCCGCGATCTCCTCCGGCACCGGGACGTTGGCGGACAGCGGCAGACCCTGACCCGGGTTGGTGCCCCAGGTGACGAAGGGCTCCAGCTCGGCGGCCTCGATGATCACCTCGGTGTCGAAGGTGGCGTCGTCGTCGCTGCGCAGGGTCGACCAGTACTCCACCGCCGCGTCCCAGTCCTCGCCCTCGGGGGCGTGCGGACGGCCCTTGAGGTAGTCGAAGGTGGTCTGGTCGGGGGCGATCATGCCCGCCCGGGCGCCGGCCTCGATCGACATGTTGCAGATCGTCATCCGGCCCTCCATCGACAGGGAGCGGATGGCCTCGCCGCGGTACTCCAGCACGTAGCCCTGGCCACCACCGGTGCCGATCTTGGCGATCACCGCCAGGATGATGTCCTTCGCGGTGGCCCCCAGGGGCAGCGCACCGTTCACCGTGATCGCCATCGTCTTGAACGGCGCGAGCGGCAGGGTCTGGGTCGCCATCACGTGCTCGACCTCGCTGGTGCCGATCCCGAACGCCAACGCGCCGAACGCCCCGTGGGTCGAGGTGTGCGAGTCGCCGCAGACCACGGTCAGGCCGGGCATGGTCAGCCCCAGCTGCGGGCCGACCTGGTGCACGATCCCCTGGTCGGCGTCGCCCAGCGAGTGGAGTCGGACCCCGAACTCCCGCGCGTTGTTGCGCAGCGTGTCGATCTGGGTCCGGCTGGTCTCGTCCGCGATCGGCAGGTCGATGTCCAGGGTGGGGGTGTTGTGGTCCTCGGTGGCGAGCGTGAGGTCCGGGCGTCGCACCTGCCGGCCGGCCAGCCGCAGGCCCTCGAACGCCTGGGGGCTGGTGACCTCGTGCACCAGGTGCAGGTCGATGTAGAGCAGGTCCGGGGCGCCGTCCGTGCCTCGTCGCACGATGTGGTCGTTCCACACCTTCTCTGCCAGGGTGCCGGCCATGTCTGGTCTCCTCGCGTGGGGGCTCGCTGAGATGCTTCTCGGGTGTCGTCGTAGCGTCTCAGCGAATGAGACGCTAGTATCGACCTATGGACAACTCTAGCGGAGTCGGCGTTCTGGACAAGGCCGCGGCCGTCCTCAACGCCCTCGAGGCGGGCCCCGCCACCCTCGCGCAGCTGGTCAACGCCACTCACCTGGCCCGGCCGACCGCCCACCGACTGGCCGTCGCGCTGGAGCACCACCGCCTGGTCGGCCGGGACATGCAGGGCCGATTCGTCCTCGGGCCGCGCCTGAGCGAGCTCGCCAGCGCCGCCGGCGAGGACCGGCTGCTCGCCGCCGCCGGCCCCGTGCTCACCGCGCTGCGCGACCACACCGGGGAGAGCGCCCAGCTGTACCGCCGCCAGGGCGACCAGCGGATCTGCGTGGCCGCCGCCGAGCGTCCGATCGGCCTGCGGGACTCGATCCCGGTCGGTGCCACCCTGACGATGGCCGCCGGCTCCGCGGCGCAGATCCTGCTCGCCTGGGAGGAGCCCGACCGGCTGCACCGCGGCCTGCAGGGCTCGAAGTTCACTGCGACCATCCTGTCCGGCGTCCGGCGCCGGGGCTGGGCGCAGTCCGTCTCCGAGCGCGAGGTCGGTGTCGCGTCCGTCTCCGCTCCGGTGCGCGGCCAGTCCGGCCGCGTCGTGGCCGCGGTGTCGATCTCCGGGCCCGTCGAGCGGCTCTCCCGTCAGCCCGGTCGCCTACACGCCGCCGCGGTGGTCTCGGCGGCGAACCGGCTCACCGAGGTGCTGCGCCGCACCGCGGAGTGACGTCACGCCCGATCGCATCCGGCGGGGCCGGGCCCACCACGGGTCCGGCCCCGCCGGACGTCCGGCACAGATCGGGCGACCGCAACAGATCGGACGGCCGGAAGGGATCGGGAGACCGATCGGGCCGCGGCGGGACGACCGCACCCTTTCGCCTGGACATGAGAAAAGCCCGACCGCATTGCTGCGATCGGGCCTTTCCGTTGTACCCCCAAGGGGATTTGAACCCCTGTTACCGCCGTGAGAGGGCGGCGTCCTAGGCCGCTAGACGATGGGGGCCTGGGTGATCAGGTCCTTGCGGGCTGACCGGGAACTACTCTACCTCACTGTGCCTGTCCTGCGAAATCCGCTCGTCCGAGCCTCTCTCGCGGGTCATGCGCTGGGGTACCAGGACTCGAACCTAGACTAAGTGAACCAGAATCACTCGTGCTGCCAATTACACCATACCCCAATGCATTGCGTTCTCCCTGATCCGGCCCGCATTCCACCGCGACGAGCAACGTCACGAGGGAGGAGGACCGGCGCCGGAGTGGACGCCTTGCCGAACGAGAACATTACCGGACCATCAGGCCCGGTACCAAACCGGCCGCCCTGTGCCGCCCGTCACGCCGTGGCGAGCAGCCCCGGCAGCTCCGCCAACGAGCGGATCACCCGGTCCCGCTCCCCCGCCGCGAGCAGCTCCCCGGCGTGCACGGCGGACCCCGCGCCGGCCCGGTCCAGCCACACCCCGTGCAGCCCCGCGGCCGTCGCCGCGCGGGCGTCCACGTCCAGCTCGTCCCCGACGTAGACCGTGCGGGACGGCTCGGTGCCCAACCGCGCACAGGCCTCGGTGAACACCCGCGGATCGGGCTTGCCGAAGCCCAGGGTGTCGACGCCGACCAGCATCGGCACCCGGTCGATCAGCCCGGCGGCAGTCAGCTTGCGCACCTGGTAGGCGGTGGCGGCGTTGGACAGCGCACCGACCTTCAGCCCGTCGGCGAGCAGCCGGTCCACCACGTCGGGCGCATCGGCGTGCGCGGCCCAGGACGCGGTGAACGTCCGCTCGAACAGCCCGTTCCACTCGGCGTAGTCGGATTCGTCCAGCTCGGGTCCGCCGAAGTCGCGGTGCAGGTCGTTGGCGCGCGCCATCCGCTGCGCCTCGTAGCCGACCTCTCCCCGGGTGTACCGGCGGTACCGGCCGTTCGCGTCCGCGCGCCAGTGCGCCAGCACCTCGGGAGCGCGTTCCGGCGCCAGGTCGGGCAGCCACACCGCGGAGACCGCGGCCAGGGCCAGGGCGAAGGCGCCCCGGGTGTCGACCAGGGTGTCGTCGATGTCGAACAGGACGCCCTCGATCGCGCTCACAGGGTGGCGCGCAGGGCGGCGATCCGGGCCAGGGAGGACTCCTTGCCCAGCAGTTCCAGCGACTCGAACAGCGGCGGGGAGACCCGGCGGCCGGAGACCGCGACCCGCAGCGGGGTGAAGGCGAACCGGGGCTTGAGGCCCAGCCCGTCCACCAGGGCGCCCTGCAGGGCGGCCTCGACCGCGGCGGCGCTGAAGTCGGTCAGCGGCTCCAGGGCGGCCGTGGCGGCGTCCAGGGCCGCGGCGGGCTCGCCCTTGAGAGCCCCGGTCGCGTCGTCCTCGATCACCAGGTCCGCATCGGCGACGAACAGGAAGCCGAGCATGCCGGGCGCCTCGCCGAGCAGCTTGATCCGGGTCTGGATCAGCGGGGCGGCGGCGTCCAGCAGCGCGCGGTGGGCGGGCTCCAGGTAGGCGTAGGAGTCGGCGGGCACCAGACCGGCACGGTGCAGGTAGGGCACCACGCGGTCACGGAAGTCGTCGGCCTCCAGCAGGCGGATGTGGTCGGCGTTGATCGCCTCGGCCTTCTTCAGGTCGAAGCGCGCCGGGTTCGGGTTCACGTCGTGGATGTCGAAGGCCTCGACCAGCTCCGGGACGGTGAAGATGTCGCGGTCCGGGCCGATCGACCAGCCGAGCAGCGAGAGGTAGTTGAGCAGCCCCTCGGGGGTGAAGCCGCGTTCCCGGTGCAGGAACAGGTTCGACTCGGGGTCGCGCTTGGACAGCTTCTTGTTGCCCTCGCCCATCACGTAGGGCAGGTGGCCGAACTCCGGCATCACGGTGGCGACACCGAGCTCCAGCAGGGCGCGGTACAGCACCACCTGACGCGGCGTGCTGGAGAGCAGGTCCTCGCCGCGCAGCACGTGCGTGATGTTCATCAGCGCGTCGTCGATCGGGTTGACCAGGGTGTAGAGCGGGTGGCCGTTGGCACGCACGATCACGTAGTCCGGCACGGATCCGGCCTTGAAGGTCACGTCGCCGCGCACCAGGTCGGTGAAGGTGACGTCCTCGTCCGGCATCCGCAGCCGCAGCACCGGCTCGCGGCCCTCGGCGCGGTACGCGGCCTTCTCCTCGTCGGTCAGCGCGCGGTCGAACCCGTCGTAGCCCAGCTTGGGGTCACGGCCGGCGGCACGGTGCCGGGCCTCGATCTCCTCCGCCGTGGCGAAGGACTCGTAGGCGTAGCCGCCCTCGACCAGCCGGCGCGCGACGTCCCGGTACAGGTCCATCCGCTGCGACTGCCGGTAGGGCTCGTGCGGGCCGCCGACCTCGACGCCCTCGTCCCAGTCCAGGCCCAGCCAGCGCAGCGCGTCCAGCAGCTGCTGGTAGCTCTCCTCCGAGTCGCGTGCCGGGTCGGTGTCCTCGATCCGGAACACGAACGTGCCGCCGACGTGCCGGGCGTAGGCCCAGTTGAACAGCGCGGTCCGGATCAGGCCGACGTGCGGTGTTCCGGTCGGGGACGGGCAGAAGCGAACACGGACGGGGCTCGGAGAAGTCACGGCCGACAGCCTAGTCAGTCCGGGCGGGCTCAGTTCCGGCGCAGCACCGGGTTGCGCAGCGTGCCGATCTCCTCGACCTCGACCTCGACCACGTCGCGGGACTCCAGAAGCCCGACGCCCGCCGGGGTGCCGGTCAGGATGATGTCCCCGGGCAGCAGGGTGAGGACCTCGGAGATGTACGAGATCAGGGTCGGCACGTCGAAGATCATCTGCGAGGTGCGACCGTCCTGCTTGGTCTCCCCGTTGACCCGCGAGCGCACGGCCAGGTCCTCGACGTCCAGGCCCGGCACCACCCACGGACCGATCGGGCAGGCCCCGTCGAACCCCTTCGCACGCACCCACTGGCCGTCGGTGCGCTGGGCGTCCCGGGCGGTGATGTCGTTGGCCACGGTGAAGCCGAAGACGTAGTGCAGCGCGTTCTCCGGGGTGACGTTCTTGGTCACCTTGCCGATCACGACCGCGAGCTCGGCCTCGTAGGAGACCTCCTCGGTCCACTCCGGCAGCACGATCGGGTCGTCCGGGCCGATCACCGAGGTGTTCGGCTTGAAGAACAGCAGCGGGGCGACCGGGACGTCGTTGCCCATCTCCGCGGCGTGGTCGGCGTAGTTGCGGCCGACGCCCACGATCTTGGAGCGCGGGATCACCGGGGCCAGCAGCCGGACGCCGTCGCCCAGCGGGATCCGCTCGCCGGTGGGCTGCACCGGGGTGTAGATCGGGTCGCCGGAGATGACGACCAGCTGTTCCTGACCGGGCTCCCCCTCGACGATGGCGTAGCGGGGGTCGTCTCCGGTGGTGAATCTCGCGATGCGCACGGGCGTCAGCCTAGACCGTGCGCCGTGATCAGACCCGTGCCAGCACCTCGCCGTGCAGCACCGCGAACCAGCCACCCGGCTGCTCGCCCCACTCCCGCCAGCCCGCGGCGAGCTGCTCCAGACCGACCTCGTCCGCGAGGCCGTGGGCGACGGCCTGCCGGGCGAAGTCGGACTCGGTGCAGCGCTCCGCCCAGAGCCCGGCCCACCAGCGGCGGTCCTCCTCGGAGGCGTAGCACCAGACGCCGGCGGTGGCGACCACGGTGTCCTCGGTGAACCCCGCGGCCAGCGCCCAGGAGTGCAGCCGACGACCGGCATCGGCCTCGGCCCCGTTGGCCTGGGTGACCTCGTGGTACAGCGCGGACCACTCGTCGAGGGCGGGGTCCTGCGGGAACCAGGTCATCCCGGCGTAGTCCGCGTCCCGGACCGCGACCAGCCCGCCCGGACGGACCACGCGGCGCAGCTCGGCCAGCGCGGCGACCGGGTCCTGCAGGTGCTGCAGCAGCTGGTGGGCGTGGGCGACGTCGACGCTGTCGTCCTCGAAGGGCAGTGCGTAGGCGTCCCCGGTGGTGAAGGTGACGTTCTCGGCGCCGGCCCGACGGGCCTCGTCCCGCGCGAGCTCGATCACGGCCTCGGAGCGGTCGACCCCGATCACCTCCCCCGGCGCGACCCGTGCGGCGAGCCCGAGGGTCAGGGTGCCGGGACCGCAGCCGACGTCGAGCAGCCGCTGACCTGGCTCCAGTCCCGGGAGCAGATAGGCGGCGGAGTTCTCGGCGGTGCGCCAGCGGTGCGAGCGCAGCACGCTCTCGTGGTGTCCGTGGGTGTAGACCTCGGATGCGGGAGTGGTCACGGGCCCACGCTAGGACGTCCGCCCACGGTACGGGACCCGGCGTCTTGCCCTCTGAGACCAGGGGCGCGCACTACCGTGACGGCATGCGACGCATCGAGGGGATCGACCTGGCCCGCGGGCTGGCCGTGCTCGGCATGGTGACCGCGCACGTCGGACCGGACACCCCTCTGCTGGAGATCGCGGACGGCCGGTCGGCGGCGCTGTTCGTGGTGCTGTCCGGGGTGTCGATCGCCCTGATGTCCGGCGGCGCCCGTCCGGTCCAGGGCGTGCGACGGGTGCAGGCACGGGTGACGATCCTGGCGCGGGCCTTCGTGCTGCTGGGGGTCGGGGTGGCCCTCGCGACGCTGAACGTCCCGGTGGTGGTGATCCTGCCGACCTACGCCCTGCTGTTCGCGGTGGCGGCCTGCCTGCTGCGGACCCCGGTCCGGACCCTGCTGATCGGCGCCGGGCTGGTGGTGCTGGTCGCACCGCCGCTGCGGGTGCTGCTGGAGCGCCGGATCACCGCGACCTGGAACGGCGGCGGGATCGTCGACCTGGTGCTGGGCGAGTACTACCCCGCGCTGGTCTGGATCGGGTACCTGCTGGTCGGGCTCGCCGTGACCCGGGCCGACCTGGGTGCCGCCCGTACCCGCACCCGCCTGCTGGTCGGCGGTGCGCTCGCGACCGTGCTGGGCTACGGCTCGGCCGCGGTGCTGACCCGGGTGCTGGACGCCGGGCCGACCCTGGCCCGGCTGATCACGTCGGAGCCGCACAGCTCCAGCACCCCGGAGGTGCTCGGCAACATCGGCGTCGCGCTGCTCACCCTGGTGGCCTGCCTGTGGATCGCCGAACGGTGGCCGCGGGCCGTCTCGCCGCTGGCCGCCACCGGCGCCCTGGCGCTGACGGCCTACATCGGTCACCTCCTGGTGATCAAGGCTGTCGGCTCCCAGGTGGTCTGGCAGCCGACCACCGCGGGTTGGCTGGCGTTCCTGATCGTGATCGTCGGCGGCTGCTGGGCCTGGCGGTCCACGGTCGGCCGGGGACCGGCGGAGTGGGCGCTGCACCGGATCGCGGCCCGCGCGGCGGACACCGGTGTCACGGAGCGATCAGCCGTCGATCCCACCTGACGCCGTCCCAGCGGTAGTGCAGCCGCATGTGCCCCCGGTCCGAGACGCCCTGCCAGAACTCGACCTCCTCGGCGCGGACCGACCAGACCTGCCAGTCGTCCGCGACCAGGCCGGGTTCGCGGTCCACCCGGTCCCGGGCCCGGCGGACCTGCTGCTGCATCTGGTCCACCGAGGACAGCGACGCGCCGGGCACCCCGGCCAGCAGCGAGGCCCGGGCGCTCGGCGACCGGGCGAGGAAGTCCGCCCGGCGCTCCGCCTCGGACACCTGCTCGGCCCGCCCGACGATCCGGACCTGACGGCCGAGCGGCTGCCAGTACATGGTCAGCGCGCACCGCGGCTCGCCCTGGAGGTCCTGAGCCTTCCCCGAGCGACCGTCGGTGGCGAACCGCCAGCAGCCGTCGGCCACGTCGGTCAGCAGGACGATCCGCGAGCGGGGTTGACCGTCGGCGTCGACCGTGGACACCCCGAGCGCGTGCGGCTCGGGGGCGCCCACGTCGATCGCGGCCAGCAACCAGTCGACGAAGGCCTGCGCCGGATCGGCGGACAGGCTGAACGGATCGACGTCGGGCAGGTCGCCGGTCAGGGCGGGAAGGGTGCGCAGCTGCGCGGCGATCGAGGGCACGTGATCAGTATCACGTCGACCGGCGCCCGCCGCCCGGGACCTCAGCCGACGGTCAGCAGCGGATCGCCGGGGAGGATCGCCGTCCCGGGCACGGCCAGCCGCTCGATCGTCGAGGGGTCCGCGTCCAGCGCGATCACCGGGCAGACCGCCGGGCGGCCGGAGGCGGTGACGGCGGCCGGGTCCCACTCGACCAGCAGCTGACCCGGCTCGACCCGGTCCTGCTCGGTGGCGTGCAGGGTGAACCCCTCCCCGCCGAGCTGCACGGTGTTGATCCCCAGGTGCACCAGGACGCCCTTGCCGTCGTCGGTGGCCAGCACGAAGGCGTGCGGGTGCATCTTGACCACGGTCCCGGCGACCGGCGCCAGCACCCGGCCTCCCTCGGTGGGGTGCGGCTCGATGGCCAGACCCGGGCCGACGATCTCCTGGGCGAACACCGGGTCGTCGACGTCCTGGAGCGCGACGACGGTGCCGGCCACCGGGGCCAGCACCGAGAGCGCCGCCATCAGCGCAGGTCCTCGATGTCCGAGGCCAGGGTGTCCGCCTCGGGGCCGACGATCACCTGCACGCCGTCACCGCCGAAGACGACCGCGATCGCCCCTGCGGCCTTGAGCCCGGCCTCGTCGACCTGCCCCGGGTCGTTGACCTCCACCCGCAGTCGGGTGATGCACGGCTCGAGGTCGACGATGTTGTCGTCGCCGCCGAGCGCGGCGAGGATCTGGGCTGCCTTGCTCATGGTGTCTCCTTCGTGGGTGGTGCAGGTTCTAGAGCAGGTCGTCCAGGTCGGACGCCAGGGTGTCGACCTGGGGGCCGACCACCACCTGGACCACCCGTCCCTGGGTCATCACGCCGAAGGTGCCGGCGGCTCGCAGGCCGGGCACGTCCACCAGCGCGGGGTCGGTGACCAGACAGCGCAGCCGGGTGGTGCACGGCTCGATCTCCACGATGTTCGCCACCCCGCCGAGTCCGGCGAGGATGGCGGCGGCCTGGCCGCCGGGCGCGGGAGCGACCCGGAGTCGACGGCTGTTCATGCGCTCACCTGTTCGTCGTTGCGCTGTCGGGGGGTCAGCACCTCGCCGGGGGCACGCAGCGGCACCCAGACGCTGTACCGGTCGCCGCGGTAGGAGGCGGTCGAGTACATGCACGGACCGATGTCGGCGTAGGTGCGGCGTTCGGCGCGCATCACCACCCGGTTGCCCACCGGCAGGCCGAGCAGCCGGCTCTCGTGCTCGGTCGCCTCGCTGGCGGTCAGGGTGTCCTCGCCCCAGGACGGTGCGCACCCGGCGCCCCGCAGCGCGGCGTAGACGCTGTCCGGGGTGCCGCCGTCCAGGAGACCGGGCACCAGGGCCACCGGCACCCAGAGCCGCTCGACGCTCATCGGCAGACCGTCGGCGGTGCGCACCCGCTCCAGGTGGTGCAGGAGATCGCCGGGCGCGATCTGCAGCGCCTCGGCGATCGGCACGGTGGCGGGCACCCGTCCGGCGAACAGGACCCGGGAGTCGGGCTCCAGGCCGCGCGAGCGCATCTCCTCGCCGAAGGTGGTCAGGCGCATCTCGAAGTCGATGCGGCGCGGCGCCACGAAGGTGCCCCGGCCCTGCTCGCGGCGCAGCGCGCCCTCGGCCACCAGCGCGTCCACCGCCTGCCGGACGGTCATCCGGGAGACGCCGAACCGCTCGCACAGCACCCGCTCGGACGGGATCGGATCCCCGACACCCAGCTCGCCGACCAGCTCCGCCAGGTAGGCGCGCACGGTCTCGTGCTTGAAGCCGGACGGCTGCGTCATCGCGAGTGCTCCCGTCGTGCCGGAGTGGTCTTGACACATCCTGCTGGTCCAGACCACTCTGGCGCAACTGGTCCAGACAAGTTACCCGCGTCACACCGTGAGCGCACAGCGCACGCAACGAGGAGTGCCATGACCACCACCACACCAGACGTGAAGCGCAAGCGCGGGTTCCCCGGCTTCGCCCAGCTCCAGCGGATCGGCCGCTCGCTGATGCTGCCGATCGCCTCCCTGCCCGCCGCGGCCCTGCTGCTGCGCCTGGGACAGCCCGACATGCTCGGCGCCGACGGCGTCGCCGGATCCTGGTCCTGGGTCCAGCCGGTCGCCGACGTGTTCGCCGCGGCCGGCAACGCGCTGATCGGCAACCTGCCGATTCTGTTCGCGCTGGGTGTCGCCATCGGCTACGCCCGCAAGTCCGACGGCTCCACCGGCCTGGCCGCCCTGGTCGGCTACCTGGTGTTCAAGGGCGTCACCGACGCGCTGTCGCCGACCATCCTCGGTGCGGCCGCGGAGGGCGAGACCCAGGAGCTGATCAACTACGGCGTCCTCGGCGGCATCGTGATCGGCCTGACCGCCGCCCTGCTGTTCCAGAAGTACTCCCGGATCAAGCTGCCCGCCTATCTCGCGTTCTTCGGCGGGCGCCGGTTCGTGCCGATCGTCACCGCGGGGGCCGCGGTCATCATCGGCGTGGTCTTCGCCCTGATCTACCCATGGTTCAACAGCGGCTTCAACGCCGTCGGCGAGTGGGTGACCGGCTCCGCCGTGCTCGGCGGCTTCATCTTCGGCACCCTGAACCGCCTGCTGCTGCCCTTCGGCCTGCACCACCTGCTGAACTCGCTGCCCTGGTTCCAGTTCGGCGAGTACACCAACGCGGCGGGCGTGGTCGCTCACGGCGACATCCCGCGCTTCCTGGCGGGCGACCCGACCGCGGGCACCTTCACCACCGGATTCTTCCCGATCATGATGTTCGCACTGCCCGCCGCGGCGCTGGCCATCGTGCACACCGCCAAGAAGAAGAACCGCAAGGTGATCGCGGGTGTCATGGGCTCGGCGGCGCTGGTCGCGTTCGTCACCGGGGTGACCGAGCCGCTGGAGTTCAGCTTCGTCTACGTCGCCTACCCGCTGTACGCGATCCACGCCGTGCTGACCGGCACGTCGCTGGCCCTGGTCAACGCGCTGGGGATCCGGGACGGCTTCGGCTTCTCCGCCGGGGCGATCGACTACGTGCTGAACTTCCGGATCGCGGAGCAGCCGCTCTGGCTGATCGCGATCGGGCTCGGCTACGCGCTCGTGTACTACTTCCTGTTCCGCTGGGCGATCGTCCGGTTCAACATGAAGACGCCCGGCCGCGAGGACGACCCGGCCACCGAGGTGGCCGACGAGCAGCGGGTGGAGACCGCGGCCGCGGTCTCCGGGGACACCGGCGTCAGCGGGACGACGGTGGTCGAGCCGAAGGGCTGACCCACCGATCCGGGCGGGCGTTCAGCGAGCGCCCGCCCGGATCCGGTCGACGCCCCTGTTGGCCAGCTGGTCAGCGCGCTCGTTGCCCGGGTCCCCGGCGTGCCCCTTCACCCACTGCCAGCTGACCGCGTGCCGGGCGACCTCGGCGTCCAGCTCCTGCCAGAGGTCCTGGTTCTTCACCGGCTTCTTGTCCGCGGTGCGCCAGTCGTTGCGCTTCCAGCCCGCGATCCACTTGGTCACGCCCTGCATCACGTACTGCGAGTCGACGTGCAGCGTGACCCGGCACGGCGTGTTCAGCGCCCGGAGCCCCTCGATCACCGCGGTGAGCTCCATCCGGTTGTTGGTGGTCAGCTCCTCACCGCCGAACAGCTCCCGCTCGTGGCTGCCCGACCGCAGCAGCGCACCCCACCCGCCGACGCCGGGGTTGCCCTTGCAGGCGCCGTCGGTCCACATCTCGACCGTGGGGGTGTCCTCGCTCATGGGCTGCACCCTAATCGCCGTGCCGGGCATGACAGGATCGCTCGGTGTCCTCCCTCGCCGATCGCCTCCCCGCCGACCCGACCGACCCCGACGCGTTGTTCGAGGCCTTCGCCGGGTGGGCGGAGGAGCGCGGGCTCGCCCTGTACCCGCATCAGGAGGAGGCGATCCTGGAGCTGGTCACGAACCAGCACGTGATCCTGGCCACCCCCACCGGCTCCGGGAAGTCCCTGGTCGCGATCGCCGCGCACTTCGTGGCCCTGGCGCAGGGCCGGCGCACCTACTACACCGCCCCGCTCAAGGCCCTGGTGTCGGAGAAGTTCTTCGCGCTCGTGGAGGCATTCGGCTCGGCCAACGTCGGCATGATGACCGGCGATTCCGCGGTGAACCCGGACGCGCCGATCATCTGCTGCACGGCGGAGATCGTGGCCAACCAGGCGCTGCGCCAGGGGCCGACCGCCGACATCGGCCAGGTCGTGATGGACGAGTTCCACTTCTACGCCGACCCGCAGCGCGGCTGGGCCTGGCAAGTCCCCCTGCTGGAGCTGCCGCGCACCCAGTTCCTGCTGATGAGCGCGACCCTCGGCGACGTGTCGTTCTTCGTCGACGACCTCGAGCGCCGGACCGGGACCGGCGTCGCGGTGGTCGCCGGTGCCGAGCGACCGGTGCCGCTGACGTTCTCCTACGTGGTCGAACCGCTGCACGAACTGGTCGAGGAGCTGGTCAGCACCCACCGCTCACCGGTCTACATCGTGCACTTCACCCAGAAGGAGGCGGTGGAACGGGCCCAGGCGCTGCTGTCCATGACCCTGACCTCCAAGGAGCAGAAGGCCGCGATCGCCGAGGAGCTGGGCGACTTCCGGTTCGCCAGCGGATTCGGCCGGACGCTGTCCCGGCTGCTCCGGCACGGCGTCGGCGTGCACCACGCCGGGATGCTGCCCAAGTACCGGCGGGTGGTGGAGCGGCTCACCCAGAAGGGGCTGCTCCGGGTGGTCTGCGGCACCGACACCCTGGGCGTCGGGATCAACGTGCCGATCCGCACCGTGCTGCTCACCAGCCTGGTCAAGTACGACGGCGTGAAGATGCGTCACCTCACCGCCCGCGAGTTCCACCAGATCGCCGGGCGGGCCGGTCGCGCGGGCTACGACACCATCGGCGAGGTCCTGGTGCTCGCGCCGGAGCACGTGATCGAGAACCGCCGGGCGCTGGCCAAAGCCGGAGACGACCCGAAGAAGCTGAAGAAGATCGTCCGCAAGCAGGCCCCCGCCGGATCGGTGAACTGGACCGACAAGACCTTCGAACGCCTGCGCGACGCCGACCCGGAGCCGCTGACCTCCTCGTTCTCGGTCTCGCACGCCATGGTGCTCAACGTGCTGGCCCGCCCGGAGGGCGACCCGGTCGCGGCCATGCGGCACCTGCTGCTGGACAACCACGAGCCGGAGGCCGCCCGCGGTCGGCTGGTCCGCCAGGCGATCGCGATCTACCGGTCGCTGCGCACCGCCGGGGTCGTCGAGCGGGTCACCCTGCCGGACGGCCGGCGCTCGGTGCGGCTGACCCTGGACATCCCGGCGACCTTCGCGCTCAACCAGCCGCTGTCCCCGTTCGCCTACGCCGCCCTCGACCTGCTGGACACCGAGGACCCCGGCTACGCGCACGACGTGGTCAGCATCATCGAGGCCACCCTGGACGAGCCGCGCCAGGTGCTCGCCGCCCAGCTGAACAAGGCCAAGGGCGAGGCGGTCGCCCAGATGAAGGCGGACGGCCTGGAGTACGACCAGCGGATGGCCCTGCTGGAGGAGATCAGCTACCCGCAGCCGCTGGCCGAGCTGCTGACCGCCGCCTTCCTCACCTACCGCCGCAGCAACCCGTGGGTCGCCGACCACGAGCTGTCCCCCAAGTCCGTGGTCCGGGACATGCACGAGCGTGCCGCGACCTTCGCCGAGTACGTCTCGCTCTACCAGCTGGACCGTACCGAGGGCGTGCTGCTGCGCTACCTGGCCGACGCCTTCCGCGCCCTGCGCCAGATCGTGCCCGAGGACGCCCGGACCGAGGACCTGCGCGACCTGATCGAGTGGCTGGGCGAACTGGTCCGTGGCACCGACTCCTCGCTGCTGGACGAGTGGGAGCGCCTGGCGCACCCGGAGGATCTGGACGACGCCACCGTCACCGAGTCCCGCCCCGAGGACGACGCTCCCCCGCCGATCACCACCAACCGTCGCGCGTTCCGCGCCCTGGTCCGCGGCGCACTGTTCCGCCGGGTGGACCTGGCCTCCCGGGAGGAGTACCGCGCGCTGGGCGCCCTCGGTGATCTGGACGCCGAGGACACCCCGTGGGACGAGGACCGCTGGGGCGACGCCCTCGACCCGTTCTACGACGACCACGACGAGATCCTCACCGGCCCGCCCGCCCGCGGTCCGCAGCTGTTCCAGGTGGACGAGAAGCCCGAGTCCCACGGTGCGCGGGGCGATCTCTGGACCGTCCGGCAGATCCTGGACGACCCGGAGGGCGACCACGACTGGCGGATCGACGCGCTGGTCGACCTGCCGGCCTCGGACGCCGCCGGCGAGGTCCGGCTGCGGGTGCTGGCGGTCGGACCGCTCTGACCTGCGGCTACATGCCGCCCACCCTGGCGAGCCTTACCTGAGATAGGCCAGGCTCGCCTACGTTTGCGCAGGTCAGGCAAGGTTTTCCTTCGGTGACAGCTCGCGATTCGCGGCCTACCGTGGCGGGATGAGCACCCTGTCCGAGCACCTGATCGCCCCCGTGCTGTCCCGCCCGTCGGCCCCGACCGTGCCCACGGTCCCGTCGGCGGAACGCCTCAACTGGCTGCGGGCCGGAGTGCTCGGCGCGAACGACGGCATCGTCTCGGTCGCCGCCACCGTGGTCGGCGTCGCGGGTGCCACCGTGGGCAGCGGCGTGCTGGTGGTCGCCGGGATCGCCGCCCTGGTCGCCGGGGCGCTGTCGATGGCCGCGGGCGAGTACGTCTCGGTCAGCAGCCAGCGCGACGCCGAGCGGACCATGCGTGCGCACGGCGTCGTGCCGGAGGACACCGCGCTGACCAATCCGTGGCACGCCGCGCTCGCCTCGCTGCTGTCCTTCCTGGTCGGTGGCGTGATCCCGCTGCTGGTGGTGCTCGCCCCGCTCGGCGCCGCCCGGGTGCCCGCCACCTTCGGCGCCGTCGTGCTGGCACTCGTGCTCACCGGCGCCGTGTCCGCCCGGCTCGGCGGCTCCCCCACCGGACGGGCCGTGCTGCGCAACGTGCTCGGCGGATCGCTGGCCATGGCGATCACCTACGGGATCGGCAGCCTGGTCGGCCTCGCGGTCTGAGCGTGCCGGGCTGACTACGCTGACGGGGTGAGCCGCGCCAAGCACACCCCCTCGGGCACCCCGGCCCTGGTCGCGCTGACCACCGCCGGGGTCGACCACACCGCCCACGCCTACGAGCACGACCCGGGCTCGACCCTCGGCTACGGCCTGGAGGCGGCCGCCGTGCTCGGCGTGGAACCCGAGCGGGTGTTCAAGACCCTGATGGCCGACGTCGACGGCACGCTCACGGTCGCGGTGGTCCCGGTGACCGGCCGACTCGACCTCAAGGCGCTGGCCCACGCCGTCGGCGGGAAGAAGGCGGCGATGGCCGATCCCGCCGCCGCGGAACGCGCCACCGGCTACGTGGTCGGCGGCATCTCCCCGCTCGGCCAGAAGTCTCCGCACCCCACCGTGCTGGACGAGACCGTCTGGCTGTTCGACACCGTGCTGGTCTCCGGCGGGCGCCGCGGCCTGGACGTCGAGCTGGCCCCCGGCGACCTGGCGCGGCTCACCGACGCCGTCGTCGCCGCGATCGCCCGGGACTGAGCCCGATGACCCTCGACGCCCGGCTGGCCCGGGTGCGTGCGCGGATCGCCGCAGCCGAGGCCGCCGCCGGTCGCCCGGCCGGGTCGGTCCGCCTGCTGCTGGCCACCAAGACCCAGGACGCCGCCGCCGTGCGCGCCGCTCTCCAGGCCGACGCTGCCGCCTCCGCCACCACGGCGGGCACCGCCCACCGGGTGCTGCTGGGCGAGAACCGGGTCCAGGAACTGGTCGCCAAGGCCCCGGAGCTGACCGACCTCGCTCCGGAACTGCACCTGATCGGTCCGTTGCAGTCCAACAAGATCAACGCCGCCCTGCGCTGGGCCACCTGCGTGCAGAGCGTCGACACCCTCGAGCTCGCCGAGCGTCTCGACCGGCGGTGCGCCGCGATCGACCGCACCCTGGACGTCATGGTCCAGGTGAACGTCTCCGGCGAATCGACCAAGGGCGGTGTCGCCCCCGAGGACGCGATCGAACTGGCCCGCGCCGTCCGTGCACTGGACCGGCTCCGGCTGACCGGGGTCATGACCATCGGCGCGAACAGCCCGGACTCCGCGCTGGTCCGCGCCGGTTTCGCCCGGCTGCGGTCCGTGGCCGCAGAACTCGGCACGGTCGAGCTGTCGATGGGGATGAGCCGGGACCTGGAGGCAGCGGTGGCGGAGGGCGCGACGATCGTCCGGGTCGGCACCGCGGTGTTCGGAGCGCGGGCATGAGCGACCCGGGCCCCCGTGCCGACCGGCGCTTCCCGCGTGCGGTCTTCGCCCGGGGCGGTGAACCCGACGCCCGGTTCTCCCTGACCAACGAGCGCACCTTCCTCGCCTGGATCCGCACCGCGCTGGCACTGCTCGCGGGCGGTGTCGCCCTGGAGGCGCTCAGCCTCCCGGTCGAGCCGCACTGGCGGCTGGCCGCGTCGGTCCTGCTGATCGTGCTGGGCATCGTCGCGCCGGTCCAGGCCTGGCTCGGCTGGGCCCGCGCGGAACGCGCCCTCCGCGAACGGCTCCCGCTGCCGGCGCCCGGGTTCGGCGGACCGCTCGCGGCCGGGGTGCTGATCGCCGGGGTGCTGGTGCTGATCGGGCTGCTGCTGCGGTGACCGCGGACATGCCGGCGCCGGACGGCCGCAGGGCCCGCTCCGGTCCGGTGGCGTCGGGCGGACCCGATCCGGCGGCATCGAGCGGACCGGATCAGGCGGCGCCGAGCGGACCGGATCCGGCGACTGCGGCAGCACCGAGCGGACCGGATCCGGCGACCGCCGCCGCATTGCCGCCCGGGGTCCAACCGGAGCGGACCGCGCTGGCCTGGCGCCGGACCGCCCTGGCCCTCGCCGCCGGGTCCCTGGTCGCGGGCCGGGTCGCGGAGCCGTTGACCGGCCCCCTGATCTGGTTGTCGGCGATCACCGGCGCGGTCGCCGCGCTCGGCCTGGCCCGTGCCGGATCACGCCGGGCGGCACGCTGGGCCGCGGTCCTGGCCGACGAGCCCGCCCGGGTTCCCGGCCCCGGCGGCCGCACCCTGGCGCTCTGCGCGGCCGGCGCCCTCGTGATCGGGTGTGCCGCACTGGCGGTCGTCCTCACCCGCTGACCGGCTCACCCCACCCGCTGGTGCCGGGACCGAGGTCGGCAGCCCGCACCGAGATCGGCAGTTCGCCCCGACGTCGGCAGCCCGCCCCGAGGCCGCCAGCCCGCACCGAAGTCGGCAGTCCTCGCCGAGATCGGCAGTTCGCCCCGAGGTCGGCAGTCCGCCGCGCGTCATCTGGCCCGAACTGCCGCGTTCGGCGATCCGCTGACAGCACTCCCATCCCGCCGGGACCGGTGGGGCCGGTGGCGCGGGTCACGGGACCCGGGCGGTCCACTCCGGGTTGCCGAACTTCTCCGCCACCAGCTGTTCCGCCCGGGCGAGCTCCTCCGGCCGCAGCGCGGAGTCCACCGCGCGGTACCGGGCCCGGAACGAGGCGTCGAAGGACGCGATCACGTCCGCGCGGGCCATGCCGGTCTGCGAGCGCACCGGGTCGACCCGCTTGTTCGCGCTGGTCGTTCCCTTGTCGGACAGCTTCTCCCGGCCGATCCGGAGCACCTCGAGCATCTTGTCCGAGTCGATGTCGTAGGCCATCGTCATGTGGTGCAGCACCGCGCCGCCCGCCAGTCGCTTCTGCGCGGACCCGGCGATCTTGCCCGCGGGTGACGCGACGTCGTTGAGACCGGCGAAGGTGGCCCGCACCCCGACGTCGCCGAGCGCGCCGATCACCCAGTCGTCCAGGAACCGGTAGCTCTGCTCGAACGACAGCCCGTCGACCAGCGAGGCGGGCACGACCAGGGAGAAGGTGATGCAGTTCCCGGCCTCCATGAACATCGCCCCGCCGCCGGAGATCCGCCTGACCACGGTGACGTCGTGCTTCGCGACGCCCGCCGGGTCGACCTCGTTGCGCAGCGACTGGAACGAGCCGATGAACACCGCGCGCTCGTTCCACTCCCAGAACCGCAGGGTGGGGCCGCGTCGACCGGCGGCGAGCTCCTCGGTGAGCACCTGGTCCAGGGCGCCGAGCATGGCGGGGGGCAGCGGTCCGGGGTGGATCACCTCGAAGGTGTGGTCCTGCCACCCGGTCGCGTGCCCGAGCGCCCGGCGGACCGCAATCGCGACCGACTCGGCGCCGAAGCCGACCATCGCGACCGGCTCGTCCAGGGTGCCGTCCGACTCGGCGCGGCGCAGCGCGGACTCGATCGCCTCGGTGAGCTCGGCGACCCGCGCGTCGGCGGGCTGACCGGTCAACGCCCGGTCGATCACCTCCAGCGCGGAGTCGGGCTCCAGGAAGAAGTCTCCGCTGAGATGGACGGTGGACAGGACACCATCGGTGACCTCGACCTCTGCCGCCACGAGCTTGCCGCCGGGAACCTTGTACTCGCCTCGCACGGGATCGATCCTAGGCCCGTGGCGCCCGCGGCGGGATGCCTTCCCGGTCACATCAGCGCGGTGTGATCCCCCGGTTCCGCAGTCCCCAGATCGCGGAGTCGGTCAGTGCCTCCCACGAGGCCTCGATCAGGTTCGGCCCCACCCCGACCGTGCTCCACGCCGTGTTGCCGTCGGTGGTCTCGATCAGCACCCGGGTGATGGCGTCCGAGCCGTGCGTGGTGTCGAGGATCCGGACCTTGAAGTCGATCAGCTCGAAGTCGGCCAGCTCGGGGTACACCCGCAGCAGGGCCAGCCGCAGCGCGGCGTCCAGCGCGTTGACCGGGCCGTTCCCCTCCCCGGTGGCGACGATCCGCTCGCCCCCGGCGTGCAGCTTCACGGTGGCCTCGGCGGTGGCCTCGGTGCCCCGGGAGCCCGCCCGCTCGACGATGGTGCGCCAGCTCTCCACCCGGAAGTACCCGGGACGACGACCCTCGACCTCCTCGACCAGCAGCAGCTCGAAGGACGCGTCGGCGGCGTCGTAGGTGTAGCCCTGGGCCTCGGCGTCCTTGACCCGCTGGGTGACCCGGCCGAGCAGGTCGTGCTGCCCGGTCAGGTCCAGGCCGAACTCACGGCCCTTGAGCTCGATGGACGCGCGCCCGGCCATGTCCGAGACCAGCATCCGCATGTCGTTGCCGACCGCGGTGGGGTCGATGTGCTGGTACAGGTCCGGGTCGACCTTGATCGCCGAGGCGTGCAGGCCGGCCTTGTGCGCGAACGCGCTGGCGCCGACGTAAGGCTGCCGGGCGAACGGCGCGATGTTGGTGATCTCGCTGATCTGATAGGCGATCCGGGTCATCTCCGACAGCCCGCCGGAGCCGTCCGGCGGCGGGGCGAGCACGGCGCGCCCGGTCTTCAGCTCCAGGTTGGCGACGGTGGCCAGCAGGTCGGCGTTGCCGGTGCGCTCGCCGTACCCGTTCACCGTGCCCTGCAGGTGCACCGCACCGGCCTCGACCGCGGCGATGCTGTTGGCGACAGCGCAGCCGGAGTCGTTGTGCGCGTGGATGCCCAGCCGCACGTCCGGCAGCGCCTCGCGGACCGCGGCGACCGTGGCGAACACCCCGGTGGGCAGCATCCCGCCGTTGGTGTCGCACAGCACGACGGTCTCCGCGCCGGCCTCGACAGCGGCCCGGACCGCGCTCACGGTGTAGTCCGGGTCGTACGCGTAGCCGTCGAAGAAGTGCTCCGCGTCCACCACCACCCGGCGGCCCTCGGCGCGCAGCGCGGCCACGGTGTCGGCGATCATCGCCAGGTTCTCGGGGCCGTCGGTGCGCAGCGCGCGCACCACGTGCCGGATGTCGCTCTTGGCCACCAGCGTGACGACCGGCGCCTCGGAGTCCAGCAGCGCGCGGACCTGCGGGTCGTCCCAGGCCCGGACCCCGGGCTTGCGCGTCGCACCGAAGGCCGCGAGCACCGCGTGGCGCAGGGTGAGCTCCTTGGCGGCGCGGGCGAAGAACTCGGTGTCCTTCGGGATCGCCCCCGGCCAGCCGCCCTCGATGTAGCCGACACCGAGCTCGTCCAGCAAGGGCGCGATGGCCAGCTTGTCGGACACCGAGAGGTTCATCCCCTCCTGCTGGGCGCCGTCGCGCAGCGTGGTGTCGTAGACGTCGAAGGCGCCGGGGCGCTCACCGGCGCCGCGGGGGGCGTGCGCCCAACCGGAGGGGTTCGTGCTCACGATGACTCTTCTCGGCGAGGAGATGTGCGGCAACAAAAAAACCTCCCGGGTTCGGGAGGTCGGCGCGTCCGCGGGGGTGATGCGGACGCGCTACACGATGACGATGAGCGACGGTGTGGTCACCAGCACATCGTGGCACACCCCCCGCCCCCCGTCACGCATGTCCGCACCCCGGACACCTCTCACGCCGAGAAGCCACGACACGCCGTCGGCAAGGCGTGCACCGACGGCGGGTCGTGGCTTCTCGGCGGAGAGCGGGGAACGTGAGCTGGGCTCAGGCGAGGCGGTGCAGCCAGGAGTGGGTGTCGGCGGCCCGGCCGTACTGGATGTCGGTGAGCTGCTGACGGACGGACGTGGTGACCGGCCCGGCGGTGCCGTCGCCGATCGTCTGGTCGAAGCCCTCGCCGGCCAGGCGGCCGATCGGGGTGACCACCGCCGCCGTGCCGCAGGCGAAGACCTCCGCGACGCTGCCGTCGGCCAGTCCGGCCAGCAGCTCGGTCAGCGGGATGTCCTGCTCCTCGATGGCGTGCCCCTGCTCGGACAGCAGGGTGAGGATCGAGGACCGGGTGACGCCCTCCAGGATGGTGCCGGTCAGCCGCGGGGTGACCACGGTGCCGTCCGCCCGCACCGTGAACACGTTCATCCCGCCGAGCTCCTCGAGCAGGGTGTTCGTCTTCGCGTCCAGGAAGCAGACCTGCTCGCAGCCCTTGGCGTAGGCCTCCTGCTGCGGGAGCAGGCTGGCCGCGTAGTTGCCGCCGCACTTGGCGTTGCCGGTGCCACCGGGTCCGGCGCGGTGGTAGTCCTCCGCGACCCAGATCGACACCGGGCGCACTCCCCCGGCGAAGTACGAGCCGACCGGGCTGGCGATCACCAGGTACTCGGCCTCGAGGCTGGCGCGCACGCCGAGGAACGGCTCCGAAGCGTACATGAACGGCCGCAGGTAGAGGCTGGTCTCCTCACCGCCGGGCACCCAGTCCAGATCGGTGCGGACCAGGGCCTGGATCGATCCGAGGAAGTCCTCGACGCTCAGCTCGGGCAGCGCGAGCCGCCGCGCGGATCGCTGCAACCGCTCGGCGTTCGCCCAGGGGCGGAAGGTCCAGACCGAGCCGTCGTCGTGGCGGTACGCCTTGAGGCCCTCGAAGATCTCCTGGGCGTAGTGCAGCACCGCGGTGGCCGGGTCCAGTTGGAGCGGGCCGTACTTCTCGACGCGATGGTCGTGCCAGCCCGCGTCCTGGGTCCAGGAGATCCGGGCCATGTGGTCGGTGAACACCGAGCCGAACCGGGGTGCCGCGAGCAGTGCCTCGAGGTCGGCGCCGGTGGTGGGGGTGTCGGTGGGGTGCACCTGGAAGGTGCGGGGGGTCGTGTCGGAGATGCTCATCGCGAGGGCCTTTCACCTGGGAACGGAATGACGGTACCCGGGGCGACGGCCGGACGGACAGGCGGCGTCCCTCAGCCCGCGATGCGCGCGGCGAGGTCCTTGCCCACCTCGGCCGTCGTGCGTACTCGGCCGGCACGCTCCAGCACGTCCGCGGCGACGGCGGCCTCGACCGTAGCAGCGGCGTCCGGCAGGCCCAGGTGGTCCAGCAGCAGCGCGACCGACAGCACGGTGGCGGTCGGGTCGGCCTTGCCCTGCCCGGCGATGTCCGGCGCGGAGCCGTGCACCGGCTCGAACATGCTCGGAGCGGTCCGGTCCGGGTTGATGTTGGCGGAGGCGGCCAGCCCGATCCCGCCGACCACGGCACCCGCGAGGTCGGTGAGGATGTCGCCGAACAGGTTGTCGGTGACGATCACGTCGAACCGGGACGGGTCGGTGACCAGGAAGATGGTCGCGGCGTCCACGTGCAGGTAGTCCACGGTCACGTCCGGGAACTCGGCGTTGACGGCCTCGACGGTCCGGCGCCAGAGGTGCCCGGCGTGCACCAGCACGTTGTGCTTGTGCACCAGGGTGAGCTTCTTGCGCGGGCGGGCGGACGCCCGGGCGAAGGCGTCCCGCACCACCCGCTCGACGCCATAGGCGGTGTTCACGCTGACCTCGTTGGCGACCTCGTGCGGCGTGCCGACCCGGATCGCGCCGCCGTTGCCGACGTAGGGACCCTCGGTGCCCTCGCGGACCACCACGAAGTCGATCGGGCCAGGGGCCGCCAGCGGGGAGTCGACCCCCGGGAACAGCTTGGCCGGGCGCAGGTTCACGTAGTGGTCCAGCGCGAACCGGAGCTTGAGCAGCAGACCGCGCTCCAGCACGCCGGACGGCACGCTCGGGTCGCCGATCGCGCCGAGCAGGATCGCGTCGTGGGTGCGGATCGCGGCCAGGTCCTCGTCCGTGAGTGTCTCGCCGGTGGCATGCCAGCGCCGGGCACCGAGGTCGAAGTCGGTGGTCACCAGGGTGTGGCCGGTACCGGAGAGCGCGGCCTCCAGGGCCAGGAGCCCCTGCTCCACCACTTCGGTGCCGATGCCGTCACCCGCGACGACTGCCAGGTCGATCTGCTGCGCCATGCCGACGACCCTAGCCGCGCGTCCCATTCTGCGGGACCAGGTGATCACATGATGGACGGATCAGAATCCGGTGACCGGGGCTCCCAGCGCGGACATCGCCCGGGCGAGATCGGCCTGCGAGCCGCTCATGGTGGCCCGCACGGCGGAGTACGCGGGCACCACGGTGACCCGGGAGCTTCCGTCGGTGAGGTGCAGCGCGGGCGGCCGACGCACGCCGACCGCGCCCCGGACCGCGGTCGGCGGGAACTGCGCCCGGCGCATGACCGCCCAGCGCGGCCGGTCCTCGCGCAGCGCCCAGACCTCTACCCGGTCCGGCAGCGCGGCCAGCACCACCGGGGTGCCACCCCTCTCGTTCCAGCGCCGGTTCGATCCGCCGGAGGCGATCGCGTCCAGCGAGGTCTCCACCGTGGTGTAGGCCGGGATGACCACCGCGCCGGGCCGCAGCCGCTCGACCCGCTCGGCCAGGGCGCGGACCCGGCGGGCGACACCGAGCATCACGCCGCCGATCAGCACCGCCGACAGCGCCAGCCCCGCACCGAGGTAGACCCGGTCCTCGGGATCGAGGGCGAGGCCGATCAGACGGATCGCCGCCAGCACGCCGGTGATGAGGGCGACGGTCCGGATCACCCGGACGGTCCGCGTGGGAGTCATGCCGGCATCCCGATCTGGATCAGCGCCCGCTGCACGTCCACCGCCGCCCGCTGCGGGGAGCTCCCCCGCACCGAGTACACCGGCACCACGGTCACCCGCGACCTCCCGTCGGTGAACAGCAGCGCGGGGGTGGGCACGACGCCGACAGCGCCGCGGACCGGCAGCGTTCCCAGCACCGCGGCCGGCGGCAGCTCGGGACGGCGCAGCACCGCCCAACGCGGCCGGTCCTCGCCCACCGCCCAGACCTCCACCCGGTCGGGCAGCACCGCGAGCGCCACCGGCGAGCCGCCGAGCTCGTCCCAGCGCCGTTCCACCGCGCCGGACAGCCGCGCGTCCGCACGGGTCTCGATCGTGGTGTGCGCCGCGATCACCACGGCGCCCGGTCGCAGCCGTGACACCCGGGCGGCGAGCAGCAGCGGCCGACCCGCCAGCCCCGCGACCAGGGCCCCGGCGATCAGCACCGCCAGCGGCACCCCGATGAACAACCAGATCTGGTGCTCCGGCCCCACCACGCCACGCAGCAGGACGATCGCGAACAGCGAGCCGGCCAGGACGCTCAGAACGCGCAGCGCGACGCCGAGCCCGTGGTTCATCGGTCGCCGGTGCGCGGGTAGAGCAGCTCGAAGCGCTCGGTCACCACCGGCAGGTCGTGGGTGAACTCCACCCCCAGGGGCGCGAGCACCCGGCGCCAGTACGTCTCGTGCTCGACTCGCCAGGTGTCCAGCGTGCGGTCGTCCTCGCCCTCGGCGACCGCGTGCGCGGCCGGCACCTCGGAGAACGGCACCGTCACCACCTCGGTGGTCCGCAGCAGGGCACGGGGGTGGCCGCCGGAGTCCAGCACGATGGACAGGTCGCCCCGGACCGGCATCGGCTCGTCGGAGTGCTCGAACTCGACCAGGGCGGTGGAGGTGCCGGTCTTCTCACCCGCCAGCACCAGGGCCAGCAGCTGGTCGGCGAGCACGGCGCTGTCCCCGAACGACCAGGTCGGGGGCACCATCGCGCCGTTCACGCCCAGACCGGTCACCACCGACGTCCGCACCACGCCGGCCCGGTGCCGGGCCGCCTCCCAGAACGTCAGGATCTCGTCGGCGGCCTCGAAGTCGTCGGTCATGGACCCGATCCTGCCAGGGAACGCGGCAGGGGCCGCACCCCGGATCGGGATGCGGCCCCTGGCGGACGACGCGTCGCGGACGGTTCAGCGCGCGGCCGACCCCTCGACGTAGTCGGTGTCCGAGGGCTTGACCCAGGCGAAGAGCTTGCGCAGCTCGCGGCCCACCGGCTCGATCGGGTGGTTCTGGCCCTTGGCCCGCAGCTCCTGGAACTCCGGCGCGCCGGCGTCCTGGTCGCCGATGAACCGCTCGGCGAAGGCGCCGTTCTGGATGTCGGTCAGCACGGCCTTCATGTTCTCCTTCACCCGCGGGTCGATCACCCGGGGGCCGGACACGTAGTCGCCGTACTCGGCGGTGTCGGAGACCGACCAGCGCTGCTTGGTGATGCCGCCCTCGAAGATCAGGTCGACGATCAGCTTCAGCTCGTGCAGCACCTCGAAGTACGCGACCTCCGGCTGGTAGCCGGCCTCGGTCAGGGTCTCGAAGCCGTACTGGACCAGCTGGGAGACACCGCCGCAGAGCACAGCCTGCTCGCCGAACAGGTCGGTCTCGGTCTCCTCGGTGAAGGTCGTCTTGATCCCGGCGGCGCGCAGACCGCCGATGCCCTTGGCGTAGGACAGCGCCAGCGCCCAGGCGGAGCCGGAGGCGTCCTGCTCCACGGCGACGATCACCGGCACGCCGCGGCCGTCGACGTACTCGCGACGGACCAGGTGGCCCGGGCCCTTCGGCGCGATCATCACGATGTCGTGACCGGCCTCGGGCTTGATGTAGCCGTAACGGATGTTGAAGCCGTGCCCGAAGACCAGGGCGGCGCCCTCGTTCAGGTTCGGCTCGATGTCGTCGCGGTACAGGTGACGCTGCACCTGGTCCGGGGCCAGGATGACGACGACGTCGGCCTCCTTCACCGCCTCGGCGACCGGGAGCACCCGCAGGCCCTCGTTCTCGGCCTTGACCGCGGAGGCGGAGCCCTCACGCAGGCCGATGCGGACGTCGACGCCGGAGTCGCGCAGGTTCAGGGCGTGGGCGTGCCCCTGGCTGCCGTAGCCGATCACGGCGACCTTCTTGGACTGGATGACGGACAGGTCGGCGTCGTCGTCGTAGAACAGCTCGGCCACGATGGTTCTCCTCTGGGTTGGCGGGCGTCGTTGTCGGAAAGATCAGGCGGTGCGGGCGACCCGCTCCAGGGCGCGGTCGGTGATCGAGCGGGGACCGCGGCCGATGGCCACGATGCCGGACTGCACGATCTCCCGGACACCGTAGGGCTCCAGCGCCGCGAGCAGGGCGCTGAGCTTGGCCGGACTGCCGATGGCCTCGATGGTCACGGTGTCCGGCACGACATCCACCACGTGGGCCCGGAACAGGTCGACCACCTCGAGCACCTGGGTGCGCATCGCGCCCTCGGCCCGGACCTTGATCAGGGCGAGCTCGCGCTGCACGGAGGCGGCGTCCTCGAGCTCGACGATCTTGATCACGTTGATCAGCTTGTTCAGCTGCTTGGTGACCTGCTCCAGGGACAGCGAGTCCACGTCGACCACGACGGTGATCCGGGAGATCTCCTCGTGCTCGGTCGGGCCCACCGCCAGGGAGTGGATGTTGAAGGATCGGCGGGCGAACAGTCCGGCGACGCGAGTGAGCACGCCGGGCTTGTTCTCCACCAGGACGGAGAGGGTGTGTCGGGTCATGGTGATCAGTCCTCACGGTCCCAGGCCGGGCTGATACCCCGGGCGTACTGGATGTCGTCGTTGCTGACGCCGGCGGCCACCATCGGCCACACCATCGCGTCGCGGGAGACGGTGAAGTCGACGACGACCGGCTGGTCGTCGATCTCCATCGCGCGCTTGATCGTCGCGTCCAGGTCGGCCGGCGACTCGCACCGCAGACCCACCGCGCCGTAGGCGTCCGCCAGCTTCACGAAGTCCGGGACCCGCCGGGTGCCGTGGCCGGTGTGCAGGTCGGTGTTCGAGTAGCGCTGGTCGTAGAACAGGGTCTGCCACTGCCGGACCATGCCCAGCGAGGAGTTGTTGATCACCGCCACCTTGATCGGGATGTCGTTGATCGTGCAGGTGGCCAGCTCCTGGTTGGTCATCTGGAAGCAGCCGTCGCCGTCGATCGCCCACACCGTGCGGTCCGGCTCGCCGACCTTGGCGCCCATCGCGGCCGGCACCGCGAAGCCCATCGTGCCCAGGCCGCCGGAGTTGATCCACGAGTTCGGGCGCTGGTAGCGGATGAACTGCGCGGCCCACATCTGGTGCTGGCCGACCCCGGAGACGAAGATCGACTCCGGCCCGGAGATCTCCCCGATCCGGCTGATCACCCGCTGCGGGGCCATCAGGCCGTCCGCGGTCTCGTCGTAGCCCAGCCCGAAGGTCTCCCGCCAGGAGTCCAGCTGGTGCCACCAGGCGGCCAGGTCCGGCTTGCCGTGCTGGGCGTGCGCGGCCTCCAGCTCGGGCAGCAGGTCGGCGATCACCTCGCGCAGATCGCCGACGATCGGCACGTCCGCGACCTTGTTCTTGCCGATCTCCGCCGGGTCGATGTCCGCGTGCACGATGGCCGCGTTCGGGGCGAAGGAGTCCAGCCGGCCGGTCACGCGGTCGTCGAACCGGGCGCCCAGGGCCACCACCAGGTCGGCCTTCTGCAGCGCGGCCACGGCGGCGACCGTGCCGTGCATGCCGGGCATGCCCAGGTGCTGCGGATGGGTGTCGGGCAGAGCGCCCCGGGCCATCAGGGTGGTGGTCACCGCCGCACCGGAGGCGTCGACCAGGCGGCGCAGCGCGTCGGCAGCACCGGCCCGGATGATCCCGCCACCGGCCAGGATCACCGGACGGCGGGCGGTGGCCAGCAGCCGGGCCGCCTCACGGATCTGCTTGGCGTGCGGCTTGGTCACCGGGTGGTAGCCGGGCAGGTCGAGCTGCTGCGGCCAGCTGAACGTGGTGTCCGCCTGCATCGCGGACTTGGCGATGTCCACCAGCACCGGACCGGGACGACCGGTGCTGGCGATGTGGAACGCCTCGGCGATGGTCCGCGGGATCTCCGCCGGGTCGGTGACCAGGAAGTTGTGCTTGGTCACCGGCAGCGTGATCCCGACGATGTCCGCCTCCTGGAAGGCGTCCGTCCCGATCAGCGGCGCTGCCACCTGCCCGGTGATCGCGACCAGCGGGATCGAGTCCATGTTCGCGTCGGCGATCGGGGTGACCAGGTTGGTCGCGCCCGGGCCCGAGGTGGCCATGCAGACGCCGACCTTGCCGGTGGCGTGCGCGTAGCCCTGCGCCGCGTGGCCGCCGCCCTGCTCGTGCCGGACCAGGATGTGCCGGATCCGGGTGGAGTCCATCAGCGGGTCGTAGGTCGGCAGGATCGCGCCACCCGGGATGCCGAAGACCACCTCGGCGCCGGCCTCCTCGAGCGAGCGGACGATCGACTGGGCACCGGTCACCTGCTCGGTGATCGTGTGCGGCGTGCTCGGGGACGGTGCGGCGGCGAGTCGCGACTCCGCGGAGCTGCCGGCAGCGGGGGCTGCCGGTCGGCGGGGCGGTGCCGGGTGGGGGCCCTGGACCATCAATCTCTCCTGGCGTCGGGGGGTGGAGCGGTGGATCGGGTGCTGCCGCCGGGGGTCCGTCGGCAACAAAAAACCCCCCGGATCCTCGGATGAGGACCGATCGAGGGGTGCGCGCTGACGAGACCTCGCGGGGCTTCAGCCAGCGCGCCCGGGAAGTACTACGAGGGAGATCGTCTGCATGTCCGGCACGTTACGCCCCTGCTCGACGGGTGTCACGCCGCGGGCCGAGCCGTCTCACATCGTGGTTCGCGGGTCCGTTTCATGGACGGACCGCGACACCCGAGCAGGTTCGACGACGCGTCCCCCGCGCGGGGGATACCGTCGGCGGATGGGAGCCCACCGTCGCATCTCCGCCCTCCGGATCCTGGCCGGCACGGCAGCGGCCATGACACTGCTGGCCGCGTGCGCCACGGGTGAGTCCGTGCCCGTGGCCTCGGATGCCTCCACCGCCCCGGTCCCCACGACCACGGCGACGGAGACCGCTGCCCCGAGCGCGTCGCCGACCGCCCCCGCCGAAGACTCCGCCGAGAGCGACGTCCCCTGGGACAGTCCCACCGACGGGGTCGCGGCCTCCGCGGACGCCGCGCTGACCGCCACCGATCTGCGGATCGGTTCGCAGCTCGGCTACGACCGGATCGTGGTCGAGTTCTCCGGCACCGGCACCCCCGGGTGGCTGTCCGCGCGCAGCGCCACGGCGGTCGAGGACCCCACCGGCCAGTCCGTCGACCTCGAGAGCGAGGGCTACCTGGCGGTCATCGCGTCCGGTCTCACCACGCCGCCGGACGGCGGGATCGACCCGGGCACGACCACGCCGGGCAACAGCGTCGTCACCGGCAGCGAGTTCACCGGGGTGTTCGAGGGCGAGGCCCAGATCTGGCTCGGCCTCGCCGACCCGGAGGCGCCCTACCGGGTGTTCACGCTGGAGAACCCGACCCGCCTGGTGATCGACGTCCAGCGCTCCATGGCCTGAGACCGAGGCCGGGTCACACGGCGCGGACGACCCGGGCCTCCCACGGACGCAGCACGGTCGGCTCCTCGCCGTCCCGCGGGTGCGTGCCGAGCACCAGCTCGCCCCAGCCGCCGTCGACCAGGGGCCAGTCGTCGCCCAGATCGACCGCGCGCGTCCCACCGGAGACGTTGACCACGACCAGCAGCGCGTCCTCGCCCAAGGAGCGGGTGAAGGCGTAGACCTGCTCGTCCTCGGGCAGCAGCATCCGGAAGTCGCCGAGCGCCACGGTCGGGTCCTCGTGCCGGAGCGCGATCAGCCGGCGGTAGTGGTGGAAGACCGAGTCGTCATCCGCCCGCTCGGCTGCGGCGTTGATCTCGACGTGGTTCGGGTTGACCGCCAGCCACGGGGTGCCGGTGGTGAAGCCCGCCTGCGGGCCGGCGTCCCACTGCACCGGGGTGCGCGCGTTGTCGCGGCTCATCCAGGCCAGACCGGCCAGCAGCTGCTCGTCGGTGGCCAGGCCCAGGGTGCGTGCCTCCGCGACGTGCCGGATCGACTCGATGTCCCGGTACTGGTCGAAGCGGTCGAAGTGGGCGTTGGTCATGCCCAGTTCCTCGCCCTGGTAGACGTAGGGCGTGCCGCGGTGCAGGTGCAGCAGGGTCGCGAGCGCCTTGGCCGACTCCCGGCGGAACATCCCGTCGTCGCCGAACCGGCTGACGACCCGCGGCTGGTCGTGGTTGTCCCAGTAGAGGCTGTTCCACCCCGCGTCCGCGAGCCCGGTCTGCCACCGCCCGAAGGTGGCCTTCAGGTCGGTCAGCCGCAGCGGTCGCGGGTCGAACTTCCCACCCGGCCCGTGGTCCAGCCCGACGTGCTCGAACTGGAAGACCATGTCCACCTCGGCTCGGGACGGGTCGGTGTACAGGAGCGCCTCGTCCAGCGTCACCCCGGGGGTCTCCCCCACCGTGAGCAGCTGCGCGTCACGTCCGGCGAACACCTCCCGGTGCATCTCCTGCAGGAACTCGTGCACCCGCGGACCGTCGGTGTAGTGCGGGCTGCCGTCGCCCCAGACCCCGGCCACCACCGCACCGTCCGGCAGGGTGGTGTCCTTGGAGATCAGGTTGATCACGTCCATCCGGAACCCGTCCACCCCCCGGTCCAGCCACCAGCGCATCATGGCGTAGACCGCCTGGCGGACCTCCGGGTTCTCCCAGTTCAGATCCGGCTGCTTCACGCTGAACAGGTGCAGGTAGTACTCGCCCGTGGCCGGGTCCGGCTCCCAGGATCCGCCGGAGAAGAACGAGTGCCAGTTGGTCGGCTCCGCACCCGGCTGGCCCAGCGCCATCCCGGCCCGCGGCGGACGCCACCAGTACCAGTCGCGCTTCGGATCGTCCGCGCCCGACCGGCTGGCGACGAACCACGGGTGCTCGTCGGAGGTGTGGTTCACCACCAGGTCCATCACCAGCTTGATCCCGCGCTCGTGCACCGCGGCGATCAGCTCGTCCAGGTCCGCCAGCGTGCCGAAGCTCGGGTCGACGTCCTGGTAATCGCTGATGTCGTAGCCGTTGTCGTCCTGCGGGGACCGGTAGATCGGCGACAGCCAGACCACGTCCACGCCCAGGGCGCTCAGATGGTCCAGGTGCTCGATGATCCCGCGCAGGTCCCCGACGCCGTCGCCGTTCGAGTCGGCGAAGGACCGGGGGTAGATCTGGTAGACGGTGGCGCGGGTCCACCAGGGGGCGTCGTCGACGGTGAAGGCCATGGTCACGAGCGTGCCACGGGTCCGGCGTCGCAGAAAGCCCTCAGATCAGCACCGCCCCCGTCGAGGCCGACTGCACCAGCTTCGCGTACTTGGCGAGCACTCCCCGGGTGTACTTCGGCGTCAGCGGCGCCCAGCCCTCCCGGCGCGCGGCCAGCTCCTCGGCGTCCACCAGCACGTCGATGGTCGCGTGCGCGACGTCCAGCCGGATCCGGTCGCCGTCCCGGACGAACGCGATCGGTCCGCCGTCCACCGCCTCGGGGGCGATGTGCCCGACGCACAGTCCGGTCGTGCCACCGGAGAACCGGCCGTCGGTGAGCAGCAGGACGTCCTTGCCCAGGCCGGCGCCCTTGATCGCACCGGTGATCGCGAGCATCTCCCGCATGCCCGGGCCGCCCTTCGGGCCCTCGTAGCGGATGACCACCACGTCCCCCGCGGTGATCGTGCCGTCCTCCAGCGCGTCCAGCGCGGCCCGCTCGCGCTCGAACACCCGGGCGGTGCCCTCGAACACGTCGGAGTCGAAGCCCGCGGACTTCACCACGGCGCCGTCGGGCGCGAGGCTGCCGGACAGGATGGTGATGCCGCCCGTGCGGTGGATCGGGTTGTCCAGGGCGCGCAGGATCTTGCCGTCCGGGTCCGGCGGGTCGATGTCGGCCAGGTTCTCCGCCACGGTCCTCCCGGTCACGGTCAGGCAGTCGCCGTGCAGCAGCCCCGCGTCGAGCAGCGCCTTCATCACCACCGGCACCCCGCCGATCCGGTCGACGTCGTTCATCACGTAGCGGCCGAACGGCTTGAGGTCGCCCAGGTGCGGGACCTTGGCGGCGACCCGCTTGAAGTCGTCGAGGGTGAGATCGACCTCGGCCTCGTGCGCGATCGCCAGCAGATGCAGCACCGCGTTCGTCGACCCGCCGAAGGCCATCACCACCGCGATGGCGTTCTCGAACGCCTCCTTGGTCATGATCTGCCGGGCGGTGATCCCCTGCCGGAGCAGCTCGACGACCGCCTCGCCGGACTTGTGCGCGAAGTGGTCCCGGCGGCGGTCGGCACTGGGCGGGGCGGCCGACCCGGGGACGGACATGCCCATCGCCTCGGCCACCGACGCCATGGTGTTCGCGGTGTACATCCCGCCGCAGGCACCCTCGCCCGGACAGATGGCCCGCTCGATCCGGTCCAGGTCGCCCTTGCTCATCAGGCCACGGGAACAGGCGCCGACCGCCTCGAAGGCGTCGATCAGCGTCACGTCCTTCTCGGTGCCGTCCTCCAGCTTCACCCAGCCGGGCATGATCGATCCGGCGTAGAGGAAGACGCTCGCCAGGTCCAGTCGTGCGGCGGCCATCAGCATGCCGGGCAGGGACTTGTCGCAGCCCGCCAGCAGCACCGAGCCGTCCAGCCGTTCGGCCGACATCACGGTCTCCACCGAGTCGGCGATGATGTCCCGGCTGACCAGGGAGAAGTGCATCCCCTCGTGGCCCATCGAGATGCCGTCGCTGACCGAGATCGTGCCGAACTCCAGCGGGTAGCCGCCGGCGGCGTGCACCCCGCCCTTGACCGCCTGCGCCAGGCGTTGCAGGGACAGGTTGCACGGCGTGATCTCGTTCCAGGAGGAGGCGACGCCGATCTGGGGCTTGACCCAGTCGTCGTCGCCCATGCCGACGGCACGGAGCATGCCCCGGGAGGCGGTGGCTTCGATGCCGTCGGTGACCTGGCGGGAACGCGGCTTGATGTCCGGCTGGTCGCTCATGGGCCGACTGTAGGCGCGTCGGCACTGTTCAGCGATGGGACCGGTCAGTACATCTCGTACCACTCGATGAACTCCGGCGGGTGGAACGGACCCACCGTCGGGGCGGCCCCCGGGCCGAAGTACGCGTCCGGGTCGTCCGGGTCGAAGTCCGCCAGGTCGTCCGGGGATTCCAGGCACGGGGAATCCGCGCCGATCTGCAGCCGAGACCACCCCGCGCCGGCGGCCGCCTCCTCGGTGTTGGCGATCACCGCCAGGTCGAAGCCGTCCTTGGACAGGTAGACATGCGGACGGGTGGAGGAATCGAGGCGATCCGACGTGACCGTCCACCCGTCGTCGATGAACGACTGCAGAATCGGCCAGACCAGGTCGATCGTGCCGTCAACCGAATCGATCGCGATCTCCCGATGCGCGTGCCACGCGATGTGCGGCGGGATCTCTTCGGCACTGGGCGAGAAGTAGTCGCCCCCACACTCCGCCCAGGAGTCATCACGACCGGCGTCATAGTTCAGCGAGAAGTCGATCTCCGGGAACACCGCACGAGCATGGCTGAGCACCGCATCCACCGTGGACGTCGTCAGGGTGTACGACACCCGGGCGTCGCTGTACCGGACCTCCTGACTCTCGGTGGGCACGCCCGGGTCACCACAGCCGACCAACAGCAACGCCGCCCCAACAGCCCACACACCACGACGCATCACGATCACCGCACAGCCGCCATCGGCGGCCTGAAGGCAGGGTCCGACATCGGGTAGTGCGTGGCTGTGGGAATCCCGTTGACCACGTCGTACGTCGGCGCGGTCCACAAGCTCACCTCACCACCGGTCATGACCTCGAGCATGTTGGTCCAGGCATCCGGTCGCCGCTCCTCTTCCGGATCGCCAAACACGCCGCTGTGCGAGTCGCCGCCCTGGACCACCGGACTGTTCGGGTCGTTGGCGTCCGCCCGTCCGGTCTCCAACTGGATGAATCCCGGCAGCGTGTCCGGATCGGCACCGTGCGGGGCGAGTATCCGGCCGGATCCGCCCTGCACCATGCCAATGATGTCGCCGGGCGCCGTCATCGTGTACCGCGGCGTGTCCGGTCGCGCGTAGTCGTTCACCGAGTCCACCCCGGGCCCGGCACCGGCCGACTCGATGTGCAGGATCCGGTCGGCGATCAAGCCCGCCACCTCGGCCCGGCCGACCACCGAACCACCGTAGGAGTGACCACCCACCGTGATGGTCGCCCCGGTGTCGGCCCGCACACCGTTCACGAAGGCGGCCAGCGTCGGTGCGATGTTCTTCGCGTAGGCCGAGTCCACCGCCTGGGCGAGGGCCTGCGGCATCCGCCCACCGAGGTAGGTGATCACCGCCAGGGTGTTCTGTTCGGCACCCGTGACGAAGTCCCACGCCCGGGAGAACTGCCCGGACATCGCGGGGAGGTTCGTCCCGGTCCCGCCGACCAGCACACCGATGCTCGGCGCATCCAGTCGACCGACCAGTTCCCCGAACACATTCGCCCCGGGATCGAAGGCCACCACGTGGTGGCCCCGCACCGTGGTCGGCATTCCGTCCGGCCCGATCGCGGGCGTCTCGCCGAACAACAGGTCCTCGCACCACGCGATCGAGGTCCGCCACCCGTCGATCAACGTCTGTTGCAGCGGCGCCGGTCCCGCCTCCTGTCCGGCCACCAGCTCGTCCATGGCCGCGAGCGCCTCCCTCGATTCGACCAGGTGCGCGCTGATCGCCACTCGGTTGGCCGCGATCCGGACGGCGAGCGGTGCACCGTCCAGGTTGTGCACCACCCCGGGATAGCAGCGGGCCAGCACGGTCAGTTCCGTCGCGGTCAGCTCCGCGCACGCCGCTACCACCGCGCCGATCCGCTGATCCGGGTCGCTGAGGGCCAGTGCGGCGTCCAGCGTGGGGAACCGCGCGGCGAACGTCGCCGAGGTGTCCGCCCGCATCAACCGGACCGCGATCTCCGGGTGCTCGGCGAGCAGGGCGTCGTAGTCCGCCGCCGACAGGTGCTCGACCAGCCATCGGGTGGCGGCATCGCCGTCCCCACCCTCCGGCAGACCTGCCAGCCAGAGCGCGAGTCCGTCGGGTCCTCGATCGAAGGCCGTGACGGGCAACGTCGACGTCAACGGCCCGGTGCGCTGCCAGGCTGACGGCATCCCCTGAGCGAGAGTCGAAGCGAGGTAACTGTCCGCGCTCTGGCGCTCCATGGCCAGCCAGGACACGACGCGAGAGGCGGTCTGGCGGTCTTCCTCGGCGATCTGCACGGCGGAATGCGCCGCCATCAGATCCAGCGTGTCGTGGTCGGGGTCCGCCAGCACCTGGGTCAGTCGTCGCTGCGCGCGCTGCAGCGCGCTGCCCGCCTCGGCGAGGCCCTCGATGGCGCGGTCGGCCCTGGTCGCGATGTCCCGCACCGCCCACAGATACGCGTTCACCGCCTCTGCCCCGGGCCGCGCCTGGTGTGCGAAGGTCCGGAGGTCCGCGACGACGCCCGACACGTCGGCCTGCCATTGGTCGGACGCCGCGCCGGACCAGGCCCCGGCCAGCTCCGCGGCGGCGCGCTCGATCTCGACGGCGTCGCAGGCCAGCGTGTCGAGGTACGGCGCGAGCCGGTGGATCAGCTCGTCCAACTCGTCGGTGTCCCCGCGTCCCGGTGCGCTCTCGTCCCAGTCCCTCACCGGGCCACCTGCACCCCGGTGACGGCGCCGCCGTGCGCCCGGGCCGCCGCGCGGTCCGCCTCGACGAGCAGCCCGGCCGCCTCCGCCGCTCGGTCGCCGGAGGAGGACACCCGTGCCGCGAGCGCGCCGGACGTCATCGCCACCCAGGACAACCACTGCTCCAGCGCGACGCGGGCTGTCGGCGACCCACCATGCGGACTCACCGCGCGCAGGTCCAGCACCAGCCGGTCCGCAGCCGTCGCGCAGCGTGCCCGCGCGCGCTCAGCGGCGTCCGTGGACACCTCCAACTCCGACATCCGCATCCCCATCGCCGGTCATATCGATGCGGGAGACAGTTCCCGATGGGGATGCTCAACGGAAGATCGACGACGCAGGTTGAGTGGAGATCCGGGCCGCTCAGGGCACGTTGCCGGGCGGTATGAGTGCCGAGATCAGCCCGCTGAGTAGGAACGCTCAGCGACGGATGCGGCTCACATCGCGGACAGCGCCCCGGTCGGCGCTGGTGGCCATCGCGGCGTAGGCCTGGAGCGCGGGCGAGACGTAGCGGTCCCGGTCCCTCGGCTGCCAGGGGTTCTCGCTGGCCTCCATCTTGGCGCGGCGCTCGGCGAGCACCTGGTCCGGGACGTTGATCCGGATCAGCCGGGTCTCGACGTCGATCTCGATCTCGTCGCCGTCCTCGATCAGGCCGATGGTGCCGCCCGCGGCCGCCTCGGGGCTGACGTGTCCGACCGAGATGCCGCTGGAGCCGCCGGAGAAGCGTCCGTCGGTGATCAGCGCGCAGACCTTGCCCAGGCCACGGCCTTTGATGAACGAGGTCGGGTAGAGCATCTCCTGCATGCCGGGACCACCGGCCGGGCCCTCGTAGCGGACGACCACCACGTGACCGGGCTCGACCAGCTTGGTGAGGATCTTCTCCACCGCCTCGTCCTGCGACTCGCAGACCAGGGCCCTCCCGACGAAGTGGAAGACGTCCGGGTCGATGCCCGCGGTCTTGAGGATCGCGCCGTCCTCGGCCAGGTTGCCGCGCAGCACGGCCAGGCCGCCCTCGACGGTGTAGGCGTGCTCGACGTCCCGGATGCAGCCACCCGCGCCGTCGGTGTCCAGGGACTCCCAGACGTTGGAGGTGGAGAACGCCTGGGTGGTGCGGACCCCGCCGGGCGCGGCGTGGAACAGCTGCTGTGCGCGCTCGGTGGCCTTGCCGCCGCGGATGTCCCAGTCGTCCAGCCAGGCGCGCAGGGTCGGGGTGTGCACGCTGGTCACGTCGTGGTCCAGCAGCCCGCCGCGGTCCAGCTCGCCGAGCAGCGCGGGGATGCCGCCCGCCCGGTGCACGTCCTCCATGTGGTAGTCCGGGTGGTTCGGCGCGACCTTGGCCAGGCAGGGCACCCGGCGGCTCAGCGCGTCGATGTCGGCCAGGGTGAAGTCGACCCCGGCCTCCTGCGCGGCGGCCAGGATGTGCAGCACCGTGTTGGTGGACCCGCCCATCGCCACGTCCAGCGCCATCGCGTTGCTGAACGCGGCCCGGGTGGCGATCCCGCGCGGGGCGGCGGTGTCGTCCTCGTCGTCGTAGTACCGGCGGGCCAGGTCGACGATGGTGCGCCCCGCCTCCAGGAACAGGTCACGACGGGCGGAGTGGGTGGCCAGGGTCGAGCCGTTGCCCGGCAGGGACAGGCCGAGCGCCTCGGTCAGGCAGTTCATCGAGTTGGCGGTGAACATGCCCGAACACGACCCGCAGGTCGGGCAGGCGTTCTCCTCGACGCTGGCCAGCGCCTGGTCGGAGACGTTGTCGTCCGCGGAGTAGTTGATCGCGTTGATCAGGTTCAGGGGGGTCTTCGCGACGCCGTCCGCGATCACCGCCTTGCCGGCCTCCATCGGGCCGCCGGAGACGAAGATGACCGGGATGTTCAGCCGCAGCGCCGCGTTGAGCATGCCCGGGGTGATCTTGTCGCAGTTGGAGATGCAGACCAGGGCGTCGGCGCAGTGCGCCTGCACCATGTACTCGACCGAGTCGGCGATCAGGTCCCGGCTGGGCAGCGAGTAGAGCATCCCGGCGTGGCCCATCGCGATGCCGTCGTCGACGGCGATGGTGTTGAACTCCTTGGCGACACCGCCCGCCTCCTGGATCGCGGAGGCCACCAGGTCGCCCATGTCCTTGAGGTGGACGTGCCCCGGGACGAACTGGGTGTAGGAGTTCGCGATCGCGATGATCGGCTTGCCGAAGTCCTCGGAGCCCATGCCGGTCGCACGCCAGAGCGCGCGGGCACCGGCCATGTTGCGGCCGTGGGTGGAGGTACGGGAGCGCAGCGGACGACTCATGGCGTCACGTTACGTCGCTGATCGACGTGCTGGTGACGGCGTCCGTCCAGTGATCGACCAGCGGGCGAGACGGTTCAGTCCCGGGCCTGCCAGGTGCAGACGCAGGCCTCGTTGCCCTCGGGGTCGGCGAGCACCCAGAACGCCGGGGCGCGCCGGCCGGACAGCAGGGTGCCGCCCGCCTCGATCGCGGCGGCGACCCGGGCCTCCGCCTGGTCGTGCGGCACGGTGACGTCCAGATGGATCCGGTTCCGCTGCGGCCGAGGCGCGTCCATCTGCTGGAACCAGTAGGCCGGTGACATCCCGGTGGGGTCGACCAGCGCGTCGTCCCCGTCGTCGACGTAGCCGAGCACCGCGCGCCAGAACGGCCGGACCAGCGGGATGTCGAGGGCGTCGATCGCCACCTCGTGCACGCTCAGGGTCTCCGGCGCCCCCTCGATCCCCATCCGGTCCGCGAGGTCGCTGATCGCCGCCGCCAGCCGGAGGTCACGCACGGTCAGCCCACCCGCGTCGTGGCTGGTCAGCACGATGCCGATCCGCCCCCAGGACAGCGTCAGCCCGGGGTGGTGCTGGTGCGCCTCGGCCAGCGCGGCGATCTCGGCCGCGAAGCTCGCCCCGGTGGCGTAGTCCGCAGGACGGAACGCGGCGCCGAGGGTGCGGAGCAGCACCCGCCAGTGCCGCGGGTCGGCGTGCCGGCTGGCGGTGGCGGAGTCGATGCGGTCGGTCATCGACCCAGGGTGCCAGCGGCCACCGACATCCGCTTGCGCTTGACGCGGCGTCAACGTGCACGCTGGTCCGGTCCGCACCACACAGAGAGGGAGCGAGCATGAACGTCGACGGCGGTCCGTGGACCACCGCGGAGGTGGTCCGGCTGTCCGGGGTGACCTCCCGGGCGCTGCGGCACTACGACGCGGTCGGACTGCTGCCACCGATGGGCACCGCGCCCGGCGGGCAACGGCTCTACGGACCCGCCGAGCTGCTGCGCCTGCAAGCCGTCCTGGTGCTGCGCGAGCTCGACGTGCCACTGGCCGACATCGCCGTCGCACTCGGGTCGGCCGCCGACCGGGCCGCGACTCTCCGCGAGCACCACGACCGGTTGCTTGCCGAGCGGGACCGACTGGACCGGCTCGCCCGCACCGTCGCCCGCACCCTCGACACCCTGGAGGAAGGGAGCACCATGTCCGCCGACGAGCTCTACGAGGGCTTCGACCACACCCGCTACGACCAGGAGGCCCGCGAGCGCTGGGGCGATCCGGTGGTCGACCGGAGCACGGCCCGCTGGGAGTCGATGACCGAGGACCAGCGACGCGCTCACCTGGCCGAGGGCGAGGCGGTGAGCCGCGAGCTGGCCGACCTGCTCGCGGCGGGTGTCCCGGCGCAGGACACGCGCACCCGGCCCGCGGTCGTCCGGCACCACCGGTGGGTCGGCCTGTTCTGGACCCCCGACCCGGAGGCCTACCGGAACCTGGGCGCGATGTACGCCGACGAACCGCGGTTCACCGCCACCTACGACGCGGTCGCCCCTGGCCTCGCGACCTATCTGCGCGACGCCGTGCACGCCCACGCCGATCAGGTCGCGACGCGATGAGGGCGTGACCGGAGCAGGCCTGCCGGCGACCGACAGCTCGCGCCCACGGGCCGCCCTGTCAAGGGGCCAGGGACCCACGGGCCGCCGGCCCCGGCGGGGGACGCTGGGCGTCGCGGGCCACCGGGGCCGACCGCCCCAGCGGCCCGCACGCTCCCGGAGCGCCGACCCGCTCGCGGGGAACGAACGTCGGGGCATCACCGGCTCATCGCCCGGGCCGGTGGTGCCCCGACCCCTCCCCGCTCGGGGCACGCCGCCCGGCCGCCGGACGGCGCCCAGTCCGGGTCGCCGGGGCCGGGTCCGCTGGCTACCGTGACCCCGATGACCTCCCTGCACTGGTTCCGCCGCGACCTGCGGCTCGGTGACAATCCCGCGCTGATGGCCGCCGCCGACTCCGGTGCGGTGCTGCCGGTCTTCGTGCTGGACCCCGCCCTGTGGTCGGCTGCTGGCGACCCCCGCCGCGCCTATCTGGTGCGCAGCCTGCGCGCGTTGGACGGGCAGCTCGACGGCCGCCTGCTGATCCGGCGCGGCCGTCCGCGGACCGTGCTGCCGCATCTGGTCCGGGAGGTCGAGGCCGAGGCGGTGCACGTCGCCGAGGACTGCGCCCCGGCCGGACGCCGCCGGGACGAGGCGGTCGAGGACGCACTGGGCGTCCCGTTGATCCGTACCGGATCGCCCTACGCCGTCACGCCGGGCCGGGTCCGCACCGGCGGCGGCGAGGGCTACAAGGTGTTCACCCCGTTCCGTCGTGCCTGGCAGGACCACGGCTGGCACTCCCCCGCACCCGATCATCGTGCCGCGCTCAGCAAGCTGGACCTGGTCGACGGCGGGCGCTCGGACGACCTGCCCGACGCCGATCCGCCGGAGGGGCTGACCCTGCCGGACGCCGGCGAGGAAGCGGCGCTGGACCGCTGGGCGGAGATGCTGGACGGCCCGCTCGCGCACTACGACACCGAGCGCGACCGGCCGGACCTGGACAGCACCTCGCGACTGTCGGTCCCCCTGAAGTGGGGCGAGATCCACCCGCGCACGATCCTGGCTGATCTGGCGCGACGCCGGTCGATCGCCGCCGACACCTTCCGCGGGCAGATCGCCTGGCGGGATTTCCACGCCGACGTCCTGTTCCACACCCCGTCGGCCCGGGACACCTCCCTGACCGCCGTGCTGCCGGACGACTCCTGGGCCGAGGGCGCCGAGGAGCGGGAGGCGCTGGCCGCCTGGACCGCCGGCCGGACCGGTTTCCCCCTGGTGGACGCCGGGATGCGCCAGCTGCTGGCGGAGGGCTGGATGCACAACCGGGTCCGGATGGTGGTGGCCTCGTTCCTGGTCAAGGACCTGCACGTGCGCTGGCAGCGCGGCGCCGAGCACTTCATGGCCTGGCTGATCGACGGCGACGTCCCGCAGAACCAGCTGAACTGGCAGTGGGTGGCGGGCACCGGACGAGACGCCTCTCCGTACTTCCGGGTGTTCAACCCGGTGCGTCAGGGACAGAAGTTCGACCCGGACGGGCAGTACGTGCGCCGCTGGGTGCCGGAGCTGCGCGACATCCCGGGCAAGGCCGTGCACGAGCCGTGGAAGCTGCCGCGTTCGGCCGCCCCGGACTACCCCGAACCGATGCTGGACCACGGAGCCGAGCGGGCCGCGACCCTGGAGGCGTACCAGGAGCACCGGCGCCGCTGACGCCCGGCCCTCAGTGCTGCGCGAGGTGTCCGAGGAGCGCGGCACGGGCCCGCGCCAGATGGTCCTCCACCGCCGTCGCCGCCGCCTCGGCGTCCCGGGCCGCGACGGCGTCCAGGATCCGGCGGTGCTCGGCGACGATCGCGTCCGGGGCGAGCAGCAGGTGGGCCTGGACCTGGGCCATGCACAACCGGGTCTCCGCGAGCAGCCCGCCGTGCAGTCTGGAGAGCCGTGGGGCGTCGAGGGCGTCGATCAGCGCGCGATGGAACGCGATGTCCGCCTCCACGAATCCGACCGTGTCACCCCGGCCCAGGGCCTCGCGCAGCACCGCGTCCGCCTGCTCGGCCGCGGCGGGGACCTCGGGCAGGGCGGCGACCTGCCGGAGCGCGGCGCTCTCGACGCAGGATCGGGTGAAGTACAGATCGGCGACGTCGCGGGCGTCGAGGACCGGGACCCGAGCACTGCGATGCGCTCCCCGGGTGAGCAGCCCCTCCGCCACCAGCCGCTCGATCGCGGTCTTCGCGGTGGGACGCGCGACGTCGTACTCCCGGGCGACATCCGTCTCGGTCACCGCGGCACCGCCCGGGAGGGAGGTGCCCAGGATGCGGACGCGCAGGGCGTCGACCAGGGCGTCGACCACCGTGCGCACCTCGAGATCCCGCGCCACCTGTCCCCGCCTTCCCCGCGTGTCCGGGTCGATCCTGCCACGTCGCAATCCCGGTCGGATGATTGACAGTCATGAACACTTGTCTGACACTCTTCCCATGCAGCTCCACGACGACGTCGAGCCCGCCGGCCGGCACCGCACGACCCCGCGCGTCCTGATCGCCAGCGACAAGTTCAAGGGCTCCCTCACCTCGGTCGAGGTCGCCACCGCGCTCTCCCTCGGCCTCGCCCGCGCCGGGATCACCACCGTGGACCGCATCCCGGTGGCCGACGGCGGGGACGGCAGCCTGGCGGCCGCCGTCGCGGCGGGCGGCCGCGAGGTCGACGTCACGGCCCGGGACGTGCGCGGTCACGCACGGCCGACCGCCGTCGCCCTGCTGCCCGACGGCCTCGCCGTCATCGAGGTCGCCCGGATCTGCGGCCTCGGCGACACCCGGCCCACCGGCACGGACGCGCTGACCGCGACCAGCGCCGGCGTCGGGGACGCGATCCGTGCCGCGCTCGACCTCGGTGCCGATTCCCTCGTGCTCGCCGTGGGCGGGACGGCGTCGAGCGACGGCGGCGCGGGCCTGGTCCAGGCGCTCGGCGGACGCCTCCTGGACCGGCACGGGCGCGAGCTGGGGCCGGGGGCGCAGGCACTGCTCGGACTGGCCTCGGTCGATCTGACCGACCTCGATCCCCGGCTGTCCGCCGCCCGGCTGGTCGTCGCCTCCGATGTGGACAACCCCTTGCTCGGCGGCCAGGGCGCCGCAGCGGTCTACGGCCCGCAGAAGGGCGCCGGCCCCGCCGAGGTCGCCCGGATCGATCAGGCCCTGCGTCGCTGGTCCGGCCTGGCCGCCGCACCCGCGCTCGCGGTCGAGCCGGGCGCCGGGGCGGGGGGCGGGATCGGCTTCGGCGCGCTGCTCCTCGGCGGCCTGATCACCTCCGGGGCCGAGTACTTCCTCGACCTGCTCCGCCTCGACGGACTCCTCCGGCACGCCGACCTGGTGATCACCGGGGAGGGGCGGCTCGATGCCCAGAGCCTGCGCGGCAAGGCCCCACTGGTGGTCGCCGACCGGGCCCGCGCCGCGGGCGTCCCGGTGCACGCCGTCGTCGGACGCTGCGACCTGCCGGAGGACCTCAGCCGCACCGCCGGACTCGCCTCGGTGCACGCCCTGGCCGACCTCGACCCGCGATGCGCCGACGACCCGGACCTCAGCCGGCGACTGCTGGCGGAGATCGGC
>NZ_JANZKP010000003.1 GCF_025642745.1 Cellulomonas sp. RIT-PI-Y
GTCCGCGCCTCGATCGTGCCCTCGACCTGCACCGTGGTCGACAGCGGCAGGTCGTCCACATGTGAGCCGGCCAGCACGGTCCACGCACCGGACTCCACCTGCCAGGCACCCGTGGCGGTGTCCCAGTGCCGGAACGAGGCGAGCGGGATCCTCACCGTGCGCGACTGCCCCGGATCCAGCTCCACCCGCGCGAACCCGGCCAGCGTCCGGGCCGGACGATGCACCCCCGGACCCTCCCGGCGCACATACACCTGCACCACCTGCGCACCCGCCCGGTCCCCGGTGTTCGTCACCGTCACGGTCGCGGCCTCCGACGTCGCGGTCAGATCGGCCACCGCGAACTCGGTGTAGGACAACCCGAACCCGAACGGGAACGCCACCGGCACCCCCGCCGTCGTGAAGTACCGGTACCCGACGTACAAGCCCTCGCGGTACTGCGCCGTCCGGCCCGTGGACGGGAAGCGCCCGGCCATCGGGGTGTCCGACAACGCCACCGGCACCGTCTCGGCCAACCGCCCGGACGGATTCACCACACCGGTCAGCACATCCAGCAGCCCACCCGCGCCCGCCTGCCCGGACAGGTACCCGTGCAGCACCGCCCGCGCCGAGCCCAGCCACGGCATCTCCACCACACCACCGGCGGCCAGCACCACGACCACCGGCGCTCCGGCACCGGCGAGTGCGGTCAGCAGCTCCACCTGGACGTCCGGCAGCCGCAGGTCGGTGCGGTCCATCCCCTCGGACTCCGCGACCTCCGGCAGGCCGAGGAACAGCAGGGTCACCTCGGCGTCCGCGGCCGCTCGCACCGCCGCGTCGCGCAGCGCGTCGTCCGGCTGCCCGTCCCGGCGGAAGCCCGGCAGCACCGCCACCGCGTCCAGACCGGAGTCGCCGACCAGCTCCGCGACGCTGTCCACCCGGGTCGGGTTGACCGCCGAGGACCCGGCGCCCTGGAACCGCGGGGTGAGCGCGAAGTCGCCGATCACCGCGACCCTCGTGCCCGGGGCCAGCGGCAGCACCGCCTCGTTCTTCAGCAGCACCGCGGACCGCGAGGCGGCCTCCCGGGCCAGCGCATGGTGCGCGTCGGCGTCCAGGACGGGGGCGGTGCCCGGCTCCCCGGACTCGGCGATCAGCCGGAGCATCTCCGCGGCCCGGGCGTCGACGTCGGCCTCGTCCAGCCGGCCTGTGCGCACCGCCTGCACGATCTGGCGCACCGAGTCCAGGCCCGCCGCCGGCATCTCCACCGTGCCCCCGGCCCGCACCGACTCCACGATGTCGTTCGACCCGCCCCAGTCCGAGATCACCGCCCCCTCGAAACCCCACTCCTCACGCAGCACCCGCGTGAGCAGGAACCGGTCCTCATGGGCGTACACCCCGTTGACCCGGTTGTAGGACGACATGATCGACCGCGGCCCGGCCTCGGCCACCACGATCCCGAACGCACTCAGATAGATCTCCCGCAACGTGCGCTCATCCACCACCGAGTCCGACACCATCCGGCGCAACTCCTGAGAGTTCGCCGCGAAATGCTTCGGACACGCCGCCACCCCCCGGGACTGGATGCCGCGCACGTACCCGGCAGCCAACTTCCCGGACAACAACGGATCCTCGGAGAAGTACTCGAAGTTCCGCCCGCCCACCGGGGACCGCTTGATGTTCAACCCCGGACCGAGCAGCACGTCCACACCCTGAGCCGCCGCCTCCGCACCCAGCGCCGCACCCACCCGCTCGGCCAGCTCGACATCCCAGCTGTTCGCCACCGCCGCCGCCGTCGGGAAACACGTCGCCGGCTGCGAGGCCGCGATCCCCAGGTGGTCCGCCGCCCCCAGCTGCTTGCGCACACCGTGCGGCCCGTCCGCCAGCCACAGCGACCGGACACCGAGCCGCGGTACCCCGTGCGTCTCGAACACCGTCGCCCCGGTGAGCAGCGCGGCCTTCTCCAGCAGGGTCAGCTCGTCCACGCCCGTCATGCGTCTCCTCGGCGAGTCGTCCACCGCGACCCGGACGGAGCGGCCATGCGTCGTCGACGGGTGCGGGTCGACCCGGGTGGTCGGGGCGACGGATCGAGTGAACCCGAGGGGCGGGCCGGTCGGAGGGCCGGATGGATGGTCCGTCGGTTTGGGCGCACAACCTGTCGTCCGCAGCGGCGCGGACGACGCGGGACGCTACTGTCCCCGGTCGGTCCGTTCCTCGACCACGGCCCCGTACCGGTCCACGAACTCGCCCAGCGCCGACAGCAGCACGTCGGCGCGCTCGGGTCCGAGGTCGTCGAGCACCCGGGCGTACAGCGACAGCGCGACACCGGTCTCCCGGGTGAAGAGCTCCGACCCGGAGGGCGTGGGCTCGAACCGGTAGGCGCCCTCGACCCGGGTCCGGCGCAGATGCCCGGCTCGGAGCGCGGCGTTGACCTGCCGGTTGACGGTCGACTGCTCCAGGTGCAGCTCGTCCGCGATCTCCCGGAGCGTGCGGCCGCGTCCGTCGGACAGCAGCCAGAGCAGCCGCAGCTCCGCGGTGCCCAGGGACGCGGTGGACTCCAGCGCACGACGGTGCCGGTCCAGGTGGTGGAACAGTGCGGCCAGCCGGGTCCCGGGCGGGAGCGCGACGCTGCGCTGCGTCGTGGACGGCACCTGGATCTCCTCGTGGTTGACAGGGGCAGATGTGTAAGTAGCATACACAGTCGCGCTTGATATGTAAGATACACACAGGGCGAGGAGTCCCCATGAGTCACCATCCCAGCGCACCCGCCGTCGACCGGCCCCCTGTGCCGCGGGCCGGGCTGATCATCGCCGTGCTCGCCTTCGGCAGCCTGTGCGCGGCCCTGATGCAGTCCCTGGTCATCCCGATCCAGAGCGAGTTGCCGGAGTTGTTGCACACCTCCGCCGCCAACACGTCCTGGGTGGTCACCGCGACCCTGCTCGGCGCCGCGGTGGCGATGCCGGTCACCGGACGGCTCGCCGACATCGTGGGCAAGCGCCCCGTCCTGCTCGGCTCCGCCCTGATCCTGGTGGTGGGATCGCTGGTCTGCGCCGTCTCGAGCAGCCTGCCCGTGGTGCTGACCGGCCGCGTGCTCCAGGGCGTCGCGATGGGCTTCATCCCGGTCGCGATCTCCTTCGCCCGCGAGGTGGCCCCGCCGACCATGGTCAACACCGCGGTCGCCGGGATCAGCGCGACGCTCGGCGTCGGCGGCGCGCTCGGCCTGCCCCTCGCCGCCTGGATCGCCCAGAGCTACGACTGGCACCTGCTGTTCTGGATCTCCACCGCGCTGGCGGCGCTGATCGCCGTGGGCAGCGCCACCCTGCTCCCCCGGGTCGACGACCGGCATCCCGCCCGCCTCGACCTGGTCGGCGCGGTCGGCCTCGGCGTCGGACTGGTCCTGGTCCTGGTCGCCCTCACCAAGGGCAGCGCCTGGGGCTGGGGTTCGGCGACCACGCTGGGCATGATCGGCGGCGGCGGCGTGGTGCTGCTCGCCTGGGGCTGGTACGAGCTGCGTCACCACGACCCGCTGGTCGACCTGCGCACCACCGCGCGCCGCCCGGTGCTGCTGACCAACCTCGCCGCGCTGCTGATCGGCTTCGGGATGATGGCGCAGTCCATCGTGGTGCCCCAGCTGCTGCAGATGCCCGCCGCGACCGGGTTCGGGCTCGACCAGAGCATCCTGCAGGCCGGGCTCTGGATGGCACCCGCCGGCGTGATGATGATGCTGATGACCCCGGTGTCCAGCCGGATCCTGAGCACCGTCGGCGGTCGCCCGGCCCTGGTGCTCGGCGCGGTCGTGCTCGGCGCGGGCTACGTGCTCGCGGTGTTCCTGACCGGCGCGCCGTGGCAGCTGATGATCGCCACCTGCGTGGCGTCGGCCGGCGTGGGCATCGGCTACGCCGCGATGCCCACCCTGATCATGCAGAACGTCCCGGCCGCCGAGGCCGCCTCGGGTGTGGGCGTGAACGCGCTGATGCGGTCGATGGGCACCACCGTCGCCGGTGCGGTGATGGCACTGGTGCTGACCAGCACCACGGTCGAGCTCACGCCCGGTGTGACGGTCCCCGCCGAGGGAGCGTTCCGGCTGTGCTTCATCATCGGTGCCGCGGCCGCACTGGCCGGAGCAGCGGTCGCCTGGTGCGTCGGCGGAGCCCGCTCGACTCCCGGGGCACGGCCCGCCGCCGGTGCCGACCGGCCGTCCGGCGCCGACGTCGAGCAGCCCTCGGTGCCGGTCTAGCCCGGATCGCGGCCACGTGCCGGAGCCGTCACACCGCCGGGCGGCTCGGCTCCGGCACGTCGGCGGCGGGATCCGGCACGTCGGCGGCCGGATCCGGCACGTCGGCGGCCGGATCCGGCACCAGGAACGCGTCCAGCAGCAGCGCCAGGTGTGCCGGCATGTCGAGCTCCGGGTCGTACATCCGCTGGGTCTGCAGGCCGTCCGCCAGTGCCGACGCCGCCACGGCGAGCATCTCCGGGTCGACCGTCGGCACCAGCCGTCCCTCCGTCTGCAACCGGCGCAGGTTCCGGCTCCACATCGCCCGGATGGCCCGGTAGCGCTCGTGGAAGTAGTCGTGCGCGGGGTGATCGGGTTCGGCGGCCTCGTTGCCCAGACGCGCGTAGAGCTGGACCAGGCCGGGGACATCGGCGTTCCGGGCCACCGCGGCGACCATGTCCGCGGTGTCGTGCGGCTCCTGGTCCGGGGCGGAACGGGCGAGCGCCTCGTCGTCCCGGCGGCGCAGGATCTCGATGAACAGCGCGTCCTTCGACCCGAAGTACCGGAGCAGCCCGTTCGGGCTCAGCCCGACCGCCTCCGCCAGCTGCTTGACCGTCGCGCCGCTGTACCCGTGGGTCGCGATGATCCGCAGGGCGGTGCTCAGGATCTCCTCCCGCTTCGCCACGCCCTTCGCGTAGGGCCCTCGTGCCGCCATGCGCCCGAGCCTAGGACGCCGCACGGGACCTGTGGGCCCTTGCGCCGACGGGTCGCGCGCGGCAGGCTGGCGCGAAATGAACAACGCCGTTCACTTTTCGTGGGGAGTCGCAGCATGGACCGGACCGAGCGCACCGTGGACGTCGTCGTGGTCGGGACCGGGGGTGCGGGCTTCGCCACCGCCCTCGGCGCCCTCGACGCCGGACTGTCCGTCCTGATGGTCGAGAGCACCGACAAGTGGGGCGGCAGCACCGCGATGTCCGGCGGCGGGATGTGGCTGCCGGACAACCCCCTGATGCGCCACGACCGGGTCGGCGACTCCCGGGACGAGGCGCTGACCTACCTGGAGGCCACCGTCGGCGAGGTCGGACGCGCGTCCTCCCGGGCGCGCAAGGAGGCCTTCGTCGACGGTGTCGACGACTTCGTCACCACCGCGCAGCGCCACGGCCTGGTGTTCACCCGCGCCACCGATTACCCGGACTACTACCCCGAGCTCCCGGGCGGCAAGATCGGGCGCGCACTGGAGGCGAAGCCCTTCGACAGCAAGCGGATCGGCGACTGGTGGGAGTCGTGCCGCGCCCTGCTGCCCCTGCCGCTGAAGACCGACGACATGTGGGAGCTGGAGCGCGCCTGGTCGACCCCCGGCGGGTTCGTCCGCGGGGCCCGGGTGGTGTTCCGCACTCTCGGCTCGGTGGTGCGGGGACAGCGCAGCGTCGGGATCGGGGCTGCGCTGGCCACCCGGTTCCTGGACGCGGTGGTGATCCGCGGCGGCGCCACGCTCTGGCTGGACAGCCCCCTGGAGTCGCTGACGACCGAGGACGGCCGGGTGGTCGGCGTCGAGGTGCGGCACGAGGGAAGCCCGGTCCTGGTCCGCGCGCGGCGGGGCGTCATGCTCGCCGCCGGCGGCTTCGACCACAACAGGCAGTGGCGACGCGCCCACCACGGCATCGACGGCTCACCCTCCGGCAACCCCGGCAACCTCGGCCGCCCGATCCAGATCGCGCAGGAGCTCGGTGCGGCGCTGGAGCTGATGGACGACGCCTGGTGGGGCGCGTCGATCGCACCGGCGCCCGGCGGCGACCCGACCTTCCTGGTCGGCGAGCGCTCCCTGCCGCACTCGATCATGGTCGACGCCCGCGGTGCACGGTTCGCCAACGAGTCCGAGTCCTACGTGGACCTCGGCCACCACATGCTCGACCACGACCCGGACGGCGCCTACTGGCTGGTCGCGGACGCCCGGCACGCCCGTCGGTACCTGCGCAACTACGCCCTGGACCCGCGTGCGACCAAGGCGATGGCCGCCGAGGGCTCGTACGTCCGGGCGAGCACCCTCGCCGAGCTCGGCCGGCTGATGGGCGTCGACACCGAGGTCTTCCGGTCGACGGTCCAGCGGTTCAACGGCTTCGCCCGGTCCGGCGTGGACGGGGACTTCGCCCGCGGCAACTCGGCCTACGACCGGTACTACGGCGACCCGCTGGTGCACCCGAACCCCAACCTCGGCGCCCTGGAACGCGGCCCGTTCACCGCCTTCCGGGTGGTGATCGGCGACCTGGGGACCAAGGGCGGCGTACTCACCGACGTCGACGGACGCGTGCTCCGGGAGGACGGCGGCGTGATCGAGGGGCTCTACGCGGCCGGCAACACCTCGGCCTCCGTCATGGGCCGGACCTACCCCGGGCCGGGCTCGACCATCGGGCCGGCCGTCGTGTTCGGGATGAGGGCCGCGCGGCACATGGCGCGGGGCTGACAGCGGAGCGGCGGAGCCCCCTGCCGGATTCGAACCGGCGACCTACTGTTTACAAGACAGTTGCTCTGGCCAACTGAGCTAAGGGGGCGGGTACCCGTCAGGCGGGACCGGGGCCAGCCTACCGACCCGTCGCGTCCAGCCCGTTGATCTCCCCGCGCAGCCGTGCCATCCGGTCGTCCAGCTCGGCCGACAGCCGGGCGGTCTCGGTCAGCTCGGCGAGCAGGTGCGCGGGCACCTCACGGCCGAACTTGTAGTAGAGCTTGTGCTCGGTGCTGGCCCAGAAGTCCATCGCGATGGTGCGCAGCTGGATCTCCACGTCCACGTGCTCGGTGCGGTCGGAGAGGAAGACCGGCACCCGGACGATCATGTGCAGCGAGCGGTAGCCGTTCGGCTTGGGGTGGGCGATGTAGTCCTTGGTGTTCACCACCTCCAGGTCCGGCTGCTGGGCGAGCATGTCGCGCACCCAATAGGCGTCGGAGACGAAGGAGCAGGTGATCCGGATCCCGGCGATGTCGTGGATGGACTCGCGGATGGCCGGGATGGACAGGTCGATGCCGGTGCGGATCACCTTCTGCATGAGGGATTCCATCGACTTCAGCCGGTGCCGGACGTGCTCGATCGGGCTGTAGTCGTGGGCCTGCTCGAACTCCTCGCGCAGGATGGTGATCTTGGTCAGCACCTCGTCGATGCCGAACTTGTAGTAGAGCCGGAACCGGACGAACTCCTGCTGCAGGGCCCGGAGCGCGCCCAGCACGTCGTCGGAGTCCAGGACGGTGCCGTCGGGCAGCAGCTGCACGGCGCTCTCCCGCAGGAGCTCGACCAGGCCGCGCTCGTCGTCGCTGAGGTCGCCGGGCTGGGGCAGGTCGAGGCCGGTCATGACTCCATTGTCACCCGGCGTCCGGTCAGGGCTGTGGGTCCCGGGCGTCGTAGTGCCAGAACGAGCGTTGCAGCCACAACGCCACGGCGAGCAGCACCACGCAGGCCAGTCCGCCGACCAGCGCCGCACCGCCCTCGCCGAGCCGGGTGGAGACCGCGCCGAGCAGGAGCTCGCCCAGCCGTGGCCCACCGGCGACGACGACGGTGAACACGCCCTGCAACCGGCCGCGCATGGCGTCGGGGGTGGCGGTCTGCAGGATGGTCTGGCGGAACACCGCGCTGACCGCGTCAGAGGCGCCGGCCACCGCGAGGGTGATCACGGCGACCACCAGGGCGATCCAGATCACGTGGTCCGGGCTGCCCCGGCCGACCAGCACCAGGAGCAGGCCGAAGGCGGCGATCGACAGTCCCCAGGCGGCGATCGCGCCGATGATGATCCGCCCCTGCCAGCGCACCCGGGCCAGCCCGCCGGAGAACAGCCCGGCCACGATCCCGCCGAGCGCGATCGCGGCGGTGAGCACGCCGGTGGTGGTCTCGCCGCCGCCCAGGTAGACCAGGGCGACGGCAGGGAACAGCACCCGGGGCATGGAGGTGATCATCGCGATCAGGTCGACGACGAAGGTCATCCGGACGTTGGGCCGGGTGCCGAGGTAGCGCAGGCCGTCCAGCACGGAGCCCAGACCGGCGCGGGCCCGGCGCGGTGCGGAGTCGTCGTGCTCGGGCGGCATGGCGGGCAGCCGGAACAGGGCGACGATGGCGAAGGTGAAGAGCACCGCGTCGATCGTGTAGACCGGCCCGTAGTCGGCGACCGCGACCAGTGCCGCGCCGAGCAGCGGACCGCCGGTGAGCGCGACGTTCCAGCCGATGGTCTGCAACGCGTTGGCGGCGGGCATCAGCCGGGGCTCGATCAACCGCGGGATGATCGCCGAGCGGGCCGGGCTGTTCACCGCGTTGGCGCCGGACTGCACGGCGGTCAGCAGGTAGAGCAGCCCGACGTGCCCGTTCCCGGCCCAGCCCTGGACGGCCAGCACCAGCGTCGCGACCCAGCTGACGGCGGAGGCGACCAGGGCGACGGTGCGGCGGTCCGCGTGGTCGACGATCGCGCCGCCGTACAGCCCGAAGATCACCAGCGGGAACAGCGCGCACAGCCCGACCAGGCCGACGGAGAACGTGGAGCGGGTCAGCTCGTAGACCTGGAGCCCGACGGCCACCACGGTGAACTGGGTGCCCAGGTTGGCGATCGAGAGGCCGAGCCACAGCCGCCGGAACGCCGGACTCACTCGGAGCGGGGTGAGGTCCACGAGTACGGAGGGCACCGCGGGAGTCTAGTCAGCGCGAGCAGACGAGGAAGTCCGCTGCGCAGGGCAGCGAACCCGACGCCGCATGGCACACGATTCGCCACGCTCTCAGCGCCCTACGCCATGGGCAGGACCGCAGGTCTCCCGGCCCCGCCCATGGCGCCAGACGTTCAGCCCCTATTTGATGCCATGATTTACTCCGCAGAAAAAGATCTGCTGATTCGCTCGGAGGGTGATCTTCTGATCGGGCGCCAACGGAATGATCCGGGTGAACGTCACCGTCCGCCCGCACCTGTTGGTGATGCTCCACCCGCCCGGGTGAGACATTCCATTGAGACAGGTGGGAGCGGCCGCACTCGCTGCGGGCGCCGCGGCGAGCGCACCGAACCCGAGGAGCGACAGCGAGACCAACGTACCGACGAGGCGACTCTTGAGGCGCATCTTGAGAACTCTCTTCATTGACGGGCTTTTCGGCAGTGCGGCTGCCCGCCAACGTAGGAGCTCACCTTTCTCCGCCATGCGACCAAGGTCCCTTGACTGAGTCACAGTCGGACAAATCGTCGATTCAATTCACAAAGAGAGACTCAGTCATCGTCTTTCTCGATGCAATCGACGTTGCAGCGTGCCGGCGGGAGGCGAAGAGATCCCCACCTCCCACCGACGCACGGATCCATGGCGGTGGAGAACCACCGCGGCATGGAAATCCGCGTGAGTCAGTTCATGGCCGCTTCGATCGCTTCCGTCAACGGCCCGGCCTGGAACAGTTCGCCTTCGAATCGCTCACCATTGATCAGAATGGTCGGCGTGCTCACCTGTCCGAGCTCGTCACGCATCTCGTTCACGTTGGCTTGCAGCCACGGGGCGAAGGTGCGCCAGTCGTGGTCGCCGTCGGTGGTGGTGAACTGCGCGATCACGTCGTCCGGGACACCGACGCTGCGGGCCAGGTCGGCGATCTTGCTGTCGGACAGACCCTTGGTCCCCTCCTCCGGCTGATCTTCGAACAGAGCAGCCGAGAACGCTACGAACTGCTCGGGAGCCTGATCGGCGACGACGGCTGCGGCATTTCCCGACCGCGTGGAGTAATCAGCTCCGCGCGACTGGGAGTCGAGGAAGGACAACAGGTGGTACTCGATGGTGACCCCCCCGGCCTTGCGCAGAGTTTCCAATTCGCTTGCGTTAGCTTCCTCGAACTGACCACAGATGGGGCACATGTAGTCGCTGTAGACCGAGACCACGACGTTGCCGTCCTCGGCCTCCCCCGCGACGCCGTCCTGGCCGACCGGGATGCCCCCGTTGTCGGCGGCGGTGGACGGGGCGGTGGTGTCGGCGAGGGCGATGGTGTCGACGTCGTCGCCGGCGTACGCGATGCTCGGCTGGTTCGACTGCACCCAGAGCCAGCCGCCGACGCCGCCGAGGGCCAGGACGGCCACGACGACGGCGCCGATGGCGACGAACTTGTTGCGCTGATCGCGCTTGCGCTGGGCCTCACGCATCGCGCGGGCCTGCTCACGCGCCTGGTCCCGGCGCTCGGCCTTGGACGGCTTGGGGGAATTGCTGGACATGGGTCTGCTTCCTGCTCTGCTGACGGATGGTCGGTGGAGTGGGCCTCAGGCCACGGCCACCGGCGGCCCCCGCAGCGGGTGCCGGTCCCCCGGCACACCGGAGGGCAGGGTCTCGTCGAGGTGCCCGACCAGGATGCCGATCCGGGAGCGCGCCTGCACCCGGAACCGGGCCAGCGCGGACAGGTCGGGCAGGACGGCGGCCACCACGTCCCGGGCGGCTCCGGTCGCCCGACGCAGCAGGGCGACCAGCCCGACGCCGAGCGCGCCGACCGCGGCGTGGGCCGCGATCACCGGCAGCGCCAGGGCGATCAGCAGCACCGCGTTCTGGGACAGCCCCGGGACGACCGCGAGGGTCCCGGCAGGGCAGTCCGGCACGTCGCGCAGCAGGGTCAGCCACTGGCCCAGCTCGGCCAGCGGGCCGTCGATCGCCGCGCACTGGTGCACCAGCACCCGGGCGACGCCGAACCAGCCCCCGGCCAGCAGGGCCAGACCCGCCAGCATCCCGACCACCCCGGACGCACCGAACCGCGGACGCAGGACGCGCAGCGGTCGTCGGGCGGCGTGGGCGGCGGACATGGGGCTCAGGGTACGGGTCGGACCCGGGAGAACGCTGGGACTCAGGCGGCCGGGGCTCAGGACGCCGGGACCGGCGGGGCGCCGAACGGACTGAAATCGACCGCCCCGCCCGCGACCACGGACCACACCGCGAGCGCCGTCACCGCCAGCGCCACCACCACCACGACCGCCGCACCCCAGCGCCCCGGGGCCACCGCGCCGAGCGTCCAGCGCGCACCCTCCCGGGTGGTGGCGGACACCGGCCCCCACCACAGCGCGATCAGTCCGATCACCGCGGTCACCGCCAGCAGCCCGGCCTCCAGCAGCGGGTCGGCGGTCGCTCCGTCGTGCAGGAGCCACCAGCCGATCCCGCCGACGATCGTGACCAGCGCCGCGGACACCAGCAGCGACGGCACCAGGGTGACCAGGGCGCGCAGCAGGTGCCAGGGCGACGCGATCACACCGCGGAACCCGTCCGACCGGCGCGCGCCGGAGCGTTCCCGGCGGCGCAGGGTGGCCGCGACCACCGAGCCGACCGTGCGGGCGATCAGGATCAGCGGCAGCAGGATCAGCAGGGTGAGGCCGGGTCGGGTGGCGGCTCCGGCGACAGTGAGCAGGCCGAGGGCCAGCAGCGAGCCCGCGCGGCCGGGCGGGGTGGGTGGTGCGGGCGGCTGCTCGGCCGGTGCGGGCCAGCCGACCGGGTCCTGCACGGGTGCCTGCCAGTCGGCGGGCGGGACGGTCGGCGCGTGCACCGGATGCACCTCGGTGGCCGGCGCCGGTTCCGGGTACGGCGGGGCCGGGTACGCCCGGGTCGGGTCGACGGGTTCCGGCGCGGCAATCGACCCCAGCCGCTCGGTCACCGGGTACGACGCCGGCAGTGCCTCGGTCGCACCGGTGCCGGTCGCGATCTCCCGCGTCGACGGCGGCGCACTCGCTCCGGGCAGCACCGTGGTCGTGGCGACCGGCGCGCTGACCACGGCCGGGTCGAACCGCTCACCGCGGCGCGCGGCCTCGGCCAGCGCGGCCACCACCTCCGCCGCGGTGGCCCGGTCGGCCGCTTCCGGCGCGAGCGCGTCCCACAGGGCGCCGGACGTGATCGGACCGAGCCCGCGCAGGTCGGCGTCACCCTCCTGGGAGCGGGCCAGCACCGCCTCCAACGGCCGGGTGCCGAACGGGGCACGGCCGGTCGCCGCGAACACCAACAGCGCCGCCCAGCCCCACCAGTCGGTCCCGGGTGTGGGTTCGGCGCCGCCGATCAGCTCGGGCGCCAGGTAGCCGGGCGTGCCGACCACGAATCCGGCCGAGGTCAGCCGGGTCTCGTCCACCGACTGTGCCACCCCGAAGTCGATCAGCACCGGCCCCTGCGGCCCCATCACCACGTTCGACGGCTTGAGGTCGCGGTGCACCACCCCGGCGTCGTGCACCGCGGACAGCCCGTCCGCGAGCCGCTCCGCCAGATCGTGCAGGGCACCGGCCTCCAACGGCCCGCGCAATCGGACCTGTTCGGCCAGATCCTTGCCCGGGATCAGCTCGGTGACCAGGAAGGCCTCGGTCGAGTCGGCCTCCGCGTCCAGCACCGCCGCCACCCCGGGGTTCCGCAGTCGTTGCAGCGCGGCGACCTCACGGCGCAGGCGCTCCCGTGCGGCCGGGTCGGCGCCGATGTGCGGGTGCAGCAGTTTGAGCGCGACCGTGGTCCCGCCGCCGTCGACCGCGCGGTAGACCGTGCCCATGCCACCCGAGCCGAGCGGCGCGAGAATGGTGTACCCGCCGATCTCGACACCCGGTGCCAGTCCCACGCGCTCCATGCCGGAACGGTAGTCGTCCGGTGGCGGAGTGCCGGTCAGGCCACGCGGGGTTCCTCCGGCGGAACATCCCAGGTCACGTTAAGGTCAGGACGAGCCCAAGGAGCTGAGAAATCGTGGCATCTGCTGGTTATGACCTGGTGATCGTGGCGAACCGCCTTCCGGTGGACGTCAGCCTGGACGAGAACGGCGACCCGACCTGGACCCGTTCCCCCGGTGGCCTGGTCACCGCGCTCGAGCCGGTGGTGCAGCAGTCGGACGGCGCCTGGGTCGGCTGGGGAGGCTCGGCCGACCTGGAGCTGGAGCCCTTCGACGCGGACGACATGCGGCTGGTCCCGGTGGCCCTGTCCGAGGACGACCTCACGCAGTACTACGAGGGCTTCTCCAACGACACCCTGTGGCCGCTCTACCACGACGTGATCCAGCCGCCGACCTTCCACCGGCAGTGGTGGGACGCCTACCAGCGGGTCAACCGCCGGTTCGCCGACGCCGCGGCCGCGCAGGCCGCGCCCGGTGCGACCGTGTGGGTGCACGACTACCAGCTGCAGCTGGTGCCGAAGTACCTGCGCGAGCTGCGCCCGGACATCCGGATCGGCTACTTCCACCACATCCCGTTCCCCCCGCTGGAGATCTTCGTCCAGCTGCCCTGGCGCAAGCAGGTGGTCGAGGGCCTGATGGGCGCCGACCTGATCGGCTTCCAGCGTGCAGGCGACGCCTCGAACTTCGTCCGGGCGGCCCGGCGGCTGACCGAGCACACCACCCGCGGCCAGGTCATCACGCTGACCGGCGCCGACGGCCGGGTCGAGCGGCACGTGCGGGCCGCGGCGTTCCCGATCTCGATCGACTCGCACGCCTTCGACACCCTGGCCCGCACCCCGGAGGTGCAGGAGCGCGCCAAGGAGATCCGGGCCGAGCTCGGTGACCCGAAGGTGATGCTGCTCGGCGTGGACCGGCTGGACTACACCAAGGGCATCCGGCACCGGATCAAGGGCTACGGCGAGCTGCTCGCGGACGGCCGTCTCTCCGTGGACGACGCCACGCTGGTCCAGGTCGCCTCGCCCAGCCGGGAGAACGTCGGCGCGTACCAGCAGCTGCGGGACGACGTGGAGGTCCTGGTCGGCCGGATCAACGGCGACTACTCCGAGTTCGGCCACCCGGCGATCCACTACATGCACCACTCCTACCCGATGGAGGAGATGGCCGCGCTCTACCTGGCGGCCGACGTCATGCTGGTCACCGCGCTGCGGGACGGGATGAACCTGGTCGCCAAGGAGTACATCGCCGCCCGCTCGGACGACCGCGGCGCCCTGGTGCTCAGCGAGTTCACCGGCGCCGCGGACGAGCTCGGGGGTGCGGCCATCCTGGTGAACCCGCACGACATCACCGGGCTGAAGAACGCCATCATGCATGCCGTGAACATCGATCCGCGCGAGGCCCGCAAGCGGATGCGCCGCCTGCGGCGACGCGTGCTGGAGAACGATGTGGCCAATTGGTCGAACACCTTCCTGTCCGTGCTCACCGCGGTCCCGGTCCGGCAGCAGCATGTCTGAGCTGCTCGCCGCCGCCCTGGACCGGATCGCCGAACGGCCCCCGCTCCTCATCGCGCTGGACTTCGACGGGACGCTGGCCCCGTTGCAGGACGACCCCGAGCAGTCCCGGATGTCCGACGACGCCGCGCAGGCGCTGGCCGCCCTGGCGGCGCGGCCGGAGCAGGTCCGGGTGGCCCTGGTCTCCGGCCGGGCGCTGGGCGACCTGCACCGGCTGGCGCACCCGCCGGTCGGGGCCGTGCTGATCGGCTCGCACGGCGCCGAGCGAGCCCAGGTCGCCCCCCACGGCCTGGACCGCCAGGACATCCGGCTCGACGAGGGGCAGGCCGACCGGCTGTCCGAGCTGGGCAGCCGGATGCAGGCCGTCGCCCGCGGCCGGGACGGCGTCTGGGTCGAGACCAAGCCCGCCGCCGTGGTGGTCCACACCCGGCTGGCCGAGGAACGGGTCCGGGCCGAGGCCGAGCCCGAGGCGCTGGCGATCGGCCACGAGCTGGGCTCCGCCGTGCTGCACGGCAAGAACGTGGTCGAGGTCTCCGTGCTCACCGCCGACAAGGGCTCCGCGGTCACCGCGCTGCGCGACGAGCTGGGCGCCAGGGCGGTGCTCTACGCGGGGGACGACGTCACCGACGAGCACGCCTTCGAGGTGCTCACCGCCGACGACCTGGGGGTGAAGGTCGGCGACGGGGACACCGTGGCCGCCTACCGGGTGGCCGACACCGAGGCGATGAGCGACGTGCTGGTGGCACTGGCCGAGCGGGTCGCCGGGATCGGGTAGCGGGCATCGTGCGGCGCGGGGGGACGACGGACGTCGAGCTGGTCGAGGACGACCTGGCCGGTCCGGCGCGTGCCCCGCGCACCCCGGTCGGGTGGGGCCGGGTCGCCCGCCGGTGGTGGCCGGTGCCGGTGGTCGCGGCCGCGGCGCTGGTGCTGGCGGACCTGGGCACCGGGTCGGCCGAGGAACGGACCTACGCCGCCGACGCCGAGCTGCCCGGCGTGGTGCAGCCGATCGGGCCGGAGATCACCTCGACCCCGGTCGGTCCGGCCGAGACGGTCGAGGGCGTCGGTCAGGACCTGGACGGGATCCGGGTGACCGCGGAGTGGGCCGGGTCCGGGCGCACGATGCGACTGCTCGGCCGGTCCACCCGGGACGGCGAGCTCCGGTGGCGGACCGACCTCCCGTTCGCCGACCTGGGGGACGGCCGGGACGCCGCCGTCACCTGCTGGACCGAGGAGCAGCTCACCTGCTGGGCCGGCGCCCAGGGCTGGGACGTCGCCAGCACGATCACCACGGGGTCGGGCCTGGTGGAGCTCGACCCGGCCACCGGGGCGATCACGCTCCAACAGGAGCTGGCCGAGCACACCGTGGCCGCCGGCGACGCCGACCTCCGGGTCCAGGTCACCGGCGAGGACAGCCCGATGGTGGTGACCGCCACCGGGACCGACGGGGCCATCCGGTGGCAGGCCTCGGTGGAGACCGTCCGGGCCGGGCTGACTGGCTTCGACCGGGTGACCATCCGGCTGTCCGACGGCGTCGTGCTGGTCACGTCACCCGGTGGGGCCTGGGCGCTGTCGCGGGTCGACGGCCGGCAGCGGGGCACCGGGGTCGATGCCTGGCTCACCCGGGACGGCCGTGTCGTCCTGCTGCGGGACGGCCGGCTCTGGCTCGTCGACCCCGAGCGGGGCTCGATCGAACTGGGCACCGGCGAACCGCTGACCGTCACCGTCGACGACGGCACGGCCCCGCAGGTGATCCCGGTCGTCAGCGGGTCCGGCACGGTCACCGGCTATGACGCGACCACCGGTGAGGTCCGCTGGGCGACCGACCAGCCCGGCTGGCGGCCCGGTACGGCGCTCGTCGTCCACGGCTTCCTGATCGGTGCCACCGCCGACGCCGTCGTCGCGCTCGACCCCCGCTCCGGCCGGGAACGCTGGCGCGCAGCGGCGCGACCGAACGGCGACTCCGAGCTGCTCACCGACGGACGGCAGCTCCTGGTGCTATCCGGTGACAGCACCCAGCGACTGGTCGGCCTCGACGTGCGCACCGGGTCCGAGCTGTGGTCCCAGGGGCTGCCGGACGGCGGCGGCCTGCTGTTCGGTGACGACGGTGCGGTGTACCGGCGGACCGCCTCCGGGATCGCCGCTCTGTCATGAGCCGCGGCCGTCGGGAGGAGATGGACGAGGTCGAGCTGATCGAGGTCGACGGGCCGGACTCGGCCGCCGTGCCGGCGCCGACGGTGCCCTGGGTCCGGGTGCCGCTGCCGTGGAAGCCGGTCGCCCGCCGGTGGTGGCCGCTCCCGGTGGTGCTGGCCGCCGCGCTGGTGCTCGCGGACCTCGGCACCGGGTCCCGGCAGGAGCGCGACGTCCAGCACGCCCAGACCGTGCCCGGCGTCGCCCGCCCGATCGGCCCGGACGTCCACGTCTCCGAGCTGAGCGCGGCGGAGCAGTGGTCCTGGTACGGGGACCCGGTGGCCGGGCTGCTGGTGCAGTCGTCCTGGGACGAGTCCGGCGCGCCCGAGGTGAGCGCGGTCGACCCCGAGTCCGGCGATCAGCTCTGGCGGACCCGCCTGGACTCCGCGGACCCCGCTTCGGCCTACAGCGCGTCCAGCGCGTGCTGGGAGGAGTCCGGGCTGATCGCCTGCTGGTCGAGCGTGGGCGTGTTCGACGACGACGGCGCGGTGCAGGTCACCCGGTCCCGCCTGGTGCGCCTGGACCCGGCGGACGGCGAGCTGCTCTCGGACGATCCGCTGCCCGAGGACACCAGTCTGCTGGGCGACGGAGCGATCCGGGTGGCCGCCACCGATCGTGACGGCACGGTCGCCGTGTCCGCCACCGAGCCGGACGGCACCGCGCTGTGGGCGGTGGAGCTGCCGGACCAGGACGGGTCCGCCGGCTTCCTCAGCCTGTCCCTCCGCTTCGAGGACGACCTGGTGCTGCTGGGATCGCCGGGCGGCGCCTGGGCGCTGGACCGGCGGGACGGGCGGACGCTGGCGGCGGGTGCCGCGGTCTGGGAGTCGCGGCAGGGCCGGCTGCTGGTCTCCGGCGACGGGACCGTCCAGGTCGCGACCCGCGGCGGTGGGCAGGTGGACCTGGGCGAGGGCGACCCGGTGCTGCTCGGCACCGACGACGGCAGTGTGCCGCAGGCGGAGTTCGTCGCCGACCGCGGCGGCGACCGGTTGCACGCCGTGGACGCCCGCACCGGGGCGCGGATGTGGACCTCCGAGGAGGTCTTCTCCGGGGGGATCGGGCTGGTGCTGGTCGCGGGCCTGCTGATCGGTCCGGCCCCCGACGGCCTGCTCGCCCTGGACGCCCGCACCGGCGCGGTGCGATGGCGCGACGACGTCGCCGTCCAGGACACCTGGTCCGGCTTGCCGGTCACCGACGGCCGTCACGTCCTGCTGGTCGGCCAGGAGGACGACGGCCCGGCGCTCGTCGCCCTCGACCTGCACAGCGGCGTCCGGACCTGGACCGCCCCGCTGCCGTCCGACGCCCTGGGGCTGGCCGTCGTCGATCACCGGCTGCTGCTCTACCGGGACTCCGGGACGTCCGAGCTGTCCTGACCGGATCCGTGGCCCACCTCACACCGTTCCTGTGGCAGGATGACCGGTGGATCGAGGGGCCTGTCGGCCCCTCGGCCCGTGTCAGCGAAGACACTCTGGCACCTTTCACTACGGATCGTCCGGCACGTACCTGCCGGTGGAGGGAACGACGATGGCTACGGTCACCTATGAGAAGGCCACCCGGGTCTACCCCGGAACCGAGCGCCCCGCGGTCGACGCGCTCGACCTGCACATCGAGGACGGCGAGTTCCTCGTCCTCGTGGGCCCCTCGGGCTGCGGTAAGTCCACCTCGCTGCGGATGCTCGCCGGCCTGGAGGACGTGAACTCCGGCCGCATCCTGATCGGCGACCGCGACGTCACCGACGTCCAGCCGAAGGACCGGGACATCGCGATGGTGTTCCAGAACTACGCGCTGTACCCGCACATGACCGTCGCCGACAACATGGGCTTCGCGCTCAAGATCGCCGGCACCCCGAAGGCGGACATCCGCCAGCGGGTCGAGGAGGCCGCCAAGATCCTCGACCTGACCCAGTACCTGGACCGCAAGCCGAAGGCGCTCTCCGGTGGTCAGCGTCAGCGCGTCGCCATGGGTCGCGCCATCGTGCGCCAGCCGCAGGTGTTCCTGATGGACGAGCCGCTGTCCAACCTGGACGCCAAGCTGCGCGTGCAGACCCGTACCCAGATCGCGTCGCTCCAGCGCCGCCTGGGCGTCACCACGGTCTACGTCACCCACGACCAGACCGAGGCGCTCACCATGGGCGACCGGATCGCCGTGCTGAAGGACGGCCTGCTGCAGCAGGTCGGCACCCCGCGCGACATGTACGACACCCCGGCCAACGTCTTCGTCGCGGGCTTCATCGGCTCCCCGGCGATGAACATCGGCACCTTCGACATCGTCGAGGGCGTCGCGACCGTCGGCTCCGCCGGCATCGCTGTGACCCGGGACGCGCTCGGCCAGCTGGCCGCGGACGACAAGAACCAGATCACCATCGGGTTCCGCCCGGAGTCGCTGGACGTCGTCCCCGAGGGCACCCCGAACGCGATCCCGGTGGTCGTCAACATCGTCGAGGAGCTCGGCTCCGACGCCTACGTCTACGGCTCGCTGGCCGGGAACGCCGCCGCGGCGGACGTGACCTCCGGCGCCGGCGACTCGCAGGTGATCGTCCGCGTCGGGCCTCGTCAGGTCCCGGCCAAGGGCGAGACCATCTGGGTGACCATCCGCACCGGCGAGCAGCACCTGTTCCACCCCGGCTCGGGTCTGCGCATCGACGCCTGACGCAGCACACCTCTCCACCCGAAGGGGCGGGGCTCGGCACACGCCGGACCCCGCCCCTTCGGCCATCGATGGGAGAATCCCTACCCATGGACCGCCCTCGCCTGCAGATCACCGCCGCCGCGCCCGACCCGGCGCTGCTGGACCTGCCCTGGCACATCCCGCTCGCGGACTGGCCCGCGGACCAGCTGGCCGCCCTCCCCCGCGGCATCTCCCGGCACACCGTGCGTTTCGCGCGGATGTCCGGCCGGGTGATCGCGATCAAGGAGATCGGCGAGACGGTCGCGTACCGCGAGTACGAGCTGCTGCGTCAGCTGAGCCGCCTGGACGTGCCCAGCGTGGAGCCGGTCGCGGTGATCTCCGGCCGCACCGATCCGGACGGCGAGCCCCTGGAGCCGGTGCTGATCACCCAGCACCTGCGGTTCTCCCTGCCCTACCGCTCGCTGTTCAGCCAGGCGCTGCGCCCGGACACCGCCACCCGGCTGATCGACGCCCTCGCGGTGCTGCTGGTCCGCCTGCACCTGATCGGCTTCTACTGGGGCGACGTCTCGCTGTCGAACACCCTGTTCCGCCGGGATGCCGAGACCTTCGCCGCGTACCTGGTGGACGCCGAGACCGGCGACCTGCACGACAGCCTCACCGACGGGCAGCGCGGCTACGACCTGGAGGTCGCCCGGGTCAACATCATCGGCGAGCTGATGGACCTGCAGGCCGGGGAGTTCCTGGAGGACGAGGTCGACGCGGTCGCGATCGGCGACGCCCTGGCCGAGCGCTACCAGGAGCTCTGGGGCGCGCTGACCGAGGCCGAGTCCTTCCGTGCCGGGGACCGGTGGCGGGTGCAGGCCCGGATCGACCGGCTGAACGACCTCGGCTTCGACGTGGGCGAGCTGGACATCACCACCGACCTGGACGGCACCACGGTCCGGATCCAGCCCAAGGTGGTGGACGCGGGGCACCACTCCCGTCGCCTGATGCGCCTGACCGGGCTGGACGTGCAGGAGAACCAGGCCCGCCGTCTGCTCAACGACCTGGACGGCTACGCCGCCGCCACCGACCGCCAGAACGACGACGAGAACTTCGTCGCGCACGACTGGCTGAACGGGGTGTTCGAGCCGGCCGTGCGCGCGGTCCCCCGGGAGCTGCGTCCCAAGCTGGAGCCCGCGCAGATCTACCACGAGCTGCTGGACCACCGCTGGTTCCTGTCCGAGCAGCAGGGCCGTGACGTCCCGATGCCCGAGGCCGCCAGGTCCTACGTGAAGAACATCCTGCCCAACCGCCCGGACGAGGAGGCGATCCTCGGGGTGTCGGCGGCCGACCTCCGGGAGGACGCCGACCCGCTGATCGGCTAGCGGCCGAGCAGTCGCTCGCTGCCGGTCCAGAGCTGCTCGGCCAGCGCCGGGTCGGCGGCCTTGCGCGAGGTACGGCCCGGCTTGTGCGCGCTGCCGTAGTACTCCCCGGAGGTCCAGGCGTCGGACCGGATGAAGAACTCCAGCGTCGACCCGCCCGCCTCCGGGGTGATCAGCGAGCGGTTCAGCACCGTGGTGTAGACCCAGCGCAGCGGGCTGGTGGTGTCCGAGGCGAAGCTGGTCGCCACGTTGCCGGGGTGGAAGGCGACCGACCGGATGCCGCGGGCGTGCAGCCCCTTGGTGTGCAGGATGTTCGCGAGCTTGGCGTTGCCGTAGGCGCGCTCGGGGCGGTAGCGGCGGGAGGTGTCCAGGTCCTCGACCCGGAAGCTGCTGAACAGCCGAGCGGCGATGCTGGAGGTGTTCACCACCGCGGTGTCCGGGGTGAACCGCGGCCGGAGCAGCTCGGTCAGCAGGAAGGGCGCCAGGTGGTTCACCTGGAAGGTCAGCTCGACCCCGTCCCCGGTGATCGTCGGTCCGGAGAACAGGCCGCCCGCATTGTTGGCCAGCACGTCGATCCGGTCGTACCGCTCCGCGATCCGGGCGGCGAGCTCGCGCACCTGGTCGAGTACGGCGAAGTCGGCGACGAACACCGCGTCCGCGCCCACCCGCTCCGCGACCGCGTGGGTCTTGTCCGGATTGCGCCCGACCAGCACCAGCCGGTGGTCCGCGGCCAGGCGGGCGGCCGCGGCCGCACCGATGCCGTCGCTCGCCCCGGTCAGGACGACGGTCCGGGTCATGGCCTCAGAGACTCCGCTGCCGAGCGACCTCGTACAGCGCGATGCCACCGGCGACGCCTGCGTTGAGGGACTCGACGTCGGAGGCGATCGGGATGCCCGCGATCACGTCGCAGTGCTCGCTGACCAGCCGGGACAGGCCCTTGCCCTCGGACCCGACCACCAGCACCAGCGGGTCGACGGAGTACGGCATGTCCGCGACGGTCGTGGTCCCGCCGCCGTCCAGGCCCACGATGAAGCAGCCCGCCTCGTGCAGGCGCTCCAGCGCGCGCACCAGGTTGGTGGCCCGGGCGACGGGCACCCGCGCGGCCGCACCGGCGGAGACCTTCCACGCCGAGGCGGTCACCCCGGCGGAGCGGCGCTCGGGCACCAGCACCCCGTGCGCACCGAACGCCCCGGCGGAGCGGAGCACGGCTCCCAGGTTGCGCGGGTCGGTGACGCCGTCCAGCGCCACGATCAACGGCGGGCGGTCGCTGGCGGCGGCGATGTCGAGCAGGTCCTCGACGTCGGAGTAGTCGTAGGGCGGGACCTGGATCGCCACGCCCTGGTGCACGGCGCCGTCGGTCATCCGGTCCAGTTCGGGCTTGGTCACCTCGAGCAGGGGGTACCCCGCGTCGGCGGCGGTGCGCAGGATCTCCCGGGTGCGGTCGTCCGCCTCCAGCCGGGAGGCGATGTACACCGCCGACACCGGGATGCCGGCCCGCAGCGCCTCGACCACCGAGTTGCGCCCGGCGACCACCTCGGTGACCGCGCCCCGGCCCTTGCCGCTCGGGGTGCGACGGGTGGTGCCCCGGCTGGTGGTGGCCCGTTTCTCCGACGCGACCTTCTTCTTGTGCGCGGAGTGGTAGGTGCGGTCCTCGGCCTTGGGGGTCGGGCCCTTGCCCTCGAGCCCCCGGCGGCGCTGACCGCCGGAGCCGACGGTGGCCTTCTTGCCGGTCTTGCGGGTGGCGCCTCGGCGCTGGGAGTTGCCGGCCATCAGATGTCCTCGTCAGTGGTGTTACGGGCGGCGAGCGTCCAGCGCGCGCCGGTGGAAGAGTCCTCGACCGCGATCCCCGCGGCGGTGAGCCGATCGCGGATCGCGTCGGCGGTGGCCCAGTCCTTGGCGGCACGGGCAGCGGTGCGGGCGTCCAGCTCGGCCCGGACCACGGCGTCCAGGGCGGTGGCGGTGCGGTCGTCGGAGCCGGCGGAGCGGCCCCACTGCTCGCCCGCCGGGTCGAGGCCCAGCACGTCCAACATGGCGCGCACGGCGGCCAGCTCGGTGCGGGTGCTCGGGTCGTCACCGGCGGACAGGGCGGTGTTCCCGGCCCGCAGGTGCTCGTGCACCACCGCGAGCGCGGCCGGCACGTTCAGGTCGTCGTCCAGCGCGGCGGCGAAGTCGTCCGGGATGGTCGCGGCGGCAGGATCCACCGCACCCACCCGCTCGCCGGCCCGGGTGACGAATCCGGACAGCCGGTCCCAGGTGGCCTCGGATTCGGTCAGGGTGTCCTCGGTCCACTCCAGCATCGACCGGTACTGCACCGCGGTCAGGGCGTAGCGCAGCACCGCGGGCCGCACGGTCTCCAGCAGCGAGCTGACCAGCAGGCCGTTGCCGAGCGACTTGCTCATCTTGGCGCCGGACTGGGTCACCCAGCCGTTGTGCAGCCAGTACCGCGCGAAGCCGTAGCCCGCGGCCCGGGACTGGGCCTGCTCGTTCTCGTGGTGCGGGAACCGCAGGTCGAGCCCGCCGCCGTGGATGTCGAAGGTGTCGCCGAGGTAGCGGTGCGCCATCGCGGAGCACTCCAGGTGCCAGCCGGGGCGTCCCCGGCCGAACGGGGTCTCCCAGGAGGCGTTCTCCGGCTCACCGGGCTTGGCGGCCTTCCACAGCGCGAAGTCGTGCGGATCCCGCTTGTCGCTCTCCGCCGCGGCGGTGTCCGGTGCCATGTCGTCGATCCGCTGGCTGGTCAGCGAGCCGTACTCCGGCCAGGACCGCACGTCGAAGTACACGTCGCCAGGACCGGCGGGGTAGGCGTGGCCCCGCTCGACCAGCCGCTGCATCAGGTCGACCATCGCCGGGACGTGGCCGGTGGCGCGCGGCTCGTAGGTGGGCGGCAGCACCCCCAGCGCGTCGTAGGCGGTGGTGAAGGCGCGCTCGTTCTCCATCGCCCACGCCCACCAGGGCCGGCCCGCCTCGGCGGAGCGGTTCAGGATCTTGTCGTCGACGTCCGTGACGTTGCGGACCATCGTCACCTGGTAACCGGTGCGGCGCAGCCAGCGGACCAGCACGTCGAAGGCCACCACCGAGCGGACGTGCCCGATGTGCGGCGGGGCCTGCACGGTCGCACCACACAGGTAGATGCCGACCTGACCCGGGACGACGGGGACGAAGTCACGCACCTCGCGGGTGGCGGTGTCGAACAGGCGCAGGCTCACCGCACCAGGCTACCGGGCCGTCACTTGCCTGTTCACTCCGGTGGCGTCATCCGCCTCGGCCCGCAGGTCGGCCAGCACCAGCCGTACGACGCGCCGCGCCGCCCGCTCGGGGGTCATCAGCGCATCGGTGCGACGCGCGGCGGCCACACCGGCCAGCGGCACCAACCGCACCCCCGGCCGCGATCCCGCCGTGTACCGGGGCAGCAGGCTGATCCCGTGCCCGGCCGCGACCAGCGCCTCGACCACCCCGAAGTCGTTGAACCGCTGCACCACCTCCGGCGGGGTCCCGGCCACCGCGGCCACCCGGTCCAGCACCCGGGCGACCGGGAACCCCTCCTGCACGGCGATCCAGCGCTGCCCGGCCAGGTCCGCCGGAGCCAGCTCGGTCCGGTCGGCCAACGGGTGGTCCTCGCGCAGGGCGACGTCGAGCGGCTCGCGCAGCAGCGGCACCACCTGGAGGCCGGACGGCCAGTCGTCGCCGGTGTCCGGCCGGTGCGCGACCACCAGGTCGAAGTCCGCGGTCAGGGTCGGGAAGTCGTGCTGGGCCACGTCGCGGTCGCCGAGCTCCACCTCGACCCCGTGGCGGGCGGCGATCCGGTGCAGCAGCCCCGGGGCCAGCAGGGCGGCGGCCGACTGGAAGAACGCCACCCGGACCCGCCCGGTCGGCGATCCGCGGAACTCCTCGACCGCCCCGGCGGCGCGTTCCATCGCGACCGCGACCTCCACCGCCGCATCGGCGAGTGCCTGACCGGCCTCGGTGAGCCGGATCCCGCGACCGACCCGTTCGACCAGCGGGGTGCCGACCTGATCGGCGAGCAGCCGCAGGTGCTGGGAGACCGCGGAGGGCGTCAGGTGCAGCCGGGCCGCCGCCGCGGTCACCCCTCCGGCGTCCCGCACCGCACGCAGCGTGGCCAGGTGATGGGCGTCCATGTAGTGACGCTACAGGGTCTGCGCGTGATCTTTCGATGGTGCTGGACAGTGAGGACCCGGCACGATGCCGCCATGCCCCTGCGCGACCGTCTGCTCGCCCTCGTCGTGGTGGTCTGCTGGGGTCTGAACTTCCCGGCGATCCATCTCTCTCTCGACCAGTTCCCGCCGTTCTTCCTGGTGGCGCTCCGGTTCGCCCTGCTCGCCGTACCCACCATGCTGTTCGTGCCCCGCCCGCAGGTCCCGCTGCGTTGGCTGCTCGGCTACGGGATCGGGTTCGGCGTGCTGCAGTTCGCCTTCCTGTACCTGGCGATGGACAGCGGGATGCCGACCGGGTTGGCCTCGCTGGTGCTCCAGTCCTCCGCGCCGTTCACGGTGCTGATCGGGTCGGCCTGGCTGCGCGAGCGGGTCAGCGCCCGGCAGGCGGCCGGGATCGGGATCGCGGTGGCCGGGCTGGCCGGGATCGCGGCGCTGCGCGCGTACGGAGGTGCGCAGGCCGGCCTGCTGCCGGTGGTCCTGACACTGTGCGGCGGACTGGGGTGGGCCTTCGGCAACGTGTGCAGCCGGCAGGCCCGCACCGACAGCCCGCTGCGGTTCATGCTCTGGATGTCCGTGGTGCCGCCGCTGCCGATGCTGGCGCTGTCCCTGGTGGTCGACGGCCCCGCGGCCATCGCGACCTCGCTGACCACCCTCGGCACGCCGACCGCGGCCTGGGCGCTGGGCGGCTTGGCGTTCACCGTGCTGATCGCGACCGTGGTCGGCTCCGGACTGTGGACCTCCCTGCTGGCCCGGCACCCGTCCAGCGTGGTCGCACCGTTCTCCCTGCTGGTGCCCGTGGTCGGCTTCGCGGCGAGCTGGCTGGCCTTCGACGAGCGACCGGTGCCGGCCGAGCTCGCGCTGGGAGCTGTCATCATCGGCGGTGTGCTGATCGCCAGTGCCCGGCCCCGGGCTGCGCGGGTGCTGGCGGAGCGCGGTCAGGACGCCGGGGCCACCACCGCGGTGGCGAGCGCCGCGATCCCCTCGCCACGCCCGGTGAGCCCGAGGCCGTCCGTCGTGGTCGCGGACACCGACACCTGAGCGGCCGCCGCCTCGGACAGCACCGCCTCCGCCTCGGTCCGGCGCGGTCCGATCCGAGGACGGTTGCCGACCACCTGCACCACCACGTTGCCGATCTCGAACCCCGCCGCCCGGACCATCCGTGCGGCCTCGGCGAGCAGGGCGGTCCCCGCCGCTCCGGCCCACTCCGGCCGGTCGACCCCGAAGACCGCGCCCAGGTCGCCCAGGCCGGCGGCGGACAACAGTGCCTCGGCGGCGGCATGGGCGGCGACGTCGGCGTCCGAGTGCCCGGCGAGCGGCCGCTCCCCCGGCCAGGACAGCCCCGCGAGCCGGAGGACGGCGCCGGGGGCGGGGTGAGGGTCGTAGGCGTGGACGTCGACGCCGAGGCCGGTGCGAGGGATCACGGGATCGAACCTAGCGAGGTCGCCGGGGCGGCGCGTGGCGTGATGCTCATCCCCCGGCGAGCAGCAGCTCCGCCAGCGCCAGGTCGCGGGCCGTGGTGATCTTGAGCGCGGACTCCTCGCCGGGGATCAGCCACACGGGGACGCCCAGCGCCTCGACCAGACCGGCGTCGTCCGTGGCGTCCGGTGCGGCGGCGGTGGGGGTCCCGCCGGGTCCGGCGGCATGGGTCGCCGCGTCCGGCGCGGCGGCGGCGTGGGCGGCGTCCAGCAGATCGCGGTGGAAGCCCTGCGGGGTCTGCACCGCCCGCAGTCCGGCCCGCGGCACCGTGCCCAGCGCGGCGGTGGCACTGCTCGCGGAGGGATCCACCGCGGTGATCGTGTCGGTGACCGGCAACCCGGGCACCACCGCGCGATGCCCGGCCCGCAGCGCCTCGACGACCCGCGCGATCAGCTCCGGGGACGCCAGCGGCCGCGCGGCGTCGTGCACCAGCACCAGATCGCAGTCCTCGTGCAGGACGGCGAGCGCGGCCGCGACGGACTCCTGACGCGTCGCGCCACCGGTCACCACCACGGCGTCGGGCAGCAGAGCGCGGAACGCCGTCTCGTGCCCGGCGGGAGCGGTCACGGCCAGCGCGTCCACGACCCCGGACATGACGAGACGCCGTGCTGCGTGCTGCAGCAACGGCGTCCCGTTCAGTCGGACCAGGGCCTTGGGCTCGGGGTGTCCGAGTCGCAGGCCGCTGCCGGCTGCGGTGATGATCGCGGTGGCGGTCATACCGGCCGGCTCAGGAGGCGAGGACCTCGTCCAGGATGGCTTCGGCCTTCTCCTCCTCGGTGTGCTCGGCGAGTGCGAGCTCCGAGACCAGGATCTGCCGGGCCTTGGCGAGCATCCGCTTCTCCCCGGCGGACAGGCCGCGGTCGGCGTCCCGGCGGGAGAGGTCGCGGACGACCTCGGCGACCTTGATCACGTCGCCGGAGGCGAGCTTCTCGAGGTTGGCCTTGTAGCGGCGCGACCAGTTGGTCGGCTCCTCGGTGTACGGCGCGCGCAGCACCTCGAAGACCTTGTCCAGGCCTTCCTGGCCGACCACGTCACGCACACCCACGAGGTCGACGTTCTCCGCCGGGACCTCGATGGTCAGATCGCCCTGCGCGACCTTCAGCTTGAGGTAGATCTTGTCCTCACCGCGGATGGTCCTGGTCTTGATCTCCTCGATCAACGCTGCCCCATGGTGCGGGTAGACAACGGTCTCCCCAACAGTGAAAGTCATCTGGAGGTGTCCCCTTTCGCGGATGCCCATCTTACCACGTGAAAACGGGCAGACTTCGTGAAGATTGCCGACGGTCAGCGGCGTTTGCGCAGGTCAGAGCGTTGGCGCTCGAACGGGTCCCGCGACACGCGTGTGTCCGGGTCCCGCGGCGGGGCTGGCGTGACTAGAGTCCGAACGGGATCGTCGCGTCCCATCGGCAGCGCGAGGAAGAGTGCGCTGACCTGCGAGGACGCGCCGTGTTCTGACGGCGGGTCACCTCGATCCCGCCGCGCGCCGTAGGCTCTGAGGGCCGACGCCGATCCACTCCAGGGAGCCATCGTGGCCCGCAGCCGCCAGTCCACCCTCCGCCGCGCCTCCGCCGTCGCGGCCGTCGCCCTAGCCGCCGCACTGTCCGGCTGCTCGGTGACCAACCAGATCACCTCGCAGCTGGAGTACGACGCCTCGGACGGTGTCGGCGCCGCGCTGGGCGACGTGAGCGCGGAGAACCTGCTCCTGGTCGCGGCCGCCGCCGGTGAGCCGGGTGCCCTGCAGGGTGCGCTGAGCAACGCCGGTGACCACGCCGCCCTCGTCGAGCTGTCCACCGCGGACGACTCCACCACCGTCCGCGTCCCGGCGGGCGCGACCGTGCTGCTCGGCGGGTCCGAGGGCGAGGAGGTGCTCCTGGTCACCCCGGACGCCCCCGGCGCCACCACCGACCTGACCGTCGCCACCAGCGCCGCCGGCCAGGAGACCCTGCCGGTGCCGGTGCTCGACGGCACCCTGCCCGAGTACACCGACCTGGTGCCCGAGCCCGAGGCGTCCCCGGAGTCCTGACCCGCGCCGCACTGCTCACCCGCACCGCGCACGGCCCGGCACCCCGAGGGTGCCGGGCCGTTCCGCGCCTGTTGCGGGCCCACCAGGTGCGCCCGGTTCCCACGGTCCCCGGGTCCCCGGTTCGCCGGTTCGCCGGTTCGCCTTGATCCTCGGTTCGCCGGGTCGCCCTGGTCCCCGGGTCACTGGCTCTCCCAGGCCCCGTGCCCGCAGCCGAGGTCGGCAGTCCGCACCAGAATCGGCCCGGCGAACTGCCGACGTCGGCGCCAACTGCCGACATCGGTGGCAGCTGCCGAGTTCGGTACCTCCGCCGCGACGTCGGTCTCTCGGGTACCGATCTGGGCACCGATGTACCGAACTGGTGCTGGAGCGCCGGGCTGGGCTGGGCTGAGCCAGAGCTGGACGCACCAGAGCCGAGCCGCAGCAGAGCCGGGCGCACCAGAGCCGAGCGAACCCGGGCGCACGGGCGGCGGGGCCGCCGGTGCCGATCAGCCGAAGCGGCCGGAGATGTAGTCCTCGGTGGCCCGCTCGCGCGGGGAGGAGAACATGGTCGCGGTGTCGTCGATCTCGATCAGGCGCCCCGGCTCACCGGTCCCGGCGATGGTGAAGAACGCGGTCTTCTCCGACACTCGTGCAGCCTGCTGCATGTTGTGGGTGACGATCACGATCGTGTAGTCGTTCTTGAGCTCGGCGATCAGGTCCTCGATCGCCAGGGTGGAGATCGGGTCCAGCGCGGAGCAGGGCTCGTCCATCAGCAGCACCTGCGGCTTCACCGCGATGGCGCGGGCGATGCAGAGCCGCTGCTGCTGGCCACCGGACAGGCCCGAGCCCGGCCGGTCCAGGCGGTCCTTGACCTCGTTCCACAGGTTGGCGCCGCGCAGCGACTGCTCCACCAGGTCGTTGGCCTCGGACTTGGAGATCCGGCGGTTGTTCAGCCGGATGCCCGCGAGCACGTTCTCCGCGATGGACATGGTGGGGAACGGGTTCGGCCGTTGGAACACCATGCCGACCTGGCGGCGGACGGCCACCGGGTCGATGTCCGAGCCGTACAGGTCCACGCCCTCGACGGCGACGGTGCCCTCGACCCGGGCGCCGGGGATCACCTCGTGCATCCGGTTGAGGGTGCGCAGGTAGGTGGACTTGCCGCAGCCGGACGGGCCGATGAACGCGGTCACCGAGCGGGGCTCGATGGTCATGTTCACGTCGGCCACGGCGCGGAAGGCGCCGTAGAAGATGTTCAGGTCCTTGACGTCGATGCGCTGTGCCATCGGAGTTGTCCTTCGGGGAGAGGTCGGGGCTGGCGGGTCAGCGGATCTTCGGGGCGAAGAACCGGGTCACCAGCCGGCCGATCAGGTTGAGCAGCATGACGATCAGGAACAGGGTCAGTGCGGCCGCCCAGGCCCGCTGCACGGTGATGTCGGCGATGCAGGACGTGTCTCCCGGCGAGCAGGACACCAATCCTTGCGCGTACTGCCGGTAGACGTACACCGGCAGGGTCATCATCCGACCGTCGAACAGGTTGAAGTTGATCGAGTCGACGACGCCCACGGTCAGCAGCAGCGGTGCGGTCTCCCCGATCACGCGGGCGATCGCCAGCATGACACCGGTGGTCAGGCCGGCCACCGAGGTGCGCAGCACCACCTTGACGATGGTCAGCCAGCGCGGCACGCCCAGGGCGAGCGAGGCCTCGCGCAGCTCGTTGGGCACCAGACGGAGCATCTCCTCCGAGGAGCGCACCACCACCGGGATCATCAGCACCGACAGCGCGACCGAGCCGATCGCGCCCATCTTGGCGCCCGGGCCGAGCAGCAGCGCGAACAGCGCGTAGGCGAACAGACCGGCGACGATCGACGGGATGCCGGTCATCACGTCGACCAGGAAGGTGATCAGCTTGGACAGCGGACGGCCGCCGCCGTACTCGACCAGGTAGATCGCGGTGAGCAGACCGATCGGCACCGAGATCAACGCAGCGAACAGCGTGATCTCCACCGTGCCGACGATCGCGTGGTAGATGCCGCCTGCGTCCATCCCGCCGAACACGCCACGCATGGAGTGCAGCAGGAAGTAGCCGTCCAGGCGGCCGATGCCCTTGGACACCACGGTCCAGGTGAGCGAGATCAGCGGGATCATCGTGACGACGAACGCGCTGGTGATCAGCGTCCGCATCAGGATGTCCGTGCGGCGCCGCCGCGGGTCGGTGGTGCGCAGCAGCTCGTCCAGGGACGGCTGCGGGGTCCGGGTCACAGTGGCCATGTCAGTTCGCCCCCGAGAAGTCCTTGCGCCGCGCCACGATCGCGCGGGCGGCCATGTTCACGGCCAGGGTGATGACGAACAGGGCCAGGCCGGTGGCGATCAGCGTGGCGACGCCGGTCTGGTTCGCCTCCGGGAACTGGGCCGCGATGTTCGACGCGATGGTCTGCTGCTTGCCGGCGACCAGCAGCTGGAACGAGTAGGTGAACCCGGGCGACAGGATCATCAGCACGGCCATCGTCTCGCCCAGCGCGCGGCCGAGGCCGAGCATCGCGCCGGAGATGATGCCCGAGCGGGAGAACGGCAGGACGGCCATCCGGATCATCTCCCAGCGGGTCGCGCCGAGGGCCAGGGCGGCCTCCTCGTGCAGGCGCGGGGTCTGCAGGAAGACCTCCCGGCAGATCGCGGTGATGATCGGCAGGATCATCACGCCGAGCACCACGCCGACGGTGGCCATCACCCGGCCGGTGGGCGACACCGCGCCGCCGAACAGCGGGATCCAGCCCAGCCAGCGGCCGAGGAGCTCCCAGAACGGCTGGATGAACGGGCTCAGCACCAGACCGCCCCAGAGGCCGTAGACCACCGAGGGGATCGCGGCGAGCAGGTCGACGACGTAGCCCAGCGCGTTCGCGAGCCGACGCGGCGCGTAGTGCGAGATGAACAGGCCGATGCCGATGGCCAGCGGGGTGGCGATCAGCAGGGCGAGGGCCGCCGCGAGCAGTGAGCCGAAGATCATCGGCCCGACGAAGGCGATCAGGCTGCTGTCGTCGGGGAACCAGCTGATCTTCTCGGCCAGCTCCGCGGGGTCCGCGGTGATCGCGGGCAGCGCGCGGACCACCAGGAAGATGGTCACCGCGGCGAGGATGCCCAGGATCAGGATGCCGGCGCCGGTGGAGAGCCACCGGAACACCCGGCTGGCACCGCGGTCGGAGCTCTTCTGCCGCAGCCGGCGGGCGGTACGGCCGGGTGCGGAGGCGTCACCGGGGGTGACGGTCCCGGGCTGGGTGCTGGTCACTCGATCTCCATCACGGATGGCAGGGGGTTCGCGCCGACGGCCGGTCCGCCTGCACGGGGCAGACGGACCGGCCGGGCAGGGCGACTGACGTCAGGACGCCAGCTCGATCGCGTCGATCGACGCCTGGACGTCGGTGCGCAGCGCGTCCGAGATCGGGGCGGAACCCGCGGCCGACTCGGAGGCGGACTGACCCTCGGCCGAGGCCACGTAGGTCAGGAAGGCCTGGACCTTGTCCACGTCCTCCTGGCTGTCGTAGGACTGGCAGGCGACCAGGTAGGACACCAGGATCATCGGGTAGGCGCCCGACTCGGTGGTCTCGCGGTCGATGTCGATCACGATGTCGCCCTCGGCGCGGGCGTCGTCACGCGGGGAGGCGTCCAGCGCGGCGGCGGCACCCTCCTCGGACGGGGCGGCCCACTCGTCGCCGACCTGGATGGAGACCAGGCCCAGGTCGCCGGCCTTGGAGAAGTCGGCGTAGCCGATGGTGCCGTTGCCGCCCTGGACGGCCTGGATCAGACCGGAGGTCTGCGCGCCGGACTCGCCACCGTCGATCGGCCAGTCACCCGAGGCCTCGTCGGCCCAGGCGCCACCGGACGCCTTGGCCAGGTAGTCGGTGAAGTTCTTGGTGGTGCCCGACTCGTCGGAACGGTGCACCGGGGTGATCGCGGTGTCCGGCAGGTCGGCGTCCGGGTTCTCCGCGACGATCGCCGGGTCGTTCCAGGTGGTGATGGTGCCGTTGAAGACGTTCGCGATGGTGGCGGCGGACATGTTCAGGCTGTCCACGCCCTCCAGGTTGAAGACGACCGCGATCGGGGAGACGTAGACCGGCAGGTCCACCGCACCGGCGCCGAAGCACCGGTCCTGGGCCTGGGTCAGCTCCTCATCGGTGAGCGCCGAGTCGGTGCCGGCGAACTGGACGGAGCCGTCCAGGAACGCGGTACGACCGCCACCGGAGCCGACCGGGTCGTAGGAGACGGTGACGTCCGGGTTCTGGCTCTGGAAGCCGGCACGCCAGGCCTCCATCGCGGACTCCTGGGACGAGGCGCCGGAGCCGTTGAGCTCGCCGCTGAGGCTGCTCGCGGGGGCGTCGCCGGAACCGGAGGTGCTGGTGGTGTCCTCACCCGTCGCGTTGTCGGAGCCGCATGCCGCCAGGGAGAGGGCCAGCACGCCGGCGAGGGCGAGCGCGCCCGTTCCGCGGTTGAGCTTCACGTTGTTCCGTCCTGTCGTGGTCTGCGCGCACCCTGATGGTGCGCGGCCGAGCACGACGCTAGGAGCCGCAGGTGACCGGGCACTCCGCCCTGGGTGAACCCGGGGTGAACGACGGTTCAACACTCGTCGGCGGGGGTGCGGCGTGGCTCACCCCGGCGGCGGCCCGCGCCGTTCACCCGGCGTTCAGGCCCCGGCGACGGTTCAGACGGCGGCCCGTGCGTCGTCGCTCAGCTTGTAGCCCAGCCCACGGACGGTCAGCAGCAGCACCGGGTTGCCCGGGTCGGACTCGATCTTGGCCCGGACCCGCTTGACGTGGACGTCCAGGGTCTTGGTGTCGCCGACGTAGTCGGTGCCCCACACCCGGTCGATCAGCTGGGAGCGGGTCAGCACCCGGCCCGCGTTGCGCAGCAGCAGCTCGAGCAGCTCGAACTCCTTCAGCGGGAACGCCACCGGCTCGTCGTTCACCGTCACGACGTGTCGCTCCACGTCCATCCGGACCGGCCCGGAGACCAGGATGTTGTCGTCGTCCTCGTCGTCGACCTGCGGGCCGCCGGACACCCGGCGACGCAGCACGGCGCGCACCCGGGCCAGCAGCTCGCGGGAGGAGTAGGGCTTGGTGACGTAGTCGTCGGCGCCGAGCTCCAGGCCGACCACCTTGTCGATCTCCGAGTCCTTGGCGGTCAGCATGATCACCGGGACGTCCGAGGTCTGCCGGATGTGGCGGCACACCTCGGTGCCGGACATCCCGGGCAGCATGAGGTCCAGCAGTACGAGGTCGACGCTCTCGCCGCCGTCGAAGATCTCCACCGCCTCCGTGCCGGTCGCGGCCGTGGCCACCTGGTAGCCCTCACGGGTCAGCAGGTAGGTCAGCGGGTCGCGGTACGACTCCTCGTCCTCCACGAGCAGGATGCGGGTCACAGGCTCAGGCCTTTCGGTTCGCCGTCGAGGGCACGCTCGTGCGCCTCGACCTCTTCGGGTGAAGCCGCCCGGGGCAGGCGGATGGTGAAGGTGGAGCCACGGCCGGGCTGCGACCAGACCTGGACGTCGCCGCCGTGGTCCGCGGCGACGTGCTTGACGATGGACAGCCCCAGACCGGTGCCGCCGGTCTCCCGGCTGCGGGCCGGGTCGACCCGGTAGAACCGCTCGAACACCCGGTCCTGCTCCTCGGTGGGGATGCCGATGCCCTGGTCCACCACCGCGATCTCGACCAGGCCGTCGTGGCTGCGCACCCCGACACCGACATGGGTGCCGGGCTGGGAGTAGGAGACCGCGTTGTCCAGCAGGTTCCGCACCGCCTGCACCAGCATGGTCGGGTCACCGAAGACCTGCGCGCCGCTGACCCCGCCGACGTCGAGGTCGATCTGCTTGGCGAGCGCGCCGGTCCGCGCCCGGTCGACCGCCTCGGTGACCACCGAGTCGACGTCGATCACCTGGATCTCCTGCAGCGCACCGGCGACCTGGAGCCGGGACAGCTCGAGGATCTCGTGCACCAGGGCGGACAGCCGCTGGGACTCGCTGATCATCCGGCCGGCGAACCGGCGGACCGCCTCCGGGTCCTCGGCCGCATCCTGCACCGTCTCGGCCAGCAGCGAGATCGCGCCGACCGGGGTCTTCAGCTCGTGGGACACGTTCACCACGAAGTCGCGCCGGATCGCCTCCAGCCGGCGGGCCTGGGTGCGGTCCTCCGCCAGCACCAGCAGCTGGTCCGGGCCGACCTGCGCCACCCGGACCTGCAGCATCAGGGTGCCGGGGCCGAGCGGTCCGCGCGGCAGCTCCAGCTCCTCGTCCCGGATCACCCCGGTCCGGCGGACGTCGGCGATCAGGTCCTGGACCGCGGCGTGCACGATCTGGCCGTCCCGCACCACCCCGTAGGCGTAGGCGGGCGGGCTCGCCCGGACCACCCGGTCCTCGTCGTCGAGCACCACGGCGGCGGAACGCAGCACGGCGAGCACCCGCACCACCCCGTCGTCCAGCTCCGGCGCGGGCTGCTCCGGCACGGTGCGCTGCACGCGCTCGCTCCACCGGAACGCGAACGTGGCCCCCACGCCGACCAGCAGTCCGAGACCGCCGGCAGCGAGCAGCATCAGCCCAGTCAGACCCTCCACGTCCGTCAGCGTACGGGTGTGGACACCCGGGGTCGTGCGGTCGCCCGATGATCACGGGGTGGCGATGATGAGAGTTCATCGGCGTTCACCGGGCGGCGGGCTGGCGTTCACCTCGCCGTTCATCTGCGCATGGAACCGTGTGGCGTCGATCCGCGCACAGGTCTGTGCGCGCGCACGCCTGAGAGGACGCACGAATGCGGGAGATCTTCGACGCCGAGCTCAAGCAGCTCGGTGACGACCTGGTGGCCATGAGCCGCCGGGTGGAGCATGCCATCACCGCGGCCGGAGAGGCACTGGCGCGCCAGGACCTGAACCTGGCGGAGTCGGTCATCGCCGACGATCTGGCGATCGACGCGCTGGAGCGGGACCTGGACGAGCGGTGCGTGCTGCTGCTCGCCCAGCAGCAGCCGGTGGCGACCGACCTGCGGGTGGTGGTGTCCGCGCTGCGGATGAGCGCCACCCTGGAGCGGATGGGCGACCTGGCCCGGCACGTGGCCCAGGTCGCGCGTCGCAGCTACCCGCACACCGCGGTGGACCCGGCGCTGGCCGCGGTCTTCGCCGAGATGAACGAGGCCGCCGTCCGGGTGGCCGCCAAGACCACCGAGGTGCTGCAGAGCCACGACCTGGAGGTCGCCGCGGCGATCCTGGCCGAGGACGACCGTCTGGACCACCTGCACGAGGAGACCTTCCGGGTGCTGCTCGGCTCGGGCTGGACCGGCACACCGCAGCAGACCGTGGACGTCACGCTGCTCGGCCGGTACTACGAGCGGTTCGGCGACCACGCGGTGTCGATCGCCAAGCGGATCACCTTCCTGGTGACCGGCGAGTTCGCCGGGGGCCCGACGGCCGCTCGCTGATCCGGGCTCGACCGCTCCGGGCGCACCTGCTCCGAGCACGACGAAGGCCCCCGGTCCCGCTCAGGGACCGGGGGCCTTCGCGCGTGGTCAGCGGCCCTGGTTCGCCACGGCCTTGATGGCCTCCGCGGCGGCGTCCGGGTCGAGGTAGGTGCCGCCCGGGTTGGTGGGCTTCAGCGTCTCCTCGTCCAGGTGGTACACCAGCGGGATGCCGGTCGGGATGTTGATCCCGGCGATGGTGTCGTCGTCCACGTCGTCCAGGTACTTGACGATGGCGCGGATCGAGTTGCCGTGCGCGGCGACCAGGACGGTCTTGCCGTCCTCGAGGTCCGGCACGATGTCCGAGTTCCAGTAGGGCAGCGCACGCTCGAGCACCTGCAGCAGGGCCTCGGCGCGCGGGATCGGCTCACCGGCGTAGCGCGGGTCCGAGTCCTGGGAGTACTCGGAGCCCAGCTCGATGTCCGGCGGCGGCACGTCGAAGGAGCGACGCCAGAGCATGAACTGCTCCTCGCCGAACTCGGCCAGGGTCTGCTTCTTGTCCTTGCCCTGCAGCGCGCCGTAGTGGCGCTCGTTCAGGCGCCAGGAGCGCTTGACGGGGATCCAGAGCCGGTCGGCGGCGTCCAGCGCGTAGTTCGCGGTGGTGATCGCGCGGCGCAGCAGGGAGGTGTGCACCACGTCCGGCAGCACACCGGCGTCGGTCAGGAGGGTGCCGCCGCGCTTGGCCTCGGCGACGCCCTTCTCCGACAGGGCCACGTCCACCCAACCGGTGAACAGGTTCTTGGCGTTCCATTCGCTCTCGCCGTGGCGGAGCAGCACCAGGGTGTAGGTCATGGGTCCCATCCTGCCCCACGCCGGGAGGAACCGTCGGGGGACGTTCGGCCCTCGGAACAGGCCGGGCCGGATCGGTGTTCGCCCGGGTATGGCAATCACAGGCGAGTACCAGCCCAGCAGCGACGCCCGGACCCGGGACCAGGTGGAGGCGATCGAACGTTCCGGCGGGACCGAGGGCACCACCATGCGCGGCATGCCGGTGGTGGTGGTCACGATGCTCGGCGCCACCAGCGGGAAGGTCCGCAAGATCCCGGTGATGCGGGTCGAGCACGAGGGCGTCTACGCGATCGTCGCCTCGCTCGGCGGCGCCCCCAAGAACCCGGTCTGGTACTCCAACCTGATCGCGAACCCGGTGGTCGACGTCCAGGACGCGACGCACAAGGCCTCGTACCGGATGCGGGAGATCACCGGCGACGAGTACGCGACCTGGTGGGAGCGGGCGGTCGAGGCGTACCCCGACTACGCCGACTACCAGACCAGGACCGACCGGGTCATCCCGATCCTGCTCGCCGAGCCGATCGCCGACTGACCCGCGACGCCGTCGAGCCCGAGAAGCCAGGACGTGTCGCTCGCCGGGCGATCCGGGCGACGCGAGGTGGCTTCTCGGCGTCAGCCGCGGCGCTGGGCGGCGAGGGCGTAGACCTTGAGGACCTGCTCCGCGGTGGCGTCCCAGCCGTAGCCCGCGGCGGTGCGGCGGGCCGCGGTGCGCCACTCGGTGCGGACCGCGGGGTCGGCCAGCAGGTCGGCGATGGCATGCGCCCAGCGGGCGGGATCGTGGCCGCGGACCAGCCGGCCCGAGACGCCGTCCGCGACCACCGAGCGCAGGCCGCCGACCGCGGTGGCGACCACCGGGGTACCCGCCGCCTGGGCCTCCACCGCGACCAGCCCGAAGGACTCGCTCCGGCTCGGCATCGCGACCAGGTCGGCGGCGCCCAGCCAGCGCGCGAGCTCCGGGCGCGGCACCGGCGGACGGAACCACACCTCGTCGGCGACACCGCAGCCGTCGGCCAGGGCCCGCAGGTCGCGCAGCGCACCCGGCCGACCGGACGGCCCGCCCAGCACCACCAGCAACGGCACCGGCCGGCCCTGCGCCTTGAGCACGCCGAGCGCGCGGACCAGCACGTCGGGCGCCTTGAGCGGCTGCACCCGCCCGGCGAACAGCAGCACGTCCCGGTCCTCCGGCAGGCCGCGCTCCCGGCGCCAGGCCGCGCGTTCGGCGTGGTCGCGCGCGGGGGTGAAGGTGCGCAGGTCGACGCCGGGGGCGACCACGTGCACCGCGGCCGGGTCGGCGTCGTAGAGCTGCACCAGCTCGTGCGCCTCCTCCGCGGTGTTCGCGATCATCGCGTCCGCGGCGGCCACCACCTGCTCCTCGCCGATCACCCGGCCGGCGGGCTCGGGGGTGTCGTCCGGGGCCAGGGCGGCGTTCTTCACCCGGGCCAGGGTGTGCATGGTCGCGACCATCGGCACGTCCCAGCGTTCGGCGGCCAGCCAGCCGACGTGGCCGGACAGCCAGTAGTGCGCGTGCACCACGTCGAACCAGCCCGCCGGACGGTGCGCACCGGAGCGCAGCACTCCGGCGGTCATGGCGCAGAGCTGTCCGGGCAGGTCGTTCTTGTCCAGGCCCTCGTAGGGACCCGCCAGCACGTGGTGCACCAGCACCCGCTCGTCGTCGCCGTCCAGCGGGACCGTCTCCGGCTGCGCGGAGCTGGTCGCCCGGGTGTAGATCTCCACCGTCGCCCCGCGCCGCGCCAGTGCCCGGGACAGTTCGGCGATGTAGACGTTCATCCCGCCCGCGTCGCCGGTACCCGGCTGGTCCAACGGGGAGGTGTGCACGCTGAGCATGGCGATGTGCACGGTGGGACTCCCTTCAGGACCGACGGACCGAGATCATTCAACCCGCGACGCGGAAACTCTGTTCCAACTGCTCGAGCGAGCGGTTGCGGGTCTCCGGCAGGACGAACCGCACGAAGCACCAGGCCAGCACGTTGATCCCGGCGAACCCGGCGAAGGTGGCGGTGATCCCGGCGGCCTCGACGATGGACGGGAAGAACCCGCTGATCAGTGCGTTCGAGGTCCAATTGAAGAACACGCACAGCCCGATGGCGAACCCGCGCAGGCGCAGGGGGAACAGCTCGGCCAGCACCACCCAGCACAGCAGGCCGACCGACGCCTGGTTGAAGAACACGAACAGCACCAGGAACACGGTCACCGCGACCGAGCGGCCGGTGCCGTCCGGGATCAGCGCCGAGCACAGCGCGATCGCCACGTGGCTGAGGACCACGCCGCCGAGACCGAGCATCATGATCGTGCGGCGGTCCAGGCGGTCGATGATCGCCAACGCCACCAGCATGCCGAGCACGGAGAACACCCCGTTCAGCACGTTGGCGGCCAGGGCGACGTCGCCGCTGAAGCCGGTGCGCCGCAGCAGCTGGGTGCCGTAGTACATGACGGCGTTGATGCCGCCGGTCTGGTTGATCACCGCGACGCCGATCCCGATCAGCACCAGGCGACGCACCCAGCCCAGCCTCAGGTCGGCCCAGCTCGCCCGGGCGGCGTGCGCCTCGGCGTCGACCAGCGAGCGGATCTCGGCCAGCTCGGTGCGGGCCCGCCCGGCGGTCCGGACCTGACCCAGCACCGCGAGCGCTTCCTCGTCCCGTCCCCGGGTGACCAGCCAGCGCGGGGACTCGGGCATCCGCAGCATCCCGGCGAACAGCACGACCGCGGGCAGCGCCTGGATCGCGAGCATGGCCCGCCAGACCCCGGCGTGCTCGCCCCAGACCGTGCCGATCACCGCATTGATCGTGAACGCGGCCAGCTGGCCGATCACGATGGCGATCTCGTTCCGGCCGGTGAGCGCCCCGCGGCGTTCGGTGGGCGCCAGCTCGGCCAGGTAGACCGGCACCGTGACCGACGCGCCGCCGACCGCGAGGCCGAGCAGGAACCGCATCGCCAGCATGACCACCAGGTTCGGTGCCACCACCGACCCGATCGCCGCGGCGAAGAACAGCACGCCGAGCACCAGCAGGGTCCGGCGCCGACCGAGCGCGTCGGCCAGCCGGCCGGCCCCGACCGCGCCGAGTGCGGCGCCGACCAGCAGGCTGGCGGTGACCACGCCCTCCGCGGAGACGCTCAGGCCCAGGTCGGCGGACATCGGGTCCAGCGCCCCGTTGATCACGCCGGTGTCGTAGCCGAACAGCAGACCGCCGGCGGTGGCGATCAGCGCGATCTGCCCCAGCCGCCGCCGGGGATCGTGGCCGGTCATGCCGGGAGCACGCAGGCCGGTGCGGGCAGGGCGACCCGGGCCGTCTCCACCCCGTCGCGCAGGACCGTGAGGGTGTCCGAGGTCTGGTCGGCGAGGACGACCAGACCCTCGAGCGGGGCGAAGTGCCGTGGCCAGCTCCCGGGCAGGTCGACCTGCCCGGCCGGGGCGAGCGTGCCATCGGGTCCGGCGGCGAAGGTGGCGAGCCGGTCCGGTCCACGGGTGGCGATCAGCACCCGGTCACCGACCCGGTCGATGTGCGAGGGCAGCGAGGCGACCTCGGTGGAGCCGGACTCCTGCGCGGGGACGTGCTGCACGATGGTGCCGCTGGCCGAGTCACGGTCCCAGGCGAGCACGGTGACGGTGTCGTCCAGCTCGCAGGCGACGTAGGCGATCTGGCCGTCGGAGGAGAACACCAGGTGCCGCGGGCCGGAGCCGGGGGCGAGGGTGGCGGCGATCCCGTCGTCGGCGAGCAGCCCGGTGTCGGCGTCCCGGCGGTAGCGCCGGAGCTGGTCGGTGCCCAGGTCGCTGACCAGGACGTGCCGGCCGCCGGGCGCCAGTGCGACGAAGTGCGCGTGCGGCCCCTCCTGCCGGTCGGCGACCGGGCCGGTGCCGCTGTGCCCGAACACCTGGTCCGGCGCGGTGCCGTTCAGACCGTCCGGGCCGATCCGGAACACGGCCAGGGTGCCGGAGCTGTAGTTGGCGACGTAGAGCACGCGACCCTCCGGGTCGACCAGCAGGTGGCACGGGTCGGCGCCACCGGTCTCCGCGGTGGCCAGCGGCTCCAGGCCGTCCTCGGTCACCCGGAACGCGGTCACCGTGCCCCGGCTGTCCTCACCGACGGCGTAGAGCACGCCGGCGGCCCGGTCCAGCGCCAGGAAGGAGGGTGCGGGGGTGGCCCGGACCAGCTCGGGGGCGGTCAGGATGCCGGTGGAAGTGTCCAGCCCGATCCGCCAGATGCCCTCGCCCAGACCCACGGGGGTCCCGGCGCCGGCGGCGGGGTAGGTGCCGATCCACAGGTCACGTCGCTGCTCTGTCACGGGGAGGAGACTACGGGGCGGTCGACTCCGGCACCCACGCCGCGGGGTCCTCGACCACGGTGCGCAGCACGGCCAGCGCGGCGCCGGTCAGCGCGGCGTGCGGGCCGCCGGCGGCGACCTGGACCCGGGCGTCCTCCCACGCGGCGGCGAGCACCCGGGTGCGCAGCTGGGCGATCACCGGATCGGTCAACCAGGGAGCGAGCGGCGCGTAGATCCCGCCGAGCACCACCCGCTCCACGTCGACCAGGTTCACGAAGTTCGCCAGGGCGGTGCCCAGCGCGTCGCCACCCCGGCGCAGCGCGCGGGCGGCGCCGGGGTCCCCGGCGGCCGCGACGGCGACCAGGTCCTCGGCGCTCTCGGACAGCGGTCGCCCGGCCGCGCGCAGCAGTGCGTCCTTCCCGGCGTACTGCTCCAGGCAGCCCCGGGCGCCGCAGGGGCACGGCGGTCCCTCCGGCTCGACCGCGGTGTGGCCGATCTCCCCCGCCCACCCGTGCCGTCCGGCGAAGACCTCGCCGCCGAGCACGACGGCCGCACCGATGCCGACCTCACCGGAGACGTAGAGGAAGGAGTCGCCCGCCTGCCCGGCCCAGGACTCGGCGCGCGCCGCCAGGTTCGCCTCGTTGGCCAGCCGGATCGGCAGGGCGTCGAGCGCCGGACGGCCGGTGAGCAGCGCGGCGACGTCCACGTCCCGCCAGCCCAGGTTCGGGGCCAGGCGCAGCGGCCCGGTGATCCGGTCCACCAGACCGGGCAGCGCGACGCAGATCCCGGCCGGTCGCAGGTCGGCCGGCAGATCGGCGCGCAGGTCGCCGATCAGTCCGGCCAGCCGGGCCAGCACCCGCGCCGGGTCGGAGTCGCGGAAGTCGCCGCCCTCCACCCGGTGCCCGAGCACCCGGCCGGACAGGTCCATCGCGCGCACGCCCAGGTAGTCGACGTTCACCTCGGCGCCGATCCCGGCGACCGTGCCGGCGGCGGGCACCAGGGGCACCGCGGGACGACCGGCCCGGGCGGTGGACACCGGCGGCAGCTCGGCGATCAGCCGGGCGGAGATCAGCAGATCCACCAGGGCGGACACCGATCCCCTGGTCAGCCCGGTCGCGGTGGCCACGTCGGCCCGGGACGGCGGGACCGGGTCCGCGCCCGCGGCCGCGTCCAGCACGTGACCGAGCACGAGGCGCAGGTTGTGCTCGCGCAGCGTCCCCTGACGCGCGGGGGTGCCGGGGGCTCTCATGCGCTTGACCCTACAGGCTCGGGGCCATTAAGTTCGGCGGCACAACAAATCGTGAATTCTCGATGAGGAGGAACCATGGCGGCCACGCCGACCCCCGCAGACAAGTTCTCGTTCGGTCTCTGGACCGTGGGCTGGAACGCCCAGGACCAGTTCGGCAGCGCGAGCCGCCCGTGGCTCGACCCGGTCGAGTCGGTGCACAAGCTGGCCGAGCTCGGCGCCGCCCACGTGACCTTCCACGACGACGACGTGGTGCCCTTCGGCTCCGACGACGCCGAGCGCGACCGCATCCTGGCCCGGTTCAAGCAGGCGCTGACCGACACCGGCATCACCGTCGAGATGGTCACCACCAACACCTTCAGCCACCCGATCTTCAAGGACGGCGCGTTCACCTCGAACGACCGCCGGGTGCGCCGCTACGGCCTGCGCAAGGTCATCCGCAACGTGGACCTGGCCGCCGAGCTCGGCGCCGACACCTTCGTGATGTGGGGTGGGCGCGAGGGCGCCGAGTACGACTCGGCCAAGGACCTCAACGCCGCGCACGACCGTTACGCCGAGGGCATCGACACCGTCGCCGCGTACATCAAGGAGAAGGGCTACGGCCTGCGGATCGCGATCGAGCCGAAGCCGAACGAGCCCCGCGGCGACATCCTGCTGCCGACCATCGGGCACGCGCTCGGCCTGATCGCGAAGCTGGAGCACGGCGACATCGTCGGCCTGAACCCGGAGACCGGCCACGAGCAGATGGCGGGCCTGAACTACACCTCCGGCATCGCCGAGGCGCTCTGGGCCGGCAAGCTGTTCCACATCGACCTGAACGGCCAGCGCTCGATCAAGTACGACCAGGACCTGGTGTTCGGCCACGGCGACCTGTTCAGCGCCTTCGCCACCGTCGACCTGATCGAGAACGGCTTCCCCGGCGGCGGCCCGCGGTACGACGGCCCGCGGCACTTCGACTACAAGCCGTCCCGCACCGAGGACTTCACCGGCGTGTGGGACTCGGCGCAGGCGAACATGTCGACCTACCTGCTGCTCAAGGAGCGGGCGCTCGCGTTCCGCGCCGACCCCGAGGTCCAGGAGGCCCTGGAGGCCGCCGGCGTCCTGGAGCTGGCCCAGCCCACCCTGGGCGAGGGCGAGACCCTGGCCGACCTGCTGGCCGACCGCAGCGCCTACGAGGACTTCGACGTGGACGCGGTCGCGGAGCGGGGCTTCGGCTTCGTCCGGCTGAACCAGCTGGCGCTGGAGCACGCGCTCGGCGCTCGCTGACCCCCTCCCCCGACGCAGGCCCGGCACCGCATCGGCGCCGGGCCTGCGTTCCTCGTCCCGCGAAGGAACCGTGATGGCCCTGGTCGCCGGGGTGGACTCCTCCACCCAGTCCTGCAAGATCGTCATCCGTGACGCCGACACCGGCGCCCTGGTGCGCACCGGTCGCGCGTCCCACCCGGACGGCACCGAGATCGACCCCGCCCGCTGGTGGGAGGCGCTGCAGACCGCGATCGCCGATGCCGGCGGCCTGGACGACGTCGAGGCGATCGCCGTCGGCGGTCAGCAGCACGGCATGGTGGTGCTGGACGCCGACGGCAAGGTGATCCGGGACGCCCTGCTCTGGAACGACACCCGCTCCGCGTCCAGCGCCCTCGACCTGATCGAGGAGCTGGGCGGCCCGCAGGCCTGGGCCGAGGCGATCGGTTCGGTGCCGGTGGCCTCGCTGACCGTGACCAAGCTGCGCTGGCTGCGCGACCACGAGCCGGAGAACGCCGCCCGAGTCGCCGCGGTCGCCCTCCCGCACGACTGGCTGACCTGGAAGCTGTCCGGGTCCACCGACCTGTCGACGCTCGCCACCGACCGCTCGGACGCCTCCGGCACCGGCTACTGGTCCCCGTTCACCGAGGACTACCGCCGGGACCTGCTGGAGCTGGCCCTCGGGCACGACGCGATCCTGCCCACCGTGGCCGGACCGCACGCCGTCGCCGCCCGCACTCCCTCCGGCGCACTGCTCGGACCGGGCGCCGGCGACAACGCGGGTGCCGCTCTGGGTCTGGGCCTGACCACCGGGGACGTGGCGATCTCGATCGGCACCTCGGGGGTGGTGAGCGCCGTCTCCGCCCGGCCCACCGCGGACGGCAGCGGGATGGTCACCGGCTTCGCGGACGCCTCGGGCGCCTACCTGCCGCTGGCCTGCACCCTGAACGCCTCCCGGGTGCTGGACGCCGCGGCCCGGATCCTGGGCATCGACCACGCCGGGCTGTCCGCGCTCGCCCTGTCCGCGCCGGCCGGGGCGGACGGTCTGGTGCACGTGCCCTACCTCGAGGGCGAGCGCACCCCGAACCGTCCGGACGCCACCGGTGCGCTGCACGGGATGCGCCTGGCCAACACCACCCCCGCCCACCTGGCTCGGGCCGCGGTCGAGGGGATGCTCTGCGCCCTGGCCGACGGCCTGGACGCCCTGCGCGACCTGGGGGTGCCGGTGGAGCGGGTGTTCCTGATCGGCGGTGGCGCGCAGTCCGAGGCGGTCCGGCGGATCGCCCCGGCGGTGCTCGGCCTGGACGTCACGGTGCCCACCCCGGGCGAGTACGTGGCGGACGGCGCGGCCCGGCAGGCCGCCTGGGTGCTCAGCGGTCAGGACACTCCCCCGGCCTGGTCCGCCGCCGGGGAGTCGCAGGTCCACACCGCCACCGCGACGCCGCGGGTCCGCGAGCAGTACGCGGCGGTCCGGGAGCTCACGGCCTCCCGCTGACCCCCGCACGGAGAACGGCCCGGCCCCCACCAGGGGACCGGGCCGTTCTCGTGTGAGGCGTTCAGTGCGCGGCGGCGTACGCCTCGCGGATCTCGGCGGAGATCCGGCCGCGCTCGGAGACGTCGTAGCCGTTCTCCTTCGCCCAGGCGCGCACGTCACCGGCGTCGCTGGAACGGCGCGGGCGGGCGGAGCCGCCGGTGGACGCCGCACGGGTGCCACGGCTGCTGACCTTGCGGGCATGGCCGACCCAGGAGCCGAACGCGTCGCGCAGCTCCTTGGCGTGCGCCTCGGACAGGTCGATCTCGTAGCTGACGCCGTCCAGACCGAACGTGACCGTCTCCTCAGCGGTGCCGCCGTCGATGTCGTCGACCAGCAGAACCTGAACCTTCTGTGCCATGTCGCCCTCCAGGGGTCATTCGTCGCGGACCGCCAGGCCTCTGCGAATAGCGGCATGACGAACTCTTCCGCAAAATCATGCCCGCCGAACCGGGGATCGTCAAAGCGAACCGCCTTTAGCGGTCCGATTCAGGCGTTTAAGGTCATTCGTCGGTCGATGACGGGGGGTCATCGGCCGACGTGACGGAACGCTCCTCGGCGTCCATCCGTGCCAATGCGGCACGCTCGGTGCGGTCCGCGTTCATCAACGCACGGATCGCCACCCAGAAGATGATCCCGACGCCGAGCGACGGGATGATCGCGGCAAGTGCGGGCAACATGTTCATGAGGACGACTCCCGTGCGGACATCAGATCTGCGGCTTGACCAGCGGGAACAGGATCGTGTCCCGGATGCCGGCGCCGGTGAGTGCCATCAGCAGCCGGTCGACGCCCATCCCCATGCCACCCGTGGGCGGCAGGGCGTACTCCATGGCGGTCAGGAAGTCCTCGTCCAGCTCCATGGCCTCCTCGTCGCCGGCCGCGGCGAGCAGGGCCTGCGCCTCGAACCGCTGACGCTGGATGACCGGGTCGACCAGCTCGGAGTACGCGGTGGCCAGCTCGAACCCTCGCACGTACAGGTCCCACTTCTCCACCACGCCCGGGACGGTGCGGTGGTCGCGGGTCAGCGGGCTGGTCTCCACCGGGAAGTCCCGCACGAAGGTCGGGGCGTGCAGGTGGTCGCCGATCAGGTGCTCGAACAGGCTCTCGACCAGCTTGCCGTGCGTGGTCTTCTTCGGGTCCAGCCCGATCTCGAACCGATCCGCGAAGGACTGCAGGTGCGCGACCGTGGTGTCGGGGGTGATCTCCTCGCCGAGCGCCTCGGACACCGCCGGGTACATGCTCACCTGCGCCCATTCACCGCCGAGGTCGTATTCCTCGCCGCCGGGCAGCGTGACGACCGTGGTGCCCAGCGCGTCCTGGGCCGCGGTCTGCACCAGGTTGCGGGTCAGCGCGGCCATCGTGTCGTAGGTGCCGTAGGCCTCGTACGCCTCCAGCATCGCGAACTCGGGCGAATGCGAGGAATCGGCGCCCTCGTTGCGGAAGTTGCGGTTGATCTCGAACACCCGCTCCAGGCCGCCCACCGCCGCCTCCTTGAGGAACAGCTCGGGGGCGATCCGCAGATACAGGTCGATGTCGAACGCGTTCATGTGCGTGACGAACGGACGCGCGGCCGCCCCACCGGCCTGGGTCTGCAGCATCGGGGTCTCGACCTCGACGAAGTCCCGGCGGTGGAAGTTCTCCCGCAACGACCGGACGACATTCGCGCGCAGCCGGACCATGTCCCGCGCGGCGGGGCGGACGATCAGGTCGACGTAACGCTGCCGGACCCGGACCTCCTCGGAGAGCTCGGGGCCGCCCTCCTCGCCCTTGGTGTAGAGGTTCGGCAGCGGGCGCAGCGACTTGGCCGCCAGCTGCCAGGCGTCGGCCATCACGGACAGCTCGCCGCGCCGGGAGGAGATCACCGTGCCGTGCACGAACAGGTGGTCGCCCAGATCGATGTCGGTCTTGAAGGCCGACAGCCGCTCCTCGCCGACTCCAGCGAGGCTCAGCATGGCCTGCAACCGGTTGCCCTCCCCGTCCTGGAGGGTGGCGAAGCACAGCTTGCCGGTGTTCCGCAGGAAGACCACGCGACCGGCGACCCCGACCACGTCCTCGGTCTCCTGACCCGCCTCCAGGTCGGGGTGCTCGGCCCGGACCTGCGCGATGGTGTGCGTCCGCGGGACGCCGACCGGGTACGCCTCCTGCCCCTCGGCGAGCAGACGGTCGCGCTTGGACCGCCGGACCAGCATCTGCTCGGGAACGTCGTGGGCAGCGGGGGCGGGAGTCTCGGTCACGCGGGCGATCCTATCGAGCGTTCCGGTGCCGGACAGACGCCCGGCCCGGCATCCGGAGAGCGGATACCGGGCCGGGCCGGAGCGGCGGTGGGTCAGACCTGCTGCGGGGTGAGCGTGAAGCCCGGACCGCCGGCGACGGTCGGGTCCGCGTCGAGCTGGAGGTCGGACAGCGCCGGTGAGGTCGCGGAGGACACGAACACGGTGGCCCCGTCGGCGTCGATCACGTCGTCGCCGGGAGCGGCCTCCGGGACCAGGGCGAGCTCGAAGCTGCCCGCCTGCTGCTCGGACTCCGCGATCCGCAGACCACCCGAGCCGGGGAGGCCCGCGCGCTCGCTCAGGTCACGGACGGCGGTGCTGGCGTTCTCGGTCACAGTGAGCACGAGTGCTCCTTCCGTTGCCGGTGCGGGTCGTCCCTGGGGAGGGTCGACCTGTTGACCCCTCCACCGTCCGGCGGGCGCCGCCGTCTGTGCAAGCCGGCGTCCGCTGGGCAAGACCCGGGCCGTCCACGCAGCGTCGCCCGGTCGACAGCCCCGCCGGGATGCGGCACGCTCAGCGCCCGGGGCGCTCCGGATCGACCGGGTTCGACCGGATCGACCGGCGGCGCGGCGGTTCCGGCGAAGGGTTTTCTCCCTGGTCAGCAGGCAGGGGACCGGTCACGTCGGTGATGGCCGGGAGGACGGCGGTGCCGTCGTCGGACGGATCCGGCCGGGCGTCGGACGGCGATGATTCATCCCAGGGCTTCTTCGGCACCGAGATCGTGGCGGTCGCCCCGGTCGGGACGGAGCCGTCGGCAGGCGGCTCTGTCCGTTCCGCCCCGGGCCCCGGCAGCACCAGTCGGTCGGTGTCGGTGAACGACGGCGTCCCGCCCGAGCTCACCGTGCGGCGCGGCTCGGCCGGCGCCGGAGCGGTCGGGGCCGGCTCCTCGTCCTCCGGGACCGCCGGCTGCTCCGCGGACCGCTCCGCCACCTCCGCCGCATGCTCCTCGCGCTGGTCGATCACGTCCTGGCCCGGCCCGGCGAACGACCGCGAGCGCTCCTCCGCCTCGACACTGCCGGTGAACAGCCGTGCGTCCTGCGCCATCCCCGCGGTGACCGGGTGCGGCTCGGGGGCGACCGACGGGGTCGCCGACCGCACCATCGTCTCCAGCCGGGTGCGCGGCAGCCCCTCGGGGGCGTTCGACTGCAGCCACGCGACCAGCCCCTCCCGCAGGTAGCAGCGCAGGTCGAACAGGGTGGGGGCGTCCACCGCGGAGGCCAGGGCACGCAACCGCACCACGCCGCCCACCGCGTCGGTGACCTGCAGGATGCCGACCCGGTGGTCCCACAGGTCCGTCTCGGCCAGCAACCGGTTCAGCTCGCCGCGCATGCCGTCCACCGGGACCTGCCAGTCGACGTCCAGCTCCACGGTGCCGAGCAGCTCCGCGGCCCGGCGGGTCCAGTTCTCGAACGGGGTCTGGGTGAAGTACGTCGACGGCAGGATCAGCCGCCGGTCGTCCCACACGTGCACCACCACGTAGGTGAGCGTGATCTCCTCGATCCGGCCCCACTCGGACTCGACGATCACCACATCGTCCACCCGGATCGCATCGGTGAAGGCCAGCTGCAGCCCGGCGAACACGTTCGCCAGCGAGCTCTGCGCCGCGAGGCCGGCGACGATCGACAGCACACCGGCCGAGGCCAGCAGGCTGGCGCCGAAGGCGCTCACCCCGGGGAAGGTCAGCAGCACCGCGGCGACCGCGACCACCACCAGCAGGGCGACGGTGATCCGGCGCAGCAGCTGGATCTGGGTCCGCACCCGGCGAGCGTGCCGGTTGTCCCGGACGTCCACCCGGTACCGGCTCAGCGCGGCGTCCTCGATCACGAAGGCGAGCGATCCGATCAGCCAGGTCCCGGTGCCGATCAGGGCGATCAGCAGCACGTGCTGGACCGCACTCAGCCACTCGGAGTCGCGCCAGGTCGCGGCCGGGACCGCCACCCGCAGCGCGATCCAGACCGCGATCACCACCAGCACCGCACGCAGGGGGTGCCGGGCACGACGGGCCAGGTCACCGGCGATCACGGACTTCTTGGCCAGGGTCCGCACCAGCAGCTTGACCAGCCAGGCGGCGAGCAGGGCGAGGACGATGGCACCGGCCACCGCGAGCAGCGGGACCAGCACCTGTCCGGCGTCGTTAGCGTCTTCAGTCACCGCCCCATCCGAGCACGGGCGACCGGCCGGCTCCACCGCTGACGAGGACCTTCGCGGCATCCCCACATGCGGCTCACCGCACCGCACGCCACGATGGGCCTCCCGCGACCACCGAGGTAGGTGCCAGATGGCCGTCAGTCGTTCCCCGCGGGTCTGCGTGGTCGCCCCCACGCCGATCCTCACCCTCACCATCGAGTCCGGTTCCCAGGACCACGACACCGAACTGCACGTGCATCCCGGCGGGCAGGGGCTGTGGGTGGCCCGGATGGCCTACTCCCTCGGCGCCGACGTGGTGCTCTGCGGCCCGTTCGGCGGGGAGACCGGCACTGTCCTGGCCCACCTGGCGGAGAAGGAGAACCTGCGGGTCCGGTCGATCGGCACCGCGGGCTCCAACGGCGCCTACCTGCACGACCGCCGCGGGGGTGAGCGCCACGAGCTGGCCTTCATGCCCCCGTCCCGGCTGGACCGGCACGAGATCGACGATCTCTACGGCACCGCCCTGGTGGAGGCCCTGGACGCCGACGTCTGCGTGATCACCGGGGCGTTCCCGGCCACGGTGCTGCCGGGGTCGTTCTTCGGGCGGCTGGTGGGCGACCTGCGCGCGGCCGGGATCAAGACGGTGGCGGACCTGTCCGGCGACGCCGCCCGGGAGGCGGTCAACGCCGGGGTCGACGTGCTCAAGATGTCGCACACCGAGCTGGTCGAGGCCAAGCTGGCGGAGGACGACTCGGTGCCGGCGCTCACCGACGGCGCCCGGCGGCTGATCCAGCCACGGGGCGACGGCCGGGGGGTCGGCGCGGTGATGGTCTCCCGGGCGGCGGACCCCGGCCTGCTGGTCACCGCCGCGCACGTCCGGGAGGTGGTGGCCCCCTCGGTCACCACCGTGGACCACCGCGGGGCCGGCGACTCGATGACCGCCGGGATGGCGGTGGCGGTGGGCCGCGGGCTCGGGATCGCGGAGGCCGCCCGGCTCGGCGCGGCGGCGGGGGCGCTGAACGTCACCCGTCGTGGCCTGGGCACCGGCCACCGGGAGCAGATCGAACGCTTCGCCGAGCAGATCAGCGTGCACGAGGTCGACGACGGAAGGGACTCCGGTGCGAGTACTGGTGACGAATGACGACGGGATCGAGGCCGAGGGGCTGGCGGTGCTGGCCCGGGTCGGGCTGGCGGTCGGCGCCGAGGTGATGGTGGCGGCCCCCGCCCGGGACTCCTCGGGCGCGGCGGCCTCCCTGCTGGGCGCCGAGCAGGACGGCCGGCTGGTGGTCGACCGGCACGACGCCCCCGGCCTGCCGGAGGGGGTGCCGTCCTTCGCGGTCCGCGCCGCCCCCGCCATGATCGCGTTCGTGGCCGCGCACGGCGGCTTCGGCCCCAAGCCGGACTTCGTGCTCTCCGGGGTGAACCGCGGCGCGAACACCGGGCACGCGGTGCTGCACTCCGGCACCGTCGGTGCGGCGCTGTCCGCCAACACGCACGGCATCCGCGGTCTGGCGGTCTCCCTCGCCGACGCCCGGCCGCAGCACTGGGCCACCGCCGAGCTCTACACCGAGCACGTGCTGCGCTGGCTGCTGGAACGCGAGCGCCTGCCCGACCACGTGGTGAACCTCAACGTGCCCGACCTCCCGCCGGAGCGGGTGCGCGGTCTGCGCAAGGCGCCACTGGCCTCCTTCGGTGCGGTGCAGGCCCGGATCCGGGAGGTCGAGCACGGCAACCTCATGCTGACCTACCAGGAGAACTCGGCGACCCAGGAGCCGGACACCGACGCCGGCCTGCTGGCCCGCGGCTGGGCGACCGTGACCCTGCTGCACGCCCCGGCCTTCGACGCGGACGCGCACCTGCCGGAGCTGTCCGGGCCGCTCGGCTGAGCCCGGGGTGGGAAGCGGAGCGTGAGGGGCAGCGCAGGGTTCAGCGCAGGGCGATCGCGATCAGCAGCATGGTGACCGCGAAGCCGACCACCAGGTTGAGCCACAGGAAGGTGCGCCAGCCCGCGTTGGCGCGCTCGCAGTCGTCGTCGGTGACCCGCCAGAACCGGGCGGTGCTGACCGCGTAGGCCAGCGGCAGCGTCGCGGCCAGCAGCCCGGGCCACGGCAGCGCCACGAGCACCCCGGCGGCCAGCAGGTAGCCGACGGTGGACGCGACGACCGTGCGGTGCGCGCCGAGCACGGTGGCCACCGATCCGATGCCCCCGGCCCGGTCGGCGCGGACGTCCTGCACCGCGCCGAAGGCGTGCGAGCTCATCCCCCACAGCACGAAGGCCACCAGCACCGGCCAGGTGGTCCGGGCGGTCAGCGCGGTACCGGCGAGGACCAGCGCGTAGAGCAGCGGCCCGACGAAGTGCATCGCGGAGGTGGCCGAGTCCAGCACCGGCCGCTCCTTGAACCGGAGCACCGGGGCGGAGTACGCGATGACCAGGAAGACCACCAGGGCGAGCACCAGCCCGGCCGCGACCGACCCCAGCGCCAGCAGGGCGATCACGAACGGCAGGGTGCTCAGTCCGGCCGACCACAGGATCCGCGGGTGCGACCGGCGGTCGGCCAGCGCGCCCTCGATGCCGCCCTTGCGCGGGTTGGCCAGATCGGAGGCGTAGTCGAAGACGTCGTTCACGCCGTACATCAACAGGTTGTACGGGATGAGGAAGAACAGGGTGCCGATGATCAGCGCGGCGTCGATCCGCCCGCCGGTGGCCATCAGATAGCCCGCGGCGAACGGGTACGCGGTGTTGATCCAGCTGAACGGGCGGGAAGCTGCCAGCACGTCCTTCATCGGTCGCGGGCCTCCAGCAGGGTCCAGAGCGTGGGCATCGCCAGGCAGGCGGCGACGGCGTAGGCGAAGTCCTCCAGCGGAGCCCCCCAGAGGTAGACGCCCAGGATCTTGTCCGGGTCGAAGACGTACAGGTCCGCGGCGATCATCAGGGTGTCGAAGACCATCGTGAGCAGGCACAGGATCGCGGTGGCTCCGACCAGCGGTCCGGGATGCAGGCGGCGCAGCACCCGCCAGCACACCGCGGCCAGCACCACCAGGACCAGGACGTTCATCAGGATGTTGGTCATCGCGCGGCCCGCCAGGTCTCGAGTCCGCGCCAGGCGAGCAGGGCGACGTAGCAGAGCAGGGTGAGGAAGACCGCCTCCTCCACCGGGAGGTCCGGCGCCAGCAGCAGACCGGTCATGTGCGGGCTCTCGCCCCGGGTGAAGATCCCGAGCAGCAGCCCGGCGACGTCCCAGAGCAGGAAGCCCACCACCCCGATCACCAGGCAGAGCGCGGCCCGGCGCGGGGCGTGCCAGAACGCGAGCCTCCACCGGCGGTCGATGATCGCGAGCCCGGCCAGCGACAGGGCCAGCGCACCCAGGTAGGCCAGACCGGTCAGGTCCACGACCACGCACCCCGCGGGCGGGCGGCGTCCAGGTATCCGGGTCGCAGCGGCGTCGGCAGCGGGGTCGCCGAGGTCTCGCCGAGCATCCGCTTGGCGATGAGTTCGGCGCTGATCAGGCACATCGGCAGTCCGACGCCGGGAATGGTGCCGGCCCCGGTGTAGAGCAGGTTGGGGACCGTGGCCGACAGGTTGCCGGGCCGGAACATCGCGCTCTGCGCCAGGGTGTGTTCCATCCCGAGTGCCGTCCCGCGCCAGGCGGAGAAGTCCCGGGCGAAGTCGGCGGGTCCGACCACGCTGCGGGTCACCACCCGGGACCGCAGGCCCTCGATCCCGGCCCAGTCGCCGATCTGGTCCAGGAACCGGTCGGCGTGGCCGTCCAGGTCGGTCAGCGTCGGGTCCGCCGGGAACGGCACCAGCACGAACAAGTTCTCGTGTCCGGGCGGCGCGGCGGTCGGGTCGGTGGCGGTGACCCGGGAGACGTACAGCGAGGCCGGTTCCGGCACCCGCGGCCGGTCGCCGAGGATGGCGTCGAAGTTGCCCGGCCAGTCCTCGGTGAAGAACAACGAGTGGTGCGCCAGCTCGGGCAGCGGCCCGCGCACCCCGGCCATGATCAGCAGCGCGGAGATGCCAGGGCCGCGGCCGTCCCACCACGGCTCCGGGCGGCTGCGGTGCTCGGCGGGCAGCAGCTCGGTCTCGGTGTGGAAGACGTCCGCACCGGAGACCACCAGGTCGGCGGTCAGCACCTCGCCCGAGGCCAGCCGCACCCCACGGGCGACACCGGTGCGCCGGGGGTGCCGCAGCGAGCGGGCCGCCGGGTCGACGTCGATGCCCACCACGTCGGCGCCGGTGCGGATCTCGACCCCCTGGGCGCGGGCGATCCGCTCGATCGCCTCGACCAGCCGGTACATCCCGCCACGCGGGTAGAGCACCCCGTCGGTCAGGTCCAGGTGGCTCATCAGCGAGTACAGCGCGGGCACCCGGTACGGCGAACTGCCCAGGAACACCGCGTGGTAGCCGAGCATCTGCCGGATCACCGGGTGGTCGGTGGTGTGCGCGATCTTCTGCGCCAAGGTCTGGGTGAGCAGGGTGGCCAGGGTGCCCGATCGGCGCAGCACCTCGCCGGAGACCGCGCGGTCGGGCCGGGCGAAGGTGGTGTACAGGAAGTGGTCCAGCGCCGTCCGGTAGGCCTCCGAGGACTCGGCCGCGTACGCGCGCACCTTCGCCCCGGCGCCCGGCTCGAGCGACTCGAAGAGCGCCCAGACCTCCTCCGGGTCGGCGGGCAGCTCCACCGGCGGCCGCCCCTCGGGGAACAGCCGGTACGCGGGGTCCAGACGCACCAGGTCGAGGTGATCGGCCGTCCGCTCGCCGAACAGCGAGAAGAAGTGGTCGAAGACCTCGGGCATGAAGTACCAGGACGGTCCGGTGTCGAACCGGAACCCGTCCAGCTCCAGGGTCCCGGCCCGGCCACCCACCCGGTCGTGCCGCTCCAGCAGCGTCACCTCGGCACCACCGCGGGCCAGCAGAGCGGCCGTGGCCAACCCGCCGATCCCGCCGCCGACCACGATCACCCGCCCGCTCACCGGACACCTCCCCGCAGTTCGCCGGCCAGGGTGCGGCCGAGCACGATCAGTTTGCGCGGGGTGCTGACCCGCACCCGGCGTTCCAGCACCCGTTCCGGCGGCAACGCCGCCAGCTGGGTCAGCAGTCGGTCATACAGCCCCAGGGTCACCGCGACCGCGGCGCGGGGTCGCGGTGGGAGGGCGGGCAGCGCCTGGCGCGCCCGGTCCACATCCGCCCCGATCTCGGCCAGGATCGCCACGTACTGCCGGTCGTCGGGTCCGTTGTCGCCGACCCCGGGGAAGTAGCGCCGGCCGAGCTCGCCGGTGTCGGCCGCCAGGTCCCGCAGGAAGTTCACCTTCTGGAACGCCGCGCCCAGCGCCCGTGCCCCCGCCACCGTCGCCGGATCGGCCCGGCGCACCGGGTCACCCGGCCGCCGGTCGGCGTTGAGGAACACGGCCAGGCACATCAGACCGACCACCTCGGCCGAGCCGTAGATGTAGCGCCGGTACGACTCCTCGTCGTGCACCGTCACGGTGAGGTCGGCGCGCATCGAGGCGAAGAACGGGTCGACCAGCTCGGCGTCGATCCCGACCCGGCGGGCGGTCCGGGCGAAGGCGTGCACCACCAGGTTCGTCGACCAGCCGGTCACCGACGCGCGTGCCACCTGCCGTTCCAGCTCGTCCAGGGCCTCGGCGGCATCGGCACCACCACGGGTGTCGACCACCTCGTCGGCGACCCGGACCAGGGCGTAGACCGCCTCGATGTCCCGGCGCTGCCGCGGCGGCAGCACCCGGGTGCCGAGCCCGAAGGAGGTGGAGTACCCGGCGAGCACGTCGTGACAGGTCCGGGCGGCCGTGCGGTGGTACAGCGCCAGGGCGTGCGCGCGGGCGGACTCCTCGCTCACGCGGTCAGCATCCGGGTCAGACCGGTCAGGTAGCCGGCCAGCTCCTCCGGCACCCCGGACCCCACGGCGGCCCGGGCCCGGTCGACGGCCGCGGCGCGGACCGCGCGTGCCTGGTCCAGCGCACCGCAGTCCCGGATCACCGTGCGCAGCTCCGCGGCGCCGGCCTCGTCCAGGTCCGCTCGGCCCAGATGCCGGTCCAGCACCCGTCGCCCCGTGGCGTCGGCCCGCAGGCAGGCCAGCCGGAGCAGCTCGGTGCGCTTGCCCTCCCGCAGGTCGCTGAGAGCCGACTTGCCGGTCACCGCCGGATCGCCGAAGACGCCCAGCTCGTCGTCGAGCAGCTGGAATGCCACCCCGAAGGCGGTGCCGTACCGGTCCAGGACCCCCAGGACGACGTCGTCCGCACCGGCCAGCAGCGCCCCCACGGTCAGCGGGGTGCAGCAGGAGTAGACCGCGGTCTTGAGCTCGGCGACCCGGAGTGCGTCGACCTCGGCGGGGCCGGAGAGCGCACCGGTCACGTCCAGCAGCTCGCCCGCGACGGTGGTGTCCACCGAGTCGGTCATGGTCCGCAGCACCCGCAGCGCGATCTCCGGCGGCACCGGCGCGGAGGCGACCAGCCCGAAGGCGGCGGCCAGCGCCACATCGCCGCCGAGCACCCCGACCGCCAGCACCTGGTCGTCCGCGGCCCGCCCGGTGATCCCCGCACCGGTCAGTCGGTGCCGGGCCGTGCCGGTCACGTTCGGCCGTCCGCGCCGGGTCTCGTCGTGGTCGAGCAGGTCGTCGTGCACCAGCATCGCCGTGTGCAGCAGCTCCTGGGCGGCGGCGACCGGAGCGGCCGCGTGCGGGTCCGTCCCGCCGAGTCCGAGGTAGGCGGCGAGGGTCAGCCGGGGCCGCATCAGCCGACCGCCGATCTGGTCGCCGAGCGAGCGCCAGAGGGCGGCGTGCACCGGTGCGAGGTCCCGGGCCCGGGCGCGACGACGGGCGACCTGGTCGGTGAGCTCGGTCCGCACCAGGTCCAGCGCGCCGTCGACGCGGAGGTCGAGCTCCGCGGCGTCCGTCGTCATCCGCAGACCGACCGGGGGCGTGTCGATGCGGTACATGGGCGGCCTCCTGCAAATCCGGCTGATCCTCAGCCTACTGAGCATCGGGGGTCCCGCCAGTTCGGCCGGGCTCCCCGCACTCTCTCTCAGGATCGCCCGCCGCACGAGCGGAATCGTTAACCGGACATAAACCACCGGGTTCGAACACAAAACACCATCACTGCGCTAGGCTGACGTCATGACGTGGATGGTGACGGGTGGAGCCGGGTACATCGGATCGCACGTGGTGCGGGCGTTCCAGGAGGTGGGGATCCCGACCGTGGTGCTGGACGATCTCTCCTCCGGCCACGAGGAGTTCGTTCCGGCGGGCGTCCCCCTGGTCCGCGGCTCCGTCCTGGACACCGCCCTGGTCGCCGACACCCTCCGCGGCCACCGGGTCACCGGCGTGGTGCACCTGGCGGGGTTCAAGTACGCCGGGGTGAGCGTCCAGCGCCCACTGCACACCTACGAGCAGAACGTCACCGGCACCGCCCACCTGCTGGCGGCCATGGCCGAGGCCGACGTGACCCGGATCGTGTTCTCCTCCTCCGCGGCGGTGTACGGCACCCCCGACGTCGACCTGGTCACCGAGGACACCCCCACCGCTCCCGAGTCGCCCTACGGCGAGTCCAAGCTGATCGGCGAGTGGCTGCTGCGGGACCAGGCCGCGGCGACCGAGCTGCACCACACCTCGCTGCGCTACTTCAACGTGGTCGGCTCCGGCACCCCCGAGCTGGCCGACACCAGCCCGCACAACCTGTTCCCGTTGGTGCTGGACGCCCTCGCCGAGGGACGCACCCCCCGGATCAACGGCGACGACTACTCCACCCCGGACGGCACCTGCGTGCGCGACTACGTGCACGTCGCCGACCTGGCGACGTCCCACGTGGCCGCCGCCCGGGCACTGACCGAGGGCCGCGAGCTGCGCCGGGTCTACAACCTGGGCTCCGGCGACGGCGTCTCGGTGCGGGAGATCATGACCGCGATGGCGGCGGGCACCGGGATCGACTTCGAGCCGGAGGTCGCCCCGCGTCGAGCCGGTGACCCGGCACGGATCGTCGCCTCCGGCGAGGCGGCCGCCCGCGACCTGGACTGGCGGATGCGGCACAGCCTGACCGAGATGGTGTCCAGCGCCTGGCAGGCCCGTCAGGCGCGCTGAAGCCGGGACAGCCCCTCCGCCATCACGTCCTCGGAGCCGGCGTAGATCCCGGATTCGCGCGGCCAGTGCACCACCACGTCGCCGAACCCGAGCGCGGCGGCGCGCTCGACGCCCTCGACCAGCAGGTCGGCGGACTCCAGGGAGTAGCGCGGTGCGCCGTCCAGGTTCAGGTACATCGGCGGGACCGGGCCGATCGGCTCGGCGATCTCACGCATCCGCTCGACCATCGCCGCCAGGCCCGTCCACCAGGACTCCTGGTCACCGTCCTCACCGGGCGCGAACGTCGGACCGTAGGTGGCCCAGCCCTGCCCGTACCGCGCGGCCAGGGTCATCGCCCGCGGGCCGTTGGCGGCCACGATGAACGGGGTCCGGGGCGTGGCCAGGGTCCCCGGGATCATCCGGGCCTGGTGCGCGGTGTAGAACTCGCCCTCGTGGTCGGTCACCGGCTGGGTGAGCAGCCGGTCCAGCAGCGGCACGAACTCCTCGAACCGCCGGGTGCGCTCACCCCGGCTCGGCGCGGGTCCGGTCACCGAGGCGTCGAAGCCCTCCCCGCCCGCACCCAGCCCGAGCAGGAACCGGCCGCCCGCGATGTCGTCCAGGCCCATCACGTCCTTCGCGAACGGCACCGGGTGCCGGAAGTTCGGCGACGCGACCCAGGTGCCGAGCTGGATCCGCTCGGTGACCGCGGCCGCGGCGGCCAGCAGCGGCACGGTGGCGAACCACGGCTCGTCGGCCAGCGACCGCCAGGCCAGATGGTCGTAGGTCCACGCGTGGTCGAAGCCGTACTCCTCCGCCCGCAGCCACTGCGACCGGGACTCGGTCCAGCGACGCTGAGGGAGGATGACGACGCCGAGGCGGGTGCGGGTGCTCATGGCCCCGAGGCTACGACCAGCCCAGCTCGTGCAGGCGCTCGTCGTCGATGCCGAAATGGTGGGCGATCTCGTGCACGACGGTGATCGCGACCTCCTCCACCACGTCCTCGCGGGTGTCGCAGATCGCCAGCGTGGGCCGGCGGAAGATCGTGATCCGGTCCGGCAGGGACCCGGCCGCCCAGAACCCGTCGCGCTCGGTCAACGGGGTGCCCTCGTACAGGCCCAGCAGCTCCGGCTCGTCGGCGGGAGCATCGTCCTCGACCAGCACCACCACGTTGTCCATCTGGGCCGCGAGCTCCGGCGGCACCCGGTCCAGACCGTCCCCGACGGCCTGCTCGAATTCCTCGCGCGACATCTCCACCACGGGCCCATCATGGCCGATTTGGGAGTTCGGCTCCGGACCCCGTATGGTTCATCTCGGTCTGAAGACGCCTCGACGTCAGGGGCGCATCTGGCCCCCATCGTCTAGCGGCCTAGGACCCCGCCCTTTCACGGCGGTAGCACGGGTTCGAATCCCGTTGGGGGTACGGCGTGTGCATGTGGAATACTGTTGGTCAGCATCACGGTCTCACCACGAGGCCCCGTAGCGCAGTTGGTTAGCGCGCCGCCCTGTCACGGCGGAGGTCGCGGGTTCAAGTCCCGTCGGGGTCGCTCGGCACTCGCCGGTCGTTCTAGTGACGACCGGCGTCGTCGTTCAAGGCTCTGTAGCTCAGTTGGTAGAGCGTTCGACTGAAAATCGAAAGGTCACCGGATCGACGCCGGTCGGAGCCACCTCGAGAAGCCCCGCATCACCTCGGTGATGCGGGGCTTCTGCCGTTCCGCCACTCACCCGGCCCGATCGCGACACTCATTCGACCTGGGATGACACCCGGACGTCGGACCTGGGGCATAACCTCCCCTCACACCGCGCGGGCCCGGGCCGCGCGATCTTCCCAGGGGCCGAGATGTCGCAGCAGTCCACGCCTGGCGTGCCGAACCCATCCGCGCGCCGTGCGATCGGCGGGCTGCGGTCCGACGACTCCCCCACGGGCCCGATCCCGGTGGTCTTCCCGGTCACGGCCAAGCAGGCGGCCGCCGTGCGCGACTCGCTGACCGAGCGCCACCGCGCCGCCCGCGCCGCCGCGAGCGCCGGGCACTCCGACGCCGCCGTGCTGGCCGGTCAGACCGAGCAGGCGCTGCGCGAGGTCGAGCGCTACGTCGACCACGGCGGCGGCCTGTCGGACGGCCTGGTGGAACTCCTGGCCGACCTGGACATCGTGCTGGTGCCGTTGCGGCAGGTCCGGACCGCCTGAGCACGCCGGGGCTCAGCTCAGCCCGGCGACCGCCTCCTCGACCACCTGGCACGCGTCGCGGTCGGTGCCCAGCTCCCGGGCGCCCTGGGCCGCACGCCGCAGCAGTCCGCACAGCTGCGCACGCTCGTCGCCGTCGAGTCCGGCCAGCGCGTGGTCCTCGGCGTCGCCCACCACCGCCTCGCACTCGGCCAGTCGGCGCGTCCCCCGGTCGGTGAGCACCACCAGGCGCTGACGACGGTCCTGGGGGTTCGGGCGGCGTTCCACCAGGCCGTCGGCCACCAGATCGTCGATCAGGTAGGTCATCACCGTGCGGTCGATGCCGAGGTCCGCGGCCAGGGCCAGCTGGCTGGGGTGCTGTCCGGTGGAGACCGCGTGCAACACCTGGAAGCCTCGGAAGCCGTGCGGGAGGCTGTCCAGCGCGGACCCCAGCGCCACCTGGTAACCGCGCAGCAGTACCCCGAGCGACCAACCGAGGTCGGTGCGGCGGTCGGAGGTCTGCGGGTCCATCCGGGAATCGTAGGCAGTGATCGCCGGTTGAGCCACTCGTCTGTGCTGCATATGATCTGCGAACCCGCTTGTTTGGAGAGACGATGACCGACTACGGACACGACCTGCTGTTCGGCACCTTCCTGACCCCGACCGCCGCCGCCCCCGAGCGGGTGGTGGCTCTGGCGCAGCAGACCGAGCAGGCCGGACTCGACCTCGTCACCTTCCAGGACCACCCCTACCAGCCCGGTTTCCTGGACACCTGGACCCTGCTGAGCTGGGTCGGTGCGGTCACCTCCACCGTGCGGATCGCCCCCAATGTCGCGAACCTGCCGCTGCGGCCCCCGGCGGTGCTGGCCCGGTCGGCGGCGACCCTCGACCGGCTCACCGGCGGACGGGTGGAGCTCGGGCTCGGCTCGGGTGCGTTCTGGGACGCGATCGTCGCGATGGGCGGACCGCGGCGCACCGCCGGTCAGGGCGTGGACGCGCTGACCGAGGCCGTCGCCGTGATCCGGGCCCTGTGGGACACCGAGCAGACCGCGCGGCTGGACCTGCCCGGTGCGTACTACCCGGTGGCGGGCGCCAAGCGCGGACCCGCACCGGCGCACCCGATCGGCATCTGGCTCGGCGCGTACAAACCCCGGATGCTGCGGCTGACCGGCACCTCCGGCGACGGCTGGCTGCCGTCGATGGGCTACCTGAAGAGCCTGGACGACCTGACCGAGGGCAACCGCCGGATCGACGACGCCGCGCAGGCCGCCGGACGACCGGTCACCGCCGTGCGTCGGCTGCTCAACATCAACGGGCAGCTCACCAGCCGGGCAGGCGACGCCCTGCTGGTCGGGCCCCCGGAGCAGTGGGTGGAACAGCTCGCGGTGCTGGCCCTGCAGTACGGGATCAGCGGGTTCGTGCTGGCCGCGGACGATCCGACCCTGATCGCCGCGTACGGGCAGGAGATCGCCCCCGCCGTGCGCGCGCTGGTCGAGGCGGAGCGGTGAGCGATCTCGGACTGCCGCTGCAGCTGGGAGTCTGGCTCCCGACCGATGTCGACACCGACCCCGCCGCCCGCGCGCTGGCCGCCGAGCACGCGGGCCTCGACCTGGTGGCGGTCGGCGGTCGGGTGGACCTGGTGCAGACCGGCACCGACGCCCGAGATCGGCAGTCGGCGCCCGAGGTCGGCAGTCCGCCGGGCGCTTCCCGGGGCGAACTGCCGAGTTCGGCGGAGCAGGGCGCTGAGGTTGCGGACGGTGCGGACGGTGCGGACGACGACTGGACTGTCGCCGCGTGGGTGGCGGCGCGGACGGCCACCATCCGGCTGCTGGTGGCCGTCGACGCGCAGCACCGCCCCGCGACCGTGACGGCACGGGCGGCGGCGGGTCTGGACCACCTGGCCGGTGGCCGGGTGGACCTGGTGCTGACCGGCACGGACCCGGCGGTGCTGCGTGAGGCGATCGCGGCGGTACGCGGGACGTGGGCGGCCGCCGACCCGACCCCGCTGCACCTGGACGGCGTGCATCACCGGGCCGACGGTGCACGGCGCGGACCGGCACCGGCGCACACCCCCGTGCTCGGCCTGTCCGCAACCGGTTCGGCGCCCGCCGAAGTGCGGACGCTCGGCGCGCAGTGGGCCGACCTGTGGTGGTCGGGGACCGTCGACGACGCGACCCCGCTCGCCGAGGCCGCGCGCACCGCCGGCCGGGAGCCCGCCGAGGTGCGGATCGTGCGCACCGTCGGATCGGACGCGACCCCCGAGGAGGTGGCCGCGCTGGTGCTGTCCGGCCGGGCGTCGACGATCCTGCTGGACGGCGACGACCCGGAGTGGGCGCGCACCGTCGCGCCCCGGGTCCGCGCCCTGGTCGACGCGGGCCGCGAGCTCGCCGGCACCCGGGTGCGTCAGCCGCGCAGCGCGGCCGTGCGGACGGCCCGGCGGCCCGGGATCGACTACGACGGCATCCCGGCCGAGCTGGTCGTGGACGCGGTGGAACCCGGGGACGCGGCCTATGCCACCGTCCGGTCCGGCTACATGCGCGGCGGCAGCCCGGGTCTGGTGCTGCGCCCCGCGGACACCGCCGGGGTGGTCACCGCGCTGGCGTGGGCCCGGACCCAGGACGTGCCGCTGGCGGTCCGGTCCGGCGGGCACGGGATCAGCGGTCGGTCCACGAACGACGGCGGGATCGTGCTGGACGTGGGACGGCTGAACCGGATCGAGGTGCTGGACCGGGCCTCCCGTCGGGTGCGGATCGGCCCCGGCGCCCGCTGGGGCGAGGTCGCCCAGGCACTGGAGCCGTACGGCTGGGCGATCACCTCGGGCGACTCCGGCGGCGTCGGAGTCGGCGGGCTGGCCACCGCGGGCGGGATCGGCTTCCTGGTCCGGGAGCACGGACTGACCCTGGACCACCTGCGGTCGGTCGAGATCGTGCTGGCCGACGGCAGCGTGGTACACGCCTCGGAGACCGAGAACACCGAGCTGTTCTGGGGCGTGCGAGGCGCGGGCGCGAACCTGGGGATCGTGACCGGCTTCGAGTTCGTCGCGGACCCGGTGACCGAGGTCGGCTTCGCCCAGCTGGTGTTCGACGCCACCGACCTGGAGTCGTTCCTGGTCGACTACGGCGCGCTGGTCGAGGCGGCGCCGCGGGACGTCACGCCGTTCGTGCTGATGGGCCGGCCCCAGGGCGGGCGGATCTACGCCCAGGTGATGGCGATGGTCGACAGCACCGACCCGGAGGTCGTGATCGACCGGTTGCAGCCCTTCGCTCAGCTCGCACCGCTGGTGCAGCAGCAGGTGCAGCTCCTGCCGTACAGCGCCGTGGTGGTCGCACCGGACGAGCAGCACCAGGGCGAGGGCGAGCCGGTCAGCCGCTCCGGGATGATCGAGCATCTGACCCCCGGCTTCGCCCGGGACGCGGCGGCTCTGGTCCGCAGCGGTCACACCTACTTCTTCCAGATCCGGGCCGCCGGAGGCGCGGTGGCGGACGTCCCGGCGGAGGCGACCGCGTACGCACACCGGTCGGCCAACTTCTCCGTGGTCGCCTTCGGGGCGAGCCGGCACCGGCTGGACGCGGTGTGGGACGCGATGGCCGGGCACTTCTCCGGCATCTACTCCAGCTTCGAGACCGACCGCCGCCCGGAGCGGCTGGCCGAGGTGTTCCCCGGCCGGACACTGGAACGGCTGCGCGCGCTCAAGCGGCGCCTCGACCCGGAGGACGTGTTCCGACACAACTTCTCCGTGGCTGCGGGCGACGACTGACCCGGCTAGCCTGTCCGCTCGATCGTGGACGGAGGTCCGATGGAGCAGGCGGCCACCGAGCGCTGGACGGTACCGTCGCGGCTGTCCGCCGTGCCCACCGCCCGGCGGTGGGCCGCACGGTTCCTGTCCGGCCGCGGCCTTCCCGAGGACCTGGTCGACACCGTCGAGCTCCTGGTGAGCGAGCTGGTGACCAACGCGGTCCGGCACGCGGACACCGGGGCGGTGAGCGTCGCGCTCCGGATCGAACCGACCCGCCTGCTGGTCGAGGTGCAGGACGACGACCCGCTGCCGCCCAGCCTGGTAACCGCGCGGCCGGGGGACGTCGGCGGGCGCGGGATCGGCATGCTCGCGCTGGCCGGCGCGGAGTGGGGCGTCACGGACCGGGGGACCACCGGCAAGGCGGTGTGGTTCGCACTGCCGTTGACGTCCACGGAATCGTGACCTGATCCGTCGCGCTGGCCGAGAGGTCGTCGCCTACGGTGGGGCCATGGTCAGGCCGCCGCGACAGTCCCGCCGACGGATGTCCGTGTTCACCGCGTTCGCGCTGGTGCTGGCCCTGGTGGTCACCTCGGCGGTCGGTGGTGTGCTCGCCGCCGGACTGGTCGCCCCGGCGGTCGCGATGGCCGACGGGACCACGGACATGGCGGTCCAGGCGTTCGAGGACCTGCCGACCGAGCTGGAACGCCAGCCGCTGTCCGAGAAGTCGGTGATGCTGGCCTCGGACGGCACCACCAAGCTCGCGGAGTTCTGGTCGGAGAACCGGATCGTGGTGCCGCTCGCCGCGGTGAGCGAGCAGATGCAGAACGCGGTGATCGCCACCGAGGACAAGCGGTTCTACCAGCACGGCGGCATCGACCCGACCGGCATGATGCGCGCCGCGGTCCGCAACCTGACCAACCCGGGCCGGACCGAGGGCGCGTCCACGCTGACCCAGCAGTACATCAAGAACGTGCTGATCGAGGCCGCGGTCCGGCAGGACGACCTGGCCGCGGTGGACGCCGCCCGGGAGGCCGACGGCGCCGAGGGCTACCTGCGCAAGCTCCGGGAGGCGAAGCTCGCCATCGCCCTGGAGAAGGAGATGACCAAGGACGAGATCCTCGAGTCCTACCTCAACATCGCGCAGTTCGGCCTGAACACCTACGGCGTCGAGGCGGCCGCGCAGCGGTACTTCAGCACCTCCGCCGCCCAGCTGACCTCCCTCCAGGCGGCCACGATCGCCGGGATCACCCAGAGCCCGAGCGCCTACGACCCGATCCGGAACCCGGAGGCATCCCAGGAGCGCCGGGACCGGGTGCTCCGGCTCATGCACGACCAGGGGTACATCAGCCGCGACGAGCTGGACGCCGGTCTGGCCGCCCCGCTGACCGACACCCTGGTGCCGAGCGAGCCGACGGTCGGCTGCATGGCCGCCGAGCAGACCGTGCTCGGCGCCGGGTACTTCTGCGACTACGTCACCAAGGTGATCCGCAACGACCCGGCGTTCGGCGAGACCCCCGAGGACCGGGTCGACCGGCTGTACCGCGGCGGGCTGACCATCACCACCACCCTGGACGTCCGCGAGCAGACCATCGCCGACCAGGAGGTGAAGAACGGGATCCCGGTGGACGACGCCTCCGGGGTCGCGTCCTCGATCGTCACGGTCGAGCCGGGCAGCGGCAAGATCACCTCGATGGCCCAGAACCGGGTCTACAACAACACCGAGCAGCACGGCGACCGCGAGACCGCGGTCAACTACAACACCGACTTCGCGTACGGCGGCGGCAGCGGCTTCCCGCCCGGATCGACCTTCAAGCCGTTCACGCTCACCCAGTGGCTCAAGCAGGGGCACAACCTCAGCGAGGTGGTGAACGGCACCCGGTTCTCCTACCGGTTCAGCGAGTTCTCCGCGCCCTGCACCAGCCTGAACGGATCGACCGAGTACCGGTTCTCCAACGCCGAGGGCCCGCGGTCCGGCGGCATGATGACGGTGCAGCAGGCGACCTCCGGCTCGGTGAACTCCGGCTACCTGGCGATGGCCGCCCAGCTCGACCTGTGCGGGATCATGGACACCGCCACCTCGCTGGGCATCCACCGGGCGGGCGGGAACTCCGGCGACGGCCCGTTCCAGGTGCTCCCCGCGAACGTGCTCGGCTCGGACTCGGTCGCCCCGGTCACGATGGCCGCCGCCTTCGCCGCGTTCGCCGCCGGGGGCACGTTCTGCGCGCCGATCGCGATCCTCGCGGTCGCCGACACCGACGGGAACCCGTTGCCGGTGCCGGATGCGGGCTGCCACCAGGCACTGGACCCGCAGATCGCCAACGCGGTGGCCTACGCGCTCAGCGGGGTGTGGAACGGCACCGCGAGCACCAGCCCGCCGCCGTTCACCGCCGCGGGCAAGACCGGCACCACCTCGCGGAACGAGCACACCTGGTTCGTCGGCTTCACCCCGCTGCGGTCCACCGCGGTGTGGGTCGGGCACTCCGAGGGCATGGTGCCGATGCAGCGGGTCACGATCAACGGGGCCACCTACCGGAACGTCTTCGGATCCTCGGTGGCGGTGCCGACCTGGAAGCGATTCATGGAGCGCACGCTGGAGAACGTGCCGGTGCCGGCGTTCGGCGCCCCCAACCCGGACCAGATCGTCGGCCAGCAGGTCGCGGTGCCGTCGGTGGTGGGCCAGGACCAGACCGCGGCGATCAGCGCGCTCGCCGCGGCCGGCTTCCCGGCCCGGGTCGCCGGGGCCAACCCGGATGCGGCACCGGCCGGGACGGTGATCCAGCAGTCCCCCGCCGGGACCGCGCCGCCCGGGACGCCGGTCAGCCTGCTGCTGTCGGCCGGCGGCGGCGCACCCGCCACCGGGTGAGCCGGCGGGTCAGGCGGTCTTGCTGAGCACCGGTGCGTCGGCCTCCACCGGCACCAGCAGCGTCTCGCCGTCGTCGAGCACCAGCACCACGGCGGACCCGCCGCAGACGCAGAACAGCTCGGCGGTGTCCCCGTCGTCGAAGTACGTGCAGACGTGTGCGGTCATGTCTCGACGGTAGGCGCGACCACTGACACTCCGGCTCCGATCGGGCCGCGTGTCGCACATCGATCCCCGGTTGCGCAACCTCGGGGTTGCCCGGCTGGCCCCGGCAGTGGTGAGATCGCCCGCGTGGATGACCTGACCCCTGTGCTCGCCGCCCTCGCAGACCCCACCCGTCGGGACATCGTGACGCGGCTCGCTGCCGGGGACGCCACCGCTGGTGAGCTCGCCGCGCCCTACGCCATCACCCCGCAGGCGGTGTCCAAGCACCTGAAGGTGCTCGAAGACGCCGGTCTGGTCAGCCGTCGCCGGGAGGCCCAGCGACGGCCGGTGCACCTGGAGGTGGACCGGCTGGACCTGATGACCATGTGGATCGAGCGCCAGCGCCGGACCGCGCTGCTGCGAGCGGCGGAACAGGCGGCAGCGGAGCAGGCCGCGGCGGACGAGGCGGCAGCGGAGGAGGAGGCCGAGGAGTCGGCTGCGCACGATCCCGCCGGTCCGCCGTTGCGCGGTGGCGCGGACCGGGTGTTCCAGCCCTGGGACCTCGGTGCGCGTCGGGTCGACCCGACGCAGTAGTCAGTTCGTGTACGCCCAGTGCCAGGGCTCGCGGGGGGTGTCCTCGACGAATCCGTAGCGACCGGCGTTCGCCCGCATCCAGGCCTGTGCGGAGGAGTCGAGGTCGAGGTCGGCGGCCATGCCCCAGCCGTGGTCGCTGGTGCCCGGCACCGCGGCCAGACCGCCCTCGGAGTACAGGCCCTTGCGCGCGGCGACGTCGACCTGGGATGCGTAGGACCGGTAGGAATCGGTGATGCCGATCGTGACGCCCTGTGCCTTGGCGTCCGCGATCAGCTGGGTGAGCGCCGACGCCGCCGGGGCCCACAGCCGGTGCGAGGTGGTCCCGACCTGCTGCAGCGCGTCCGCCGGGATCTTGCCGTTGCCGTAGGCGGCCAGCGCCGTGGGGATGCCGTCGGCGTTCCGGGTGGAGTCGACGGCCGCCGCGGCCGTGGTCGAAGTGGTGGTCGTCGTGGTGGACGTGCTGGTCGAGGCGCTCCCGAGCTGAGCGGCGAGTGCCTGCGCGAAGCTGGTGCCGGCGACCGTCGTCGACCCGAACCGGGTGCTCAGGGACGACAGATCGGCCTGGATGGCGGCGATCCGGGACGTGATGCCGGTGATGCCCTCGGTCATGCGGTGCGGTCCTCCCCTGTCCCCGTTCCCATCGGCCGCGCGGGGTCGGGGATGAGCGAACCGGGTCTGCGCCGGCGGCCGGGTGCCGGTCGGCCGGGCCACCGGGCGCCGGTCCGTCGCGCCGCCGGGTGCCGGTCGGCCTGTCGACCGAGTGCCGGACAGCCGGTCCACCGGTCCACCGGTCAGGGCAGGGTCCGCACCGACTGCGTCGGGCCGGTCGCGGTGCCGAGGGCGTTGCTCGCCACCACCCGGAAGGTGTGGCCGGTCCCGGGCGCCAGACCGGTGAGCTCCTGGGTGGACGCCCGTTCCCAGGTCGCGGCGGCGAAGGTCTGCACGGCGCTGCGGTTCTGGAACGCCGGCCCCCACTCCACCCAGACCCGGGTCTCCAGCGCGTGCGGATGCACCCGTAACGGCACGGTGGCCACGGTCCGTCCCACCCCGGTGGCCGCGAGCGCCCGCACCACCGGCGGTCCCGGCGTGTCCAGCACCCGGGTCAGCACGCTGTTCCCCGCCGCGGTGCTGACCGTGGCGGTCCAGGTGTAGCGCGTAGCGGGGGTCAGCCCGGACAGGTCCTGCACGAAGGCCTGGGCGTACCGGGTGGCCGCCACCGCGAACCGCACCCGGCCGACCGGGGCGGCGCCCTCCGGCCCCCAGGCCAGGGTGAGCGTGCCGGACAGCCCGTGTGGATCCACCCAGGCACGCAGCGAGGCGGTGGTGCCGGAGACCGTCTCGGACCCGGTCACCGTCGCCGCCGCACTGGAGACCACCCGTCGCCGGTCGACCGCCGTCCGGCCGCCGGTGTCCGTGACGGTCACGGTGAGCGGCCAGTCGCCCGCCGGGTAGCTGTGCCGGATCGTGCCCGGCTGGCCGGTGCCGGCACCGATCGCGGACCCGTCCCCCCAGTCGACCTGCCAGGAGGCGATGCCGGAACCGGGGGGCGACCCGGAGCCGGTGCTGCGCGACAGGTCGAGCGCGACCGGCAACGGCGCGGGACCGGCGGCGGGGTCCGGCCGCGCCCAGGCGCTCGGCGCGGACCGAACGGAGCTCTGCCGCACCGCCTGCCCGAAGGCCGCCACCGAGTCCGGATCGCCACCGATCCGCCAGTCGCAGGTCCCGACCCCCTCGAACACCGACGCGCCCTCCAGCTCGGGCCAGGCCGCCAGCCACTCCACCGCCTCGCGGAGCCAGTCCGGTCGCCGACCGGGGTCCGCCTGATCCGGAACAGAGCCGAACTCGGCCAGCAGCGGGACCTTGCTCCGGGCGGCGGCCCAGTTCCGGAACGGTCCGGCCACCGTGGACAGCGCCCGCCATGCCGGCGGCTTGCCCGGCGCGCAGCCGAACCAGTTGTAGGCGTCCAGCCCGACCCGGTCGACCACGTCGTCGCCGGGGTAGAACGCCTCCGCCCCCGCGGTGGACGGAGCGGAGCCGAAGCTGCCGGGCGTCATCACCCAGGTCCAGCGCACGGTGGTCACCCCGGCGGCGCGGAACACCGCCACGTAGTGCCGCCAGGCCGCGCGGAACTCCGCGGGGGTGCCCCAGCCCTGCGCGACGTCCGGTTCGTGGTGGAACGTGAGATAGACCGGCACACCGAGGGCGGCGATCCCGGCGGCCTGGGTCCGGATCTGCTCGTCGAGCGCTCCGGAGGCCACCGTCGCCCAGGACACCCGGCTGCCGTCCCGGCGCATCGGCCAGACGGACAGCAGCGGGGTGCGGCCGCGGGCCACGGACGCGGCGACAGGCGCCGGCGGCTGCACGTCGTCCCAGCGCGCGTACCAGCGCACCAGGTCCAGCCGACGGTCCAGCCGGTCCTCGAACGCGTCGACCGCCTCGGCCGCACCGCTCGCCGAGCCCTGGTCGACGTGCGCCCCGAGCAGGAGGCCGGGTCCGGGATCAACGGCGGCCGCGGCGCGCGCCGCCGGGTCGATCGCGGTCGCGGCCGACGGCCCTACCGGGAGCAGTAGGGCGGCGAGGCACAGCGCGAGGATCGCCCGGATCGGATCGGGAGGGTGCATGCGAGGATCCTCACGGCGCTGCACGCCCTGCGATCCACGGATCGCGTGGCCGGATCGATGTGTCCCGCACCACTGTCACATCCGGGGAATATCCCCGCATCCGCGCCGGTTGGGGCGCAGGTACATGCAAACGCATCGAGTTTCGAGTTCTGGGGAGCGCACCATGCAGTTCGGAGTCTTCACGGTCAGCGACATCACCCCTGACCCGCACACCGGCCGTGCCCCCGACGACACCGAGCGGGTGCGCAACATCCTGGCGATCGCCGAACACGCCGACGAGGTCGGCCTGGACGTCTTCGCCACCGGCGAGCACCACAACCCGCCGTTCGTCGCCTCCTCCCCCACCACGATGCTCGGTTACCTGGCCGCCCGCACCCGGCGCATCCAGCTCTCCACGGCCACCACCCTGATCACCACCAACGACCCGGTCCGCCTGGCCGAGGAGTACGCGATGCTCCAGGTGATCAGCGACGGCCGGATGGACCTGATGCTGGGACGCGGCAACACCGGACCGGTCTACCCGTGGTTCGGCCAGGACATCCGCCAGGGCATCCCGCTCGCGATCGAGAACTACGCACTGCTGCGCCGGCTCTGGACCGAGGACGTCGTGGACTGGGAGGGCAAGTTCCGCACCCCGCTGCAGGGCTTCACCAGCACCCCGCGCCCGCTGGACGGCGTGCCGCCCTTCGTCTGGCACGGGTCGATCCGCTCCCCCGAGATCGCCGAGCAGGCCGCCTACTACGGGGACGGCTTCTTCCACAACAACATCTTCTGGCCGATGAGCCACACCCGACAGATGGTGAACTTCTACCGCCAGCGGTTCGAGCACTACGGCCACGGCCAGGCGGACCAGGCGATCGTCGGCCTCGGCGGTCAGGTGTTCATCCGGAAGAACTCCCAGGACGCCGTGAACGAGTTCCGGCCGTACTTCGACGTGGCGCCGGTCTACGGCCACGGTCCCTCGCTGGAGGAGTTCGCCGACCAGACGCCGCTGACCGTCGGCTCGCCGCAGCAGGTGATCGACCGGTACGCCGCCATGCGGCACGAGGTCGGCCACTACCAGCGCCAGCTGTTCCTGATCGACCACGCCGGCCTGCCGCTGAAGACGGTGTTCGAGCAGCTGGACATCCTGGCCGGTGAGGTCGTGCCGGTGCTTCGCAAGGAGATGGAGTCCGATCGTCCCGCGCACGTGCCCTCCGACCCGCCGAGCCACGCCCAGCGCGTCGCCGCCGCCCGCGCCGCCGGGCAGTTGCACGAGCAGCAGGCCGCCGCGGCGGACCACTGGACCGGCAGGACCGCCGAGGACGACATCGAGGCGGCCGACGCCGTGGGCGGTGCCCGGTGACCGCCCGGCGGATCGTCGCGCTGTCGGCCGGGCTGTCCCAGCCGTCGTCCACCCGCCTGCTCGCCGACCGGCTGGCCGAGGCCACCCGCGCGGAGCTGGACGGTCGGGGCGTCCCGGCCGAGGTCCGGGTGGTCGAACTGCGGGACGTGGCGCACGACGTCATCAACGCCATGCTCACCGGCGGGGTCGCCAGCCCCGCCCTGACCGAGGTGATCGACGCCGTGACCGGAGCCGACGGCCTGATCGCGGTCACCCCGTTGTTCACCACGACCTACTCCGGGCTGTTCAAGAGCTTCATCGACATCCTGGACAAGGAGTCGCTCACCGGGGTGCCCGTGCTGCTCGGCGCGACCGGAGGCACCCCGCGGCACTCCCTGGCCCTGGAGTACTCGATCCGCCCGCTGTTCACCTACCTGCGAGCCGACGTGGCCACGACCAGCGTGTTCGCGGCCACCGACGACTGGGCCGCGGGTAGCACCGCCGGGGAGCCCAGCCCGCTGCCGACCCGGATCACCCGCGCCGGCGCCGAGTTCGCCCGGACGATCGCGGCCCGCTCGGCCCGGGGCCCCGCCGCCGACCCCTTCGCCGGCACACCGGACTTCGCGGACCTGCTCGGCAACTGACCGCCGGCCCCTCGACCACCGCACGCACGGCCCAGCGCGCGCACCCGGCCAAGCGCTCTGCCCGCCCAGCGCGCACCCAGCCACGTGCGCACCCCACCCGGCCCAGCGCTCCCCCGCCGAGTGCGAAGAACTTGTCGGACAAAACGCCATGTCGGCGACAAGTTCTCCGCACTCGGCGAAGCGTCGAGGCGCGGGCGCGGGAAGGCCCAGATCAGTCCGGGTCGGGTCAGTCGCGGGTGATCAGGACCAGGGTCGCGTCGTCGTCCGAGTCCGGGTCGCGCAACGACTCGACCAGCGGACGCAGGCCGCTCGGGTCCGGACGGCCGATCCCGGTGACCAGGCGGTCCATCGCGACCCGGAGCGACTCGCCGCGACGCTCGATCACCCCGTCCGACAGCAGCACCATCCGCTCGCCGGGCTCCAGCGTCCCGGACTCCTCCGCGGGCGGACCGTCGAGCAGTCCGATCAGCGGCGAGCCCAGCACCCGGAGCCAGCGGGCCGTCCCCGCCGCGTCGATCAGCACGGGCGGCAGGTGCCCCGCGGAGGAGTACTCGTACCGTCCGGTCGCCGGATCGATCACCACCAGCACCAGGGTCGCCATCTGACCGGGCAGGGTCCAGCGCGCCAGACCGGCCACCCGGTGCAGCACCCGGGCCGGGGACGCCGAGTCGATCATGTAGGCGCGCACCGCGTTGCGCAGCTGACCCATCGCGCCGACCGCGGCGAGCCCGTGCCCGGTCACGTCGCCGACCGCCACCGCCAGCCGCCCGTCCTGCAACCGCAGCACGTCGAACCAGTCGCCGCCGACCCGGCCGCCGTCCGCGGGCTGGTAGTGCGCGTCCACCCGCCAGCCGTCCAGCGCGGGCAACCGGGCTGGCAGCAGGGCACGCTGCACCGCCTGCGCGGCCCGGATCTCACGCTGCCCACGACGGAACAGCGCCTCGACCAGGTGCCCGCGCAGGTCGTCCGCGGCGGTGACCTGCGCGTCCTCCCAGGGTGCCGACCGTCCGCTCACCAGCTCACGCCACAGGTCGAAGGACCGCCGCGGGCTGAGCCGGAACCGGTCGCCGTCGCGCACGATCTCCTTGCCGGTGGGGTCGCCGCCCCAGTCGACGGTGCGGAGCACCTCGTCCCGGAGCCAGACCACCGTCCCGCCGTCCGGCAGCTCGAGGGCCAGCAGTCCGGCCACCCCGGGCAGGATCGGGGCGCCTTCCGGCAGTTCGTCCAGCACCAGCACGCCGGTGCGGTCGTCGTCCTGCGCGAGGACCGGGTCCCCCGATCCGGGCGCGGCCTCGATCCTCGACAGCTCACCCGAGGTCACCCAGTCCAGCAGGTCCTGCGACCCGGCCGGGACCCTGCCCCGTGAGCCGAGTTCACCGTCGGCGCACACCAGCACGCCGTCCGCGGGCACCAGCTCCAGCAGGGCGTCGTCGGCGGTCAGCGCCTCGGCCAGCGGACGTTCCTCGTCCCGGGACGCCGCCACCAGCCGGGCCAGGATCACCGCGGACCGCCGGGTGGCCTCCAGCACGTCCTGGTCGACCTGCGCGATCAGCCGCAGCGAGAGCGCCACACCCAGGAACTCCGCGGCGGCCCGCACCCCGTAGGACGGCGCGTGCGGTCCCGCGTAGTGGTGGCACGCGATCATGCCCCAGAGCTTCCCGTCCCGGAGCAGCGAGATCGACATCGACGCGCGCACGCCCATGTTCCGCAGGTACTCGCAGTGGATCGGCGACACCGAGCGCAGGCTGGCGTAGGTCAGGTCCAGCGGCGTGGGCAGCGCCGGCACCACCGGCACAGGGACGTAGTCCACGTCGGAGATCAGCCGGATCCAGGACTTCTCGTACAGGGCACGGGCCTGCGGCGGGATGTCCGAGGCCGGGTAGTGCAGTCCGAGGAACGGCTCCAGGTCGGCGCGCTTGGCCTCGGCGACGACCTCCCCGTTGTACTCGGCGTCGAACCGGTAGACCATCACCCGGTCGAAGCCGGTCAGCCGCCGCACGTGCCGCGCCGCCAGGTCGTACAGCTCGGGGAGCGTGGTGCCGCGGTTCAGCTCCGCGATCGCGTCCCGGACCCCCTCGTAGGTGGTGCCGTAGGTCAGCGGGCGGATGCCGTCGGCGGGCTCCAGCTCCAGCACGAACACGCCCTCGTCGCCGGGCGGCCGGTGCACGACCACGTCCAGGTCCACGACCTGCCCGGCGACCTCGACCTGGACCAGGCCCGGGTTCCGCACCCGGGTGTCCGGCACGTCGACCAGCTGATCGCGGACGGTGCCGTCGGCCACCCCGCCCAGGACCTCGGCGAGCGTGCGGCCGACCACCCGCTCCACCGGCAGACCGAGCAGCTCGCGCACGTTCTCCGAGGCCTGCCGGATCCGGCCCTCCGCCTCGTGCACCACCAGCAGCAGGCCACGGGGCTGCACCGACCCGGGGATGTGGATGGGCTCACGCGCGCAGTTGTCCAGGTCGATCGGGACATCGGGCGAGACGAACCAGGTTCGGTCGAGCGCGTCGGTCACCGGCGGTGGCACCGCCTTCCGCCCCGAGGGTGACGGGGCCTGGGAGGACGCCCACCAGCAGGTCGGCGTGACGGGCCGCCACGGTTCACGAGCGGCCCGGGCCGGTAGCCTCTCAGGCCGATGCCCGCTAGTCCAGCAGCCCGACCAGGGCGAGCCCCATGGCCGCCGCGGCCACCGTGACCAGCACCGTGCCGAGCGCGTTCACCACCGCCCGCCACCGGTCGCCCTCCTGCGCCAGCCGCACGGTCTCCACCGCCGCGGTGGAGAACGTGGTGTACCCGCCGCAGAAGCCGGTGGCCAGCACCGTCTGCCACCCGGACGACAGACCGAGGAGCAGGTGCGCCCCGGCGATCAGCCCGATCACGAAGGACCCGGAGACGTTGATCGCGATCGTCGCCACCGGCAGCGCGGTCCGCCATCGGCCGCGGATCTCCCCGTCCAGCCAGAACCGGCACGCCGCACCGACGCCACCGGCCAGTGCCAGCAGTACCGCCAGCCCCGCGCTCATCGGTGCGTGCCGACCGGCAGCATCCGACCGATCCGGATCCCGGCCCAGGCCAGCAGCACGCCGCCGACCATGGTGCCGAGGACGTAGACCGCCGCCTGGCCGGGCGCTCCGTCCGCGAGCAGTCGCTCGGTCTCCAACGCCAGCGCGCTGAACGTGGTGTACCCGCCGAGGAATCCGGTGCCGATCGCCAGCCGGGCCCGGAGCGCGCCGCGGTGCCAGGGGCCGAAGCGCGAGCACACCTCCAGCACCAGCCCGAGCAGCAGGGCACCCGTGAGGTTGGCGGTCAGCGTGCCGACCGGCCAGCCGTGCACCGGGGGCCACCCGGTGCCGATCAGCGCCCGGCTCAGCGCACCGAGCGCTCCGGTCACGGCGACCAGCAGCACCAGGAGCGGTTGCCGGTGGGCGGGGGGTTCCACCCCCGCATCCTCGCACCGGTGGCTAGGCTCATCAGCACCCTGACCTGCGCCGAGCGCGGGATCGGGCCACACTGGGATCCGGCACTCGGACGAAGGAGCACAGGCATGACGTTCGCATCGGGCCCGTCCGGACCCTCTCCCGTCACCGACCCGCCCCAGGGGCAACCCTCGCTCGGGCACCTGATCAGCCAGATGTCGGAGCAGACCGCGCGTCTGGTCCGGGCCGAGATCGACCTGGCCAAGGCCGAGCTGACCGAGAAGGCCAAGGCGGCGGGGATCGGCATCGGGCTGCTGGCCGCGGCCGGATTCCTCGGGTTCTTCGCCTTCGGGGTACTGCTGACCGTGGCGATCCTGGCGCTGGCCGTGGCGTTCCCGGCCTGGCTGGCCGCGCTGATCGTGCTGGTCGCACTGCTGCTGATCATCGGGGTGCTGGCCCTGATCGGGATCAAGAAGCTCAAGCAGGGCGTCCCGCCCACCCCGGAGAAGGCCATCGACGGCGTGAAGCAGGACGCCGACGCGGTCACCACCGCCGTGAAGGAAGGGTTCCAGCGATGAGCGAGAACACCCCGAAGCTGACCGTGTCGGACTACGAGGCCGAGGTGCTCCGTTCGCGCGCGGATCTGGCAGCGACCGCCGACGCGCTGGCCGCCAAGATCGACCCGCGGACGCAGGTCGCCGAGGCCAAGGAGTCCGCGAGCCGGCTCGTGCGGGACGCGGTGGGCAGCGACCCGGCCGCCGACCCGGAGAACAAGAGCCGGGCCCGTGCGATCCTCGCCGGGGGCGTCGCCGCGGTGGCGGGTCTCGTGGTGCTGGCGATCAGGCGGCGCTGACCACGCCCGACTCGTGGGCGAGCAGCGCTCGCTTCACGTCCAGACCGTAGTAGTAGCCCCCCATCGCCCCGCCGGTGCGCAGCACCCGGTGGCAGGGCACGAACGGGGCGACCAGATTGCGGGCGCACGCGGACCCGGCGGCACGCACCGCCGCCGGGTTCCCGGCTGCCTGGGCGAGCTCCGCGTAGGTCAGCGTCTCGCCGGGGGCGATGTCCCGCATGGCCTGCCAGGCGCGCTGGGTGAACGGTCCACCGGGTTGCGCGACCGGGACCTCGGCCAGCGCCTCCAGGTCGCCGTCGGCGTACCGGCGTACGGCGTCCGCGACCGGCCCCAGGACGGACGGCGTCTCCTGGACACCGCGGTCCCGCAGGGCGACGTCCAGGCGCGGGGCCATGTCGGCCACCGGGGCGAATCCCGCAGCCCGCACCGTCTGGTCCTCCGGCGTGAGCAGCACGGTCAACGGGCCGGCCGGGGTGGGCAGCACCAGCGCGGACAGCGGGGCGGTGGAGGTCGTCATGGCTCCATCCTGCGCCCGCGGACGGTGCAGCGCTGGCGGTTTTCGGACGCCGCGGGTGGCCTCATCGCCGCCCGCGGCGCCCGGTCGATCGAGGCTCAGGCCTCGTCGCGCTGGTCCGGGATCCCGGTGAGCAGCTCACGGACCTCGGTCTCGCGGTACCGGCGGTGACCGCCGAGGGTGCGGATCGAGGAGAGCTTGCCGGCCTTCGCCCAGCGCGTGACCGTCTTCGGATCGACCCGGAACAACGTGGCCACCTCCGAGGGCGTCAGGAGCACCTCGTTCTCGGTGTGGGGAACAGACATGGGAACCTCCGAGGCCTGCGGGGGAAGCGCCGTGACGGTGTCGCCCCCATTGTCTGGTTGCTCCCGGCCCCCTCTGGACCGGTCGCGTGACATGCGTGTTCCTCGTTCATTGCCCCCCGGAACAAGTTTCACCCTGTCACACGAGAGGGTACCGAAGAGGGACCAACATCCCATCCCGGACAACTGTTACTAATCAGGACAGGGTAGGTCGTAACGGCCCATGCGTCGCGGCGAGCGGGCGGCGCGCGACGCCCCAGGCTCCATCCCGGGCGAGTTCACCCGTTCGGACGCCCCCGGAGGTGGGGTGCCACGCCCGACTGGCGGAGGTGCTGTGAGGAAGCTCACAAGCCGTCAGACCGGGCGGAGTGGCGGATTCCGACCCCTCATCGGGTTCCCGCCGCCCCCGCGAGTGGCCGGATGGCTCACCCGCCATGTACCGTTGCCAATCGAACAGATATTCCAGCATCCCGGGGCCGCACGTGTGAGCACGGAGCCGCCCCGCTTCCACGTTGAGGGGGTCGGTGCCATGGGGCGCGGCCGTCAGAAGGCTAAGCAGACCAAGGTGGCTCGGGAGCTGAAGTACTTCAGTCCCGAGCCGGATTACCGGGTCCTCGAGCGAGAGCTCACGGAACCGCGGAGCAACCTGGTCACGGACAGCCGACAGGACTCCGACGACGAGGACGACTACTCCCCCTGGGCGGACGAGCGCTGACCTCGCGGGACTAGCCACAGACGCCCGCGGCGGAGGTCACTCCCCCACCGCGGGCGCTGTCTGTCCAGGTCAGTGCGCGAGCTCAGGCGCGGTAGCTGTTCCGCAGCCGCACCGCTCCGCCCTGCACGCCCTTGGTGCCGGCCACCAGGTCCGGGCCCTCGACGTCCCCTGCGTCCAGTGCGCGCACCTCGCCGAGCGGCCATGCCGCCAGCCCCAGGCCCTCGGCCTGACGGCGCAGCGCGTCCGCGCGCTCCGGCTCGACGACGGCGACCATGCCCACGCCCAGGTTCAGCGTGCGCTCCAGGTCGTGCCACGGCACCTGCCCGAGCTGCTGCATCACCGCGAACACCGGCGGCAGCCGCCAGGAGTCCCGGTCGATGTCGGCGACCAGGCCCGAGGGCAGCACCCGGGCCACGTTCGCGGCCAGTCCGCCGCCGGTCACGTGGCTGAACGCGTGCACGCCGCCGGACGCGGCCAGGGCCAGGCAGTCCGCGGCGTAGACCCGGGTCGGCTCCAGCAGCTCGGCACCCAGGGTCCGCCCGAACTCCGGCACGTCCCGGTCCAGCGACCACCCGGCGACCTCGACCACCCGGCGGACCAGGGAGTACCCGTTCGAGTGCAGCCCGGAGGATCCGAGGGCCAGCAGGACGTCGCCTGCACGCACCCGTTCCGGCCCGAGCAGGTCGTCCGCCTCCACGACCCCGGTGGCGGCGCCCGCGACGTCGTACTCGTCCGGGCCCAGCAGGCCCGGGTGCTCGGCGGTCTCCCCGCCGACCAGCGCGGTCCCGGCCACCTCGCAGGCGGCCGCGATCCCCTGGACCACGGCGGCGATCCGCTCCGGGATCACCTTGCCGCAGGCGATGTAGTCCGTCATGAACAACGGCTTCGCGCCGACCACGACGATGTCGTCCACCACCATGCCGACCAGGTCGAAGCCGATGGTGTGGTGCGCGTCCATCGCCTGCGCGATCGCGACCTTGGTGCCCACCCCGTCGGTCGAGCTGGCCAGCAGCGGACGGCGGTAGCCGGTCAGCGCGGAGGCGTCGAAGAGTCCGGCGAACCCGCCGACCCCACCGAGCACCTCCGGGCCGTGCGTGGCGCGGACGGCGTCCTTCATCAGCTCGACAGCCTTGTCACCCGCCTCGGTATCGACCCCGGCGGCGGCGTAGGTCACGGGGCTGCGGTCGGCGGGTGCGGTGCTCACGGTTGCTCCAGGGCGGTCGACCCGCCGGTCGAGGGGACGATGGCGGCCAGGCCGTCCGGGCCGAGCGGCAGTTCGCTCTGCTCCAAGAGGTGCTTGCCCAGGCGATCCGCCGGGGGCAGTTCGATCGGGTACTGACCGGTGAAGCAGGCGGTGCACAGCTGGTTCGCGGGCTGCTCGGTGGCGGCGATCATCGCGTCCATCGAGATGTAGCCCAGCGAGTCCGCACCGAGCGAGGCGCCGATGTCGTCGACCGAGAGCCCGTTCGCGATCAGCTCCGCCCGCGAGGCGAAGTCGATGCCGTAGAAGCATGGCCACTTCACCGGCGGGGAGCTGATCCGCACGTGCACCTCGGCCGCGCCGGCCTCGCGCAGCATCCGGATCAGCGCGCGCTGGGTGTTGCCGCGGACGATCGAGTCGTCGACCACCACCAGCCGCTTGCCGCGGATCACCTCGCGCAGCGGGTTCAGCTTGAGCCGGATGCCGAGCTGACGCAGGGTCTGCGACGGCTGGATGAAGGTGCGCCCGACGTAGGCGTTCTTGGTCAGGCCCTGGCCGAACGGGATCCCGGACGCCTGGGCGTAGCCGACCGCGGCGGGGGTCCCGGACTCCGGCACCGGGATGACCAGATCGGCCTCCACCGGATGCTCCTGGGCGAGCCGACGTCCCATCTCGACCCGGGCGGCGTGCACCGAGCGGCCGGAGATCGTGGTGTCCGGGCGGGCCAGGTAGACGTACTCGAACACGCAGCCCGCACGCTGCTGGCGCTCGGTGAACCGCCGGGTGCGCAGCCCGTCCGCGTCGATCGCGATCAGCTCGCCGGGCTCGATCTCCCGGACGTAGGACGCGCCGACGATGTCCAGCGCCGGGGTCTCCGAGGCGACCACCCAGCCACGCTCCAACCGGCCGAGCACCAGCGGGCGCACGCCCTGCGGGTCCCGGGCGGCGTACAGGGTGTGCTCGTCCATCCAGACCAGGCTGAACGCGCCGCGCAGCCGGGGCAGCACCTCCAGGGCGGTGGCCTCGAGCGTGCGGTCCGGGTCGCCGGCGAACAGCGCGGTGACCAGCGCCGTGTCGGTGGTGTTGCCCCGGGCCAGCTCACCGCGACGCTGGCTGCCGTAGCGCTCGGCGACCAGATCCACCAGCTCGGCGGTGTTGGTCAGGTTGCCGTTGTGCGCGAGCGCGACCGTGCCGCCCGACGTGGGGCCGAGGGTGGGCTGGGCGTTCTCCCAGGTGGAGCCACCGGTGGTGGAGTAGCGCGCGTGCCCGACGGCGATGTGCCCGTGCAGCGCGTTCAGCGCGGTCTCGTCGAAGACCTGGGAGACCAGTCCCATGTCCTTGTAGACCAGCAGCTGCTCACCGTTCGAGGTGGCGATGCCCGCGGACTCCTGTCCGCGGTGCTGGAGGGCGTAGAGCCCGAAGTAGGCGAGTTTGGCGACCTCTTCACCGGGTGCCCAGACCCCGAAGACGCCGCAGGCGTCTTGAGGTCCCTTCTCACCCGGCATCAGGTCGTGGTTGAGGAGTCCGTCTCCGCGGGGGGCCACAGGTCCTATGGTGACACACCCCACTGTGCCGCCCCGACGAGATGTCCGTTATCGGCGGCGGCTGCGGTGATCCGCCCACACCGCAGCGGCGGCGCCCAGCAGCGCACCCAGGCAGCCACCGGCCACGGCGCTGAGGAACCGGATCGCGCCCTCGCCCTCGAACGCGCTGATGAACGCCTGTCCGGCGTCCGCGGCCAGGGTCGCCTCGTCCGCCCGGGCGAAGAGGACCGCCAGCAGGAATCCGATCACGAGGCCGAGCAGGGCACCCGCGGTGATGAACGCGCCGATCTTGGGCGCCCGGCGCACGGTGGCGTCCTCGGCCACCCGCTCCAGCTGCTCCTCGGTGGGCAGCTCGGGCGCCTCGGTAGACAGCTCGGGTGCCTCGGTGGGCAGCTCGGGCTCCTCGCTCTCGGGCACGTCCCGCTCGTCGACCATCCGGCGATCCTAAGGCGGTCCGTCCGCGCCCCCTACCCTGGCCGATGTGATCTCCGCCTACCCGTCCTCGGTCACCGCGCCGGTGGAGCACGAGCTGGTGGAGAAGAAGTCCCGGTTCCTGACCCGGATCCAGCCGGTGCCGACCGTGGCCGACGCCGACGCGGTGGTGGCCGCCCGGCGCAAGGAGTTCTGGGACGCCCGGCACCACTGCGTGGCCCTGATCGTCGGGACCGAGGCCGACCAGCAGCGCTCCACCGACGACGGCGAGCCCTCGGGCACCGCAGGCATCCCGATGCTGGAGGTGCTCCGCCGCCGGGACCTGACCGATCTGGTGGCGGTGGTGACCCGGTACTTCGGCGGGGTGAAACTGGGCGCGGGCGGACTGGTCCGGGCCTACTCCTCCGCGGTCTCCGAGGCGCTGGACCGGGCGGTGCTGGTCCGGCGGCTGCCCGCGGTGGTGGTCACTGTGCCGGTGCCGCACGCGGACGCCGGGCGGCTGCACGGGGTGCTGGCGCTGTGGTGCGAGGGGCACGACGCGGAGCTCCGGGACGTGGCCTACGGCGAACGGGCGGTGTTCACCCTGGTGGTGCCGCCGGGCGCGTTGGACGACCTGGACGCGGTACTGGCGGCCGCCTCGGCGGGGACCCTGTCGGCCGGACGCGGCGAGACGGTGGTGCTGGACCGGGTCTAGCCCCGGCGCCGGGTCGCCTGCAACGGCAGCAGGGCTGAGAGGTCCGCGCGCTCCCCGGACGCGGACACCCGTCCGTCCGCGACCGCGTCTGCCCAGTCCAGCGTGCCGGTGGCCAGCCGCAGCCAGGTCTCCGGATCGGTCTCCACCACGTTCGGCGGCGTGCCGCGGGTGTGCCGCGGCCCCTCGACCGCCTGCACCGCGCCGTCCGGGGGCACCCTCACCTCCACGGTGTGCCCGGGGGCGACGTCCGCCAGCTCCTCCAGGGTGAACCGGACCGCGGTGCGCCGGTTCCCGGTGTCCTCGGGGTGGTCGCGCCAGGTGGTGACGGCGGCGCGGCCCACGGCGGGGTCGGTGCGGCGGCGGGGAGGCATGCGGTCATTGTCCCTCGGTGCCGGCCACCAGCTCCCGGGCGATCTCCGGCCACCACTGCCCGGCCTCCGGCCCGCCGCCGCAGGTGCCGTCCGACTCACCGGGGTTCTTGATCCAGAGCAGGGCGTCCAGGGCGGTGTCGTCGTCGACCGGCCGCGGGTCGTCGCCCAGCGCCCGGCCGCGCAGGTTGCACCACTCGCCGTCGGGGTTGCCGTTGCCGTTCCGGGAGGTGTCGATCACGTAGCCGAGGTCGCCGGTCAGCTGCGAGACGACCTCCCCGTAGCGGACCGACTCCGCGGTGGTGTGGTAGTTCGACACGTTCAACGCGAAGCCGGTCAGGTGGGCGGTGCCGACCTGGTTGATCCGGTCCGCGGCGTCCTCGGCCGGCAGCCACCCGGAGTGCCCGGCGTCCAGGTAGACCCGGGCGCCCGCCGCGTCGAGCAGGGCGGCGGCGTCCCGGAGCATCCCGACCCGGTCGCCCTGTCCGTCGCAGGAGCCGAGGTCGGCCAGGGCGTCGGGTTCCAGCACCACCCACGGCTCGCCGACCACGGCGTCGGCGACCCCGGACACCCAGTCCCGGTAGGCGTCGGTCGGCGTGCCGCCCGCCGAGTACGCACCGCAGTCCCGGCCGGGGATCGCGTAGAGCACCAGCAGGCCGGTCTGCCCGGCGGACCGGGCGGCGGCGGTGTAGTCCGCGACCTGCCGGGCCGCGGCCCCGGGGTCGGCGTCGGTGACCCAGAAGCCCTGCGGGGTGCTGGCGATCCGCTGGAAGACGGCCCGGTCGTCGCCGGTGGCCGTCGCGGCGGCGCGGGCGGCCTGGCTGTCCGGGTCGACGTAGAAGCCGGACGTGCTCACCGGGGCGGTGGCCGGCACCGTGTCCCCGCACTCCAGACCGTTCAGGCTCGCGCCGACCAGCGTCGGCTCCGACGTCGTGTCCCGCTCACCGTTGAAGCCCACCGTCGCGGACTGCCCGGCGGCCAGGTCCGGTGCCCAGTCCGGCGCGGTGACCTGGACCGGCAGTCCGTCGGCACCTCCGGAGACCAGGGTGCTACCCCAGGCCTCGGTCACCGTCGCGCCGTCGGACAGCGTCCAGCTGAGCCGCCAGTCCGGCGCGGCGGAGGCGGCGGTCACGACCAGCTCGGCGCCGAAGCCACCGGGCCAGGAGGCGGTGATCCGCAGCTCCGCCGCGCAGGACGCGTCGGTCGCCGGATCCGCCGTGGCCGGTGCGGTGCCGGACGTGGCGCTCGCGGTCGCCGCCGGCCGGTCGCCGGGGCCACGGCCGAGCAGGGCGATCACCACGAGCACCACCACGATCGCGGCGGTGAGGATCCCGCCCAGCAGCACCGTCGCACGCTGGGTCATGCCTGCCCCCTCCGGACGGACGAGTCGCCTCCCGAGTGCACAGGCTAGGGCCGGGCGGGTCTCAGATCACGCCGAAGGCGAGCATGGCGTCCGCGACCCGGGTGAACCCGGCGATGTTGGCGCCCACCACGTAGTCGCCGGCCGCCCCGAACTCCTCGGCGGTCGCGGCGCACCGGTCGTGGATGCCGCGCATGATGTCGGACAGCCGCTGCTCGGTGTACTCGAAGCTCCACGCGTCCCGGCTGGCGTTCTGCTGCATCTCCAGCGCGGAGGTGGCCACACCGCCGGCGTTGGCGGCCTTGCCCGGAGCGAACAGCACCCGCTCGGCCTGGAACAGCTCGACGGCCGCCGGGGTGGTCGGCATGTTCGCGCCCTCGGCCACCGCCAGCACGCCGCCCGCGATCAGGGTCTTGGCATCGGCGGCGGACAGCTCGTTCTGGGTGGCGCAGGGCAGCGCGACCTCGGCCGGCACGTCCCACACCCGGGCACCGGCGGCGTAGCGGGCGTCCGGGCGGCGCTCGGCGTACGCGCTCACCGGCAGTCGCTCCGCCAGGCGCACCCGCTTGAGCAGCTCCAGGTCCAGGCCGGCCTCGTCGACCACCGCACCCTGGGAGTCCGAGCAGGCGACCACGTGGGCACCGAGCTGCTGGGCCTTCTCCACCGCGTGCAGCGCCACGTTCCCCGAGCCGGAGACCACCACCCGCAGCCCCTCCATCGACCGGCCCCGGGTGCGCAGCATCTCCTGGGCGAACATCACGGTGCCGTAGCCGGTGGCCTCGGTGCGGACCAGCGACCCGCCCCACTCCACGCCCTTGCCGGTCAGCGCACCGGACTCGTAACGGTTGGTGATCCGCTTGTACTGGCCGAACAGGTAGCCGATCTCCCGGCTCCCGACGCCGATGTCACCGGCCGGGACGTCGGTGTACTCGCCGATGTGCCGGGCGAGCTCGGTCATGAAGGACTGACAGAACCGCATCACCTCGGCGTCGGAACGCCCGCGCGGGTCGAAGTCCGCACCGCCCTTGCCGCCGCCGAGTGGCATGCCGGTGAGCGCGTTCTTGAACACCTGCTCGAAGCCGAGGAACTTCACGATCCCCAGGTAGACCGACGGATGGAACCGCAGCCCGCCCTTGTACGGCCCGAGCACCGAGGAGTACTCCACCCGGAAGCCCCGGTTCACCTGGATGCGCCCGGCGTCGTCCACCCACGGCACCCGGAAGATGATCTGCCGCTCCGGCTCGCACAGCCGTTCCAGCACGGCGGCGTCCGCGTACTCCGGATGCGCCTCGATCACCGGTCCGAGGCTGTCCACCACCTCCCGCACCGCTTGGTGGAATTCCGTCTCACCGGGATTCCGGCGCAGGACTTCCTCGAGGACGGGGGTGAGACGGGGGTGCACGATCGGGCTCCTGACCTGTGACGAAACCGCCATCGTGCACCCCTTGCCCGAATGCTGCGCAGATTCGTCTCAGCCGTCGGGACGGTCGGCCTCAGTCGAAGTAGCGCGGCAGCGTCCCCTCGAAGACCTCGCGCGCCTCGGCGAGCGGCAGGGTGAACAGCCCCTGCACCTCCACCGCGGCGGCGTGCACGTGGTCGGAGGGCAGCTCGTCCACCGGAGCGCCGGCACCCGGGGTGCAGGCCTCGGCGGTCTCACCGATCTTGAGCACCGGCACGCCCTGCGCGGTGCACAGGTCCTCCAACCGGACTCCCTCGCCGCGCGGCACCGCGACCAGCGCACGCGCGGTGGACTCGGAGAACAGCAGCTCGAACGGGGTCAGACCGCTGCGCTCGGCCAACGGGCCCAGGTCGATCTGGACCCCGACGCCGTAGCGCAGGCTGGACTCGACCAGCGCCTGCGCCAGGCCACCCTCGGACAGGTCGTGCGCCGCGTCGGCCACCCCGTCGCGGGCGGCCCGGATCAGGACCTCGGCCAGCCGGCGCTCGGCCTCCAGGTCGACCTGCGGCGGCCGACCGCCCAGGTGCTGGTGCGCGACGTCCGCCCACGCCGACCCGTCCAGCTCCGAGCGGGTGACGCCCAGCAGGTAGACCGACTGGCCGGGCTCGGTCCAGCCGGAGCGCACCGCCTTGGCCACGTCGTCCAGCACCCCGAGCACGCCCACCACCGGGGTCGGGTGGATGGCGGAGTCGATCTTCCCGGGCTCGCCGGTGCCGTTGTAGAGCGAGACGTTGCCGCCGGTGACCGGGACCGACAGCACCTGGCACGCCTCGGCCAGGCCCTCGATCGCCTGCACCAGCTGCCACATGGACGCCGGGTCCTCCGGGCTGCCGAAGTTGAGGCAGTCGGTGACGGCCAGCGGGCGGGCGCCGGAGGCGGCGACGTTGCGGTACGCCTCCGCGAGCGCCAGCTGCGCACCGGTGTACGGGTCGAGCTTCGCGTACCGCCCGTTGGCGTCGGTGGCCAGCGCCACGCCCAGGCCGGTGACCTCGTCCACCCGGATCACCCCGGCGTCGTCGGGCTGCGCGGCGGCGGTGTTGCCCTGCACGAAGCGGTCGTACTGGTCGGTGACCCAGGCCTTGGACGCCAGGTTCGGCGAGGCCAGCAGGTCCAGCACGGTCCGGCGCAGCTCGGCGCCGGTGGACGGGCGGGGCAGCGCGGCCACGGTGTCCGCGTTCAGCTCGGCCTGCCAGGTCGGCACCGAGTACGGGCGGTCGTAGACCGGGCCCTCGTGCGCGACGGTCTTCGGGTCGACATCCACGATCCGGCGCCCGTGGTGGTCGATGGTCAGGCGGCCGGTGCCGGTGACCTCACCGATCACCGCGGTCTCCACGTCCCACCGCTGCGTGATCGCCAGGAACGCCTCCAGCTGGTCCGGCCGGACCACCGCCATCATCCGCTCCTGCGACTCGGACATCAGGATCTCGCCCGCGGTCAGGGTCGGGTCGCGGAGCAGCACGTTCTCCAGGTCGACGTGCATGCCGCCGTCACCGTTGGACGCCAGCTCGCTGGTCGCGCAGGAGATCCCCGCCGCCCCCAGGTCCTGGATGCCCTCCACCACGTGCGCGGCGTACAGCTCCAGGCAGCACTCGATCAGCACCTTCTCCATGAAGGGGTCGCCGACCTGCACGCTGGGCCGCTTGGACGGCTTGGTGTCGTCGAAGGTCTCGGAGGCCAGGATCGACGCGCCGCCGATGCCGTCGCCACCCGTCCGCGCACCGAAGAGCACCACCTTGTTGCCCACACCCGAGGCGTTGGCCAGGTGGATGTCCTCGTGCCGCAGCACCCCGAGGCAGAGCGCGTTCACCAGCGGGTTGCCCTGGTAGGAGGCGTCGAACACCAGCTCGCCGCCGATGTTCGGCAGCCCCAGGCTGTTGCCGTAGCCGCCGACGCCGGAGACCACGCCGTGCACGACGCGGGCGGTGTCCGGGTGGTCCACCGCGCCGAAGCGCAGCTGGTCCATCACCGCCACCGGCCGGGCCCCCATCGAGATGATGTCCCGCACGATGCCGCCGACGCCGGTCGCCGCACCCTGGTAGGGCTCGACGTACGACGGGTGGTTGTGCGACTCGACCTTGAAGGTGACCGCCCAGCCGTCGCCGATGTCCACCACGCCGGCGTTCTCCCCGATGCCCACCAGCAGGTGCTCGCGCATCGCGTCGGTCGTCTTCCGGCCGAAGGTGCTCAGGTGCTTCTTGCTCGACTTGTACGAGCAGTGCTCCGACCACATCACGGAGTACATCGCCAGCTCGGCCGCCGTCGGCCGCCGTCCCAGGATGTCCCGGATCCGCTGGTACTCCTCCGGCTTGAGACCCAGCTCCGCGAAGGGCTGCTCCTGATCGGGAGTGGCGGCCGCGTCGTCGACCGTGTCCGTGGCGTCAGTGGGGGTGGACGTGCTCATCGGATCCCTTGCGACTGGGTGGATGGGGGGAACAGCGTCGGGGCACAGGCTACCCGGGCGGGTTCACCGCTCGGACACCCGGTCCGGCCTAGAGTCGGCGGCACCATGCGCCGTCTGCCGATCGCCCTGCTCGCCGGTCTCCTGCTGCTCGCGGGCTGCACCCCCGGGACCGGCGACCCGGTCCCGACCGCCGTGGCCACCGCGGACACCACCGCGGACGTACCGGCCGCCACCACCGACGCCGCCGGGGTCCGTGCCACCGGGACCCCGCTCACGGTCGGCGACCTCACACTCGTCCTCTCCCCGGCGCCGGTCGATCCCACGGTGGACGAGGAGGGCGCCACCACCGTCGAGGTCGGGGGGACGGTGTCGGCCGCTCCGCCGGAGGGCGACTCCGCCGAGCCGCTGGGCGACGGCGGTGTGCTGCTCCGGGACGTCGCGGGCGTCGCGGTGGCCGGGATCGACGCCGACGGGGCGACCTCGACCGTCGCGGCGGACGGGCTGATCGTCTTCACCCCGACCACCGAGCTGTCCACCGTGACGCTGACCGTCGCGACCGTGGCGGTGCGCTCGGCGACCTGGGCCGACATCGACGACGAGGGCGGCCGCTCGCTCGCGGTGGTGCCGAGCACCTGGGCCCGTGGCGGCGGGCTCGCGGTCGACGCGCTGCTCTGGGCCCAGCTGATCGCCGCGCAACCGGAGGCGGACAGCCAGACGATGCACGACCAGCTGACCTGCCACCAGATCGGTGCGCCGGACAAGGAGAGCTGGAACCTGGAGCCGTGGCGGCCGGAGGTCGGACTGGTGCAGACCCTGCTGGCGCGGTGCAATCCGGAGTGATCCGGCTCTCATCGGGGAACACCCGGCCCGCTGCTAGTGTCTGCACCACCATGCGCCACCTCACCGACACCCCCTGCACCCGCTGCTGTCGACCGACGTCGACCGCCGCGTGCTGTTGTCGCTGACCTGACGCACCCGGCGCCCGGAGCGCCCCCGGCCGTCGCTCTGGGTGGCCAGCGTGGTCGCCCACACCGAGGCCAGTCCGAGCACCGAGCCGACCGACAGGTCGATCCCCCCGGCGGTGATCACGAACGTCATCCCGATGCACAGCACCCCGACGATCGACGCCGTGGAGACGATCACCGTCAGGTTGTCCAGGCTGGCGAACCGGGTGCCCGACGTGGCGTAGCCGATCACGCCGAGCACGGCCAGCGCGATGATCAGGCCGATGTTGCGCATCCCGGCCCCGCCGAGGGAGTAGCGCGACGGGGCCGCCGCCTGCTGCTCCACCCGGGCCTGCTCGTCGGACGCCGGCGGCGCCGCTGCGGTCTGGTGGCTCACGCCGCACTTCCTTCCATCACCATGTCGAGCACGGTGTGCTCGTCGATCTGATCGGTCGGCCCGGTGTGCACCACCCGGCCCTCGGACACCACCAGCACGCGGTCGGCCAGACCGAGCACCTCCGGGATCTCGCTGGAGACCACCACCACGGCGGCGCCCGAGTCGGCGAGCCGGCGGACCAGGGCGTAGATCTCCGCCCGGGCGCCCACGTCGACGCCCCGGGTCGGCTCGTCCAGCAGCAGCACCCGGCAGCCGTGCACCAGCCAGCGGGCGAGCATCGCCTTCTGCTGGTTCCCGCCGGACAGGGTGCGGATCGCGCGGTCGACCCCGGTGGGGCGCAGGTCCAGCGAGGCGGCCTGCTCCGTCGCGGCGTCCCGCTCGGCCCGCTCGTCCAGCAGCCCGCCACGGGCGAACCGGCCGAAGGTGGACAGCGTGATGTTCCGGTACACCGGCTCGTCCAGCAGCAGGCCCTGGCTCTTGCGCTCCTCCGGGGCCAAGCCGATCCCGGCACGCACCGCGGCGCCCACCGATCCCGGGCGCAGCCGGGTGCCACCGACCCGGACCGTCCCGGCGGTCGCCTTGCGTGCGCCGTAGACGGTCTCCAGGATCTCGGACCGCCCGGAACCGACCAGACCGGCCAGCCCGACGATCTCCCCGGCACGGACCTGGAAGCCGACGTCGCTGAACGTGCCGCGCAGCGCGAGGTCCTCGACCTCCAGCACCACCGGCGCGGCAGTGCCCTCGGTGTCGCGCGCGACACGGACCGGGAAGGCGAACTCCACCGAGCGGCCGGTCATCAGCCGGATCAGGTCGGCGGTCGGGGTCTCGGCCACCGGGAGGTTCGCGGCGACGGTGCGCCCGTCCTTCAGCACGGTGATCCGGTCGCCGATCGCCCGGATCTCCTCCATCCGGTGCGAGATGTACACGATGGCGACCCCCGAGGCCGTGAGCTCACGGACCACGCGGAACAGGTTCTGCACCTCGTCGGAGTCCAGCACCGCGGACGGCTCGTCCATCACGATCACCCGGGCGTCGTGCGACAGCGCGCGGGCCATCGACACCACCTGCTGGGCGGCGGCGGACAGGCTGGCCACCTCGCGGTTCGGCGACAGCTCACCGTGCCCGAGCCGACGGAGCAGCTCGCGGGTGTGACGCCGGGCCTCGCGGCGCCGGGACACCCCCGCGGTGGCGAGCTCGTGCCCGAGGTAGATGTTCTCCGCGACCGTGAGGCCGCCGACCACGTCCAGCTCCTGGTACATGGTGGCGATGCCCCGCTTGAGCGCGGCGACCGGGGTCGGGAAGGTGACCGGCTCCCCGTCCACCAGCACGGTGCCCTCGGTGGGCTGGTGCGCCCCGGCGAGGACCTTGATCAGGGTGGACTTCCCGGCGCCGTTCTGCCCGAGCAGGCAGTGCACCTCACCGGGGAGGACGTCGAGGTCCACCCCGTCGAGCGCCCGGGCACCCGGGAACTCCTTGACGATGCCGCGCATCTGGAGCAGCGGCTGGGGGTCGGCGTTGACCATGTGGTGATCCTGACCAGAGTTCTGTCGGCTGTCAATCAAAAGTTGCAAACTTATCGGCACGTTATGTGATCGTGACCGACAGAAGCGAGAGGGAGTTCACCCCAGATCGTGGGGTGGAGATGATCGAGGTGACACGCGGGCCGCGTCGTTGCGGCCGTACCGAGCAGTCGATGTGGGACGTGTCGGACATGAGGGACGTTACGGGACCTTTTGCCGCTTGCCAAGCACAAGTTGCACACAGGTTCGACGAAAGCCGACTTCGGCGGCCCGACTTCGTGGTTCACTGTCCGGGTGCAGGACGTCGTGAAGCTTCCCCAGCGGCACACCGGGGCCGGTGAGCTGTTCCAACTCCTCCGGGACGGTCGGCCGCGGACCCGTGCCGACCTGGCCGCTGCCACCGGTCAGGCCCGGTCCACCATCGCCGCGCGGGTCGACCTGCTGATGTCTGCCGGACTGATCTCCCCCGCGGGCGAGGCCTCCTCCACCGGCGGCCGGCCGCCCACCACCTTCGCCTTCCGGCCCACGGCCAAGATCGTGCTCGCCGTCGAACTCGGCGCCACGCACGCCCGGGCCGCCCTCACCGATCTGCGCAGCACCGTCCTCGCCGAGACCGCCGCCGCCCTGGCGATCAGCGAGGGCCCGGACGTGGTCCTGGACTGGGTGGTGACCACGGCCCGGAAGCTGCTGGCCGACCAGGGCCGGGACCTGGGCGACCTGGCCGGTGTCGGCGTCGGCCTGCCCGGCCCGGTGGAGCACTCCACCGGCCGTCCGATCAACCCGCCGATCATGCCCGCCTGGGACGACGTCGACGTCTCCGGCCTGCTGGCCGCGCAGCTGCACGCACCCGTCCTGGTCGACAACGACGTGAACCTGATGGCGCTCGGCGAGCACCGCACCGCCTGGCCGGAGGTCGACGACCTGCTGTTCGTCAAGGTCGCCACCGGCATCGGCTCCGGTGTGATCTGCGACGGCGAGCTCCGGCGCGGGGCGCAGGGCACCGCCGGGGACATCGGCCACATCGCCGTCCCGGGGGCCGAGGGCGTGCCCTGCCGCTGCGGCAACGTCGGCTGCCTGGAGGCCGTCGCCTCCGGCCACGCGGTCGCCGAGGCGCTGACCCGTCAGGGGCTGACCGCGGCCGACGGAGCCGACGTCGTCGCCCTGGTCCGGTCCGGCGACCTGGCCGCCAGCCGCGCTGTCCGGCAGTCCGGCCGGGAGATCGGCGCCGTCCTCGCCGCCTGCGTCAGCCTGCTCAACCCGTCGATGATCGTGATCGGCGGCATCCTCGCCGAGGCCGGGGAACACCTGATCGCGGGCATCCGCGAGGTCGTCTACTCCCGCACCCTGCCGCTGGCCACCCAGCACCTGCGGATCGTCACCTCGCAGGCCCGGTCGCAGGTCGGCATCCTCGGCGCCAGCGCGATGGCGATCGACCACGTGCTGTCGCCGGAGGCGGTGGACGCGCTCATCGCGTGACCACCCCGACGCCCCGGCACCGACCGGCGCCTAGACCGTCGCCGCCCGCTTCGCCGCCTTCCAGTACCCGCAGAACGTGATGTCCTCCTTGGGCACGCCCGCCTTCACCCAGTGCCGCCGCGCTCCGGTGGCCAGCGCCGACTCCCCGACCGCCCAGCCGGTGAACCGCGTCTCCGGCAGCGGTCCGTCCGTCACCGCGGCGAGCGCCCGGGCGCCGGGGACGTCGTGCGAGCCGTGACCGCGGGCGATCCAGCGGACCGTGACCCTCGCGGGGCCGGAGAGCTCCTGCCGGTCGGCCTCGTCGGCGATCTCCACGATCGCCTCCCCCACGGTGTGCGCGGGCAACGAGGCGAGGATCCCGGCGACCGCGGGCAGCCCGGACCCGTCGGCGACCAGCAGCACCCGGTCGTGGGCGGCGGTGGGGAACGTGATGCCCTCGTCGATCAGCGCCACCGGGTCGCCGGGGCGGCACTGCTGCGCCCAGGTGGCCGCCGGGCCGGAGGTGCCGTCCTCGACCGACCCGTGCACCACGAAGTCCACGTCGAACTCCGGGCCGGTCGCGGTCACCCGGTGCGCCCGCACGGTGTAGTTCCGCAGCACCGGCCGCCGGGTCCGGGAGATCGTCAGGTACCGCAGGTAGCTCAGGGTGTCGAGCTTGGCGGGCAGCCGCTCCAGACCGGTGCCGTCGTCCACCGGCAGGAACAGCCGGAACCACTGGTCGTAGCCCATCGGGCTCAGCGCCGCCGCCCCCTCGCCACCGAGGGTGACCCGGACGAAGCCGGGTGACAGCCGCTCGGTGCGCAGCACCTCCACGGTGAGGAGGTCGGACCCGGCCGGGCGGGTGCGTCCGGCGTTGACATTGCTGCGGGCCACGGCTACTCCTGAAGTGAGGGAAGGCTTACCTCACCACGCAGCGCCGTCGATCGACAACCCCCGGGCCGCGAGCAGCTCTCGGGTGAGCGGCTCGCGCGGTGCCGCGAACACCTCGGCCACCGGCCCGGACTCCACCACCCGGCCCCGGCTCATCACCAGCACCCGGTCGCACACCCGCCGGATCACCCCCAGGTCGTGCGACACCAGCACCAGGCAGACGCCGGTCTCCCGGCGCAGTTCGACCAGCAGGTCCAGCACCGCCGCCTGGACCTGGACGTCCAGCGCCGACACCGGTTCGTCCAGCACCAGCACCCGGGGCTCCGCCGCGAGCGCCCGCGCGATCGCCACCCGCTGACGCTGACCGCCGGACAGGGTGCGCGGTCGCCGGGCGGCCAGCGCCGGGTCGAGGTGCACCCGGCGCAGCAGGGCGTCGACGTCCCGTGCCCCCGCGTCCCGCAGCACCGCGCCGACCGTCAGCCGGGGGTCCATCGACCCCAACGGATCCTGCGGCACCCAGCGGATCGCCGACCGGCGGGCCCGCCGCCGGGACTCGGGCGCCCCGGACCACGGCCCGCCGTCCAGCTCCACCGTCCCGGCGTCCGGGGTGTCCGCCGCCAGCAGCAGCCGGGCCAGCGTGGTCTTGCCGGACCCGGACTCGCCGACCAGGCCCAGCGCCTCCCCGGCGCGCAGCTCCACGTCCACGTCGTCGACCGCGGTCACGGTCGCCCCGCCGGGCAGCGGGAACTGCCGGCGCAGCCCACGGCCCACCAGCACCGGCTCGCCGGGCTCCGGCACCGGTCCCGGTCCCTCGGGCAGCCGGGCCGCCGCCACGAGTCGGCGGGTGACCTCGTGCCGGGGCGCACCGACCACCTCGGCCACCGTGCCGGACTCGACCACCAGGCCGTCGTCCAGCACCAGCACCCGGTCCGCGACCCGGGAGACCGCCGCCAGGTCGTGGCTGATCAACAGGATCGCCGTCCCCGCGTCGCGCAGCCCGGCCAGCAGGCCCAGCACCCGGGCCGCCACCGTGGCGTCCAGGGCGGTGGTCGGCTCGTCCGCGATCAGCAGCGGCGGAGCGGCGGCGAGCGCCGCGGCGATCAGCGCCCGCTGCCGCATCCCGCCGGACAGCTGGCCGGATCGCTGCCGGGCGCGCAGCTCCGGCTCCGGCAGCCCGACCCGGGTCAGCAGCTCACGCACCCGGGCGTCACGTCGGGCACGGGGCAGCCGGGGATCGGGTCGCCCGGAGCCGTCCCGGGGCCGGCGGATCGCGATCGCCTCGGCCACCTCCGCGCCGACCGTCCGCAGCGGGTCCAGCGAGCCGAGTGCGTCCTGCAGCACCAGGCCCACGTCCCGGCCCCGGGCGGACCGCCACTGCCGCGCCCCGAACCCGCGGGCGTCCCGGCCGAGCAGCCGGAAGTGCTCCGACCCGGACGGTTCCAGCCCGACCAGGGCCCGGGCCAGCACCGACTTGCCCGCCCCGGAGCCGCCGACCACCGCCACGCACTCCCCCGGCGCGATCCGCAGGTCCACCCCGCGCAGCACCGGCCGGTCGAAGGCGACCCGCAGGCCGCGCACGTCCAGCACCGGCCCGGTCATGCCGACACCCGCCCGATCCGCCGGCCCAGGACCGTGAGGGCGGCGGCGGTCAGCGTGATCGCGGTGCCGGGCACCACGGTCAGCCACCACGCCGAGTCCAGGTACAGCCGGCCGGCGTTCAGCATCGCGCCCCACTCCGGCGACGGCGGCAGGGCCCCCAGGCCCAGGAAGCTCAGCGCGCACACCCACACCACCGCCTGCCCGATCCCGAGCGTCGCCACGGACACCAGCGGCCACAGGGTGTTCGGCAGCACGTGCCGCACCACGACCCGGACCCGGCCGTGTCCCTCCAACCGCGCGGCCTCCACGTAGCCGGAGGCCGCCACCGTGCGCACCCGGGCGCGCAGGATCCGGGCGTACCCCGGTGCGGTCGCCGCCCCGACCGCCAGCACGGAGGACCGCACCCCGGCTCCCTGCACGGCGACCAGCAGCAGTGCCAGCACCAGGGTGGGCAGCGCGAACAGCACCTCGATCACCCGGCCGACCGCGGCGTCCAGCCAGCGCGGTCCGAGCCCGGCGGCCAGCCCGAGCACCAGCCCGGCGCCGACCCCGATCCCGGTCGCCGCGGCGCCGATCCCCACCGACGCCGCCGCCCCGTGCACCACCCGGGTCCACAGGTCGCGGCCCGACTCGTCCGCGCCCAGCCAGTGCCCCGGCCCGGGCGACGCGAACGCCGACAGCGGGTCGACGGCGGTCGGGTCCCCGGGCGCGAGCAGCCCCGGCCACACCACGGCCACCGCGATCAGCGCGACGACCGCCGTCGACAGCGCGGTGCTCACCCGCCCGGTCATGCCACGACCTCCGGCACCCGCGGATCCAGCACCCGTTCCAGCAGGTCGACCACCAGCATCACGACGACGTACGCCAGCGCCACCACCAGCACCGCGCCGATCACCACCGGCACGTCCCGGCTGAGCGTCGCGTCCAGCAGCAGCCGGCCCAGACCGGGCCGGCCGAACAGCGTCTCCACCACCACCGCTCCGGACAGCAGCGACCCGAAGGCCCAGCCGGAGAGCGCGACCGCCGGCAGCACCCCGTGCCGCAGGCTGTGCCGCCACAGCACCCCGACCGCCGACCCGCCGCGAGCCCGGGCGGTCACCGCGAACGGCGCGGTCTCCGCCTCGAGCACCGCGTCCCGGATCAGCTGCCCGAGGAACCCGGCGACCGGTACCGCCAGCGTCACGGTCGGCAGCACCAGCCCCGCGGGGTCGCTGCCGGAGCTCGTCGCCGGGAACCAGCCGAGGGTGGTGGAGAACACCAGGATCAGCACCGCGCCCAGCCAGAAGTGCGGGACCACCGCGGCCACCACCTCGACCCCGCGCAGCACGGCGGCGCACGCCCGGCCCACCGGGCCCCGCGCCCCGACCGCCGCCGTCGCCACCGCGAGCGCCAGTACCCAGGCCAGCACCAGCGCGAGCACCGCGAGCAGGAACGTCCCCGGCAGCTGCTCGGCGAGCAGGTCGCCGACCGGCACCCGCCGGGCGTAGGAGTCGCCGAGGTCGAAGGTCAGCACCCGCCAGAGCTGGGTCAGGTACTGCACCACCAGCGGCCGGTCGAGCCCGTACTCCGCGCGGGCCGCGGCGACCGCCTCGGGGCCGGCCTGCGACCCGGGTCCGCCGAGGATCGCCTCGGTCGGGTCACCGCCCGCCGCCCGCAGCGCGAAGAACACCACGGTGGCGACCACCCAGGCCACCAGCAGGGCGGAACCGATCCGGGCCAGCGCCCAGCGCAGCCAGGCCACCGCTCAGGACAGGACGCGCGCGTCGAGGAAGGTCGGCGTCGCGACCGTGTTCAGGGTGCGCACCCCCTCCGCGTCGCGGACCAGGAACCGGTTGAGCTGGTCGTAGAGCGGCAGCACCGTGTAGCTCTCCAGGATGGTCTGCTGCGCCTGCTGGTAGAGCTCGGATCGCTCGTCGGCGTCCGAGGTCGTCGCCGCGCGGTCCAGCAGGTCGTCCAGGGCCGGGTCCGTCAGCTCCGCGTGGTTGGCGAAGTAGCCGCTCGGCGCGGGCACCGTGCCGTCCGAGTGGTAGAGGATCCGCAGCACGTCCGGGCCGACCTTGGTGTACGGCGCGCTGACCGCCTCGTACTCGTGGGCGCCGAGCGCGGCGTACCAGCCGGACAGGTCCAGCGGGGTCAGCACCACGTCGAACCCGGCCTGCTTGGCCCCGGCCTGGATCTGCTCGAACAGCGACTGCTCGGCCGCCACCGACTGGTTGGTGCTGACCGGGAACCGCACGGTCAGCCGCTCGCCGTCCTTGGTGCGGTAGCCGTCGGCGTCCCGCTCGGTCCACCCGGCCTCGTCCAGCAGCTCGTTCGCCCGGTCCAGGTCGACCGTGAACAGATCGGGCTCGGAGTACACGTCCGGCTCCACGCTGGACAGCACCGAGCTGGACCGCTGCACCGTCCCGGCGAACAGGGTGTCGATCCCGGCGTCGATGTCCGCCGACCGCACGAACGCCTCCCGGACCCGGATGTCGTCGAAGGGCGCCTGCGCCGCGTTCAGCTCGATCCGGTTGGAGGCCCCGGGCCGCGGGGCGTCGATCAGGGCGATGTCGCTGTCCCCGCCGGCGGCGGCGACCGCGTCCGGCTGCGGGTTGTCGATCATCTGCACCTCACCGGAGCGCAGCGCGGCGTAGCGGGTGGCGGCGTCCGGGATGAACCGCCAGACGATCTGCTCCACGTACGCGGGACCGTCGTGCCCGGCCTCCGGGTCCAGCCCGGCGTAGTCGTCGTTGCGCACCAGGTCGACCTGCTGCTGCGGCGTCCAGCTGTCCACCACGAACGGCCCGGTGCCGACCGGTGCCGCGCAGTTCGCGTCCATCCCGCGTTCGATGCCGGCCGGCGACTCCATCGCGGTCCACTGCTGGCTCAGCGACTCCAGCAGCGCCGAGTCCGGCTCGGTCAGGTGGAACCGTGCGTGCGTCGCGTCGACCGCCTCCACCGACGCGACCTTCTGCACCGCCAGGTAGCCGGTCGACGATCCGGTGTCCGGGTCCTGCAGGTGCTCGATGTTCACCCGCACCGCATCGGCGTCGAAGGGCGTGCCGTCGGTGAACGTCACCCCGTTCTCCAGGGTGAAGTCCCAGGTCAGACCGTCGTCGCTCACCTCCCACGCGCTCGCGAGCCAGGGCAGGATCGTGCCGTCCTCGGACCGGCCGACCAGCGGCTCGAGGTACTGGGTGCTGATCAGCGCCTGCGGGTAGTTGCCGCCGACGTGCGGGTCGAGGCAGGTCGGCTCGGCGTCCCCGGTGGCGTACACCAGGGTCCCGCCGTCCTGCGGGGTGGCGTCCTCGGACGTGGCCCCGGAACAGGCGGCCACGAGCAGGACCGGGACGACGGCGAGGGCGACGAGCGACTGACGGGCCACGAGGGTCCTGCTTTCGACGGATCGGGGAGTTGTTGAACCGGGTCCAACAATAACGGCCCTGGCTAGCATGGGTGTCGTGACGATCCCCACACGCCGGGCCGGCCGCCCGCACGCCTCCTCCCGGGCCATGCTCGAGGAGGCAGCCGGCGAGCTGTTCCTGGAGCAGGGGTACGCCGCCACCTCGGTCGCCGACATCACTCGCCGGGCGGGGGTGAGCCGCTCCAGCTTCTTCAACTACTTCGGCGGGAAGAGCGACCTGCTCTGGGCGAGCTTCGACGAGCTGGTCGACCGGCTGCGCGCCGACCTGACGGCCGACCCCGCCGACCCGCGCGCCGCCCTGCTGCGCCTGGCCCGGGACCTGCCCGCCGACCACGTGGCCCTGGCGTTCACCCAGAGCGACGCGATGGGCCTCGGCGAGGAGCTGCGGCTGGCGGCCGCCCGGCGCACCATCGCCGTGGCCGACGCGCTCCGCCCCGCCGCGGCCGGCCTCGACCCCCTGCACGCCCGGGTCGCCTGCACCGCCTGGGCCGGAGCGTTGATCGCCGCCGTCCAGGAGTGGTCCCGCGCCGGGGCCTCCCGCACCAGCCTGCCGGACCTGCTCGGCCGCGCCCTGACCCCGGTCGGCCGCGCCTTCTCCTGACCCGCACCCACCCGCACCCTGCCCTCACGCTCACGCCACCCGCCGAGTGCGGAGAACTCGTCGCCCATATCGCCCGTACCGCGACGACTTCTCCGCAGTCGCCGAGTCGGCCGGCTGGGACGGAGGTCCCGGGTCCGGGTAGCGTCCGGGGCGTGAGCTCCGCCGACACCGCCGTGCGCGGCTGGCGTCTGCTCGCGGTCGCCGGGACGGTCACGGCGCTGGCGCTGCTCGGTCACCTGCTGGCCGGGGGCTCGGCGCCGGGCGCGGCCGCTCTGGCCCTGCTCGGCGTGCCGGTGCTGATCGGCTCGGCCGTCCTAGCCCGGCGGCGACTGCGCGCCCGCACCCTGCTCCCGTTCGCGGCGGCGGCCCAGCTCGGCCTGCACCACGGCCTGGCCTGGCTGTCCGGCCCGACCACGATCACGCCCGGCACCGGGCACCACACCACCGTGGTGGTCCGCACCCTGCTGCACGCGCATCCCGGCGCCGGACCCGGCACGCACCCGGTCGACGGCGGGCTGATGCTCGCCGCCCACCTGCTCGCCGCCGCGCTCACCGTGGCCCTGCTGCTCGCGGTGGAGCGGGGCCTGATCGGCCTGCACCGCCGCTGGCTCGCCCTGCTGCCCCTGCTGGGCGGACCCCTGCCGAGCAGCCCGCGGCGCACGCCCGCGCCCGCCACCCGCGCCGTGCGGCACCCGGCGCACTCGGTCACCCTCGGCGGCCGCGGGCTGCGCGGGCCACCGGTCGCCCTGCTCACCGCCTGATCACACCGGTCCGACCCCGCGACCCATCCGCCCCACCCGTCCGCGCCGAACTCCGCGCGTCCGGGTCGGCAGCGCACCCGGGTCAGCGCCGACCGGTGCACCCACCTGTACCCGGCCGCACCCGCGGCCCCCTGTCGAAGGACCCACCATGACCACGCACCGCACCGCCCGTCTGCTCGCCACCACCGCCGCGACCGGCGCCGTCCTCGCGCTGACCGCGACCGCCGCCTCCGCGCACGTGCACATCACCCCGGACACCACCGCCGCGGGCAGCTACGCGATCCTCACCGTCCGGGTGCCCAACGAGTCGCCGGACGCCGCGACCGTCGGCGTCACCGTCGATCTGCCCACCGACACCCCGCTCACCTACGTCGCCACCGAACCGGTGCCCGGCTGGACCGCCGAGGTGATCACCGGCGCCCTGCCCGAGCCGGTCGAGGTGAACGGCGCCACGCTGACCCAGGCCCCGCTCCAGGTGGTGTGGACCGCCACCGACGGCGGGATCGGCGACGGTGAGTTCCAGCAGTTCGAGCTGTCCACCGGTCCGCTGCCGGAGGCCGGGATCGACCTGGTGCTGCCCACCCACCAGGCCTACAGCGACGGCAGCGTCGTCGACTGGGACGAGGTCAGCACCGACGGCACCGAGCCGGAGAGCCCGGCTCCCGAGTTCACCACCACGGCGGCGGTCGAGGACGACTCCCCCGCCGCGGAGCCGACCGCGGAGACCACCACCACGGCGGACGGCGCCACGACGACCGCCGCACCGGACCCCCTGGGCCGCTGGCTCGGCGGTCTCGGCCTGCTCGCGGGCGTCGCCGCCCTCGCCCTGGTCCTGACCGGACGGGCCCGCCGCTCGTCCTGACCCCGTCGGGAGTGCACGAAGGCGGGCCCTGCCTCCGTGCACTCCCGGCCTCGGTCTGTTGATTCGTTGACTTTTCAAGTAGTCTCCCCCGGACGCAGGTCCCGACCCCGAGGAGACGTCATGCCCGACCGCCGACCCACAGCGGCCGAGCGCCAGGCCCACCTGGCCGCCGTCCGTGCCGAGCAGCAGCGCAGCAAGACCCGCCGCACCTGGCTCTACGGCTCGATCGCCGGAGTGCTGGTGCTGGGCCTGATCGGCATCAGCATCGCCGTGATCTGGGACGCCGGCCGCGACCAGGCAGCCCTGGACACCGCCGCCGCGCAGGACATCGAGGGCGTCGAGGTGATCGACGGCCTCACGTTCAACCATGTGAGCACCACCGTCGACTACCCGCAGACCCCGCCCGCGGGCGGCGACCACAACGCCGCCTGGCTGAACTGCGGCGTCTACACCGAGCCGGTGCCGAACGAGAACGCGGTGCACGCCCTGGAGCACGGCGCGGTCTGGATCACCTACTCCCCCGATCTGCCCGCCGACCAGGTGACGACCCTGCAGGCGATGGCCGAGGGCCAGTCCTACGTCGTGGTCAGCCCGTACGAGGACATGGACTCGCCGGTCGCGATCAGCGCCTGGGGCTACCAGCTCGAGGTCGACGACGCCTCCGACCCGCGCCTGGCCACCTTCCTGCAGAAGTACCTGCTGAACCCGGAGCTCTCCGAGGTCGGCGCGCCCTGCTCCAACGGCGTGGGTGTGCCTGCGTGACGGAGTCCGCCGTGCCGCGCCGGTGTGTCGTCCTGATCCTGCTGGTCGCCACCCTGGCCGTCGGCGCCCTGATCGGCGCCCTGCTCGCCCGGCAGCCCGCGCTCGCCGTCCCCGCCGAGGGATCGGTGGACGCGGGCTTCGCCCGGGACATGCAGGCGCACCACGCCCAGGCCGTGCAGCTCGCGGTGCTGATCCGCGACCGCAGCACGGACGAGGAGGTCCGGACGGTCGCACTCGACATCCTGCTCACCCAGCAGAACCAGATCGGGCAGATGGCCGGCTGGCTCAGCACCTGGGGGCTGCCGGCGGCGAGCAGCACCGCCCCGATGGCCTGGATGACCGACGGCTCGCACGCCCACACCGCGTCCGCCGCCACCGGCTCGTACGCGGACATGCCCGGCTGGGTGTCCGGCGCGGACCTGGCCCGGCTGACCGCAGCCGACGGCACCGAGGCTGACCGGCTCTTCCTCCAGCTGATGATCCCGCACCACGAGGGCGGGGTGCAGATGGCGCAGTACGCCGTCGACCACGCCCGGATGCCCCAGGTCGTGGCATTGGCGAACGGCGTGGTCACGTTCCAGGAGAAGGAGCTGACCGTGCTGCACGACATGTTGACCGCGCGCGGCGGCCCGGTCGACTGACCACCTGACGGACACATCTGTCCCACTGATCGGGAACCCCGATCAGTCCACATGACAGAACACTGTTGGACGACCACGCCCGGTCGCGCTTAGCGTGTCCGCCATGACGTGGAACCGACCCCTCGGACACCGGGCGCTGAGCGCACCGGTGCCCGGTCGTTCCCGCGCCCCGATCTCCGGGGCCCCCGGCGCCGACGTGCGCCCCTGTTGTTGTCGCTGACGAGTCACCGCTGACCGTCCCGCCGCGGCGGATCTGACCCCGCGCGCCCCTGCCTGACCTCGACCCTCAGGCCACCCCCTTCGCACGCCCACGTCCGGCGTGCGCCTTCCGCACACCCATGTCCCGGAGGACAGCCATGCCCGTCGAGTTCATCTCCGCCATCAACGTCAACCCCGCCAACGAGGTCAACGGCCTGCGGGAGAGCGCCATCGACCCCGCCTACCTGCGCCGCTACGCCCGGATCCTGGAGGAGGGCGGCTTCGACTACTCCCTGGTCCCCTACGGGTCCGCGGGCCACGACCCGTTCACCATCGCCTCGGCATTCACGCAGGTCACCGAGCACCTGCGCCCGATCGTCGCCCTGCGGCCCAACACCGTGTACCCGACCGTCGCGGCCAAGGCGCTGGCCACCCTCGACCAGCTCTCCGGCGGCCGTGCGGTGGTGCACTTCATCGCCGGCGGCGACGACCACGAGCAGGCCCGCGAGGGCGATCGCCTGACCAAGCCGGAGCGCTACGCCCGCCAGGAGGAGTACATCCGGATCCTGCGCCGGGTCTGGTCCGAGACCGAGCCCTTCGACCACGCAGGGACCTACTACTCCTTCGAGGACTTCGTCTCCCGGGTCCGGCCGGTGAACGGCACCATCCCGGTGTCGGTCGGCGGGTCCTCGGCGGAGGCCTACGCCCAGGGCGGCGCGCTGGCGGACATCTTCGGCCTGTGGGGCGAGCCGCTGAAGGACACCCAGCAGCAGATCGACCGGATCGCGGACGCCGCCCGCTCCGCCGGCCGCACCGACACCCCGCGCACCTGGGTGACGTTCCGGCCGATCATCGCGCCGACCGAGGAGCTGGCCTGGGAGAAGGCCGAGCGCACGCTGGAGATCCTGCAGAGCAGGTCCGGCGCCCCCGGCGCGGGCCAGCCCAGCGGGCACCGGGGCGGCCTGTGGGTGCAGACCCCGTCCGGCACCGGGCCCGCCAACGTCGGCTCCCAGCGGCTGCTGGAGATCGCGGCCCGCGGCGACCGGCACGACCGCGCCCTGTGGACCCCGACCGCCAGCGCCACCGGCGCCCGCGGCGCGTCCACCGCACTGGTCGGCACCCCGGAGACCGTCGCCGCCGCGATCCTCGACTACGTCGACCTCGGCGCCGAGCTGATCTCGATCCGCGGCTACGACAACCTCAACGACGCGATCGACTACGGCCGCTACCTGATCCCGCTGGTCCGCGAGGAGCTGGCCCACCGCGAGGCCACCGGGGTCCGCGGCCAGATCGTCGCGCAGCCGCCGCTGGAGTCCGTGGCGGTGCCGGCATGACCGTCGAGGCCCCGGCGGTCCCCGACCTCTCCGACGCCGCGCTCGCCCGGGTCACCCAGGCCCTGGCCGCCACCGCGGAGCAGCACGACCGGACCGCCGAGTTCCCCTGGGCCGGGATCCACACCGTGCACGACGCCGGCCTGCTCACCCTCGGCATCGGCCCCCGCCACGGCGGACCCGGCCTGTCCGCGGTCGACGCGGTCCGGGTGTTCGAGGCCCTGGGTGCGGGCGACCCCGCCGTCGCCCTGATCGTGGCGATGACGGTCGGCCAGCACGCCGCGCAGGACAGATCGCCGTGGTGGCCCGAGGAGCTCTACCGCGAGGTCGTCGCCCGCTCGGTGGACGCCCCGGTGCTGCTGAACGCGGTACGGGCCGAGCCGGAGTGGGGGGCTCCCGCCCGCGGCGGCCTGCCGGCCACCACGGTCCGCCGGGAGGGCGACGGCTGGCTGCTCTCCGGTCGCAAGGGCTTCGCCACCGGGTCGGAGGGACTGGCCTACCACCTGGTCTGGGCGGTCCATCACGACGGCCCCTCCGGCGAGCCCGAGCTGGCGCACGCCATCGTGCCCGGCGACGACCCGGGCGTCCGGGTGGAGCGCACCTGGGACCACCTCGGCCAGCGCGCGACCAGCACCCACGACGTGATCTACACCGACGTCCGGATCCCGGCCGACCACTTCCGGGGCGTCCCGCAGTCCCGGCTGTCCCGGCAGGACTTCCCCGGCGTGATCGCGCTCGGACTGCCCGCCCTCTACGTCGGGGTCGGGCGGGCGGCGCAGACCTTCCTGCACCGCTTCGCCCGGGACCGGGTGCCGACCTCGCTCGGCCGCCCGATCGCGACCACCGAGCACATCCAGCAGACGGCGGGCCAGGTCGAGGCGCTGCTGGTCCAGGCCGAGGAACTGCTGCTCGGCCTGGCCGCCCGTGCCGACGCCGGGGACCCGGGTGCGACCCGGCGGTTCGGCCTGGCCAAGGTGCTCGCCACCCGCGGCGCGATCGAGGCGGTGCAGACCGCCGTGGCCGCGCTCGGCAACCCCGCGCTCACCCGCCACCACCCGCTGGAGCGGCACCTGCGTGACGTGCTCGCCGCCCGCGTCCACCCGCCGCAGGAGGACGCCGCCCTGCTCGCCACCGGCCGCCACCTGCTGGCCGAGTGACCCCTCCCGCCCCACCTCGCACCGACCGATCCCAGAGGACCGACCGATGACCCTCAGCCGCCGCTTCGCCACCCTGGCGTCCGCCACCGCCGTCACCGCCCTGCTCGCCGCCTGCTCCACCGCGGGCGCCACCGGCACCGACCCCACCGAGGACGCGGGCGACCCCGTCTCCGGCGGCACCCTCGACGTCGCGTTCTTCCCCGACAACGCCGCCTTCGCCTGCGTCGACCCGTTCCAGACCTACTGGATCGAGCACCGCACCGTGATCCGGAACTTCGCCGACTCGCTCACCGACCAGGACCCCGAGACCGGTGAGCTGGTCCCGTGGCTGGCCACCGACTGGCAGGTCTCCGACGACGGCCTGTCCTACACCTTCGATCTGCGGGACGACGTGACGTTCTCGGACGGCACCGCGTTCACCGCCGACTCGGTCAAGCTGGCCTTCGACTCCGGCGCCGCCACCCTGGAGCAGCTGCCCACCGCCTACGGCGCGGTGTACCTGGCGGGCTACGACTCCACCGAGGTCGTCGACGGGGACACCGTGGTCGTGCACTTCAGCACGCCGAACTCGGCCTTCCTGCAAGGCACGTCGACCACCAACCTGGCGATCCTGGCCGCCTCGTCGTACCAGGCGACCCCGGAGGAGCGCTGCCTCGGGGACGTGGTCGGCTCCGGACCCTTCGTGCTCGAGGACTACTCCCCCGGGGAGAAGACCGTCCTGACCAAGCGCGAGGGCTACGACTGGGGCTCCGAGCTGCGCGAGCACTCCGGTGAGGCCTACCTGGACGGCATCACCTTCACCTACGTGGCGGAGGACAGCGTCCGGGTCGGCCAGCTCACCTCGGACGCGATCGACATCGCCTGGCCGCGCAATCCGATCAGCGAGAACGACACCGCGCTGATCCAGTCCTCCGGCGACTCGGTGGTCAGCCGCTCGCTGCCGGGCCCGGCGAACACCTACTACCCGAACGTCGCGGACGGGAAGATCCTGGCCGACGAGCAGGTCCGCCTCGCGCTGCAGAAGGCCATCGACCGGGACAGCTACGCCTCGACCATCTTCGGCACCGAGTACCCCGCGGTGACCAGCATCTACGACACCACCACCCCGTCGTACCAGGATCACACCGACGACCTGGCCTACGACGCGGACGGCGCCGCCGACCTGCTGGACGAGGCCGGGTGGACCCTCGGCGACGACGGGTACCGCTACAAGGACGGCCAGAAGCTGACCCTGTCCACCCCGGTCATCGCGCAGTTCTCCGCTGGCGACCAGCTGATCCAGGACCAGCTCAAGGCGGTCGGCATCGACCTGGAGCTGAACGTGATCACCCAGGCCCAGCGGTCCGAGGTGCTGGCCGCGGGCGACTACGACCTGATCAGCACCTACTACACCCGCGCCGACCCGGGCGTGATCCAGTGGATCGTCGATGCCCGCTACGCCGGCTCCCAGGCGCAGGCGGTCAACGCGCTCACCGCCGACCAGACCGCCGAGGTGCAGGCGTTGCTCGACCGGGGCACCACCACGCTGGACGCCACGGCCCGGTCGGAGGTCTACGCCGAGCTGCAGGACTACTACCTGGAGCACGCCCTGGCCTTCCCGACCTTCGAGCGGGTGCAGACCGCGGGTGTGTCGGCGGCGGTGCACGGCTTCCGGTTCACCTCGGAGTCCTTCGGGGACTTCGCCGACACCTGGATCACCCCGTGACCGCGGCGGTCCTGGCGGCCCCGGGCGTCCCGCGGACCCGGGTCCTGCGCTGGGGGCCGGCCGGGTACATCGCCGGCCGGGTCCTGCAGGCGGCCGGGGTGCTGTGGGCGGCGTACACCGTCACCTTCGTCATCCTGTGGCTGCTGCCCAGCGACCCGCTGGCCCTGGTGCTCTCGGCCAACAACGTCGAGCTGGACTCGCTCACGCCGGCCCAGCTGGCCGAGGCCCAGGCCCGCTACGGCCTGGACCAGCCGGTGCTGACCCAGTACTGGACCATGCTGACGAACGCGCTGCACGGGGACCTGGGCACCTCCACCACCAAGGGGGTGCCGGTCACCCAGCTGATCGCCGAGCGTCTGCCGGGCACCCTCCAGCTCTCCGGCCTCGCGATCCTGCTGGCGCTCGGCGGCGGCGTGCTGGTCGCCTGGCTGGCCGCCTACGTCCGGTGGTCCCCGCTCCGGCTGCTGCTGACCCGGCTGCCGTCCGCGGGGGTGGCGTTCCCGTCGTTCTGGATCGGTCTGCTGCTGATCCAGGTGTTCGCCTTCGGCCTGGGCTGGCTGCCGTCCACCGGCTCGGCCGGGCCGCAGGCGCTGATCCTGCCCGCCGTCACGATGGCGATCCCGACCGGTGCCGCCTTCGCACAGGTGCTGACCCGCAGCCTGACCGACACGCTCGCGGAGCCGTACATCACCACCGCCACCGCCACCGGGCTGTCCCGGGCCGCGGTGATCGGACGGCACGCGCTGCGCAATGCCGCCCTGCCCACGCTGACCATCCTCGGCCTGCTGGTCGGGGGCACGGTCACCGGCGCGATCGTCACCGAGACGGTCTTCGCCCGGCAGGGGGTGGGCACCCTCGCCCAGGAGTCCGTGCTGAACCAGGACGTGCCGGTGGTGCAGGCCGTGGTCGTGCTGGCCGCCGCCGCCTTCGTGCTGGTGAACCTGCTGGTCGACCTGCTCTACCCGTTGCTCGACCCCCGGATCGCGAGGTCACGATGACCACTCTCACCCAGTCCCGGGTCACCGCGGCCGCCCGCGCCGCCGCCCCGGCCCGGACCGCCACCGGCCGCTCCGCCCGGCGCCGCGCCACCGCTCGGGCCCTGCTCCGGCGACCCGGCTTCCTGATCGCCCTGGCGTTCACCGGCTTCGTGATCCTGTCCGCGCTCGTGCCGGCCTGGTTCACCTCGGCCGACCCCTACGCCACGGCCCCGGCGGACAAGCTGCTGCCGCCCAGCGCCGCCCACCTGTTCGGCACCGACGAGCTGGGCCGGGACCTGTTCTCCCGGGTGCTGCACGGCGGCGCGCTCACCATCCAGGCCACCGCCCTGGCGATCGGCATCGCGCTGGTCGGTGGGCTCGGGCTCGGAGTGCTGAGCGGGTTCGTCGGCGGCTGGGTGGACGCCCTGGTGATGCGCGCGGTCGACGTGCTGCTGGCCATCCCCGGTCTGCTGCTCGCGCTGGCGATCGTCACCGCGGTCGGCTTCGGCACCGTCCCGGTCGCCGTGGCGGTCGGCGTCGGGATCATCCCCGGCTTCGCCCGCACCACCCGGGCCGAGGTGCTCCGGGTCAAGACCCTCCCCTACGTGGAGGCCGCCCGCACCGGCGGCGCTCCCTGGGGCCGGGTGCTGCTGCGGCACGTGCTGCCGAACTCCTGGGGTCCGGTGGCCGTGCTGGCGGTGCTGGACTTCGGCGCCGCGATCATCGCGGTGGCGGCGCTCTCCTTCCTCGGCTTCGGTGCCGAACCGCCCGCCGCGGAGTGGGGCACGTTGATCTCCGCGGGCCGGAACTACCTGGTGACGAGCCCGTGGCTGAGCCTGCTGCCCGGCCTGTTCGTCGGCCTGCTGGTCCTGGCACTGAACCACCTGGCCCGTACCGTCGAGGAGGTCGGCCGATGACCGCCGTCGCCCAGCTCACCGACCTGGAGGTCACCTACCGGCGCCACGCCCCGGCGGTGCGCGGCGTGTCCCTGAGCATCGCCCCGGGCGAGGTCCTGGCCGTGGTCGGCGAGTCCGGCTCCGGCAAGACCACCACCGCCTCCGCCCTGCTCGGTCTGCTGCCCGCCGCGGGCCGGATCACCGGCGGCAGGATCGAGGTCGACGGCCTGGACGTCACCCACGCCGGGGAGCGGGTGCGCCGCGGACTGCGCGGCCGGGTGATCGGCCTGGTCCCGCAGGACCCGATGGTCGGCCTGGACCCCACCCGCCGGGTGGCGGGTCAGCTCGCCGAGGCGGTCCGGCTGCGAGGGGTGCCGCGTCGCACGGCCCAGGTCGAGGTGCTGCAGCTGCTGCACGAGGCCGGAGTGGACGACCCTGAGCTACGGGCACGCCAGTACCCGCACGAGCTGTCCGGCGGCCTGCGGCAGCGGGTGCTGATCGCGCTCGCCCTGGCCGGCCGCCCCCGGCTGGTGGTGGCCGACGAGCCGACCTCGGCTCTGGACGTCACCGTGCAACGCCGGATCCTGGACCACCTGGTCGACCAGGTCCGCACCTCCGGGACCGCGCTGCTGATCATCACGCACGACCTGGCGATGGCCGCCGACCGCGCGGACCGGATCGTGGTCATGCAGGACGGCCGGGTGGTCGAGCACGGCCCCACCGCCACCGTGGTCGGGCAGCCCCAGGAGGCGTACACCCGACGCCTGATCGCCGCCGCCCCCGGTCTGCGCGGGTTCGAGCCCCGTCCGGACGAGCCGGCCCCGGACGTCCTCCGGCTGACCGGCGCCACCGTCGACTTCCCCGGTTCCGGCCGGGTGCTGGACGGCGTGGACCTCACCGTGCAGCGCGGTCGCACCCTGGCCGTGGTGGGCGAGTCGGGCTCGGGGAAGACCACCGCGCTGCGGGTCGCCCTCGGCCTGCAACGGCTCACCGCCGGCCGGATCGAGCTGGACGGCCAGGACCTCACCGACGCCGGGTGGAAGCAGTGGCGACCGCTGCGCCGCCGGGTGCAGCTGGTGCACCAGAACCCGTTCGCCGCCCTCGACCCGCGGTTCACCGTGGCCGAGTCGGTCGCGGAGCCCCTGGTCTCCTTCCGGGTCGGCGACCGGCGGACCCGGGCCACCCGCGCCGCCGAGCTGATCGACCGGGTGGGCCTGCCCGCCGACACGCTCTCCCGGCTGCCCGCGGAGCTCTCCGGCGGTCAGCGCCAGCGGGTGGCCATCGCCCGGGCCCTGGCCCTGTCCCCGGAGATCCTGCTGCTGGACGAGCCGGTGTCCGCCCTGGACGTGTCCGTGCAGGCGCAGATCCTCGACCTGCTGGCCGACCTGCAGCGCGAGCTCGGGGTGTCCTACCTGTTCGTCTCGCACGACCTCGCCGTGGTGGCCCAGGTCGCGCACCGGGTCGCGGTGCTGCACCGCGGACGGCTGGTCGAGTCCGGGGCCACCACCCAGGTCTTCACCGACCCCCGGCACGAGCGCACCCGCGAGCTGCTGGACGCGGTGCCGGGCCGATCGGCGGTGGCCCGATGACCGCCGCCCTGGACCTGGTCCAGCTCCGGTCGTTCGTGGCCATCGCGGACTGCGGGGGCTTCGGGCGCGCCGCCGTCGCCCTGCACCTGAGCCAGCCCACCGTCAGCCAGCACGTGCGCAGCCTGGAGCGCCGGCTGCACACCCCGCTGGTCGAGCGGCACGGGCGCGGCACCCGGTTCACCCCGGCCGGGGAGCGCCTGCTGGCCGAGGCCCGCCGGATCCTCGCGGTGCACGACGACGCGCTGGCCCGGTTGGACGCGGCCGGTCGGCGCACCGTGGTGATCGGCTCCACCGAGACCGCCGCCGACCAGGTGCTGCCCGGTCTGCTCACCGCGCTGCGCGACGCCTACCCGGGGCGACCGGTGCAGTTCAGCATCGACCGCTCCACCCAGATGACCGAGGCGATCGACCGCGGCACGATCGACGTCGCGGTGCTGCTCGCGCTCGGACCGGAGACCCCGGGACGCCCGGTGGGCACCCTGCCGCTGCGCTGGTTCGCCCACCCGGGTCTGGAGCTGACCGACACGATCCCGCTGGTCGCGTACTCGGAGCCCTGCGGCATGCGCCGCCGGGCGATGTCCGAGCTGGGCGAGGCCGGACGGGTGGTCCACCTGGCGGCCGAGTCCACCAGCCTCGAGGGCGTGATCGCCGCCGCCCGGGCCGGACTCGGCGTCGCCGTGCTGCCCAGTGCGGGTGCGGTCCCGGACGGCCTGGTCGAGCGCACCGACCTGCCCCCGCTGGGTGTCGCCTCCATCCACCTGGCCGTCCGGCGCGGGCTGGACGTCGACCTGGAGGCGGCCGCGCTGGGCGCCCTCGAACTGTTCTTCACCACCCTCACCAGGAGCACCGTCCATGAGCACTGACCACCTGATCGACGCCCCGGAGCTGGCCGCCCTGCTCGGCTCCGGCGCCCCGGTCCGCCTGCTCGACGTCCGCTGGACGCTGCCGGTGCCGGACGGCCGCCCGGCCTACCGCGCGGGGCACCTGCCGGGCGCGGTCTACGTCGACCTGGACACCGAGCTGGCCGCCCCGCCGTCCCGTGCCGGCCGTCATCCGCTGCCGGCCGTCGCGGACCTGCAGTCCGCCGCCCGGGGCTGGGGCCTGCGCACCGGCGACACGGTGGTGGTCTACGACGACAACGCGGGGCAGTCCGCCGCCCGGGCGTGGTGGCTGCTGCGCTGGGCCGGACTCACCGATGTCCGGCTGCTCGACGGCGGCCTGTCCGCCTGGGCCGCCGCCGGTCTGCCGCTGGAGCAGGACACGCCGGCGGTCGACCCGGGCGACGTCACCCTCGCCCCGGGCCACCTGCCCACCCTGGACGCCGACGGCGCCGCCGCCGCCGATCTGCTGCTGGACGCGCGCGCCGCCGAGCGCTACCGCGGCGAGGTCGAGCCGATCGATCCGCGTCCCGGTCACATCCCCGGCGCGGTCAGCGCCCCCACCGCGCAGAACGTCGGCGCCGACGGCCGGTTCCGGCCCGCCGCCGAGCTGACCGAGCGCTTCACCGCACTGGGCGCCCGACCGGGTGCGCCGGTCGGCGTCTACTGCGGCTCCGGTGTCACCGCCGCGCACCAGGCACTCGCCCTGACCCTCGCCGGGCTGGACCCGGTGCTCTACCCCGGATCGTGGTCCGAATGGTCCGCCGATCCCACCCGTCCCGCCGCACTCGCCGCCGAGGAGGCCGCCCGATGACCGTCACCCAGCCCAGCACCACCGCCGCCACCCGCACCTGGTCCGAGCCGGAGCACCTCGCACCGCGCGGCACCCTGGTCCTGCTGGTCGGCCGCGGTGAGACGCCCGAGGTCTACCAGCGGTTCGGCAGCCGGATCGCGGCGGACGCGTACCGGGTGATCGCGGTCGACGACGACCCCGCGGCGCCCGCCACCGCCGCGGCCCTGCTCGCCGACGACACGCTGCCCGGCCCGCACGTCCTGATCGGCTCGGACGCCGGGGCGCTCACCGCCGTGCAGCTGGTCCGCGACGGCGCCCGCCCGGACGCCGTCGTGCTGGCCGGCCTGCCGGTCCGCCCGGGTCCGCTCGGTCAGGCCTGGGGCGGCAGCTGGGAGTCCGAGGTCGCCGCGCGCACCGCCTGCCCGAACCACCGTGCGGTGCTGGCCCGCTCCGCCCGCGGCGGGATCGCCGAGGCGCTGCGCACCGCCCTGCCGATCGCGCCGGTCGCCCCCGGCACGCTCGGTGTCCCGACCCTGGCCCTGCACGGCGCCGCCGACCCGATCAGCCCCGCGCCGGAGGCCGTGCCGGTGCTGACCGAGCTCGGCGCGGAGGTCTCCCTGGTCGCCGACGGCCTGCACGACGTGCTCAACGACGTCCAGCACCGCTCGGTCGCCGCCACCGTCGTCCTGTTCCTGGAGCGCCTGCGTGCCGGCGGCGTGATCGTGAGCCCGGCATGACCGCCCTGGACGTCCTCGCCCCCACCGACCGGTCCGCGGCCGCCCGCGAGTCCGCCCGGGCCGACCGCTCCGGCTGGTCGGTCGGCGACCCCCCGGACGCCGTGGTCCGCCCGACCACCGTCGCCGAGGTCCAGGCCGTGGTCCGCTGGGCCGCCGACCACCAGGTGCCCCTGGTCCCCCGTGGCGCGGGCACCGGTCTGACCGGGGGCGCGTCGGCCACCGCCGGTCAGGTCGTCCTGGACCTGTCCGCCCTGGACGCCATCGAGTCCGTCGACCCGGACGCCCGGATCGCCGTGGTCCAGCCCGGGGTGATCGTCGCCGACCTGGACCGGGCGGCCGCGGCGCACGGTCTGCGCTACGCCCCGGACCCGGGCAGCGTCGCCATCGCCAGCATCGGCGGCACCATCGCCACCAACGCGGGCGGTCTGCGCTGCGCCCGGCACGGCGGCACCCGGGAGGCGGTGGTCGGCCTGGACGTCGTGCTGGCCGACGGATCCCTGCTGCGCACCGGCACCTCGGGCCCGCGCAGCGTCACCGGCTACGACCTCACCTCGCTGTTCGTCGGCTCGGAGGGCACCCTCGGCATCGTGGTCCGCGCCACCGTCCGGCTCCAGCCGCAGCCGGTCGCGACCGCCACCGTGGCCGCCCTGTTCGCGGACGTCGCCGCCGCGGCCCGCGCAGTCCGCACCGTGACCGCCGCCGGGCCGGTGCCGCCGACGCTGGAACTCCTCGATCACGCCACCCTCGCCGCCGTCGACCCGGTGCTGGCCGCCGACGGGGGCGCCTTCCTCCTGGTGCAGACCGAGGGACCGGGGGCCCTGGCCGAGGCCACCGACCTGGCCGGGCTGCTGCGCGGCACCGCGCTGCGGGTGGACGTGACCGACGACCCGGCCCGCTCCGAGCGCCTGATCGAGACCCGCCGCGGCGCACTGCCCGCCGTGCAGCGCCTCGGCCGGGTGCTGATCGAGGACGTGTCGGTCCCGCGCACCGCGCTGGCCGAGGCGCTGACCGGCATCGCCGCGATCTCCGACGCCACCGGGGTCCGGGTCTTCACCTTCGCGCACGCCGGCGAGGGCGTCATCCACCCCCTGGTCCTCACCGACGACGGCGAGGTCACGCCCCGGGTGCAGGAGGCCGTCGACGCCGTCGTCGCCCTCGCGCTGCGCCTCGGCGGCACGCTGACCGGCGAGCACGGCATCGGCGCGCTCAAGCGCCGCTGGCTGTCCGACGAGCTCGACCCGGTCGCCCGCACCACCCTGCACCGGATCAAGGACGCACTCGACCCGGCCGGGGTGCTGAACCCCGGCAAGGCGATCTGAGAGGACCCCATGACTATCCCGTCCACCCTGCTCACCGGCGGCCGACAGGTCGTCGCCCTCACCGGCAATCCCCGCCCCGGCTCCCGGACCGCCGCCGCCGCCCAGGCCACCGCCGCCTACCTCGGGACCGCGCTCGACCTGTCCCCGGCGGATCCGATCGACCTGTCCGATCTCGCCCCGGAGCTGCTGGCCCCGGAGCACCCCCGCGCGGACCGCGCGCTGACCGCGGCCGCCCACGCCGCGGTCCTGGTGGTCGCGACCCCGGTGCACAAGGCGTCCTTCACCGGCCTGCTCAAGGCGTTCCTCGACCTGTACGGCCCGCGTGGGCTGGCCGGTGTCGTCGCGGTCCCGCTGGTGATCCCCGGCGACCCCGCGCACGCCCTGGTCGGCGAGCACCACCTGCGACCCGTCCTGGTCGAGCTCGGCGCCGTCCTGCCCACCCGCTCCCTGGTGATCACCGCCGGGCAGCTGACCGCACTCGACGACCACCTGGACGCCTGGTGGTCCACCGAGGGCCCGGCCCTGCGCCGCGCCGTCCCCCTGGAGGTGACCCGATGACCACGCTGCACCAGCTGGAGGCCGATCTGAGAGAGCAGGACGAGCCGCAGCTCACGCCCGAGCAGTACAAGTCGGTGTTCCGGCAGCACGCCGCCGGGGTCGCCGTGGTCACCCTGCTCGGCGACGACGGCCCGGTCGGCTTCACCGCCACCTCGGTGATCTCGGTCTCCGCCGACCCGCCGCTGCTGGCGTTCTCCATCGACTCCGGGTCCTCGTCCTGGCCCGCACTGTCCCGGGCCCGCACCCTGGTGGTCGGCTTCCTCGCCAACGACCAGGCCGAGCTGTCCGGCCGGTTCGCCGCCCGGGGCGTCGACCGCTTCGCCGCCGGCGGCTGGTCCTCGCTGGACACCGGCGAGCCCGTGCTGGACGGCGTGCAGTCCTGGGTCCGCGGCCGGGTGGTGCAGCGCACCCCGGTGGGCACGAGCTACCTGGTGTCGGTGCGCGCGCTCTCCCACGCCGCCCGGCCGGAGGCGGAGCCGCTGGTCTACCGGGACCGGGCCTACTACGGGCTGACCGCCCTGTGACCCTCCATCACTGTTCGGAATGATTCTCATTACATGCTAAGTTCCTTCCCACCACACAGCCACCTCTGGGAAGGAGTCGGCGCGGCCCGCCCGCGCCCACCACCATGAACACCCGCACCCGACCTCTCGCCGCACTCGGCGCCGGCCTGACCGCCGCCCTGCTCCTGGCCGCCTGCGGACAGTCGGCGGACACCGCCACCCCGGCCGCGTCCACCACCCCGGAGCCGACCTCGGCCTCGCAGGAGTCCGCCAGCCTGAAGCCCCGGCTGGTGCTCACCTACGACGGCGGCCTCCAGGTCCTGGACGCCACCACCCTCGAGCTGGTTTCCGACCTGGAGCTGACCGGCTTCAACCGGGTCAACCCCTCCGGCGACGGCCGCCACGTGCTGGTCTCCACCGAGGGCGGCTTCCGGGTGCTCGACGCCGGGACCTGGGCCCAGGCGCACGGCGACCACAGCCACTTCTTCGTGGCCGACCCGACCCTCACCGACCTCACCTACGCCGCCGAGACCCCCGGTCACGCGGTCGTGCACGAGGGCCGCACCGCACTCTTCGACGACGGCACCGGCCAGGTCACCGTCGTCGACTCCGCCGCCATCGCCGACCCGGACGCCGAGCGCCGCGAGTTCACCACCCCCGAGGCGCACCACGGCGTCGCGGTCGAGCTCTCCGACGGCAGCGTCGTGGTCTCCGAGGGCGACGAGGACTCCCGCACCGGCATCCGGCTGCTGGCCGCCGACGACAGCGAGACCGCGGTCAACGACCAGTGCCCGGGCGTGCACGGCGAGGCCGTCGCCGCGGACGAGGTCGTCGTGATCGGCTGCGAGAACGGCGCCCTGGTGGTCACGGACGGCCAGATCAGCAAGGTCGCGGCCCCCGACGCCTACGGCCGGATCGGCAACCAGGCCGGGTCCGAGGAGTCGCCGGTGGTGCTGGGCGACTACAAGTCCGACCCGGACGCCGACCTGGAGCGCCCGACCCGGGTCAGCCTGATCGACACCCGTACCGCGACCCTGACCCTGGTCGACCTGCCCTCCTCGTACACCTTCCGCTCGCTGGCCCGCGATGACGACGGCGAGGCCCTGGTGCTCGGCACCGACGGCAACCTGCACGTCATCGACCCCGAGACCGGCACGCTGGTCCGGTCGATGCCGGTGCTCGACGCGTGGGAGGAGCCGGAGAACTGGCAGGAGCCCCGCCCGGCGATCCAGGTGCACGACGGCACCGCGTACATCACCGATCCGGCGAACGACCGCCTGCTCGCGGTCGACGTCCTGACCGGCGAGATCTGGAACTCCGCCGACCTCACCGTCACCCCGAACGAGCTGACCGTCGCCACCGGCGAGCAGGAGCACGAGCACGAGGGGCACGAGCACGAGGAGCACGAGGACTGATCCTCCGCAGACCGACGGCCCGGCCCCGCATCCTCTGCGCGGGACCGGGCCGTCGGTCGTGTCAGTGCGAGCGCAACGCGTCGATCAGCTCGTCCTTGGTCATCGTCGACCGGCCCTCGATCTCCAGCTCGGCGGCCCGGCCGCGCAGGTCGTCGACCGTCCAGTCGTCGTAGGAACCGGACTCCCCGCCCTTCTTCCCCACACTGCTGCGGCCACGGGCCGCGGCGGCGTTGGCGATCCGGGCGGACTTCTCCTTGCTGTTCCCCTCGTCCCGGAGCTCCTCGTACAGCTCCTTGTCCTTGATGCTGGGACCGGGATCGCGTTCGGGCATGGCAGGCCTCCTTCGGGTGTCCGTCGACTCTCCTCCGGGCCGGGACCGCCCGCATCTCAGCCGTCCAGGAACCGCCGGACCGCCTCGACCACCAGCGCGTGGTCCTCGGCCTGCGGCAGCCCGGAGACCGTCACCACGCCGACGATCCCGACCCCCTCCACGTGCACCGGGAACGCCCCGCCGTGCGCCGCGTACTCCTGCACGGGCAGCCCCTGCTTCTCCGCGAAGGTCGTCCCGGCCGCCCGGTGCCGCAGACCCGCGAGATAGGAGGACATGCCGAACCGCTCCACCACCCGGCTCTTGCGCTCGATCCAGCTGTCGTTGTCCGGCGTCGTGCCCGGACGTGCCGCGTGGAACAGCTGCTGGCGCCCCCGGCGGATGTCCACCGTGACCGCCAGCTCCCGTTCCGCGGCGAGGGCGACCAGCAGGCCGCCCAGCTCCCAGGCGTCGTCGTTGCTGAACGTCGCGAACCGCAGCTCGCGCTCCTGCCGCTCGACCTCCGCCACCAGGCGGGTCAGATCCTCCGTCATGGCGCCAGCATGGCACCGGCGGCTCAGCGCCGACGAGCCCGCAGCACCGCGTCCTGCACGTCGTGCTCCTGCTCTCCGTGCCGCTCCACCCGGTCCCGGGCCTCGGCCACCTGGATCTCCCAGTCGGCCGGGTCCAGCAGCGCCGCGATCTGCTCGGCGGTCATGAACCAGTCCTCCAGCGCTCCGAGCCCGTCGCGCAGGTGCCGGTCGTGCGGGTGGTGCCCGACGATCAGCAGCGTCCCGCCCGGTGCCACCGCCTCGGCCATCCGCCGGAACAGCGCGTCCCGGCCGCCCGGCTCCGGGTGCAGGAAGTGCGAGGTCACCAGGTCGTACCGCCGGCCGTCCGCGTCCCAGTCGCCGGCGTCCGCCTGCTCGGTGCGCACCGCGACGCCCTGCTCGGCCGCGAACTCCGCGACCCGGTCCAGCGCGCCCTGCGCGATGTCCACCGCGGTCACGTCCCAGCCGCGCAGCGCCAGCCACACCGAGTCGCCGCCCTCGCCGGCGCCGATGTCCACCGCGGTCCCGGGCGCCAGGTCGGCCGCCTCGGTCTCCAGCACCCGGTTCGGCCGCCCGGACCACACCCGCGGCGCCGTCCGGTACCGCTCCTCCCAGAACGCCCGGCCGGTCGGCGGCTGCCCGTGCGTGGCCGACGCGAACTTCTCGTGGTCGGCGGCCCGGACCGCGGCGAGCGTGTCCTCCTCGATAAGCTCCAGGTTCATCATCGCCGCGGCCGCCTGCCCCTCGGCCGCCGCGACCACCACCTGCGCGCTGAGGTCGGTGACGTTGCCCGCCGCCCGCACCCCCGGCACCACGGTCTGCCCACGGTCGCCGGTCGCCAGGACGCTCGACCCCGGGAACGGGCCCTCCT
>NZ_JANZKP010000030.1 GCF_025642745.1 Cellulomonas sp. RIT-PI-Y
TGCTGGACGTCCTGCTGGGCCAGCCGCTGGGCCTCGGCGACCCGCTGCTCGGCCTGCTGCGCGGCGGCCAGCGCCCGCTCGGGGTCGGAGTCGCGCTGGTCGACGGCGGAGCGGAAGAGCCGGTCCGCCTCGGCCAGCCGGGTGCGGGCCTGCGGTCCGACGGCTCCGCGCCGGGTCTCGATGTAGTCGCCGGTGCCGCGGAGTCCCGCGGACACCCGGCCGAGCACCTGGTCCAGCAGGGCCCGGGCGCGGCGGGCGCGGTCGGCGGCCTCACGCATCGGGGCCAGCGCGTTGTCGATGGCCGCCTCCGCGGCGGTGATGTCCCGCAGCGCGCCCAGCGGGTCGCCGGTGCCGGTGCGGGCGGTGCGCGCCGCCTCGATCGCGGCGCGGGCGTCGGCGGCCCGTGCCTGCACGGTGGCGTCCTGGGGGGCCATCCGGGCGGCGTCGTCCAGGTCCGAGGAGATCGAGGCGATCGCCGCGTCCAGCCGGGCGCCGATGGTGGCCAGCTCGGCGCCGGCGTGGTCCACCGCGTCCAGCAGCACCCGCACCTGGCCGAGCGCGTCCTGGGCGGCGCGGGCGTAGCGGGCCGCGGTGCGGCGGTCGCCCGCGGTGACGGCCTGGGTGCCCTGGGCGAGGGCGGTGTCGACCTCGTCCAGCAGGGCGGTGGCCTGGTCCGGGTTCTGCCGGACGGAGGTGAGTGCGTCGGCGGGGTACCGGGCGGCCAGGGTGTCCAGCGTGGTGCGGGCGGTGGCGATCCGGGCGCGCTGGTCGGCGGCGGAGCGGGTGAGCTCCTCGAGCGCGGCCCCCGCGCGCTCCTCGACCTCGCGCAGCTTGCTGAACGCCTGCTCCTGCGCGTCCAGTGCGGCGCCGACCTGCTCGACGATCTGCAGGATCCGGGTCGAGGTCTCACGGATCTGCGGCTCGGTGTCCGGGACGTCGTCGTCCAGGGTCTGGCGGAGCCGGAACGCCTCGGTGACCTGCTGCTTGGACTGGGCCAGCACCCGCTCGAACTCCCCGGTGGACTCCGGGCCGAACTGGGCCTGCGCGAAGCCGAGCTCCTGCTCCGCGGTCCGGATCGCGTCGTCGATGCCGACCAGGGCGGAGGCCGAGCGGCGGTCGAGCTCCGCGGTCGGGACCTGCTGCTGCTGGCGACCGCCCACCGCGACCCGGCCACCGGCCTTGCGACGTGAGGAGACCCAGGCGATCAGCGTGATCACCCCGATCAGGAGCAGCCCTCCGACGAACAGCCAGCCCAGGATCGAGCCGGAGGAACCGCCGGTCGCGGCCGACCGGATGCCGTCCGCCGCGGTGATCGCGGCGCCGGACCAGTCGTCGTCGCGGAGCTGGTCCTCGACGTCGGCGGCCACCGAGTCCAGGGCGGAGGAGGACAGGCCGTCCACGCTCTCCGGGGCCAGGGTGTAGACCCGGGACTCGGTGGCGACCGCCAGCACCAGGTCCTGCGAGCCGAGCCCGGTCTGGTCCGCGGTCTGCTGCACCCAGTCGTCCCGGGACAGGTCACCGAAGTCGTCGACGTAGACCACGTACAGCTGGTAGTCGGTGTCCTGCGCCAGCTGGTCCAGGGCATCCTGCACCTGCCCGGACTCCGCGGAGCTGAGCACCCCGGAGCTGTCGGTGATCTCGCCGGTGAGGCTGATCGGGTCCGTGGCGGGCAGATCGGCCGGCAGAGCGCCGGATCCGAGCAGCGCGGAACCCGCGACGGTGAGACTCAGGACGTGCGACAAGACCGGCAAACCGAGGTTCCCTTCCAGGGGAGGAGCACCTGCTCAACGCGCGGGTGCCCCGAGTGGGTTCCCGAGGAAATCTAGTGGCCCGGTCCTCCGTCCGCTCAGCTCACGCCGCCGGCGTCTGGTCCAGGTCCTCGGCGTCGACGATCCGGTAGGCGTACCCCTGCTCGGCCAGGAACCGCTGGCGGTGCGCGGCGAAGTCCTGGTCGACGGTGTCTCGGGCGACCACGGCGTAGAAGTGCGCGGTGCGGCCGTCGCCCTTCGGGCGGAGCAGCCGGCCCAGACGCTGGGCCTCCTCCTGCCGGGACCCGAACGAGCCGGAGACCTGGATCGCCACCGACGCCTCGGGCAGGTCGATCGAGAAGTTGGCCACCTTGGACACGACCAGGGTGCTGACCTCGCCGGAGCGGAACGCGTCGAACAGCCGCTGCCGCTCGGTGACGGTGGTGGCCCCGGTGATCACCGGGGCGCCGATGTCCTCGGCGAGCTCCTCGAGCTGGTCGATGTACTGGCCGATCACCAGGGTCGGCTCGCCCGCGTGCCTGCGGACCAGGTGCTCGACCACCCGGATCTTGCCCGGGGCGCTCGCGGCCAGCCGGTACTTGTCCTCCGGTTCGGCGGTGGCGTACGTCATCCGGTCCCGGTCCGGCAGCGTCAGCCGGACCTCGACGCAGTCGGCGGGCGCGATGTAGCCCTGCGCCTCGATGTCCTTCCACGGGGCGTCGTAGCGCTTGGGGCCGATCAGGCTGAACACCTCGTCCTCGCGGCCGTCCTCGCGCACCAGGGTGGCGGTCAGGCCCAGACGACGCCGGGCCTGCAGGTCGGCGGTCATCCGGAAGATCGGGGCGGGCAGCAGGTGCACCTCGTCGTAGAGGATCAGGCCCCAGTCGCGGGCGTCCAGCAGCTCCAGGTGCGGGTAGGCGCCCTTCCGGCGCAGGGTCAGCACCTGGTAGGTGGCGATCGTGACCGGGCGGATCTCCTTGCGGGCGCCGGAGTACTCGCCGATCTCGTCCTCGGTCAGCGAGGTGCGCCGGATCAGCTCGTCCCGCCACTGCCGTGCGGACACCGTGTTCGTCACCAGGATCAGGGTGGTGGTCTGCGACCTGGCCATCGCGGCCGCGCCGACCAGGGTCTTGCCCGCCCCGCAGGGCAGCACGACGACACCGGAGCCGCCGTGCCAGAACCCGTCGGCGGCCTCGGCCTGGTACGGACGCAGCTGCCACGGTCGCGGTCGGCCGTCCGGGCCGGGGTTGCTCACACCGGACTCGTCCAGGTCGATCGCGTGCGCCTCGCCGTCCACGTACCCGGCCAGGTCCTCGGCGGGCCAGCCCAGCTTGAGCAGCGCCTGCTTCAGCGTGCCGCGCTCGGAGGGGTGCACCACCACATCGGTGTCGTCGATCCGCGCTCCGACCAGCCCGGCGGTGCGCTTGGAACGCAGCACCTCAGCCAGTACCGCGGCGTCCAGGGCGTGCAGCACCAGGCCGTGCACCGGGTCCTGCACCAGCTGCAGCCGGCCGTACCGGGACATCGTCTCCGCGACGTCCACCAGCAGCGCGTGCGGCACCGGGTAGCGGGAGAACTCCAGCAGGACGTCCACCACCTGCTCGGCGTCGTGCCCCGCGGCCCGGGCGTTCCACAGGCCGAGCGGGGTCAGCCGGTAGGTGTGCACGTGCTCCGGCGCGCGCTCCAGCTCGGCGAAGGGCGCGATCGCCCGGCGGCAGGCCTCGGCACGGTCGTGGTCGACCTCCAGCAGCAGGGTCTTGTCGCTCTGGACGATCAGGGGTCCGTCGGTCACGGGGCGACTCCTTCGGGTTCTGCGGCGGTCAGGCGGGTCACGCCCGCGACACGGTGGGCGGCGACGACGATCTCGGCATCCCGGGCGGTGTCCATCACCCGGACCCGGCCGCCGTCGACGCGGAGCGGGCGCACCCGGCGGCGTTCCAGGGCGCCACGCGGACCGACCAGCTCCAGCCAGACCTCGGCGTGGTCGGCGGCCGCCTCGCGCAGGGTGGCCAACGCGGTGCCCGGGTCGTCTGTTCCCCGGTCCCGCGGACCGGTGCGCGCGTCGGTGGTCACGGCCGCCTCGCCGCGGCGCAGCACCTGCACCAGGGTGGCCGCGCGGTCCCGCGGGTCGAGGGCGTCCACCCGGTCCTGCGGTCGCTGCCGGGCGGCGGGGATCCGCTGCACGGTCGGCGCGGTGTGCAGCACCCGGCCGTCCGGGGTCTCGGCGACCGGCGCCAGTCCGCGCGCCCGCAGCGCCGCCAGCAGATCGATCAGCGGCACCTGCGCGGCGAGCACGGTGGGCGCGAGCCGGACCAGGCCGAGCCCGGCGAGCCTCGGGTCCTCGGCCACTCCGGCCAGCAGGGCGGGATCCTCGGTCCGGACGTACGAGGTGGCCGACCCGCCGCGCAGCAGGCCGTGCCGCCGGGCGGCGTCCCGCACCAGGTACTCCAACGGCTGCGGCACCCCGCCCCGGGTGTGCCGGGCCAGCTCGGCGAGCAGGTCGTCGGCGGTGGTCCCGGCGTCCAGTGCGACCCGGACCGACTCCGGCGTGAACCGGATGGTCACCGCACCGCCCCGGGACTCCACCACCGCGCTCGCGGCGATCAGCCGGTCCAGCTCCGCGGAGGGCCGACCGGGCACGATGCCGGTCAGGTCGCCCTGCAGCAGCAGGTCGTCGACGGCGGGCGGCAGGTCCGCGGCCAGCGCGGCGGGCAGGTCGGCGTCCCGGGCCACGGCCCGGCCGGTCCCGGCCAGCGCGCCCGCGCCGAGCAGCCCCAGCACACCCGCCTCGTCCAGCACCGCCTGCACGGCGTCCAGCGGCGGCACCGCCCGTGGCGCCTGCCAGCCGAGCAGGTCGCGCACCGCCGCCGCGTCCGGGGCGGACCCCGGGTCGAGGGTCGCCGCGGTCGCCAGCACCTGCTGCCGGAGCCGGGGCGCCCACGGCCGGGCGAGCTCCGGTCCCAACGCCGGACGGACCTGGCCCCGGTCGTCCCGGCCGCCGACCAGCGCGGGCCAGCGGGTGGTGTGCCTCCACCAGGTGGCCAGCGCCGCCCAGCGTTCGGGCAGCTCCCCGGCGGCCCACTCGTCCGCGACGGCGGTCGGGAGGTAGTGCGGTCGTTCCTCGCCGTCGTCCCGGACCAGGCCGCCGACGGCCGCCAGCTCGATCAGCAGGGCCGCCTCCGCCTCGGAGACCGCCAGCTGCTGGGCGGTCCGTCGCAGGTCCCGGACCCCGACCCCGCCCGCGCGGAGCACCGCAGGGGGAGCCGCCGCCCACAGGTCGACCAGGGTCGCGACCAGCCGCACCGCGCGTTCGGCGGCGGCGGCGGACTCCGCGGCGACCACCTCGGGCCGGCGCCGGGGCAGATCGGTGGCCACCGGCGGCCGACTGAGCCCCCGGTGGGTGCGACCGTTCCGGAGTCGCAGCGCCACGTCCCGGGGCAGCACGACCCGGCCGCCGTCCGCCTCGACCACGAGTCCGGCGGCGATCAGCTCGGCGGCCGCGTCGGCACCCGGCCCGTCCACCGGTCGCCGGCCCACCGGCGGGCCCCAGGTCAGGGCGTCCAGCACGGCACGCGCGGCGGGCGAGACCCGGCCGACCTCGACCGTGGACCGCACCGCCGACAGCCCGGCCACGGTCGGGCCCAGTGCCTCCGCCAGTCCCGGCGCCGCCCGCAGCGCAGGGTCGCCGGCGCCCCCGGCGACCGGGTAGAGCAGGGCCAGCTCGGTCGCGATCCGCAGGCGTTCGCGGACCAGCGGGCCGTCGCCCCGGCCGCCGCCGACCGCGGCCACCACCGTCCGGGCCCGGACGCCCGCGTCGTCGTCCAGCACCACCACGGCCTCGACCACCTGGAGCACCCCGGCGTCGACCTGCGCCAGCGCGCGGTCCAGACTCGGGCGGCTGGTGGCGCGGGCCGCCAGCGAGGAGAGGGTCGCCGGGGACGGGTGCGCCAGATCGGGCCGGCGCAGCAGCAGGTCCACCAGCTGCTCGTCCGACCGCGCGCGCAGGTGCTCGCTGTAGGTGGACATCCGCACCACGATACGTGCCGGCGGGGCTCGCTGTCCGGCGCGCCGATCCCGTCCGGGCCTCGGCCGGGTGCACCATCTGCGCCATGCGTCGACGCGTGGTGGTGGCCAGCACGGCGGGGATCTTCGTCGAATCGCTGGACTGGACGATGTACGGCCTGCTGGCGCCGTACTTCGCCGGGCAGATCTTCCCCGGGCAGGACCCGGTGGCGCAGGTGCTCGGGGCGTACGCGGTGTTCGCCGCGGGCTTCGTGGCCCGGCCGGTCGGCTCGTTCGTGATGGGCCGGATCACCGACACCCGGGGCCGCCGGACTGGGCTGCTGGTCTCGGTCACCCTGATCGCGATCGGCGCGCTGATCATCGCGGCCGCGCCGACCGCGGCGGTGGCCGGACCGTGGGCGGCGGTGATCGTGGTGGCCGCCCGGGTGCTGCAGGGGATCGCGATGGGCGGCGAGGTCGCCACCGCCGCCACGTACGTGGTCGAGGTGGCACCCGCGGACCGCCGGCACCGTTACGGGGCGTTCGCCTACTCCGGCGACGCGCTCGGCACCCTCGGCGGGACGATCGTGCTCGCCGTGCTGCTCGGGGTGTTCGGCGGGGACGGGGTGCGCGACGGTGCCTGGCGGATCGCGTTCCTGATCGCCGGACTGTGCGGACTGCTCGCACTGTGGATCCGGCGCGGGGTGCCCGAGTCGGAGATCTTCGAGCAGGCCAGGGCCGCCGGCGCCGAACCGGCCGGACCGCTGCTGCGCCGGCACGCGGGCCGGATGGTGCTGGCCTTCATGCTGACCATCGGATCGACGATGGGGGTGTACTTCGGCAGCGTGTACCTGCCGGAGTTCGCCGGGCACACCGGCTTCTACACCGAGGAACAGGCCACGAGCCAGCACACCGTCGCACTGATCTGCCTGCTGGTCGCGATGATCGCGTCCGGTTTCCTCTCCGACCGGTTCGGCCCGCTGCGCCTGATCCGGCTGGGGTTCACCGCGGCGGCCGTGCTGGTCGTCCCGCTGATGCTCGGGCTGGCGGCCGGCGTCGTGCCGTACCTGGTCGCGGCGCCGCTGTTCACGGTCTGCGTGGGCCTGCAGCTCGGTGTCACACCGGTCGCCGGGGCCCGGCTGTTCCCGGTGCCGGTGCGCGCGGTCGGTCTGGGCGTCCCCGCCGGGGCGGCGATCGCGCTGTTCGGCGGGACCTTCCTGTTCGTCGCCGAGTGGCTGATCTCCCAGGACGGGCTGCGTCTGGTGCCGGTGTACGCCGCCCTGGGCCTGACCGTGTCCGCGGTGGGGTCCTGGCTGGTCCGCGAGACGCTGCTCTACCCGGTCGATACCGTGGCCGGGACTCGTGCCGCCACCCCCGCATCGGAGATCTGACATGCACCTCGCCGCCGAGGACCTGTCCACCCTGCGCGCCGACGCGCAGGACCAGCTGCCGGAGGTCGTCGCACTCCGGCACGCCCTGCACCGGGTGCCGGAGCTCGGCCTCGACCTGCCGCTGACCCAGCGCCTGGTGCTGGACGCCCTCGCGCCGCTCGGTCTGGAGGTCGCCCCCGGGGACGGGATGAGCTCGGTGGTCGCCGTGCTCCGCGGCGCCCGGCCCGGTCCGGCGGTGCTGCTGCGCGGGGACATGGACGCGCTGCCGGTCACCGAGGACACCGCGGAGCCCTTCGCCAGCGAGCACCCCGGGGTGATGCACGCCTGCGGCCACGACCTGCACACCGCGGGCATGGTCGGCGCGGCCCGGCTGCTGGCCGCCCGCCGGGAGCGACTGGCGGGGTCGGTGGTGTTCATGTTCCAGCCCGGCGAGGAGGGTCCGGGCGGCGCGGAGCCGATGATCGCCGACGGGGTGCTGGACGCCGCGGGCGAGCGGGTGGTCGGCGCCTACGGCCTGCACGTGATGTCCTCCGTGCTGCCCACCGGCCTGGTCGCGGGGCGGCCGGGCACGATTCTGGCCGCCGCCGACTCGGTGCGGGTGACCGTGCACGGCCGGGGCGGACACGGGTCGATGCCCCACCTGGCGCTGGACCCGGTGCCGGTGGCCGCCGAGATCGTGCTCGCGCTGCAGGCGATGGTCACCCGCCAGTTCGACGCCTTCGACCCGGTGGTGGTCACCGTCGGCCGGATCGCCGCCGGGACCGCGGACAACGTGATCAGCTCGAGCGCGGTGATCGACGCGACCGTGCGCACCTTCTCCGAGGCGGTGCACCACCGGGTGCCGGACCGGCTGCGCCGGGTGTGCGAGGGCGTCGCGGCCGCGCACGGGCTCACCGTGACCGTCGACTACCAGCCCGGGTACCCGGTCACCGTGAACCGCCCGGAGGAGAACGACCGCGCGCGGGAGCTGACCACCGGACTGTTCGGCGAGCGCGCCTGGCTGGACGCGCCGCAGCCGATCGCCGGGGCCGAGGACTTCTCCTACGTGCTGGAGCAGGTGCCGGGGGTGTACCTCGGACTCGGGGCCACCCCGCCCGGTGCGGACCCGGTGACCGCCGCCTACAACCACTCGCCGCAGGCCCGGTTCGCCGACGAGGCGCTCGCGGTGGGTCCGGCGGTGCTCGCGGCCCTGGCCTGGGACCGGCTCGCGCAGGGGTGAATCGGGTGAAGTGCCCGGTCGCGCGGGCAATAGGCTCAGCTCACCCCGGTCGGTTGCCGATCAACGGGACGTACCGCTCCCGCCCCGGAGGAATCGCATGCCGATGCCGCACCGCCGTCTTGCCGCTGGTCCGGCGCACCAGGTGTGCGTTGCGCGCCAGGGCATCCACGACGTGCTGGGCCGCACCATCGGCCACGAGCTCCTGTTCCGCCCCTCGGCCACCGCGGAGACCTCCGGCCTCGGCGGTGTGGAGACCCCCGACGACAACCGGGCCACCGCATCGGTGATCGCCGCGACCCTGACCGCCTTCGGGGTCGACGACCTGGCCGGTCACGGCGACCTGTTCGTCAACGTGCCGCGCTCGTTCCTGGTCGACGAGCTGCCGGTCGCCCTCGACCCGCACCGGGTGGTGCTGGAGGTGCTGGAGCACGTCCCGCCGGACGAGCAGGTGCAGGCCGGCATCGCCGCGCTCAGGGACCGCGGCTTCGGGATCGCGCTGGACGACATGGTCCCGGACGACCCGCGCTGGGTGCTGCTGCCGCTGGCCGACTACGTCAAGGTCGACATGTCGGTGCTGGGCGAGGACCTGGCCGCCTTCGCCGCGCAGCTGCACGAGGCCGCCCCGCTGGCCGCCCTGGTCGCCGAGCGGGTGGAGACCGAGGACGACCTGCGCGCGGCCCAGGACGCCGGATTCCCGCTGTTCCAGGGCTACTACTTCCGCCGGCCCACCGTGTTCACCCGTCCGGCGCTGGCGCACCACGCCGTGGTCGCCGGCCGGCTCCTGGTCCAGCTCGGCGACCCACAGGTGTCCTACCGCCGGCTGGCCCGGCTGACCGCCGCGGACCCCGCGATCGCGCTCAAGGTGTTCCGGATCGTCAACTCGGTCTCCGGCGCCGGGCGCACCGTGCGTCACCTGCACCAGGCACTGGTGCTGCTCGGCCGCGAACGCCTGCGCGCGATGCTGGTGCTGGAGGTGCTGGCCACCGCCGGGCACCACGACGACGAGATCCCGCTCGCCGCCCTGGCCCGCACCCGTGCCGCGGAGATCCTGGCCCCGCACGACGCGCTGGAGGCCTCCACCGAGGCCCTGGTCCGGATGATGAGCGACCTGCTGTCGGTGCCGGTCGCCGAGCTCGACCCCCAGTTGCGCCGTCGCGCGCCCAGCGTCGCGGTGCTGCAGGCCTGCGACGTGCTGGACGACTACCTGGACGCGATGGGCTCGGCGCGCTCGCCGCTCATCCCGCCGCCGTTCACCGGACTGCAGGTGTCGATGGTCTACCTGACCGCCCTGCGCGAGGCCCGTGCCCTGCTGGCGACCGTCTATCAACCGGTCGGCACCCGGCGGCCGGTCACCCCGCCCGGGCTGATCGTGCCGACCCAGGGCGTCCCGGAGCGGGCGGAGCTGGCCGCCGAGGTCCCTCCGGCGGCCACCGACCGGTAGCCTGGGTAGGTACGTGCCGTCCCGGGGTCCCCGGTGCGGCCCCGACGAACACCCAGGGGAACTCAGTGCCCACCGGCAAGGTCAAGTGGTTCGACACCGACCGCGGGTTCGGCTTCATCGCCGCCGAGGACGGGAGTGAGGTCTTCCTGCACGCCTCCGCGCTGCCCGCGGGCATCGGGTCGCCGAAGCCCGGCACCCGGGTGGAGTTCGGCGTCGCCGACGGTCGTCGTGGACCGCAGGCGCTGTCGGTCAAGATCCTGGACCCGGTGCCGTCGGTCGCCCGGGCCGCCCGCAAGCCCGCCGACGACATGGCCGTCATCGTCGAGGACCTGATCAAGGTGCTGGACCGGGTGGGCAACGAGCTCCGCCGCGGCCGGTACCCGGAGAAGAGCCGCACCAGCCAGGTCGCCACGCTGCTGCGCGCCGTCGCCGACGACCTGGAGGCGTGATGGCTGCCGCCGTCCGGAGCAAGGAACCCGTGCTGATCGGCGCGGTGGAGCTGGCCCGCGCCGCCGCGGTGGAGATCGCGGAGCAGCCCGACCATGTCGGCGAGCACCTCGGCGCCACCGTCGACGAGGACCGCCTGGTCTCGCACCGCTTCGCCTGCACCGCCAAGGGCTACCGCGGCTGGGTGTGGACCGTCACGCTGTCCCGGGTGCCGCGCGGCCGCGTCGCCACCGTGTGCGAGGCCGTGCTGCTGCCCGGCGACGACGCGGTGCTCGCCCCGGCCTGGCTGCCGTGGGACGAGCGGCTGCAGCCCGGTGACATCGGGCCGGGCGACGTGCTGCCGTTCAAGGCCGACGACCCGCGCCTGGAGCCCGGCTGGACCCCCACCGGCGACCCGGAGCAGGACGAGGTCGCGATTGACGAGCTCGCCCTGGCCCGGCAGCGGGTGCTGTCCCCGGCCGGTCTGAACCAGGCCGCCGACCGCTGGTACCGCGGTCGTCAGGGCCCGACCACCCCCGGCTCGATCGCCTCCGCCGAGGGGTGTTTGACCTGCGGTTTCCTCATCCCGTTGCAGGGGCCGCTCGGCGCCGTCTTCGGGGTGTGCGCCAACGAGTGGTCGCCGGACGACGGCAAGGTGGTGGCGCTGGACCACGGCTGTGGCGCTCACTCCCAGACCGACGTGCCCGACCGGCCCTCCGACTGGCCCGACCCGGCACCGGTGATCGACGAACTGCTGGTCGAGGTGACCCAGAACCCCGACGCGGGCGAGTGAACGCCGACGTCTTCGGCACCCGCTCCGTCCGGGAGCGCGTGCTGGGGACGTGGCGGAGCGATCCGGCCCGGTTGCGGGAGGACGCGAACACCGAGGAGGACCACGCCCGCGGGTACTACCGCGACCGGGTGGTGGTCGAGCTCGCGCAGAACGCCGCCGACGCCGCCGCGCGGTCCGGCTCGCCCGGCCGGGTGCTGTTCCGGCTGACCGGTTCCCGGCTGCTGGTGGCGAACACCGGTGCGCCGCTGGACGCCGCCGGCGTGGCGTCGATGGCCGCCATGCGCGCCTCCACCTCCCGGGACGACCGGAGCGGTGCGGCGCTGGTCGGCCGGTTCGGCGTCGGCTTCGCGGCGGTGCGCTCGGTCGCCGACCGGGTGCTGGTCGCCTCGGGCGCCGGTGCGGTGGAGTTCTCCGCCGACCGCACCCGTGACGCGCTGGCCGGGCTCGGCCCCTCGGTCGCCGCCGAGGTCGCCCGCCGGGAGGGGTCGCTCCCCGCGCTGCGCCTGCCCTTCGAGGCCGACGGGCGCCCCGAACCCGGCTACGACACCACCGTCACCCTGGAGCTGCGCGACGACGCCGCGGTCGACGCGGTGCGTGCCCAGCTCGGCGCCGTGGACGACCCGCTGCTGCTGGCCCTGCCCGCCCTGACGGAGATCGTCCTGGAGGACGCCGACACCGGTCGGCTGCGGCGGATCGCCGACCTGGACCAGCGCTGGCGCCGGGTGACCGCCACCGGGGAGCTGGCACCCGGTCTGCTCGCCGATCGGCCGGTCGAGGAGCGTGATCGTCGGGGATGGCGGATCACCTGGGCGGTGCCGCGCACCCCGGGCGACGACGACCCGGCCGCCTCGTTGTTCGGGTCGACCGTCCCCGGACCGGCCTGGTCCCGGGTCGTGCACGCCCCCACCCCCACCGACGACCCGCTGGACCTGCCCGCGCTCCTGATCGCCACCCTCCCGCTCGACCCCACCAGGCGACATGTCGCCCGGGGGGCCGCCACGGAGGCCCTGCTCGGGCTGGCCGCCGAGCTGTACGCCCGCCTGGCCGAGGAGTCCGGCGACCCGCTGGCCCTGGTCCCCACCGGCCTGCCCGGCGGCGACCTGGACCGCGACCTGCGCACGCCGCTGATCGACCGCCTGGCGCAGACGGCTCTGCTCCGCCCCGCCGACGGCGACCCCCTGCCCCCGGCCCGTGCACTCGGTCTGATCGGTGAGAACGCCGCGGAGCTGGCCGGGGCCCTGGCCTCGTGGTTCCCGTCGCTGGTCGCGGTCCCGCCGTCGCGGATCGCCGCCGCCCGGCTGCTCGGCGTCGACCTGCGCGAGGCCGCCGACCTGATCGAGGACCTCCCCGTCGCCACGGAGGACCCCGGCCGCTGGCACCGGCTCTACTCCGCCCTGGACGGGTCGGTCGCCGACCCACGCACCCGTGAGGCGCTGGCCACCCTCCCGGTGCCGCTCGCCGACGGCCGGGTGGTGCGCGGTGTCCGGGGGCTGCTGCTGCCCGGTCCCGAGGTCGACGTCGAGCCGTTGACCCGGCTCGGCCTGCGGCTGATCGACCCGCGCGTCGCGCACCCGGTGCTGGAGCGACTCGGTGCGGTCCCGGCCGGACCGGAGACCCTGCTCGACCACCCGGCGGTCCGGCAGGCCGCGTGGGACAGCGCCGAGGACGACGAGGACACCGCCGAGCAGGTCGCCGCGGCCGTGCTCGGACTGCTGCGGGCCGCGGGCGCCGACGGCCGGGACGGTCGCCCGGTACCGGTCGAACGGGCGGTCTTCGGGCTGCTCACCGTGCGCGACGCCGACGGCCTCGGCGCGCCGGCCCACGGTCTGGTGCTGCCCGGCTCCCTCGCCGCGGACCTGCTCGATCCCCGGGTGCTGGGCGAGGTCGGCGCGGACGAGGTCGACCGGTGGGGGCCCGGCGCGCTCACCGCCGCCGGTGTGCGGAGCGGACTCGTCGTCCTGCGCGCCGAGGACCGGATCACCGGCGACGGCCCCGAGGACGAGGCCGACGAACTGCTCGCCGAGCAGGTGGACGGCTGGGCCGAGTACCGGGACGCCCTGGCCGAGCTGCTCGGCGACGGGATCGGCCTGGACCCGCTGCTCGCGGTCGCCGACCTCGACGCCGTGCACCCGGACCACTGGGCGCGCGCCCTGCACGCCATCGCCGGCCCCGGCCCCACCCGGGACGCCCTCCTGGACCCGGTGCGGTCCGCCGGAGCGTCCGCGCCCGGCTACACCCTGTGGTGGCTGCGCCGGCGTTCCGACCTCGGCCTCGACCGGCCCTTCGCCGGCCCGGACGCCGATCCGGACGTCCGCGGCCTGCTGCCGCCCGCCCCCGACCTGCTCGCCGGCCTGGACCCCACCGTGCTGCGCGCCCTGGGCGCCGTCGACCACGCGGACCAGATCCCCGCCGCGGACTGGGAGCAGGTGCTGCGCGGCGTCGCGCGGGTCGGCGAGGCGCTGCCGGTCCGGTGGGCCGCGGCCGTGTGGTCCGCCCTGGCCGGCACCGCGGAGGAGCACCCGGTGGATCTGCTGCCCGCGCTGGTCGGCACCGACCGGGTCGTGCTGGTGCATGCCGAGGACGCCGCCGTCGCCCCGTCCCCGATGTGGTGGCAGCGCACCGACCTCGCGGCGATGGTCCCGGTGGCCGGCGGAGCGGACCCGGTCGCGCTCGCCGGTGCGCTGGACCTCCCGCTGTGCACCGAGCTCGCCGACGGCACGGTGGACGACCCGGAGGACGGCAGCCTCGCCGCCACCCCCGACGCCGTGCGCGACCTGCTGCCCGGCGCTCCGTCCAGCTGGCTGGAGCACGAGGACCTGCGGGTCGACGGCGCCCCGGTCGACTGGTGGGTCGACGGCGACGGACCCACGGCCACCGTGCACGCCACCCACCTGGCCGGACTCGCCCGCGCCCTGGCGCAGGCCGCCGGGCGCTGGTCCGACCGGCACACCGCCGAACTGCTGCTCACCGATCCCGCCCGGGCCGCCGAGCTGGCGGTGGAGCGGGTCGCCGACGCATGACCAGCCGCACGCCGCCGATCCGGATCCTGATCGCCTCCGCCTACGCCCCCGCCGCCCTGTTCGAGACCGGGCTCGGTGCGATCACCCCGGTCGTCCCCCTACTGGCCGTCCGGCTCGGCGGCGGACTCGGCGAGGGCGCCCTCATCGTCGCCCTGCTCGGCGTCGGCCTGATCCTCGGTGACGTCCCCGCCGGTGCCCTGGCCAGCCGGATCGGCGACCGCCGGGCGATGCTGCTCGCCGCCCTGGTCGCCGCCGTCGCCCTCGCCGGGTGCGCGCTCGCTCCCTCCCTGCCGCTGCTGGCCCTGGGCGTCCTGGTCGTCGGTGCCGTCTCCGCGGTCTTCCACCTGGCCCGGCAGTCCTTCCTCACCGACGTCATCCCGGTGGCGCAGCGCGCCCGCGCCCTGTCCACCCTCGGCGGGGTCGGCCGGATTGGCGCGTTCCTCGGACCGTTCCTCGGCGCCGGACTGCTGCACCTGGCGCCACTGCGCTCGGTGTTCTGGCTCGCCGCCGCGGTCTCCCTGCTCGCCGGCGCCGTGGTCGCCCTGGCCCCCGACGTCGACCGCTCGGGTGCCGTGCCCCGGACCGCACCCGGCACCGGCCCCGGTGCCTGGACCCTGCTGCGCCGGCACGGCCGGATGTTCGCCACCCTCGGTCTCGCGGTCGTGCTGGTCGGCGCCGTCCGGGCCACCCGACAGGTCGTCCTGCCCCTGTGGTCCGAGCACCTCGGCCTCGCCCCGGCCACCACCAGCCTGATCTTCGGCCTGTCCGGGGCGGTCGATGTCCTGCTGTTCTACCCGGGCGGACGACTGATGGACCGGCGCGGCCGGCTGTGGGTCGCCGTCCCGTCCATGCTCGTCCTCGGCGGGGCGATCGCCCTGCTCCCGCTGACCGGTTCGGTCGGCACCCTCGCGATCGCCGCGATGGTGATGGGCTTCGGTAACGGCATCAGCTCCGGGGTGCTGATGACCCTCGGCGCGGACGTGGCACCGCCCGAGGCCCGCGCCACCTTCCTCGGCGTGTGGCGGGTGTTCCAGGACACCGGCAGCGCGGCCGGGCCGCTGGTCGTGTCGGCGGTGGGCGCCCTCGCCGGCCTCGCGGCCGGGATCGTCACGATGGGCGTCGCGGGCCTGGTGGGCGCGGCCGCGCTGGCGCGATGGGTGCCGCGGTGGTCGGAGCACGCGAACGCGCGGACCCGGGCCGAGGCGGCCCGGCGCAGGCTGGCGGGGTGAGAGCGACCGTGATCCCCGACAGCCCCGCACCTGACGGCCCCGCGGTCGCTGCCCGGCCGACCCGCTGGCTGGTCGCGACCACGGAGTACGCCGGTCTGACGCCGTACACCGGCGGCATCGGCCGGCACTACGCGGCGCTCCTCCCCGCGCTGGTCCGGGCCGGTGCCGAGGTGGACCTGCTGGTGCTCGCCGACGAGCCGGTGACCGCTCACGAGCGCGAGGGGGTGCGCGTGCTCGCCACGCCGCCGCGGTCCGGCCTGTGGCGGCGGGCCGGGGTGGTGCGGGACGCCTACCGGCACGGCCGGTACGACCGGGTGTTCCTGCCCGAATGGAGCGCCCTGGGATCGCGACTGCCGTCGGACGCGCCCCTGCTGACCAATCTCGCGACCAGCACGCGTCTGGCGAACGAGATCGCGGGATTCACGCCGCGGTCGTTCGGCGTGCGGCAGGGCACGGCGATCCGCTGGCAGCAGTGGTGGGAGGACCGGCAGGTGCGGCGGTCGGCCGGGCTGATCGCGATCTCGCGGGCGATGCGCCGGTGGAACGAGCGGACGCTGGGTGCGCTGCCGCCGACCCGGGTGGTGCGGAACTGCATCGACGTGGCGGGGGTGCGGGACGCGGCGCGGGCGGCGGAGCTGCCGGGCGGCTGGCCGGCGGACGGTCAGGTGGTGCTGTTCCTCGGCCGGTTGGAACGCCGGAAGGGGGTCACCGATGCGTTCGCGGCGTTCGCGGAGGTGGCCCGGCAGCGACCGGACGCCCGGCTGGTGCTGGCGGGGGCGAGCGGTGACCGGCGGTTCGAGCCGGACCGCCCGGGACTGCTGTCGCTGCTGCCGCCGGAAGCCCGGGAGCGGGTGACCTGGTTGGGGCATGTGGCGGGGGAGTCCTTGCACCGGGGCGTGCGGGAGGCGACGGTGACGATCTGCCCGTCCCGGTGGGAGGGCTTCGGGAACGCGGCGCTGGAGGCGAAGGCGCTCGGTGCCGCGGTGGTGCTGACCAGCGGGAGCGGGTACGACGACTTCTGCACCGACGGGGTGGACAGCCTGCTGGTCCCGCCCGCGGACCCTCCGGCGCTGGCCGCGGCCGTGCTGCGGGTGCTGGCGGACCGCGAGCTGGCGGCCCGGCTGGGTGAACGGGCGTGGGCGGGCGCGGAGCACTACACGGCCGATCCGGTGGCGGCGGATCTGCTGATCGCCGCCGATCAGGTGCTGGGCTGAGTCTCGGACCGTCGCCAGCCGGTCCCGGCGTGCTGCACGGCACCGGCCTCGGCGAACGCCCGCAGCCAGCCCTCCATCGGCCACGATCCCCATCGGTCGGCGAACAGGGCGCCGTTGCGCAGGATGTCGTCGAGGTGCTGCCACGGCGGGCTGCTGGTCGGGTGGTACTGGTGGTAGGCGTGCGCGCCGCCGACCCAGGCCAGCGGGATGCCGGCCGAGCGCAGGGCGAAGGCGTAGTCGGTGTCCTCGCCGCCGTAGCCCTGGTAGCGCTCGTCGAAGCGCGGCCCACGGGTCCACCGGTCGGCGGTCAGCGCGAAGGACAGGGACCAGAACAGGGGATAGTCCGCGGGGTCGGCCAGCACCACGGCGCCCGCGGGCGGCGCGGGGCGGGCGGGATGCGGCCGGGTGGCAGCGGCGAGGGCGGCAGGATCGCCCACCGGTGCGTCCGGCGGCAGGTAGGTGACCGGTCCGCACAGGACCGCGTCGGGGTGACGGACCGCGGCGGCCTGGTACCGCTGGAGCAGCTCGGGGCCGGGCACGCAGTCGGCGTCCAGGAAGACGAGCAGGTCACCGCCGAGCTCGACGGCCCGGTCCGCGGCGGCGTTCCGGGCGGCGGCCAGGCGCAGGCCGTGCGGGCCGGGCGGCACGCGCAGGACGTCGTCGGCGTCGAGGGCGGGTGGCTCGTCGTCGCCGATCCAGGCGATCACCGTGCGCACCCGCGAGGAGCCGTGCAGGGCGTCGAGCTGGCGGCGGAGGTGGTCGACCCGGGGGCGGGAGCACAGCGTGACGACCGCACGGGTCAGCACGCGGACCGCCCGCGGGCGACGTCGTCGATGACCTCGGCGGCCCGTGCGGCCGCGCCCCGGGTCCGCCACCGGGACCAGTCGGGTTCCAGCGCGGCAGCCTCGTCCAGCAGCCGCGGCCAGGTGGGGGCGTCGGGCCAGTCGGGAGCGACGACCGCCAGCCCGGCGGCCGCCAGGGCGCGGGCGGTGCACAGCTGCTCGTCGAAGGGCCGGGGCTGCGGGATGACGACGGCCCGCGCGTCGGCCACCGCCAGGTCGGCGATCGAATTCTGCCCGGCCCACGCGACCACCGTGCGGGCACCGGTCAGCGCGTCCCAGGGATCGGCGAGCCACTGGCCGGACGGGCCGAGGACGGTCCACCGGGTGTCCGGGGTGCCGGCGACGGCCTCGTCGATCCGGCGCCGGTCCACGTCGGTCCCGCCCCGGCCGCCGAGCAGCAGCACCCCGGAGGGCTCCCCGGTCGGCCGGGCGCGTCCCTCGAACCGGCTGATGCCCCCGACGTGGTGCACGCGCGACCGGACCGGCTCCAGGTGCGGCGCGGGCATCAGCCCGGCCGGCCACGGCGCGACGACGCGGGCCGCGGCGCGCAGTCCGAGGGTGTGCGGGAGGTCGTCGCGGACCCCGGGCTGGGCGATCAGCACGGGCGGGATGCCGAGCAGCCGGGCGAGCAGGGTGACCTCGACCGAGACGTCGACCACCAGCGCGTCGGCCCGCTCCTCCTGGAGGGCCCGGGCGAGGGTGGCCAGCCGTCGGGTGTGTCCGGGGTGACCGAGCGGCGCCCAGTGCAGGAGCCCGCCCGCGGTCGGGTCGGTGGCCGTGCCGTCGTCGTCCCGATCGAGCGCGACCCACCGGCAGTGCGCCGGCAGGCCGGCCGGTTCCGGCAGCGAGCTGAAGCAGAGCAGCTCGGCGTCCAGGTGGGGGGCGATCGCGCGCAGCCGGCCGAGGTGGCCGGAGCCGTGGTGGTGCACGTACCACCCGATCAGCGGCCGGGTCACGCGGCCTGCTCGGGGATCGGCCGGTCGGCACGGACCAGGTCGTGGAAGATCCGCTCCAGGGCGTCGGTGCGGGTGGCCAACGACCAGCGCCGCCGAGCCGCCGACCGGATCCGTGCCCGGTCGGCGGGACCGGTGCGGGTCACGAGTCGTCCGGTGGCCTGCACGAGGGCGTCGAGGTCGCCGGGCGGGACGGCGATCATGCCGGTGGAACGGCGCGCGATCTCCGCGATGCCCCCCGCGCCGAAGGCGGCGACCGGCGTGCCGCACATCAGCGACTCGGGCCCGACCAGGCCGAAGGGTTCGGCCCAGGCCGGAGTGCTGAGGCTGCAGGCGCTCCCTCCGATCAGCGTCGCGAGCTCCGGCTGGTCCAGCAGCCCGGCATAGCGGACCGTGTGCCCGTCGACGTGCGGCAGCACCTCCCGCTCGGCGTAGGCGCGGTCGCCGATCCGGCCGGCCAGGGTCAGTCGCATCCCCAGCGCCCGGGCGACCGCGATCGCCAGGTGGGGCGCCTTCTCCGGCACGATCCGGCCCGACCAGACCAGCCCGTCGCCGCCGGGACCGAGCGGCCAGTCCTGGTCGGCGATGCCGTTCGGCAGCACGGTGGCGTCCACCCCGGTGCCGGCCCACTCGGCGCGGGTGTAGTCGCTGACCGCGAGGAACCGGACCGAGCGGGCCCGGGGCAGCTCGGCCACGAGCGCAGGCTCCCGCGGGGTGTGCAGGGTGGCCACCATGGGTGCGCCGAGCTCGGCCGACCGCCGCAGCGGGAGACCGTGCAGGCAGTGGTCGGAGATCACGTCGAACCGGCCGGGGAGCAGGTCGAGCGCCCGGTCCAGTGCCGGGACCGAGCGGGTGAGGTACCCCGCCGGATAGGTGGAGTCGGTGGGCCGGGCACCGGGTGGCCACCGGAGTGCGGGCAGCCGGAACGCCGTGGGTCCGTCGTCGAGGAAGTCCGATCCCTGGACCGCGATCAGGGACACCTGGTGGCCGCGGTCGCGCAGCGCGCGGACCTCGTTCCAGACCATGGACTCCAGGCCGCCCGCGTGCGGCCGACGGATCGGGAACCGGAGCGGGGCGATCACGCACACCCGGAGCGACGCGGTCATCGGGCCGATCCGGCGAGCAGTGCCCGGTACAGCGCGTGCTGGCGCTCGGCGGTCGCCGCGTCGAGGACCGATCGCTCGCCGTGGCGCCGGCGCACCACCGCGTCCCGGTCGGCGGTCCCGGCGCGGGTGCCGTCGCGGAGGAGGTCGCGCAGCGAGACGGCGAGCTCGCCCGGCGGGAAGGTCGACACGGCGCCGTCCCCGTGTTGCTGGCCGTAGTAGCCGACCGCGGGGGCGGCGACCGGCACACCGAGGTCCCAGCACAGTTCCAGCCAGCCGGAGTGGGTGCCGTGGCGGTAGGGCAGCACGCAGGCGTCGAGTCCGGCGAGGCTGTGTTCCAGCTCGGCGTCGTCCAGCCGGTCGTGCTCGATCAGGGTGACCATCGGGGAGGAGGCGCACAGCGCCCGGACGGCGTCCCGGGCGCGGGGGTCCCGGACGGAGCGGTGCAGCCGGACCTCGGCGCGGGCGTTCAGGCCGTCGAGTGCCGGATCGGACAACGCGGCGAGCAGGGCGCGCGTGGCGCCGATCGGGTCGACGTTCGGCCGCAGGTCCTTCAGGTGCAGGCCGATCACCCGGCAGCCGGCGGTGGGCGGCACCGTGGGCGGGTTGCCGGTGAGCAGCCGCGGATGGGGCAGCACCAGGGCGTCCCGGCCCCAGCGGGCGGCGATCTCCGCGGCGGCGCCCGGGGTGAGGGTGATCAGCGCGTCGGCTCCGGGCACCAGCACGTCCAGCTGCTCGGCGTAGCGGCGCTGGTCGGCGAGCTGCGGATGGGCGAGGTCGTGCACGGTCATGACCACCGGCCACCCGGCGTCGTGCGCCGCGTGCAGGGTCGCGGCCAGGTGCTCGGGGGTGAAGGACTCGGTGCCGAAGTGCAGGTGCAGCAGATCGGCCTCCGCCGCGTGGTCGGCGATCCACCGGGGGTCGAGCACCACCGGCGGCCACCACCGACCGGGCTCCGCTCCGTCGGGCAGCGGGTCCGGCAGGACGTGCACGCCGCGTCCGGCGGTCACCCGGGCGACGTAGGGGTGGCCGGCCGGGACGGAGGCCACCCGGACCGGCGCGGAGGTCACGTGGCCGGTGCCGGTCGTGACCGGGGACAGGAGGGTCATCCGGGTCCTTCGCTCGCGCCCGGTCACAGTCGACGCCCGGGGCTGGAGCGAGGCCGTGATGAGGCGGTCCGCGAAGTCTCGCGCGGTTGCCGACCGTGCGCGACTCCACCACGATCACCCCGGTGAGGATCGCCGAGGTTCCCGCCCAGCTGCTCACCGGGCCCGCCCGCCACGGAGTGGCCCGGTACGCCCGGGAGGTGGCCGAGCAGGTCGCGCGCGTCGCGCCGGAGACCGCGGTGGTCGAGGTCGACGACCCGGCCGGGCTGGCCTCGGCGGTGACCGGACACGAGCGGGCCCACCTGCACGTCACGGACCGGCTGCTGGGGGCCTCGCCGGACGTGGCCGCCGAGCGGGTCGAGGCCCTCACCGGGCGGACCCGCCTGACCGTCACCCTGCACGACGTGCCGCAGGAGTCCGACGGCCCGCGGAACCTGGCCCGGCGCGGTGCCGCGTACTCCCGGATCTGCGCCGCGGCCGAGGGCGTCGTGGTGAACAGCCGGCACGAGGCGGACCTGCTGGTCGAGCACGAGGTGGTCCGGCCCGGGACCCCGGTCGGCGTGATCCCGTTGGGCGCGGGCGGGCGGCGGGCGGCCACCACCCCGCGGCCGCACGGGCTGACCGCCCTGATCGCGGGCTGGCTGTACCCGGGCAAGGGGCATGACGACCTCATCCGGGCGGTGGCCGAGGCGGGCGGTGGGACGGTGCTGGCCGTCGGAGCCCCGTCACCGGGTCACGAGGAGGAGGTGGCACGGTTGACGGCGCTCGCCGCGGGAGCCGGGGTGGTCTTCCGGGTGACCGGGAGCCTGGGCGACGCCGAGTACGCGGCGGCGTTGGGCGGGGACGGCGTCCCGGTCGCGGCGCACCGGCATCTGTCCGCCTCCCGCACGCTGCTGGACTGGGGCGAACAGGGTCGGCGACCGCTGGTGGCCGACTCGCGGTACGCCCGGGAGATGTCCGAGCTCCGCCCCGGGACCCTGTCGCTCTACCCGCCGGACGGTCTGGCGGACGCGCTGCGGGCGGCGGCCGCCGATCCGGGGTCGACGGTGCTCGCGCCCGGGGTGGGCCTCGCGCCGACTCTGGCGGACGTGGCGGTGGCGTACCTGCGCTGGTGGGGGTCGGCATGACCGGACCGATCCCGCTGCCGGGCAACCGATGGGATCTGCTGGACGGTGTGCGGCCCGCCCGACCGCCCCGGGTGTCGGTGATCGTGGCCCACTACGCCCAGCCGGAGCAGTTGGCCCGCACCCTGCACGCGCTGGGCCGCCAGGACCATCCCGTGGAGCGGACCGAGCTGATCGTGGTCGACGACGGATCGCCGGAGCCGCCGCGGGTGCCGGATCACGTGCGGCTGCTGCGCCAGGAGGACCGTGGGTTCCGGCTGTCGGCGGCCCGCAACCTGGGGGCGTCGGCGGCCACCGGTGACGTCCTGGTGTTCCTGGACGCCGACACGGTGCCGGAGCCGGGCTACCTGCGTGAGCTGACCCGGTTGTCGGCGCTGGCACCGGACTGCGTGACGGTGGGGCGTCGCCGGCACGCGGATCTGGCCGGGACGCCGCCGGATCAGCCGGTGGAACTGCTCGGCCCCTCCCGTGAGCTGCCGGAACCGGAGTGGCTGCGCGCCGCCTACCGGCGCAGCCGGGACCTGCTGGACGTCGACGACCGGTCCTACCGCGCGGTGATCGGGGCGGTCACCGCGTGCAGCCGGGTGATGTTCGACGCGACCGGCGGCTTCGCCGAGTCCTTCGACTCCTACGGCGGGGAGGACTGGGAGTGGACCTATCGTGCCTGGTTGGCCGGGGCGGTGCTGGCCCACGTGCCGGCGGCGGTGGCCTGGCACGACGGACCGGAGTGGTCCGACCGCGAGGACGGCTCGACCCTGGCGGCCAAGAACGCCGAGACGCTGCGGCTGGCGGACCTGATCCCGGTGCCCGGCTCGCGCGGACGGGGCCTGCCGGCGGCGCACGCGGACGTCGTGGTGGTGGCCCCGGAGACGGATCCGGCGCGGCGGTTCGTCAGCCTGGACTCGGTGCTGGCCGAGCTGCCCGGTGCGGTGGAGGCGGGTCACGGACCGCGGTTCGACCGGGTGCGGGTGGAGGTCCGGCTCGACGTGCCGTTGCGCGCCGGCGGGGGAGTGGTGCGGGCGGCGGTCGAGCGGCTCGACGACGAGGGGCTCGGTGAGCTGACCCTGTGCGATCGGGGCGGACGCCGACTGCTCCGGGTGCGGGCGACCAGGGCCGTGGCCCGGGCGAGTCGCTGGCGCCGGCCGGACCTGTTCCCGCGCGCCGAGATCCGCACCGACCGGGTGCGGGCGCTGACCGAGGAGCCCGACCTGGCGGCCTACCTGGGCGGGTGGGGCTGAGTCAGCGCCCCGGCCTCTGCCGCACCCACCAGAGCCCGGCCACCCCGAGCAGTCCGCCCACCGCGCAGGTCCACGCCCCGTGCGGTCCGACGGTCCCGGTCAGCCACAGCACCAGGGCGACCACGAAGGCCACCGCCCACACCACGATGCCGAACCGGAACACCGGACGCAGGCTGACCGGCACCGGGTCGGGGGTGGGTCGGCGGCGTTCGGGGCGCAGCGCGAGCTGCAGGAAGGACGGCACGAAGGTCAGCCTAGGGGGTCCCTGTGCCGCTCAGTTGCCGCCGAAGGCCAGGGAGGTGGCGGTGGCCAGCGCCTGGGGGACGGCCGCCAGATAGGCGTGGGCGACGTCCCACGGTTCGAGGCCGGTGGCGGCGACGGCGTCGGAGTCGTTCTCCTCGTGGGCGAGCACAGCGGCGAGCGCCCGGCCGTGGTGGCCCTCGTGCCGGAGGATCGCCGCCGAGAGGTGGTCGGAGATGCCGGTGCGCTCGACCAGGTCGGTGAGCTCGATCGCCTGCTGGGCGGCGACGGCGGAGAGCAGGCCGACGGTGTAGCCGGCGTCGTCCCCGGACAGGGCCCGGCAGGTCATGGCGCGGGTCAGCACGGTCCACAGCGCGGCGACGGTGTTCGGGCGGGCGTCGATCAGGGAGGCGATGGCCAGGGCGTGCAGCTGCCGGGGACCGACCAGCACGACGGCCTGCCGGACGGAGTCGACCTCGGTGCGCAGGCCGAAGGCGCTGGAGTTGACCAGGTGCAGGACCCGCATGGACAGCTCGGGGTCGGCGGCGACGGTGGTGACGACGGCGTTCTGGTCGACCTGGTCGGCGGACAGGATGCGCAGCAGCTCCAGGCACTGGAGCTCGCCGGCGTTGAAGCTGCGGCGGACCGGCGCCTGGTCGCGCTGGAACATCGGGCCCTGGAGCAGGTCGGCGCCGAGGCCGATGCCGCGGGTGATCCGGTCGGTGGAGTCGGCGCGCTCGGCCAGGACGGCGGCACCGGCGTGGTGCGCGCGGTCGACCAGGAGGGCGAGCTGGTCGTCGTAGCGGGCCAGGTCGATCTTGACCAGGGCGACCCGGTCGAGCAGGCGGTCCTGGGGGGCGGTGCCCTGGTAGTCGGCGAGCGCCAGCCGGGAGCCGCGGGCCTGGGCGAGGGCGACCAGCGCGTCGATCTCCGGGTGCCGGGACAGCGCGGGCGTGATCTCCAGCAGGAGTCGCTCGGGATCGCCCCAGACGGAGGTGGTCCCGGCGAGCACGCCGACGGTGGCCCGGAGCAGCACCAGCCGGTCGGCGGCCAGACCGGAGAGGTCGAGCGCGGCGTACTCGGCGTCGGCGTGCGAGGCCGCGGCCTCGTCGGACACCGGGCGGCCGTCGGGGCCGGTGACGCGGACCTGGACGGCATAGCCGTAGACGGTGCGGTCGGGCTGCACCACGGGCTGACGCAGCACGGTCACCGTGCCGACACCGACGGAGGTCATCGCGTCTCCAGGGAGGTTCAGGGGCGGCCGAGCGGCGCGCGCAGCGGGAGGTCGTCGGCGAGCACGGTCTGCGCGGCGGCGCCGGTGGCGGGGTTCACCAGCAGCGGGGCCAGCAGGTTCGCGGTGGGCGGCTGGGTGCCCTGCGCCGGGCGCACCACGACCAGGACGCGCAGCTGGTCGGCACCGAGCAGGGTGTGCAGCTCGTCGCCGATCCGCGGGGCGTAGTCCGGGAAGTACGGCTCCGGGTCGACGACGAACAGCCGCACCGGGCGGGCGCCCTCCGGGGCGGAGCGGAGCGCGAACAGCGATCCGGCCTCGTCCAGGGCGGCCACCTCGAAGTCGGTGTACCCGTCCAGGCCGGGCATGGCGGCGGCCAGGTGCAGCGCGGTCGGCAGCACGAGGGGCGTGGTCTCAAGCGTCATGGTCATCGCAGGTAGTCCAGAAGGGTCGGCTGGAGGACCTTCGCAGCGGCCCCGAGGGCGCCCTTGTAGGCGACCTCCTGGGACTGCAGGTCCAGGATGATCTGCGCCAGGTCGATGTCCTCGATCTCCGACAGACGGGTCTTGCTGGTGAGCGTCTGGTCGGTGATCCGGCTCTGCGCCGTCTCGATCTGGTTGGTGCGCGCACCCACCGAGGCGACCTCGGTGAGCATCGCGGTGATGTGGCCGTCCAGGGCGTCGATCTGGTCGGTCGGGTCGCCCCCGGCACGCAGGGTGGCGGAGATGGAGTCGAGCACGGCGAACACCGAGTCGTCGCCGTCACCGAAGACCGCGCTGCCGGTGGAGTCCACCCGGACGGTGGTGCCGTCGCCGACGGTGCGGGTGACGGAGCCCCCGGCGACGCCGCGGAAGGTGCCGTCGTCCTCGAACGCCGGCGCTGCGGTGGTCCCCGCGAAGACGCTGCGGCCGAGGTAGCTGGTGTTGGCCTGCCGGAGCAGGTCGGCCTTGAGGCCGTCGATCTCCTCGGCGAGGGCGACCCGGGAGGTGTCGCCCAGGGCGGCGTCGCCACCCTGGAGGGCGAGCACCCGGACCCGGCGCATGTCCGCCAGGGAGGTGGTCAGGGCGTTGTCGACCGTGGTCAGCCACGCGTTGCCGTCGGCGGCGTTCCGCGAGTACTGGTCGAGCATCCGCTGCTCGCCGCGCAGGCGCAGCATGTCGGAGGCCCCGGCCGGGTCGTCGGACGGCCGGTTGATCGTCTTGCCCGAGGACGCCTGCGACTGCAGGTCGGCCATCTTCTGCAGGTTGGTCTGCAGATTGGTCAGCGTCGAGTTGCGCACCGTCAGATGCGTCACCCGTCCGATCGCGGTCATCGGCCCACCACCCCCGTGCGGTTGATCAGCGTGTCGAGCATCTCGTCGATGGCGGTGAGCACCCGGGCCGCGCCCTCGTAGGCGCGCTGGTAGGCGAGCATGTTGATGCTCTCCTCGTCGGTGTCCACCGAGGTCTGGGCCAGCTGCTGGGCCTCCGACGTCGCGCGGGCGGCCTCGGCCACCGAGGCGCGGGAGGAGGCGCTGGCGGAGCGGACGCCGAGCTGGACCACGTTCGCGGACCAGGTGGCGTTCGGGCCGTCGGTCGCGGTGGCCAGGGCGGCGAGCTTGTCGCCGATCGACCCGTCGAGCGCGCCGGCGCCGGCGGCGGCCAGGCCGACGTCCTGGGGGTCGGTGATCGCGACCTTCAGGCCCAGGGCGGCGGGCTTGCCGGCTTCCAGGGCGAAGAAGTCCCCGGCGGTGGTCCCGGTCTCGTAGCCGGCCTCGGTGTACGCGGTGTTGTGCAGCGCGTTGACTTGGGTGGCGATCTGGGTGGCCAGGGTGTTGTAGCCGGTGGCGGCCTCGGTGAGCATGCCGCCGGAGCCGCTGGCGTTCGGCGGGGCGAGCACGGTGAGCAGACCGGCGACCCGGCCGCCGTCCAGCCCGGCGCTGGCGCCGTTCTTGGACCACACGATGCCGACCGATTCGCCGGCCATCGCCTGGTCGAAGCTCTTGGCCCCGGTGACCTCGAGGGTGTTGGCCTTGGCGCCGTTCACCAGGGCGTTCCCGGCGACCATCACGTCGACGGTGCCGTTCTCCTGGATCCGGGCGGTGGCGCCGACCAGACCGGACAGCTGGGTGATCAGCAGGTCCCGGGAGTCCATCAGCTCGTTGGCGGAGCCGCCGGCGTTGGTGATGGCCAGGATCCGGCTGTTCAGGTCGGCCAGGTTGGCGGCGGTGGTGTTGACCTGGGTGACCAGGGAGTTCGTGGTGGTCAGCGTCTGGTTCCACTGGGTCTGCGCGCCGTTGTAGAGCGTGGCGATCTGGTTGGCGACCGCGGTGGAGCGCTCCAGCAGCACCGACCGGGAGGCCGAGCCCTCGGAGGACTTGGAGGCCTCGGACCAGGCGGTGAACATGTTCGTCAGCTGGCTGGAGAGGCCGGTGTCACCGGGCTCGCCGACCGCGTCCTCCAGCTGGGAGTAGGAGGTGGACAGCTGCTGCAGGTAGGCGGCGCCGGAGGTCTCGGTGCGCAGCCGGGCGTCGACGAAGATGTCGCCCATCCGCTCGAACCCGGAGGTGAACACGCCCTGGCCGACCCCGCTGGAGGTGGCGAACATGGACGGGACCGAGCTGGCGGGCAGGGCGGACAGGGTGGCGCGCTGCCGGGTGTAGCCGACCGTGTTGGCATTGGCGACGTTCTGGCCGGAGACCTCCAGCCCCTGCCGCTGAGCGATCAGCGAGGAGAGGGCGGTGCCGAGTCCGGAGAAGGTGCTCATCGTCTAGGTGTCCTCTCGGGCGGTCAGAACGACCGGTCGATCAGCTGGGCGGTGCGGTCCGAGGCGGCGGAGTTGCCCTGGCCGTCGTAGGTCTGCACGGAGTCCTGCAGGGAGAGCAGGGTCTCCTGGGTGGCGCGGTGGCTCATCGCCAGCAGCTCGCGGTTGCCGTCGGCCAGCTGCGCGATCTCGGTGGTGAGGGTGACGAAGGCGTCGCGGTGGGCGCGCAGCAGCTCGTCCCACGGCGCGGGAGCGTGCTCGGCGAGCGCGGCCAGGCCGGAACCGGGCGCCAGGCCCAGCTCGAGGGCGACCGCGTCGGACTCCACGGAGCGGCCGAGCTCGGCGTCGCGGATCTGGTCCAGGACGGTCTCGACCTCGCGGGTGGCGTGTCCCAGCCACCGGGTGCGGCCGCTGGTGAGCACCAGCTGCTCCTCCTCCAGCTTGAACAGCAGGAGCTCGAGCAGGTTCCGCTCGGTCCACAGGACGTCGGACAGCTCGCTGAGCGCCATCTCGCGGTTCTCCTTCACGGGGATCTGGGCTGGTACCCCCTGCTCATCGGTCACCCGCTCGCGGATGTGAACAGTCGCCGCGATTCCCAGGGCTCTCACAGCCCGGAGGGTGAGGGAAACGGGCGGATCGGACGCATCGGACGAGTGTTGAATATGAGCTGCATCACACCCGGACGGGTGTCACCCGGAGGAATGGGTGAGCTTGTCCGATTCGTCGGCCGGATAGGTCCGAAATTCCGGTATTCACGGGAGGAATCGGACACGCCATGAAGTTCGTGTGAATCGCTCAAGCCCTTTTCTCCCAGGGCCGAGAACCGGGTTGTGAACAACGCAGCCGCCTCCCGTGTCGCGACCTCCGCCGCCGGAACCCCCTCCGCCGACGACCTCGTCGTCGCGCACATGCCCCTGGTGGGCTACCACGTGAGCGAGGTCCTCGCCCGGGTGCCCGCCACGGTCAGCCGGGAGGACCTGGTCTCCGCCGGGCACCTCGCCCTGGTGCTGGCCTCGCGGGCCTACGACGCCGCCACCGGCGTCCCGTTCAGCCGGTACGCCGCGCTGCGGATCCGCGGCGCGCTGATCGACGAGCTGCGGTCGATGGACTGGGCCAGCCGTGGCGCCCGGCACCGTGCCCGCGAGCTGGGCGCCGCCAGCGACCGGCTCACCGCGACCCTGGGCCGCACGCCGTCCCGGACCGAGCTCGCCAGCGAGCTGGGCACCGACGTCGCCGCGGTGGACCAGGCCCGGCAGGACGCCGAGCGGCGCGTGCTGTCGATGGACGCCACCGTGCACCCGGTCGCGGACCTGGTCCGCGACGAGGCCCCCGGCCCGGAGGACAACGTCCTGATGGGCGAGCGGCTGCGGTACCTGCGCGCCGCGGTGGAGACCCTGCCGGACCGGCTGCGCCTGGTCATCGAGGGCCTGTTCCTCCAGGACCGGTCGGTGGCCGAGCTGGCCGAGGAGCTGGGCGTGACCCAGTCCCGGATCAGCCAGCTGCGCACCGAGGGCCTGGGCCTGATGAAGGACGGCCTGAACGCGAGCCTCGACCCGGAGCTGGTGCCGGCCGCCACCCGCCCGGACGGAGTGGCCGAGCGCCGCCGCCGGTCGTACTTCGCCGCGGTCGCCAGCCGGGCCGCCATGGCCGCGGCCACCGTGCCGACGCAGCACGTCGCCCCCGCGGAGCAGCAGACCTACGCGGTCTGAAACTTCCGCCCCCAAACCACTCAGCCGGGTCCCCGCCCGGCCGATGTGACCGGGTGAGCCCACGGATGGGCCACCTACGACCCCACTCACGGAGGAAAAGATCATGGGTCTCTCGATCAACCAGAACCTCGCGGCGATGAACTCGTACCGCAACCTGTCCAACACGCAGAACGACCTGAGCCGTTCGCTGGAGAAGCTGTCCTCCGGCCTGCGGATCAACCGCGCGGCGGACGACGCGGCCGGCCTGGCGATCTCCGAGGGCCTGCGCGCCCAGATCGGTGGCACCCAGCAGGCCGTGCGCAACGCCCAGGACGGCATCTCGGTCGTGCAGACCGCTGAAGGTGCGCTCACCGAGACGCACTCGATCCTCCAGCGCATGCGGACCCTGTCCGTCCAGGCGGCCAACGACGGTGGTCTGTCCGACACCGCCAAGGGCAACATCCAGGACGAGATGGACCAGCTCAAGACCGAGCTGACCCGGATCTCCGACACCACGCAGTTCAACGGCACCAAGCTGCTGGACGGCAAGTACTCCGGCACCTTCCAGGTCGGCGCCAACACCTCGGCGCAGGACAAGATCACCGTGGACCTGACCCGCACCAACGGTCTGTCCTCCGAGGGTCTGGGTGTCAACGGCATCAACGTGACCGCTGTGGCCTCCGACGCCACCGCGGCCACCGTCACCAACGCCGTCGCGGGCACCGCCGGCACCATCGCGATCGCCGATCTGGACGCCGACACCTCGCTCGCCGGCCTGAACGGCACCGTCTCCATCGGCTCCAAGTCCCTGGACCTCGCCTCGGTGAAGTTCGAGGGCACCGGGGCCACGGGCGCCGGCACCGCCGACCTGGCCACCCTGAACGCCGCCCTCACCAAGACCTTCGGTGCTGGTGTCACGGCGTCGTTCGACGCGACCGACGGCCTGGTCATCACCGGCACCACCCCGGCTGCGGACGCGTCCGCCACCGCCGTGGCCGCCGCCTCCCCGACCTTCACCCAGAAGTCCGGGGCGACCGAGGCGATCGACCTGATCGACGCCGCGATCACCGACGTGTCGAAGACCCGTTCCCAGCTGGGTGCGGTCCAGAACCGCTTCGACCACACCATCAACAACCTCAACGTCGCGGTCGAGAACCTGACCGCCTCCGAGAGCCGGATCCGCGACACCGACATGGCGTCGGAGATGGTCTCGTTCACCCGGGCCCAGATCCTGTCCCAGGCCGGTACGGCCATGCTCGCGCAGGCCAAGTCGATCCCCCAGGGTGTGCTGCAGCTCCTGCAGTGATCCTGTCGTCCACGGGCGGCGCGTCGGACCCACATCCGGCTCGCCGCCCGTGGCGCATCATCTGAGGAAGGAACCCCCGCGTCATGGCCAGTAGCCTCGGCATCGACGGCCTCGTCAGCGGCCTGGACACCACCGCCCTGATCGACAAGCTGATCGCGGTGGAGGCCAACCAGCAGACGCTGCTGAAGTCGAAGAAGACCACCACCTCCACGCTGGTCTCGGCACTCCAGGCGCTGAACACCAAGGTCGCCTCGCTGGCCACCGCCGCGAAGAGCGCCGCCACCGCCACGTCCTGGCAGGCCGTGAAGGCCGCCACCTCGGACTCCGCCGTCGCGGGCGCCACCGTCGGCGAGGGCGCCACCCCCTCCACCCTGAACTTCCGGGTGGACACGGTCGCCGCCTCCCAGTCGACGATGTACACCCTCCCGGAGTACTACGACGGGACCCCCAGCTTCACGCTGACCGCCGCGGACGGGTCGACGCAGACCCTGACCGCCGCCAGCAGCAACATCACCGACGTGCTCGCCGCGTTCAACGCGGACGGCACCGGGGTGAAGGCCTCCGCGCTGAACGTCGGCACCGCCGCGGAGCCGAAGTACCGGCTCCAGCTGACCGGCACCGAGACGGGCGCCGCGCACGCCTTCACCCTCACCGCGGACAACCCGCTGGACGGGTCGAGCCTGACCACGCAGTCGATCCGCACCGCCTCGGACGCGACGATCACGCTGTGGCCCGGGACCGACGCCGAGTCCGTGGTCACCTCCTCGACCAACACCTTCGCGAACCTGGCCACCGGGGTCACGGTGAACGCGGTCAAGGTGAGCGCCGACCCGGTCACCGTGACGATCTCCCGCAACGACACCGCGCTGAGCTCGCTGGCCTCCGGCCTGGTGAACAACCTCAACACCGTGCTCTCCGAGATCACCTCGCGCACCTCGTCGACGACCTCCACCGCCACGGACGGCGGGACGATCATCACCGGTGGCGTGCTGTCCGGGAACACCACGGTCCGGCTGCTGCAGCAGGAGCTGACCAAGGCCGGCTCCGCGTCGGTCGGCGGCAGCTCGGCGGCGCAGGTCGGCATCGTGCTCAACAAGGACGGCACCTTCACCTTCGACCAGGAGAAGTTCACCGCGGCGATGGCCGCGGACCCGGCGAAGGTGCAGCAGGTGATCACCTCGATCGCGGACTCGCTGGAGAAGGTGGGCACCACCGCCTCCGACACCACCAAGGGCACGCTGACCAGCCAGATCACCACCTGGCAGGGCGAGGTCGACGACCTGGCCGACCGGATCGCGAGCTGGGACACCCGGCTGACCGACCGGCGCGCCGCCCTGGTGAAGATCTACGCGAATCTGGAGGTCTCGCTGTCGAACCTCCAGGCGCAGTCCACCTGGCTGTCCAGCCAGATCGATCAGCTCAACGCCAACAACTCCTGACGGGGGACGACACGATGGCCGGCTACGACGCCTATCGATCCCGCTTCCTGGCCGACGCGGTCGCCACCGCCGGACCGGCGAAGCTGCTGACCATGCTCTACGACCGGCTGGTGCTGGACCTGGACCGTGGCGAGGCCGCCCTGCGCGAGGGCCGCCGCCCCGAGGGCACCCAGCAGCTGGCGCACGCCCAGCAGATCGTGGCCGAGCTGATCGCCGACCTGGACGTGGACGCCTGGGAGGGCGGCGAGGGACTGCTCGCGCTCTACACCTTCGCGCTGTCCGAGCTGATCGAGGCCGGACTCACCGGCGACGCCGACCGGGCGGCCGGGGTGCGCGGCGTGATCGCCCCGCTCCGGGACACCTGGCACGAGGCCGCCGCCAGCCTGGCCGCGGACGTGCCCACCCAGCGCGACGGCGCGCTCGGCGCGAGCACCGGGGTGCTCGGTGTCGGCTGACGTCCTGGTCGACTGGGACATCGCCTGGCTGACCGCGCTGGACGAGCTGGAGCTCGCCGCCGACGAGGCCGAGCGTCTGCTGGCCTCGACCCACCTGCCGGCGGTCGAGGTGCCGCGGTGGACCGCACCGACCGGACTCGGACCGCTGCCGCTCGCGCTGCGCACCCGGGCCGAGACCCTGCTCGCCCGCCACATCGACGTGGCCCGTCGCACCGCCGCCGCCGCCGCGATGAGCCGCCGCGAGGCGGCCGTCGTGCAGCAGATCACCGCGAAGGCGCCCGCGCTGCCGGTGTACCTCGACGCCGAGGGCTGACCGGCCTTTACGGCAATTCGGACAATGTCCGACAGAATGCCCTGACCTGCGAGGACGTCTCAAAAAAACTCCTCATCGCCACGACGGCGTGACCGATGGGCAGATCGAGCACGGATCGCTCGCGCAGCAGGCCACGGATCGGCCGACCAGGTACCACCCTCGAAGAGGACCACTGGCCGATGGGCATGTTCGATTCCGTGAGCTTCGTCGCGCTCTCCAGCGCGCTCGATGGACTCTCGCTGCGCCAGCGCACGATCGCCGAGAACGTCGCGAACATCCAGACCCCGGGCTACCAGGCCAAGCGGGTCAGCTTCGAGGACGCCCTGTCCCGTGCCGTGGACAACGGCAGTGCAGCGGAAGCGGCCACAGTGCCCACAGTCGCGCGCTCCCTGGAGCCCACCCGCGAGGACGGCAACAACGTCAACCTCGACACCGAGACGCTCCTGAACGTCGACACGAACCTGCGCTACCAGCTGGCCACGCAGGCGATCGACGGCACCTTCTCCTCCATCCGCACCGCCATGAGGACCTCCTGATGACCACCTTCGGGGCGATCGGGATCGCCAGCACCGGGATGACCGTCTACCGCAAGTGGATCGACGCGGTGTCGGACAACCTCTCCAACCTCAACACCGTCCGGGCCACCAACGAGGACGCCTACCAGGCCAAGTACGTCATCGCCTCGGAGATCTCCTCCCAGAACGGCGGCGGCGTCCAGGTCAGCGGGATCGGGCTCGGCTCGGCCGAGGGCCGGATGGTCTACGAGCCGGACAACCCGCTCGCCGACGACGACGGCTACGTGAAGTACCCCGAGATCGACATGGCCAGCCAGATGGGCCAGCTGATCATGGCCCAGCGTGGCTACCAGGCGAACGCCGCCGTGGTCGACCGTGCCAAGGCCTCCTACGAGGCCGCCCTCCAGATCGGACGCAACTCATGAGCATCAGCCCCGTGTCCGGCGTGACCGGCACCTCCTACCTGCCCACGATGAGCCCGGCCACCACGGTCTCCGCGGGCGACAACGGGTTCTCCGACGTCCTGAGCGGCGCGATCAACAACGTCACCCAGGCGCAGTCGACCAGCAACGAGCTGGCGCTGCAGGCCGTGACCGGTGACCTGGACGACGTGCACGACTACACGGTGGCCGCCGCCGAGGCCAAGCTCCAGCTCGAGCTGACCGCCGCGGTCCGGAACAAGGCCGTCGACGCGTTCACCGAGATCATGAGGATGCAGGCCTGATGCCCGCGCAGGTGAAGTCCCTGTTCGGCCGCGTCACCGGCGCGGTCAAGGAGTTCAGTCTCCCGCAGCGCACCTTCGCGCTGATCGCCGTCGCGGCCCTGGTGCTGGGCGGCATCGCCCTGGCCAACTGGGCGAGCAAGCCGACCATGAGCCCGCTGTTCTCCGGCCTGTCCGCGACCGACGCCTCCGCGGTGGTCGACCAGCTCAACGCCGAGGGCGTCTCGTACCAGCTCACCGACGGCGGCGCGACGGTCATGGTGCCGAACGACCAGCTGTACTCGATGCGGCTGAAGCTCGCCGCGGCCGGACTGCCGGCCAACGAGGACGGCGACGGCTACTCGCTGCTGGACGGCATGTCGATGACCTCCAGCGAGTTCCAGCAGCAGACCACCTACCAGCGTGCGATCGAGGGCGAGCTCGCCAAGACGATCAGCGCGATGCAGGGCGTCGACTCGGCCAGCGTGAAGCTCGCGCTGCCCACCGACTCGGTCTTCGTCTCCGAGAAGCAGGACCCGACCGCGTCGGTGTTCATCCGGACCAAGACCGGCACCGAGCTGTCCACCGACCAGGTCGAGGCGATCGTGCACCTGGTGTCCGCGGGCATCGAGGGCATGAAGGCGACCGACGTCGCCGTGATCGACGCCAGCGGCCAGGTGCTGTCCGCGGTCGGCACCGGTGTGGCGGGCGCCTCGGGCAACCAGACCACCACCGACTACGAGAGCCGGGTCACCTCGGCCGTGCAGGCGCTGCTGGACCAGGTGCTCGGCACCGGCAAGTCCGCGGTCACCATGACGGCCGACCTGGACTACGACCAGACCCAGCGCACCACCGAGGAGTTCTCCGCCGCGGAGGGCGTCCCGCCGCTGGCCTCGTCCACGACGACCGAGGAGTACTCCGGCACCGGCTCCGGCACCGCCACCGGCGTGCTCGGCCCGGACAACATCGCGGTGCCCACCGGCGACGCGACCTCCGGGGACGGCAGCTACACCAGCACCTCCGAGGACGTGAACAACGCGGTGAACAAGGTCACCGAGGTCACCCAGCAGGCACCGGGCTCGGTCCGCCGTCAGTCGCTGGCCGTCGCGGTGGACACCACCGCCGCCGCCGGGATCGACATGGCCCAGCTGACCGAGATGCTGTCCGCCGCCGCCGGGATCGACACCACCCGGGGCGACACCATCGCGGTGCAGCGGATGGCCTTCGACACCACCGGCGCCGACGCCGCCGCCAGCGCGCTGGCCGCCGCCGACGCGGAGACCGCCGCCGCGGCCCGTCAGTCCCTGATCCGCCAGGCCGCCATCGCCGGGGCGCTGCTCCTGCTGGTGATCGTCGTCGCGGTGGTGCTGGCCCGACGGTCCCGCCGGGCCCGGCGCGAGGCGCTGGACATCGGCGAGCTGACCACCGTGATGGAGCCCCCGGCCGACCTGCCGGAGCTGGAGGAGTCGGCGGACATCCCGCCCGCGCTCCCCGGACCCGCCGAGGTCGACCCGGTCGCCGAGTCGCTCGCGGTCAAGCGGGCCGAGATCTCCGCCCTGGCCGACGAGCAGCCGGGTGAGGTCGCCGACCTGCTCCGCGGCTGGATGAGCAACCCCGCGGGACGGCGCTGATGTCCACTCCGACCATGACCGTGGGCCTGACCGGCACCCAGAAGGCCGCGATGCTGCTGCTGCAGCTCGGCCGCGAGCGGGCCGCCCGGGTGATGGCCCAGCTCGACACCGCCGAGATCGAGGAGCTCACCGCCGAGATCATGCGGCTGGAGCGCCTGGACCAGGGCGTCGCCGACGAGGTGATCGAGGAGTTCTACGTCGCCTCGGCCATCGGTCCGGCGGTCGGCGGCGGCATCGGCGCGGCGACGCAGCTGCTGGAGGGCGCGCTCGGCCGCGACGAGGCCGCGGGGATGATCGAGCGGCTGCAGACCTCCATGGCCGGGCAGCCCTTCGAGTTCCTGCAGCACGCGGACGCCCGTCAGGTGATCTCCCTGCTGAACGGCGAGCACCCGCAGGCGGTCGCCCTCGTGCTGGCCCACCTGCGCCCGGAGCACGCGTCGGCGATCCTGGCCGGTCTGCCCGGCGAGCGCCAGGCCGAGGTCGCGCACCGGATCGCGCTGATGGAGCGCGCCTCGCCGGATGTGGTCCAGGTGATCGCGGAGAGCCTGCAGCGCAAGGCCTCCACCGTGCTGACCCCGAACGAGATGGCCGCGATCGGTGGCGTCCAGCCGCTGGTCGAGATCATCAACCGCGCCGACCCGACCACGGAGAAGCTGATCCTGGAGGGCCTGATGAGCCGGGACGAGTCCCTGGCCGACGAGGTCCGCAGCCGGATGTTCGTCTTCGGCGACATCGTGCTCCTGGAGGACCGCGCCATGCAGCTGGTGCTGCGCGGCGTCGAGACCAACGAGCTGTCGGTCGCCCTCAAGGGTGCCGCGCCGGAGGTGCGGGAGAAGATCCTGCGCAACCTCTCCGAGCGTGCCCGGGAGAACCTGGAGGAGGAGATCGAGCTGCTCGGCCCGATCCGCCTGTCCCAGGTGGAGGAGGCCCGCGCCGGCATCGTGCAGGTGATCCGCCGCCTGGAGGAGTCCGGTCAGATCGTGATCCGGCGCGAGGGCGAGGACGAGTTCGTTGCCTGAGACCTTCGCACCCGCGTTCGGCGCGCTGCCGACCGCGCACGCCGGGGGCGACTCGCGCGCCGCGGGTTATGCGGCCGGATACGCCGGGGGCTATGCCGCCGGTGCCCGCGAGGCCGCCCGTGCCGCCGAGGTCGAGGCGGAGCGGGTCCGCGCCGAGCTGGTGCTCGCCGAGTCCCGTCGTGCCGTCGACCACCGGACCGCGCTGGCGACCCTGACCGCCGCGGCCCGCGCCGCCGCCGACCGTGCGCTGCCGGTGCTGGCCGAGGCCGAGCAGGCGCTGATCGCCGCCGCCCTGGAGCTGGCCACCGCCGTGCTCGGCCGGGAGCTGTCCGACGCGGAGACCTCCGCCCGGGCCGCCCTCGACCGGGTGCTGGCCGCGGCGCCGGGCGCCGGGCTGCACACCGTGCGCCTGCACCCGCGCGACCTGGACACCCTGCGGGCGCTGGACGCCACCGGGAACCCGGCGCTGACCGGCGTCGAGCTGGTCGCGGACCTCTCGTTGGCCCTCGGCGACGCGGTGGGCGAGTTCCCCGAGGGCGTCCTGGACGCCCGGATCGGCGCCGCCCTGGAGCGTGCCCGGGCCGAACTGGGGCAGTCGTGATCCCCGCGCAGCGCGGACTCGTCGAGCCGGTCGCCACCGCGCCGGCCGCGCCGTCGCACGTGTTCTCCGCCGCAGCCGCCCCGCGCTGGCACCGTGCGCTGCGCGCCGCCGCGCCGGAGCGGACCGGCACCGTGCGCGGTGTGGTCGGCCTGACCGTCGAGGTCGCCGGGACCGGCGCCGCCGTGGGCGAGCTGGTCGGCATCGACACCGGTGCGACCGAGACCCTGGCCGAGGTGGTCGCCACCGGTGCCGGCTCCGCGCACTGCATGCCGCTGGGACCGACCCACGGGCTGCGTGCAGGGATGCGGGTCCGCCCGCACCGTCGCGCGCTGAGCGCCCCGGTCGGACCGGGTCTGCTGGGCCGGGTGCTGGACGGCCTGGGCCGGCCGATCGACGGCAAGGGCCCGCTGGTGGGCGTCGACCAGGTCGAGGTCACCGGTCACGCACCGCACCCGCTGGCCCGGGCCCGGGTCGACCAGCCGCTGGAGCTGGGCGTGCGGGTGCTGGACACCCTGGTCTCCGCCGGGCGCGGTCAGCGGCTCGGCCTGTTCGCCGGGTCCGGCGTCGGCAAGTCGAGCCTGCTGTCCATGATCGCCCGCGGCACCGAGGCGCAGGTCTCGGTGATCGCACTGGTGGGGGAGCGTGGTCGTGAGGTCCGCGAGTTCCTGGAGGACGACCTCGGTCCGGAGGGGCTGGCCCGCTCCGTGGTGGTGGTCGCCACCTCCGACGAGCCGCCCGCGGTCCGGCTGCGCAGCGCGTTCGTCGCCACCCGGATCTCCGAGTGGTTCCGGGACCGCGGCGACGACGTGGTGCTGATGATGGACTCGCTCACCCGGGTGGCGATGGCCCAGCGCGAGGTCGGCCTGTCGGTCGGCGAGCCCCCGGCCACCCGCGGGTACCCGCCGAGCACCTTCGCCCTGCTGGCCCAGCTGCTGGAACGGGCCGGCACCGGCCCGGTCGGGTCGGTCACCGGGCTCTACACCGTCCTGGTGGACGGTGACGACCACAACGAGCCGATCGCGGACGCCGCCCGGTCGATCCTGGACGGCCACGTGGTGCTGGACCGCAAGCTCGCGGTCGCCGGGCACTTCCCGTCGGTGGACGCCCTCGGGTCGATCTCCCGGGTCGCCTCCCGGGTGCTGGACGGCGGGCAGAAGCAGCTCGCCACCCAGCTACGCCGGGTGATGGCCGCGCGCCGTCAGGCCCAGGACCTGCTGGACGTCGGCGCCTACGTCTCCGGCTCCAACCCGCTGGTCGACGCCGCGGTCACCCACGCCGGCGCGATCGACGACTTCCTGCGCCAGGGCATGGACGAGGCCGCACCGTCGGCCCAGTCCTGGTCCCGGCTGGCCGCCCTGGTCGACGCGATGGGGGAGATCCGATGAGCGCCTTCCGCCTGGCCGGTCTCCTGCGGCTGCGCGCCCTGGCCGAGGAGCAGGCCGCCGTCGAGCTGGCCGGTGCCACCCGCGCCCGGGACGCCGCGGTCGCCCGCCGGGTCGCCACCGAGGAGGCGATCGGCGCCGCCGCGTTCCCGGTCGGCACCAACGCCACCGCCCTGCGCGCGGTGATCGCCAGCCGGCTCGCGCTCAGCGGCCTGCTGGTCGAGCAGCGCGCGCTCACCGTCGCCGCTCAGACCGTGGTGGACGACAAGGACGCGGAGTGGTCCGCCGCCCGGACCCGCACCCGCACCCTGGAGAAGCTGGAGGAACGGCACGTGACCACCGAGCGCGACGCCGACCAGCGGGCCGAGCAGCTGGTCCTGGACGAGATCGCGGGCCGCCGTGGCGGGTCCCGCCCGACGCTGCCGGGGGAGGACGCATGACCGGCATCGCCGCCGTGCAGGCCCGGATCGCGGAGCTGCAGGCCTTGTTCACCCCGACGGTCGCCACCACGACGACCGCCGCCACCACCGGTTCCGCCACCGCCTCGACCAGCTCCGGGGTCGACTTCGCCCAGGCGCTGTCCGCGCTGACCGGCACCGGCACCACCGGGACCACCGTCGCCGACAGCGCCGTATCCGGCACCGTGACCGGGGAGTCACTGGTCGAGTCCGCGAAGAAGTACCAGGGCACGCCCTACGTCTGGGGTGGCGAGTCGCTGGACGAGGGCGGGCTGGACTGCTCCGGTCTGGTGCAGCGCTCGCTGGCCGACCTGGGGGTCACCGACATCCCGCGCACCGCCCGCGAGCAGATGACCCTCGGCGAGGAGGTGCCGTCGCTGGACCAGGCCCGGCCCGGTGACCTCGTCGTCTTCAACGGGGGCACCCACATCGGCATCTACGTCGGCGACGGCAAGATGATCGACGCCCCCAAGCCCGGCGACCAGGTGCGGATCCGCGACGTCTACACCGAGCCGAGCACCATCCGCCGGATCCTGCCGTCCGCCGCCGAGGTCACCGCCAGCACCGCCTCGGCCTCCGCCTCCGCCGGGCAGACCGCGCTGGCGGTGCTGGCCGGGAGCGGGTCGACCTCCTCCTCGTCCCTGACGAGCCTGCTGTCCGTGCTCAACGGTTCCTCGACCACCGGGTCCTCCACCACGAGTGACCTCTCCGCCCTGCTGGGAGTGACCGCATGACCATCGTCCAGAGCAGTGTCCTGAGCCGGACGGGTGTCGTCGCCGACGCCGCCCGTTCCGGGTCGACGGGCGCCGGGACCGGATTCGACGCCGTGCTCGCCGGAGCCGTCCGCGACGACCGGGGGAGCGCCGCCCGGACCGGGGGCCCCGCCGAACGGCCGGATGCCAGGAGCCAGGTCGACCGCGCCGCGGCCGACCGCAGCCGGGCCACCGCCGACCGCGCAGCGACCGACCGCGCAGCGACCGACCGCAGCCGGGCGTCCGCCGACCGTGCGGCCGCCGCCGCCGACCGGGCCGCCGCCGACCGCAGCCGGGCGACCGCCGACCGGTCCGCCGCCGCGGATCGCCACCGGTCCGCCGCCGAGCTGCGGGACCGCGCCGCGACCGACCGGGCCGGGCAGCGCACGGGCGGCAGCGAGCCCGCCGCGGACGCCGCCCCGGGCCCGGACGCCGCGACGCCGACCACCGACGGCGCCGCCGTGACCGAGCCGGCCGTGGCGGACCCGGCCGTGGCCGATCCCGCCGCGCCGACCGACTCCCCGGCCGTCCCCCCGGCGCAGGCCGCTCCGGTCGACGGCGCGCCGTCCGGCGAGGCGCTGCCGGCGGACGCCGCCCCGGCGGAGACCGCCCCGCAGCCGGACCCGGAGGCCTCCGCCGACGCCGCCGACCAGCAGCTCG
>NZ_JANZKP010000031.1 GCF_025642745.1 Cellulomonas sp. RIT-PI-Y
GATCCCAGCACCGGTCCGGACCGGGCGTCCGACCCCGACGGCGGGACGTCCACCGGGCTGCTCGAGCGTACCGAGCTGAACGAGCAGGTCGAGCCGGGGGACCACGAGCGCTTCGCGCACTACGTGCGCAAGGAGAAGATCATGGAGTCCGCGATCTCCGGCACGCCGGTGATCGCGCTGTGCGGCAAGGTCTGGGTGCCGGGCCGCGACCCGAAGAAGTTCCCGGTGTGCCCGGTCTGCCAGGAGATCTTCGACGGACTGCGCGAGCCGCAGGACGGGGACGACTCCGGCAAGGGCGGCGGTGGCGGCCGGCGCTGGGGCTTCGGCCGCGGCAAGGGCTCCGGCGACAGCTCCGGCGGCAAGTGACCCCGGACCGCGCCCCGGCCCCCAGCACCCACGCCTCGACGTCCGCGGCATCGAATCTGCCGCCGGCGTTCCCCGGTCGTGCGCCCTGGGGGACCGCGGGCAAGCTGCGCGCCTGGCAGGCGGCGGCGCTGGAGCAGTACCTGGAGTCCTCGCCGCAGGACTTCCTCGCGGTGGCGACCCCGGGTGCGGGCAAGACGACGTTCGCGCTGCGGATCGCCACCGAACTGCTGCAGGCCCGGGTGGTCCGCCGGGTGACCGTGGTCGCACCGACCGAGCACCTCAAGCACCAATGGGCGGACGCGGCGGCCCGGGTGGGCATCACGCTGGACCCGAACTTCAAGAACGCGCAGGGCCGGCACGGTCACGGGTTCGACGGGGTGGCGCTGACCTACGCGCAGGTGGCGAGCAAGCCCGCCCTGCACGCCGCCCGGACCACGGCCGCGCCGACCCTGGTGATCCTGGACGAGGTGCACCACGGTGGTGACGCGCTGTCCTGGGGTGACGCGGTCTACGAGGCCTTCGACGGGGCGACCCGGCGGCTCGCGCTGACCGGCACCCCGTTCCGCAGCGACACCTCGGCGATCCCGTTCGTGCAGTACGAGCGCGACCCGGACGGCATCCGTCGCTCCAAGGCGGACTACGTCTACGGCTACTCCGAGGCGTTGCGGGACCACGTCGTCCGGCCGGTGCTGTTCCTGACCTACTCCGGGTCGATGCGCTGGCGGACCAAGGCCGGGGACGAGATCTCCGCCCGGCTCGGCGAGCCGCTGACCAAGGACATGACCGCGCAGGCCTGGCGCACCGCACTGGACCCGAACGGCGAGTGGATCCCGTCGGTGCTGGCTGCGGCGGACCGCCGGCTGACCGAGGTGCGGCGCAGCGTGCCGGACGCCGGGGCGATGGTGATCGCCACCGACCAGACCGACGCGCGCGCCTACGCCGGGCACCTGGCCCGGATCACCGGGGTGTCGCCGACCGTGGTGCTCTCCGACGACGAGGGCGCCAGCGCCCGGATCGACGAGTTCTCCGACTCCGACTCCCGCTGGCTGGTCGCGGTCCGGATGGTCTCGGAGGGAGTCGACGTGCCACGGCTGGCGGTCGGGGTCTACGCGACCAGCGCCTCGACCCCGCTGTTCTTCGCCCAGGCGATCGGCCGGTTCGTCCGGGCGCGCAAACGGGGTGAGACCGCCTCGGTGTTCCTGCCGTCGGTGACCCCGCTGCTCACCCTCGCCAACGCGATGGAGGTCGAGCGGGACCACGCCCTCGACCGCCCGAAGACCGCGGAGGAGGAGGGCGAGGGCTACAACCCCGAGGACAACCTGCTCGCCGCGGCCAACCGGGAGGAGAAGGGCTCGGACGCGCTCCAGGGCTCCTTCGAGGCGCTGGAGGCGCAGGCGTCCTTCGACCGGGTGCTGTTCGACGGCGGCGAGTTCGGCACCGGCGCGGACGTCGGGTCGGAGGAGGAACTGGACTTCCTCGGCCTGCCCGGTCTGCTGGATGCGGATCAGGTGACCACACTGCTCCGGCAGCGCCAGGCGGATCAGCTCAAGGGGCGCAAGAAGTCCCGTTCCCAGGAGGACGTCGCGGCCGAGCGGGCCGAGATGGACCACCGCAAGCAGGCCGAGCTACGCAAGGAGCTGGCCCAGTTGGTCGGCGCCTGGTCGCGCAAGAGCGGGCAGCCGCACGCGCAGGTGCACGCCGAACTACGGCGACGCTGCGGCGGGCCGGAGGTGCCGTTGGCCGATCCGGACCAGCTCACCAGCCGGATCGGGATGCTGCGCGGCTGGTTCGTCGGCCGCAAGTAGAGCCCCTGCTGGTAGCAGCATCCGGCGCATCCGCAAGCGGGCTCTCGACGTGCCGAGCGCCCGCGTCCGTGTCATCGTCGTTCCCGTTGAGAGAGGACCCGATCGAGAAGCGGTCGGGTCGGCGAATGGACGAAGGAGGCCACCATGCCCGCTTGGCTGATCCTCATCATCATCGGTGTCGTGCTGCTTGTGCTCGGAGTGGCAGTCGAGGCCGCGAAGTTCCTGCTGTACGTCGGTATCGCGATCGTGGTCATCAGCGCGATCCTGGGCCTGCTGCGGCGTGGGAAGAACTCGGTCTGACCGTCCTGTGACACGCCGGAGGGCGGCACCCCACCCGGGGTGCCGCCCTCTCGTGCGTCCGGAGCGGGTGGCCGGACCGTGCCTCGAAGCCGAAGCCGGAGCCGGAGCCGGAGCCGAAGCCGAAGCGAGCCGGAGCCGGTGATCGGACCGTGCGACCTGACTGACCGTGCGACCTGACCGTGCGGTCGTCAGACCGTCAGCGTGACCGTCGGCAGCGCCGCCTCGTCCGCGGACAGCCGTCGCGCGCCCCGGGGCAGCTCGTCCCGGGAGGCCGCGTGCCGGGCGGCGGCCCGTCGCACCCCGTCGGCGCCGGTGAAGCCGGGCACGACGGCACCCTCGATCACCAGGGGCACCACCAGCGCGCGCAGATCCGCCGACTCCGGCGCCCAGGTCCGCACCGCGTCGTCATCGCCACTGACCACGACCTCGGCCACCGCGCGGCCGGCGTCGTCGATCTGCCGGGCCGCGACCTTGCGACCGCCGGTGGAGGCCTTGGCGGTGGAGTTCTTGGCCACCGGCTCCAGTCGGCCGGAGCGGCCCTCGCGGGCGACCAGCTTGTAGACCATGCCGCAGGTGGGCGCCCCGGAACCGGTCACCAGGGAGGTGCCGACGCCGTAGGAGTCCACCGGTGCGACGGCCAGCGCGGCGATCGCGTACTCGTCCAGGTCGGAGGTGACGGTGATCCGGGTGCCGGTGTTGCCGAGCGCGTCCAGCTGGCCGCGCACCTCCTGCGCCAGCACGCCGAGGTCGCCGGAGTCGAGTCGGACCGCTCCGAGCTCCGGTCCGGCGGTCGCCACCGCGCGCTCCACCCCCCGGCGCACGTCGTAGGTGTCGACCAGCAGCGTGGTGCCGGGTCCGGAGGCGGCGACCTGGGCGGCGAAGGCCTGCTCCTCGTCGTCGTGCAGCAGGGTGAAGGCGTGCGCCGCGGTGCCGATGGTCGGCAGGCCGTACCGGCGGCCGGCCTCCAGGTTGGACGTCCCGGCGAACCCGGCGACCGCGGCGGCCCGGGCGGCGGCGACCGCGGCCTGCTCGTGCGCGCGGCGCGCGCCCATCTCCAGACAGGGGCGACCGATCGCGGCGCTGGTCATCCGGGACGCGGCCGAGGCGATCGCGGAGTCGTAGTTCAGGATGGACAGCACGACGGTCTCCAGCAGGACCGCCTCGGCGAAGCTGCCCTCGACCGTGAGCACCGGCGAGGCGGGGAAGAACATCTCGCCCTCCGCGTAGCCGCTGATCGAGCCGGTGAACCGGTAGTCGGCCAGCCACTGCACGGTGCGGTCGTCCACCACGCCCTGCGCGGCCAGCCACTCCAGCTCGTCCGGCCCGAACCGGAAGTCGGCCAGCGCCTCCAGCACCCGCCCGGTCCCGGCCAGCACTCCGTAGCGCCGCCCCGCGGGCAGTCGCCGGGTGAACACCTCGAACACGCAGCGCCGGTCGGCGGTGCCGTCGGCCAGTGCCGCCTGGAGCATGGTCAGCTCGTACCGGTCGGTGAGCAGGGCAGTCGACGTCATGCGGACACCGTAAGCGCACCTAGCATGGACGTCGTGTCTGTCGAGCTGGCCCCGGAGGAGCTGACCCGGGCGGAGTCCGCGCTGGACGACGTCTGGGTCACGATCGTCTGGAACGACCCGGTGAACCTGATGTCCTACGTCACCTACGTCTTCCGCAGCTACTTCGGCTACTCCGAGGAGAAGGCCACCACGCTGATGCTGGAGGTGCACGAGCAGGGCCGCTCGGCGGTGAGCTCGGGCAACCGGGAGAAGATGGAGATCGACGTGCAGGCCATGCACTCCTTCGGTCTGTGGGCGACCCTGCAGCGCAGCGGCGCGGGAGCCGACTGATGCGGGGCTTCCGGATCGACGGCGACCACCTGGTCACCGAGGTGGACCCCGAGGAGCGCGAGGTCGTCGCCTCGGTGGTCGCGGACGTGGCCGAGCTGCTCGGTGCCGGGCGGCTGGAGGAGCGCACCGAGGACGGAGAAGCCGAGCCGGTCGGCTTCCGGCTGCGGCTCGATCCGATCCCCGCGCCGGACGACCCCGCGGTGCACCGCCTGCTGCCGGACGCCTCCCGGGACGACGCCGCGCTGACGGCGGAGTTCCGCCGGCTGACCGAGGACGACCTGCGCCAGGAGAAGATCGAACGGCTGGCGGCCCTGTACCGGCTGCTGGCGTCCGAGGGCCCGATCCGGGTGCGGCGCGAGGAGGCGCACCGACTGGCCGCGACCCTGACCGATCTCCGGTTGGTGCTGGGCGAACGGCTGGGCATCGTCGACGAGGAGTCGAGCGAGGCGCTGGAGGACGAGCTGGTCGGTGGGGACGGTGAACCGGCCCGGCAGTACCTGGGGTCGATCTTCCTGGCGCTGGGCTGGTGGCAGGAGACGCTGATGGCCTGCCTGCTCGCGGGACTACCCTCGGAGTCGTGAACAACGCTCCGATCGGCATCTTCGACTCCGGGGTCGGTGGTCTCACCAACGCCCGCGCCATCCTGGACCAGATGCCCCAGGAGTCCGTCCTCTACATCGGGGACACCCTGAACTCGCCCTACGGACCCAAGCCGCTGGCCGCGGTCCGGGCGCACGCCCTCGAGGTGATGGACGACCTGGTGGATGCCGGGGTCAAGATGCTGGTGATCGCGTGCAACTCCGCGTCGTCGGCGGTGCTGCGGGACGCCCGGGAGCGGTACACGCTGCGGCGCGGCCTGCCGGTGGTCGAGGTGATCCTGCCCGCCGCCCGGCGTGCGGTCGCCGCCACCCGGAACGGCCGGATCGGCGTGATCGCCACCAGGACGACCGTGGAGTCCCGGTCCTACGACGACGCCTTCGCGGTGGCACCGGGGATCGAGCTGACCACGCGGGCCTGCCCCCGGTTCGTGGAGTTCGTCGAGGCCGGGATCACCTCCGGGCCGGAGCTGCTCAGCGTCGCCGACGACTATCTGCGGCCGGTGAAGGAGGCCGGGGTGGACACCCTGGTGCTGGGCTGCACGCACTACCCGCTGCTCACCGGCGTGATCTCGTACGTGATGGGCGAGGGCGTGACCCTGGTGTCGTCGGCCGAGGAGACGGCCAAGGACGTCTACCGGACCCTGGTGGCGCACGACCTGGAGCGCGACCCGGCGGCCGGCCCGCCGCAGCACCGCTTCCTGGCGACCGGTGATCCGGAGCCGTTCCAGCGGCTGGCCCGGCGGTTCCTCGGACCGGAGGTCAGCGCGGTCGAGCCCCGGGACGCCCTCCGCCTCGCGTGAGCGAGCGTGACCAGCGCCACGCGTGATCTGGGTCCTCCGACCGACCACGGAACCCTCCCGCACGGCATCATGGCGCGGTAACAGGGCCGCCCGACGCCGGGCGGCTGGGGGAGGCACGGAGATGAGGCTCGTCGTCGTCGGGTGCGCGGGGTCGTTCCCGAGCCCGGAATCGGCCGCGTCCAGTTACCTGCTGCAGGCCGAGGACGCCGACGGCCGGACCTGGAACCTGCTGATGGACCTGGGCAACGGTGCGCTCGGGCCGCTGCAGACCCACCTCGACCCCAGTTGCCTGGACGCGGTCGCGATCAGCCACACCCATGCCGACCACGTGGCCGACATCCCGGTGCTCGGCGTCATGCTGCGCTACGCCCCGACCGGCTGCCCCCGCACCCAGCCGCTGCCGATGTACGGCCCGGACGGCCTGGCGGAGCGGCTGTCCCAGCTGACCGGCCACGACCCGGCCACCGACACCGGCGGGCAGGTGGCCCTCGGCACCTGGCGGGAGGGCGAACCGGTGACCGTCGGGCCGTTCACCATCGAGCCGATCGCGGTCGAGCACCCCGTCCCGGCGTTCGGGCTGCGGGTCACCGGACCGTCGTCGGTGCGGCCGGGGGAGAGCGTGACGCTGTCCTACACCGGCGACACCGACGAGTGCCCCGGCCTGGACCGGCTGGCCGCGGACGCCGATCTGCTGCTGTGCGAGGCGGCCTACCTGGAGGGCACCCCGCACACCCCGCGCGGGATCCACCTGACCGGTGCCCGGGCCGGCCGCGCCGCCGTCCGGGGACGCAGCCGATCGCTGGTGCTGACCCACCTGGTGGCCTGGAACGACCCGGCCGCGACGCTGGCCGAGGCGGTGGCGGAGTACGACGGGCCGGTGCAGGTCGCCCGCCCCGGACTGACCGTGGAGCTCTGAGAGCGGACGGTTAGGGTGCCGGTATGACCGACACCCCTCGCCCCGACGGGCGCGCCCTCGACCAGCTGCGTCCGATCAGCATCACCCGCCACTACCTGGACGCCGGCGAGGGCAGCGTGCTGGTCGAGTTCGGCGGCACCAAGGTGCTGTGCGTCGCCTCCTTCACCGAGGGCGTGCCGCGCTGGCGCAAGGGGTCCGGCCAGGGCTGGGTGACCGCGGAGTACGCCATGCTGCCCCGGTCCACCACCACCCGTTCCGACCGGGAGTCGGTGCGCGGCAAGGTCGGCGGACGCACCCACGAGATCTCCCGGCTGATCGGCCGCTCGCTACGGGCGATCATCGACGTCTCCGCGCTCGGTGAGAACACCCTGGTGCTGGACTGCGACGTGCTGCAGGCCGACGGCGGCACCCGGACCGCCTCGGTGACCGGGGCCTACGTCGCCTTGGCGGACGCGGTGGCCTGGGGGATCGAGCGCGGCGCGATCGACGCGAAGAAGACCGTGCTGACCGACTCGGTGGCCGCGGTGAGCGTCGGCATCGTCGACGGCCGTCCGGTGCTGGACCTGCCCTACGTCGAGGACGTCCGGGCCGAGACCGACATGAACGTGGTCGTCACCGGCTCCGGGGACTTCGTCGAGGTGCAGGGCACCGCCGAGGCCGCGCCGTTCAAGCGCTCCGAGCTGGACCAGCTGCTGGACCTGGCGCTCGGCGGGACCCGGGAACTGGCCCGCGTGCAGGCCGAGGCGTTGGCCACCCCGGGCCGGGTCACCGTGCGCGGCGGTGCCGCATGACCGAGCCGCGGCTGGTGCTCGCCACCCACAACGCACACAAGCTGGCGGAGCTGCGGGCGATCCTGATCCCCGCGCTGCCCGACCTGGACCCGGCGTCCGTGGTGAGCGCGCGGGACGTCGGCGCCCCGGAGCCGGTGGAGGACGGCGTCACCTTCGCGGAGAACGCGTTGATCAAGGCGCGGGCGCTCGCGGCCTTCACCGGGCTGCCCGCGGTGGCCGACGACTCCGGCCTGTCGGTGGACGTGCTGGGCGGGGCGCCCGGCATCTTCTCCGCGCGTTGGTCCGGCCGGCACGGCGACGACCTGGCGAACCTGAACCTGCTGCTGGCCCAGCTCGGCGACATCGCGGACGAGCACCGGGCGGCGCGTTTCACCTGTGCGGCCGCGCTGGTCACCCCGGACGGTGCCGAGCACGTCGAGCTCGGGTCCCTGGAGGGCCGGCTGGCGCACGCCCCGCGTGGCGAGCACGGCTTCGGCTACGACCCGATCCTGATCGTCGAGGGCGGGGACCTGACCGCCGCGGAGCTGCCCCCGGAGCGGAAGAACGCCATCTCGCACCGCGGGCGCGCCTTCCGCGCCCTGGCGCCGTCGGTGGTCCGGGTCCTGCGTGCCTGAGGTGCACCTGGTCGCCGACCGGGTGAGCTTCGGCTACCCGGGGCGGCCGGTGCTGGACGCCGTGGTCCTCACCGCGTCGGCCGGTGAGCGGATCGGCGTGGTGGGGGAGAACGGCGCGGGCAAGACCACCCTGCTCCGGCTGCTGGCCGGTGACCTGGTGCCGACCGCGGGCGAGGTCCGCACCGTCGGCGAGGTCTCCGTGGTGCACCAGGAGCTCGATCTGCCGCCGGACGCCACCATCGGCGACCTGATCGCCCGGACTGCCGGGCAGGTGCGCACCGCGGCCGAGCGCCTGGACCGGGTGGTGGCGGACTTCGACCACGACTCCGGCGACCTCACCGCGCTGAGCGAGGCGATCGCCGCCGCCGAACGGTTGGCCGCCTGGGACGTCGACCGCCGGGTGGACGAGGCGCTGACCCGGTTCGGCGCGCCCCGGGACCCCGCACGGGCGCTGGGCACGCTCAGCGTCGGGGAGGCCTACCGGGCGCGCCTGGCCTGCCACGTCGCCGAGCGGGCCGACATCCTGCTGCTGGACGAGCCGACCAACCATCTGGACGCCGGGGGAATCGACTACCTGACCGCCCAACTGCAGCACTGGCCCGGCGTGGTGCTGATCGTCACCCACGACCGCAAGCTCCTGGACGACGTGATGACGGCGATCCTGGACCTGGACCCGTCGATGGACGGCCGCCCGGTGCTCTACGGCGCGACCCGCTACGCCGACTACCGCTTCGCCAAGGATCAGGCGTTGCGGCGCTGGCGGGTCCGTTACGCGCAGGAGCGCACACGCGCGCTCCAGCTCGCGCACCGCCTGGACCGGTCCTACGAGGGGCTGTCCGACGAGTGGCGCCCGCCCAAGGGCTCGCAGAAGCACCGCCGTGGCACCCGGGCCCGGATCCACGTCAAGGCCGCGGACCGTCTGGTGCAGAAGCTGGAGGCCGAGGCCGTCGAGGTGCCGGTCCCGCCGTTGGAGCTCGCCTTCCCCGATCTGCCCAGCCTGCCGACGTCGTCCCGGGTGGAGGACACCTACCGTGGCGGGCCCCTGCTGGAGCTGCGCGCGCCCCGGGTGGACGGCCGTCTGGACCTGCCCGGCGTGCGGATCGAGCTGCCCCCGGCCGGTCGGCTGCTGATCACCGGGCCGAACGGTGCCGGAAAGTCCACCCTGCTGGCCGCCCTGGCCGGTCGGCTGCCGCTGGACCGCGGGCACCGCACCGCCGCCCGGGCGCTGCGGCTCGGTGTGCTGGCCCAGGACGAGGGCACCCCGGAGCAGCTGCGGATGACCGGGTTCGAGGCCGCCGCGGCCCGGGCGCTGGAGCTGCTGCGCACCGGCGCGCTGGATCCCGGGCACATCGTGCCGATCGCCGCGCTGGGTCTGCTGGACGAGGCCGATCTGGACCGCCCGCTGGCCGAGCTCTCCGTGGGGCAGCGTCGCCGGTTCGCGCTGGCGATGGCCCTGGTCCCGGCTCCGCAGGTGCTGATCCTGGACGAGCCGACCAACCACCTGTCGATCGGGCTGGTGGACGAGCTGACCGCGGCGCTGCGGGTGACCTCCGCTGCGGTGGTGGTCGCGACCCACGACCGGGCGATGCGGGCGGATCTGGCGGGGTGGACGGCGGTGGAGCTCTAGCGGGTCGGAGCGGGCCCGGTGCTGCCGGGCAGGACCCGGTCCAGTCCGCGGGCCAGGGTGGCCAGCAGCAGGAAACCGAGGGCCACGGCCGCGGTGTTGAGCAGCGCACGGCCCAGTCCCAGCGCACCCGCGTCCAGGAAGTCGTACGGGTACCAGCCGGTGATCGCACCCCGGACGAAGGTGGAGGCGATCCAGACCAGGGGATAGCCGACCGCCCAGCCGACCGTGCTCCACCGCAGGTCGCCGTGCGGCCCGACCACCAGCCAGATCAGCCACGTCGCGATCGGGGCGAAGGTGTGCAGCAGGAAGTCCGAGATCCGCCCGGCCGGGGCGAGCGTGGCCGCGTAGCCGGACAGCAGGGCGTGGTAGATCACCCCGGTCACGGCGATGCACAGCAGCGCGTCGAGCCGGATCACCGCACGGAGCCGGCCACCGCGGTGCGGCGCGGACACCAGGAGCACCGCGGCGATCAGGACCAGCAGGTTGGACTGGATGGTGAAGTAGCTGAACAGCCGGACCAGGCGCTCGGTCCGGGTGATCGCGGCGCCCGGATCCGTCGTCAGCGCGGAGTGGATCTCGAGTCCGAGTCCGACCAGCACGCCCAGGGCCAGGACGCCGTACGACACGCGGGTGGCGACCGACCGCGCCCCCGGGCTCACGGCATGCGCCCCACGTGCGCCATCGCCTGGCGCAGCAGCAGGCCCTGTCCGCCGTTCATCTCCACCTGGACCTGCTCGGAGCAGACCTCCTCCGGGGTGAGCCAGGCCAGGTCCAACGCATCCTGCTGCGGGCGGCAGTCGCCGGTCACCGGCACCACGTAGGCCAGGGAGACCGCGTGCTGCCGGGGGTCGTGGTACGGCGTGACGCCGGGGGTGGGGAAGTACTCGGCCACCGTGAACGGCTGCGGCGACGGCGGCACCTGCGGCAGGGCCATCGATCCCAGGTCCTTCTCGATGTGGCGCAGCAGAGCGTCCCGCACCCGCTCGTGGTACATCACCCGGCCGGAGACCAGGGCTCGCGACATCACGCCCTCGGGCGTCACCCGCAGCAGCAGGCCGACGGCGACCACGTCGCCGGAGTCGTCGACCCGTACCGGGACGGCGTCGACGTACAGCAACGGCATCTGGCGGCGGACGGCGGCGATGCCCTCGGCGCTCAGCCAGCCGGCGGGGCGGTGGGGCTCCAGGGGCTCCGGGGGCAGGTCTGCGGTGTCGGTCACCTGGAAGTTCTACCCCGTACCGCCGAGGGTGGGCATCCCCGACGCGCGCAATCGCCCGGCGGGCTGTCCGGACGCGGTCCGGGAATACTGGACGCGGCACGAGCGCTCTACCGGCGTTCGACACAGGCAACAGGAGGCGACTGATGGCAACGACCGAGCTGACGGCTCAGTCCATCCAGAAGACGATCGACGAGAACGAGATCGTCCTGGTGGACTTCTGGGCCGACTGGTGCGGCCCGTGCAAGCGGTTCGGACCGATCTTCGAGCAGTCCTCGGAGTCGCACCCCGACATCGTCCACGCCAAGGTGGACACCGAGGCGGAGCAGGAGCTGGCGGCCCAGCTGCAGATCACCTCGATCCCCACGCTGATGGCGTTCCGTGAGGGCGTCCTGGTGTTCAACCAGGCCGGCGCCCTGCCCGGACCGGCGCTGCAGCAGGTGGTGGACGCGGTGAAGGGCCTGGACATGGACGACGTCCGGGCGCAGATCGCCGCCGCCGAGGCCGCGCAGAACTGACCCCAGGCGAGAGCCCCGCACCGCCCGACGGTGCGGGGCTCTCGTGCGCCCGGGTGCGGGAGACGGGATTCGAACCCGCACGCTCATCGAGCACCAGGACCTAAACCTGGCGTGGCTGCCGTTACACCACTCCCGCGTACCGGTCGATGATGCCAGGTCGGGGGATCAGGCCGCGTCGATCCCGAGGTCGCGACGCAGCTTGGCCACGTGGCCGGTGGCCTTCACGTTGTACTGCGCGAGTTCGACCGTGCCGTCGGGGGCCAGCACCACGGTGGAGCGGATCACGCCGGTGACCACCTTGCCGTACAGCTTCTTCTCGCCCCAGACGCCCCACTGCTCCATCACGGTGCGGTCGGCGTCGGACACCAGCGGGAAGGTCAGCGACTCCTGTTCGGCGAAGGCCGCGAGCTTGGCCGGGGAGTCGGGGGACACCCCCAGCACGCGGTAGCCGTGCGCCTGCAACGAGGCGAGCGAGTCGCGGAAGTCGCAGGCCTGCTTGGTACAACCCGGGGTCCCGGCCGCCGGGTAGAAATACACGACCACGTGCTCGCCGCGCAGCTCCGACAGGGTGAGCGATCCGCCGTCGGCGGTCGGCAGGGTGAAGTCGGGGGCGGTGTCTCCCACGGACAGGCGCGGCATGGCGATCTCCTCACGGCCGGACGGCTCTCGCGCGGCCGAGCACAGGGTAAGCAGCCGGTACCGTCTGCGGCGTGAGTGCGACGCAGAAGCCCCATCCCGACCTGCCGATCCGGATGCTCAACGACCGCCTGCTGGTCGAACTGGACGCCGACGCGGCCGAACGCCGGTCCAGTGCGGGCATCGTCATCCCGGCCACCGCGATGGTCGGCAAGCGCCTGACTTGGGGTGCGGTGGTCGCCGCCGGGCAGCACGTGCGCCAGGTGTCGGTCGGCGACCGGGTGCTGTTCGACCCCGACGAGCGCGGCGAGGTCGAACTGTCCGGTGCGACCTACCTGCTGCTCCGGGAGAAGGACGTGCACGCCGTCGCCGAGCCTCGCGACGGCGGCGAGGGCACGGGGCTGTACCTCTAGCTGTTGCGCGGCGACCCCGGCGGTGTTGCGATGGATCCCGACGAGAGGGGGACGGTCGTGGGCGACGATCAGTCCGCGCCGGACGAGGCGCGCACGGTGATGGACCTGCTCGCGGAGCACGTGCCGTTGACGCTGCTCGCCGACCTCGCGGCCGCCGAGCCCCGGTCCGGGGAGATCCTGCGCGCCGAGGGCCTGCCCGACGACGAGTGGTGGCAGGACTCGGAGTCGCCGGAGCCGAAGACGTCCCACACCGCGTGACCTGCATCACGACCGGTGCCACCGGCGGGGAACGGATTCGCGTCCGACGCCACCGTGGTGCTAACTTCTCTCTTGCGCGCCATTAGCTCAATTGGCAGAGCAGCTGACTCTTAATCAGCGGGTTCGGGGTTCGAGTCCCTGATGGCGCACCGCAACGAAGGCCCCGCATCGATCGATGCGGGGCCTTCGTCGTGTCGGCCCGGCCCTCTGTCGACGCCGCGCCCGAGCGTCCCGCCCGCGTCCCGGCCCCGGCCCGTGAACGCCGCCCACCGGGGACGAGCGGGTGTCACCCGGCCGAGTCCTCAGCCGCCCGGGGGCGCCGTCGATCTGGAAAGGGACGACCTTCCGACGGAAAGGGCATGCCGCATGGCCGCCACCGCTCCTCAGTCCCCTCGCGCGCGCCGGCTCAGGGTGCACGACCTCCCGGTCGGCGCCCGGATCGGCGGGGTGCTCGGCATCCTGATCGTGGTGGTGCTCGCCGTGACCGTGGTCGGCATCAGCCGGCTGAACGCGCTCGACAGCTCGGTCACCCAGCTCGGTCGCACCGCGGTCGAGCCGCAGACCTACCTGGTGAACATCCAGCGCTGGTTCCAGGCCAGCCGTGCCCGGGTGCTGGAGTTCGGCATGGTGGCGGACGCCGACCGGGCGGGCATCACCAGCGACCGGGAGGGCTTCGACGCCGACGCGCTGAGCAACATCGACGACTACGCGCCCTTCGTCCTGGACGAGGACGCGTACGCCGCACTGACCGACGCCTACACGCGGTACCAGTCGGCCGCCGCGGACATCGAGGCGGACGCGGATCTCGGGGCGGTGGCCTATCACGACGCCTACGCGGAGACCGTGCGTCCGATCACCACCGAGATCGGCGACGCACTGCAGGCTCTGACGGACTCCGTCAACGAACGCGCGAACGCGGACATCGCCGCCGCCGATCAGCAGGCGAAGAACGCCACTCTGGTGATGATCGTCACCGGGGTGATCGGCGTCCTGCTGGCCGCGGGGCTGGGCACCGTGCTGGTCCGCCGCCTGATCGGCGACCTGCGCCAGGTGCAGCACACCGTGGAGGCGATCGGCGACGGTGACCTGACCGTGCCGGTCCGGCTGGACTCGCGCGACGAGCTGGGCCGGATGGCCGGTGCGCTGAACGAGGCGCAGGGCTCGCTGCGGACGCTGATGTCCGGGGTGGTGGAGACGTCGCAGACGGTGGCTGCTGCCGCGGAGGAGTTGTCCGCGGCGTCCTCGCAGGTGGTGGCGGGGTCGGATGAGACGTCGGCGCAGGCCGGGGTGGTCGCGGCCGCTGCGGAGCAGGTGTCGCGCAATGTGCAGACGGTGGCCGCGGGCGCGGAGCAGATGGGCGCCAGCATCCGGGAGATCGCGCAGAACGCGTCGCAGGCGGCGAAGGTGGCCGGGCAGGCCACGGACGCGGCTGCGGTGACGAACGACCAGGTCGCGAAGCTGGGCGACTCGTCGGTGGAGATCGGCAATGTCGTGAAGGTGATCACCTCCATTGCGGAGCAGACCAACCTGCTGGCCCTGAACGCCACCATCGAGGCCGCGCGTGCCGGTGAGGCCGGCAAGGGCTTCGCGGTGGTGGCCGGTGAGGTCAAGGAGCTGGCGCAGGAGACCGCGAAGGCGACCGAGGACATCGCGCGGCGGGTGGAGGCGATCCAGGCCGACACCTCGGGTGCGGTCGTCGCCATCGGGGAGATCTCGACCATCATCCAGTCGATCAACGACTACCAGATGACCATTGCCTCGGCGGTGGAGGAGCAGACCGCGACGACCACGGAGATGTCCCGGTCGGTGGCCGAGGCCGCGACCGGCTCGGGCGAGATCGCCAACAACATCACCGGGGTGGCCGCCGCCGCGTCGACCTCGAGCCAGACCCTCGGGCAGATGGGCTCCGCGATCGGCGAGCTGGCCCGGCTGTCCGAGAACCTGCGCGGTCAGGTGTCCCGCTTCACCTACTGAGCGACCCGCTCGCACGTCGAGGCCGGCGATCCCCACGGGGTCGCCGGCCTCGCGTCGTTCGACCTGCCGTTCCGCCGCCCGGGGACCACGATGGGAGCACCCGAGGAAACGGAGCGACACGATGGACCAGACACTCAGCTACGACGTGGTCGTGATCGGCGGCGGCGCAGTGGGGGAGAACGCCGCGGACCGGGCCGCCCGCACCGGACTGTCCGTGCTGGTGGTCGAACGCGAGCTGGTCGGCGGTGAGTGCTCCTACTGGGCGTGCATGCCGTCGAAGGCGCTGCTGCGGCCCGGAGCGGTGCTGGCGGAGGCGCGGGCCGTCCCCGGGGTGGCGGAGCTGCTGACCGGCACGCTCGACCCGGCACAGGTGCTGGCCCGGCGGGACGTGTTCACCTCGCACTGGGACGACCGGAGCCAGGTGGAGTGGCTGGACTCGGCGGGGCTGGGGCTGCTGCGCGGCACCGCCCGGTTCGCCGGCGAGAAGGAACTGCGGGTCGACAACGAGGAGGACGGCACCAGCACCCGGGTGATCGCCCGGCACGCGGTGATCGTGGCCAGTGGCAGCGAACCGGTGATCCCGGACGTCCCCGGCCTGGCGGAGTCGACCCCGTGGACCTCGCGGGAGGCCACCGCGGTGGAGGAGGTGCCGTCGCGGCTCGCCGTCCTCGGTGGGGGCGTGGTCGGGGTGGAGATGGCCACCGCCTACCGCGACCTGGGCGCCGAGGTGACGGTCATCGTGCGTGGCGACCGGCTGCTGACCGGCGCGGAGCCGTTCGCGGCGGAGGAGATCGGCACCGCGCTGCGCGAGCTCGGGGTGGACCTGCGGTTCGGCACCGAGACCACGGCCGTCCGCCGGGACGCCGACGGGGTGCACCTGACCCTGAGCGGGCCGCAGGGCGAGCAGACCGTGGACGCCGACGAGCTGGTGGTCGCGACCGGGCGACGGCCGCGGACCGCCGAGCTGGGGCTGGACGTGCTCGGCCTGGACGGGATCACGGTCGACGACGCCCTGCAGGTCCCGGGTCACGACTGGCTGTTCGCGGTCGGGGACGTGACCGGGCGGACCGCCACCACCCACCAGGGCAAGTACGACGCCCGGGTGGCCGGGGACGTGGTCGCCGCGCGGTTCGGCTCCGACGACGCCCTGCGCGACGCCGAGCGGGAGGCCGGGGACTGGAGCCGGTTCCGGGCCACCGCCGATCACGCCGCGGTGCCGCAGGTGGTCTTCAGCCGTCCGGAGGTGGCATGGGTGGGGCAGACCGAGCAGCAGGCGAAGGACGCCGGCCGGTCGGTGCGCACCGTGAGCTACGCGATCGGGTCGGTCGCCGGGGCGTCGGTGAGCGCGGACGGCTACCAGGGCACCGCCCAGCTGGTGCTGGACCGGGACTCGCACGTCATCCTCGGCGCGACCTTCACCGGTCCGGACGCCGCCGAGCTGTTGCAGACCGCCACGGTCGCGGTCGTGGCCGGGACGCCGCTGAGCCGCCTGTGGCACGCGGTGCCGGCCTACCCCACGGTCAGCGAGGTGTGGCTGCGCCTGTGGGAGACCGCGGGCCTCTGATAACGGGAACGACGAAGGGCCGCCGGAGCGATCCGGCGGCCCTTCGTCGCGTGGGATGCGGTCAGCTGGCCAGCGAGCCGTCCGAGGACAGCACCAGACCGATCGCCGACTCACCCTGCCGCACGGCGTCGCCGATCAGGCCGAAGTCGTAGGAGGTGAAGTCGCTGATCTTGATCCCGTAGGTGCCCTCCAGGCCGGGCTGGCAGAACGGGCGCTCGGTGCACTCGGCCGGACCGGCCAGGCTGACGCCGCCCGAGCAGTTCGTGGCGAGGTCGGAGAGCGTGGTCAGGTCGTGCTCGTCCGCGAAGGCCTGGGTCACCGCGAAGGCGTTCTGGTCCTGCGCGGCGGAGACCTTGCCGAAGGTCAGGCCTGCGGCCTCCCCGAGGGTGGTCAGCGCCTCGACCGTGGCGTCCACGTCACCGGAGGCCTGCGGCTCGGCGTCCGCACCGTTGGCGGCGGTGTTGAGGAACTCGGTCAGGGTCGCGGCGTACTCCGGGGAGACGGTGATCTGGCCGCTCTCCAGCGCCGGCAGGTAGGTCTCGCGGTTGCCGATGGTCTGGACCTCGGTGGAGTAGCCCGCGGACTTCAGCACGGCGGAGTAGATCTCGGACAGCGTGGCGCTCTCGGAGAAGTTCGCCGCGCCGATCACCACGGACTTCCCGGCGCCCAGGCTGCTGTCGTCGGAGGCCAGGCCCTCGTCCTCGACGAAGGTCGCCGCCGCCTCGGAGGAGGTCTGGCGGTCGATGTCGACGGCCTTGTTCAGCTGGATCAGCTTGTCGGTGTCCAGCGCGTCCGAGACCTCGTCCAGCAGCGGGATGAGGTTCGGGTCGGCGCTGGCGGCGGCGGCGTTCACCGCCGGGATGATGTTGTCCGCGTTCTGCAGACCCTTGTCGTCCTCCAGGACCACGAGCTGGTCCCCGGCGATCGGCTCGCAGACCGCGCCCTCGACGTCCGTGGCGGAGGTGGGATCGGCGGAACCGCCGCCGGACCCCGGGTCGCCACAGGCGGCGACGAGCAGGAGCACCCCCGCGGCGGTGGCGGCGAGAGTGGTGCGACGTGCCTTCATGAGTCCTCTTCCATCGGATGGCGGTGCGGGGTCAGGGGGCGGCGACGATCATTCGACCGGCGTCGCGCGGGGTCGGCAACCGCTCAGGCGGCCGCCGGGGTCACAGTCCGATCACGGTTGTCGGGCCGGGTCGGGGTGTCGTCCGGCTGCGGACTGGTGCTGCGGCGGGGGCGGCGACGGTTGCGCAGCGGCTCCGGCGTGGCCAGCCACTGGATCGTCGCCAGCACGCCCTCGATCACCAGGCAGAGCGCGGCGACCAACAGGGCGCCGGCCACCACCTGCCCGTACTTCTGCAGGGCCATCCCACTGACGATGATCGACCCGAGGCTCTTGCCGCCGACCAGCGCGGCCAGCGGCACGGTCGCCAGCACCTGGGTGGTCGCGGTGCGCAGCCCGGCGCCGATCAGGGGGAGCGCCAGCGGCAGCTCGGCCTGGAACAGGGCGCGGGAGCCGCTCATCCCCATCCCACGGGCGGCGTCCCGCACGTCCGGGTCGACCTCCATCAGCCCGGTGAACGCGTTGGCCAGGATCGGCGGCACCGCGAAGATCGCCACCGCGATGATCGTCGCCCGGGAACCGAACAGGCCGGTCGAGGCGAAGATGGTCAGCAGGGCGAAGGTCGGCAGCGCCCGCGAGGTGTTGGCCAGCACGACGGTCAGCACCCCGCCGGAACGCCGGTGACCCAGCCAGATCCCCAGCGGCAGCGCCACGAGCGCGGCCAGCAGCACCGCGATGATGCTCAGGCGCAGGTGCTCCGCGCCCAGGGCGAGGACGCCGTTGCGACCGGACCAGTTGAGCGGGTCGTTCAGCCAGGTGAAGGCGTCGCGCAGCACGTCCATCTCAGGCCTCCCGCCCGCGTCGGGCCCACGGCGTGACCGCGCGGCCGATCAGCCACCACACCAGGTCCAGCAGCAGTGCCAGGGCCAGGCAGAGCAGCGTGGCCGTGAGGATCTCGGCGTGGTACTTGTTGTTGCGGAAGCCGCGGAAGATCAGTTCGCCCAGCCCGCCGTAGCCGACCGCCACCCCGACGGTGACCAGCGCCACCGTGGTCACGGTCGCCAGCCGGATCCCGGCGATCACCGCGGGCAGCGCGTTCGGCAGCTCCACGGTGAGCAGCAGGCGCAGGCGGCCGTAGCCGAGTCCCCGGGCCGCGTCCCGCACGCTGTCGTCCACGCCGCCCAGCCCGACGATGATGTTCCGGACCAGCACCAGCATGGCGTAGACGACCAGGCCGATCAGCACCGGGGTGCGCCCGATCCCGGTGAACGGCACCAGCACGGTGAACAGCGCCAGGGACGGGATCGTGTAGAGCACCGAGGAGGTGCCGACGATCGGGGCGGCCAGCCGGGGCTGCAGGTGGGCGATCATCCCGAGCGGGACGGCGATCAGCACCGCGATCGCGATCGCCTGCAGGGTGAGGCTGGTGTGCTGCTGCAACGCGTGGCTGATGTCGCCCCAGTTGCGCTGCACGTACTCCCAGGACAGCCACGGGTTGGCCGCGGCGTCACCGCCGGCCGCGGTCACGGCGGTTCTCGGAACTGCGCTGGTCAGGCCCATCACCGCTGGAACGCTACCGGGGGGCGCTGACATCCGCTGGTCGAACCGGGGTGATCGTGCCCGCAGACCGCGCGGGTGTCGGTGCCGACCGGTAGCGTCGTCGGCCATGACGGCGATCGCGTTCGAGCACGTCCGCAAGGAGTACCCCGACGGGACGGTGGCCGTGGCCGACCTGTCGCTGGAGGTCCGCGAGCACGAGCTGCTTGCCCTGGTCGGGCCCTCGGGCTGCGGCAAGTCCACCACGCTGCGGATGGCAAACCGCCTGGTCGAGCCCACCTCCGGCCGGATCCTGCTCGGCGGCGAGGACGTCACCCACGTCGACGCGGTGGCCCTGCGGCGCCGGATCGGCTACGTGATCCAGAACGTCGGCCTGTTCCCGCACCGAACGGTCGAGCAGAACGTCGCCACCGTGCCCCGACTGCTCGGCTGGGACCGGAACCGCACCCGCACCCGGGTCGGCGAGCTGCTGGAGCTGATGGGCCTGGAACCCGGTCGCTACGCCAAGCGCTACCCGCACGAGCTGTCCGGTGGGGAACGCCAGCGGGTCGGCGTGGCCCGCGGCCTGGCCACCGACCCGCCGGTGCTGCTGATGGACGAGCCCTTCGGCGCGGTCGACCCGGTCGGCCGCCGACGGCTGCAGGCCGAGTTCCGCCGGATCCACTCCGAGATCGGCACCACCGTGATGCTGGTCACCCACGACGTCGACGAGGCGGTGCAGCTGGCCGACCGGGTCGCCGTCTTCAGCCGGGGCGGACACCTGGAGCAGCTGGACGACCCGGTGCGGGTGCTGACCGCCCCCGCCTCGGATGCGGTCGCCGACCTGGTCGGCAGGGACGCCGCCACCCGGCTCCTGGGTCTGGGCACCGTGGAACGCACCGACCTGCGCGAGATCGCGCTGGGGGAGGACCTGCCGACCGACCGGGCCACTGTCCGGGTCGGCGGCTCGCTGTCCGAGGCGTTCAGCGCGGTGGCCGAGTCGCGCTCCGGGGCGGTCCCGGTGCTCGACGGCGACCGCACGGTGGGCGTGCTGGACGGCGCGGGCGTCCTGCGCGCGCTGCGCCGGATCGTGGACGACGGGGTGCCCGAGCGGTCCGCCGCGCTCTGAGCCGCCCTGCCGGATCGCCGCCCTCGTGGGTAGCCTGACCGCGTGACCCACACGATCGGCCTCGCCACCTGCGCCGCCCTGCCGGACCTCGACCCGGACGACCGTCCCCTGCTGGAGGAACTGGCCCGCCGCGGTCACGACGTCCGCCCGGTGGTCTGGAACGACCCCACCGTCACCTGGTCCGACTTCGATCTGGTCGTGGTCCGCTCCACCTGGGACTACACCGACCACCCGCGCGACTTCCGCTGGTGGGCCGAGCGGGTGTCCTCCGGCGCCAAGCTGCTGAACCCGGCATCGGCCATCACCTGGAACATCGACAAGCAGTACCAGCGGGCGATGGACCGGGCCGGTCTGCCGATCATCCCGACCATCTGGCTCGACCCGGACCGCAACTTCAACGCCCGCGCGATCCACACCCGGTTCCCCGCGTTCGGCGACTTCGTGATCAAGCCGACCGTCAGCGCCGGCGCCCGGGACACCGGCCGGTACGAGGCCGGCGTCACCAACTCCCGCGCGCAGGGCATCATGCACGCCAAGCGGCTGCTGGACGCCGGACGTCACGTCATGGTGCAGCGCTACCTCCGGCAGGTCGACGAGGTCGGCGAGACCGCGCTGGTCTACCTGGACGGGAAGCTGTCGCACGCCCTGCGCAAGGAGCCGCTGCTGACCGGGCCCTACGAGCAGGGATCGATGAGCGGCGTCCTCTACAAGGAAGAGGTCATGACCCCGCGCGAGCCCTCCGCCGCCGAGCTGGAGGTCGGCCAGCAGGTGATCGACGCGCTGCCCGGCCTGCTGAACGGCGTGACCGGGCCGCTGGCCTACACCCGGGTCGACCTGGTGCCGGACGACGAGGGCAACCCCGTGGTCCTGGAGCTGGAGCTGATCGAGCCGTCGCTGTTCTTCGCGCAGGCGCCCGAGGCGGTGTCGCGGTTCGCGGACGTGGTCGAGGCGCGGCTCTGACGCGGCCGGACATGACGAGGGCCCCGCACCGGATCGGTGCGGGGCCCTCGTCATGTCGGGTGGTGAACCCTGCGGTTCATCGACCCTGTGGGGTGGCTAACGGGACTTGAACCCGCGACCCCCTGGACCACAACCAGGTGCTCTACCTACTGAGCTATAGCCACCATGACCCTTGCGGGCCTGGACGAGTGTAGCGGGTGTGGGGCCGTGCTGAGGAATCGGTGGCTGTCGCGGCCGTCACGTCGACTGGTGGGCGGCCGCGACCGACGTCGAGCTGACCTCGGCGGCGATCGCCTTGGCGGTCTTCGAGTCCGGTCCGGGCTGGGCGACCAGCAGGGCCGCGCGGTAGTAGCGCAGCTCGTCGATGCTCTCCAGGATGTCGGCGAGCGCGCGGTGGCCGCCGTTCTTCTTGGGGGAGGCGAAGTAGACCCGCGGGTACCAGCGGCGGGCCAGCTCCTTGATCGAGGAGACGTCGATGATCCGGTAGTGCAGGTGGGCCACCAGCTCGGGCATGTCGCGGTCCAGGAACACCTTGTCGGTGCCGACCGAGTTGCCCGCCAGCGGCGCCTTGCCCGGATCGGGCACCCAGGTGCGGACGTAGTCGAGGACCTGGCGCTGCGCGTCGGCCAGCGTGGTGCCGTCGGAGAGCTCCTCGATCAGACCGGAGGTGGTGTGCATGGTCCGCACGAAGTCGCCCATCTGGGTCAGGGCCTCGGCAGGCGGTGCGATCACCACGTCCACGCCCTCGCCGAGCACGTTGAGCTCGGAGTCGGTGACGACGGCCGCGACCTCGACGAGCGCGTCGGCGACGTTGTCCAGACCGGTCATCTCGCAGTCGATCCAGACGATGCGGTCGGCGCTGCCCTGCTGGTTGTTGACGGTGCTCACGGGGGTCAGCCTACGGCCGGCCCGGCCCCGGACGCGGAAAAGGCCGGGGTCGTCGCGTGCTGCTGGGGCGACGACCCCGGCCGGATCCGGCGATTCACCGCGCCACCGCACCCACCAGGGGAGCGGGGAGCAGGTCGTCGGACCATGCCCAGAGCGGGCTGGGATCCGGCGGCCGCTCGGGCTGCGGCTCGGCGGCCGGGGCGCTGCGTGCCCGGCGGGTGCGGGTCCGCGTGGCGGCGGCGATCCGGTCGGCGTGGTCGAGCAGGATCAGGTCGAAGGTGCTGGTGGGGTGCATGGTGGTGGGTCTCCTGTGAGCTGGGACAGCTGGGGTCTGGCCGGACCCCGGGGACGCACCGCGGTGTGGTCCAAGGAGACCACCGACCGTCGACTCGGGTCATGCGATTTTCGGCCCTGACAGATCGTTGAACGGTCAACTATGATGACGGGATGACTGTCGACTGGCTCACTCCGGGGGAGCTGCGTGCCTGGACCCGGTTGGAGGCCGTGGCGGAGCTGCTGCCGGGCGCGCTGGACCAGCAGCTGCAGCGGGACGCCGGCCTGTCGCACTACGACTACCTGGTGCTGGCCAAGCTGTCCGAGGCGCCGGACCGCACGCTGGCGATGACGCAGTTGGCCGCGCAGACCAACGCCTCGCTGCCCCGGCTCTCGCACGTCGCGGCCCGGCTGGAGGCCCGCGGGCTGATCTGCCGTCGACGCAGCGCCGAGGACCGCCGGACGACTCTGGCCACGTTGACCGACGACGGCTGGTCGACGGTCCGGACGACCGCGCCGGGACATGTCGCGCAGGTCCGGCGGTTGGTGATCGACCGGCTCACGCCGGAGCAGGTCGAGCAACTGGACGCGATCGCGCTGGCGCTGCTGACCGCCCTGGACCCGGAAGGCCGGTTGCAGGCGCGCTGCACCGCGAGCGAGGAGGCTGCAGCGCCCGGTCGGCGGTGACCCGGGTGGCACGCCCCGGCCGCGTAGGCTGTGGCCGCGCGCTCCGGCGCGTATGCCTCCATAGCTCAATGGATAGAGCAACGGCCTTCTAATCCGTAGGTTGCAGGTTCGAGTCCTGCTGGGGGCGCGCCACATGTTTGGCCCTCACCCCCCGAACAGGCGAGGATGCCCCTGTGAACACGCAGGCTGCGAGCGCGCCGGAGCCCGGCAACGGCGACATCCTCGACCGCCCGCGCACCGCCGCCTCGCTCGCCGACGCGATGGCCGACCTGGTGCGTGACGTGCGTGCCACGGTGCTCCCGTTGGAGATCCCCGGCGTCCGGGCGGCACGTGAGTCGCGGACCCGGCTGATCGACCAGCTCGCCGACCACCTGGTGCCCCGGCTGCGCACGCTGAGCGCCCCGGCGGTGGTGGTGGTCGCGGGGTCGACCGGCGCCGGGAAGTCGACGATCGTGAACGCGCTGGTCGGCGAGGAGGTGAGCCCGGCCGGCGTGCTGCGGCCGACCACCCGGCGACCGGTGCTGGTGCACCACCCGCTGGATGCCGAGCTGCTGGCCGAGCACCCCGTCCTGGCGGCGGTCGACGTGCAGGTCAGCGAGCAGGTGCCGCGCGGGATCGCGCTGCTGGACGCGCCGGACCTGGACTCGGTCGAGGAGGCGAACCGGCGGGCGGCGGGCCGGTTGCTGGAGGCGGCCGACCTGTGGTTGTTCGTGACGACGGCCGCCCGCTACGGGGACGCGTTGCCGTGGCGGGTGCTGGACGGCGCGGTGGCGCGGGGTGCCTCGGTGGCGATGGTGCTGAACCGGGTGCCGGGCGAGTCGTTGCCGACGGTGCGGGGCGACCTGATGCAGCGGCTGCGCGAGCACGGGATGCAGGGCTCGCCGCTGTTCGTGGTGGCGGACGCGGGACCGCTGGACGGACCGCTGGACCCCTCCGCGGTGGCGCCGGTGCACCGTTGGCTGACGACGCTGGCCGGGCCGGATCGGGCCCGGAGCGTGATCGCGCGGACGCTGCGTGGGTCGTTGGCGGCCCTGCGGCCGTGGGTCGACGAGCTGGCGGAGGCGGTGCAGGCGCAGGTCGAGGCCGCCGAGGATCTGCGGGCGGGACTCGGATCGTCGCTGGAGGCCACCGAGCGGGCCGCCCGCGAGACGGTCGTCCGGGGCGCGGTCGGGCACGGCGGGCCGCAGGCGCGGTGGGCGGAGCTGACCAGCCCGGGTGCGGTACTGGACGACCTGGTGCGCGGGTCGGGCCGACCGGATCGCTCGAAGGGTCGCGGCCGGGAGCGCTCGACGGCGCTCGCTCCGCTGGTCGAGGAGCTGGCCCGTTCCGCGCGTGGTGTGTTCACCGCGATCGGCGCGGGCGGCGAGCGGGAGCTGCGGGACTGGTTGCGGGACGGGCCGGCGGGCGGGCGATGGCTGTCGGACACCTGGGACGGTGCCGCGCGGGCGGCCGAACGGGAGTCGGAGACCGATCGCGCCGCGCGGGAGTGGGTGAGCGCGCCGACCGGCGTCACGGAGGTGGAGACCGGACCGAACCCGGACCGGGCACGCCGTCGGGCGGTGGCACGGGACGCACGGCGGATCGCCGCCGCCCACCGGGCGCTGGGCGAGGACGGCGCCGGTGCGGTGCTGCTGGCCGCGGCGTCCGGGGTCGAGGGCGCGGAGGACACGGTGCGGACGCTGTTCGGGCCCGCGGGGGAGCAGCGGGTCGCCGACCTGCGTGCCCGGCTGGCCGAGGGCGCGGCGGGGGCGGTCGCCGCGGAACGTGCCGCCGCCCGGGCGGCGTTGGACGTACCGGACCTGGCCGAGGACGCGGCGTCGACGCTGCGGCTGCGCCTGGCCGTGATCAAGGGACTGACATGAACGAGCAGGACGACTCCGGACGACTGACCGCACGCCTGACCCGGCTGGAGGAGGCGCTGGCGGTCGCCGGCGACCGGATCGACCCGGCGGTGTCCGCGCAGGTCCGGCAGATCGACGACCAGGTCCGCGACCGGCTCGCGCTCGGGGTGGAGCACACGGTGGTGGCGCTGCTCGGCGGCACCGGGTCGGGCAAGTCCAGTCTGTTCAACGCCGTGGCCGGCTTCGACTTCGCGCAGGTGGGGGTGCGCCGTCCGACCACCTCCCGGGCGGCTGCCTGCGTCTGGGGCACCCACGGCGACGCGCTGCTGGACTGGCTGGAGGTGGACCCGGACCGCCGGATCGAGCGGGAGAGCGCCCTGGACGGCGAGACCGAGGCGCCGCTGCGCGGTCTGGTGCTGCTCGACCTGCCGGATCACGACTCGGTGGACGACCGGCACCGGGAGACGGTGGACCGGCTGCTGCCGATGGCGGACCTGCTGGTCTGGGTGCTCGACCCGCAGAAGTACGCCGACGACGCGCTGCATTCCGGATATCTCCGCCGCCTGGTCGGGCACGAGGGCGCGATGCTGGTGCTGCTGAACCAGGTGGACCTGGTCCCGGCCGACCAGCAGGACGCGCTGGTGGCGGATGTGGCCCGGCTGATCGAGGCCGACGGCCTGACCGGGGTGCCGGTGCGTGCGGTCTCCGCCCGGACCGGTGCGGGGGTCGCCGAGCTGCGTGATCTGCTGGCCGAGGTGGTGGGGGGCCGTTCGCTGGCCGCCCGGCGCGGGTCGGCGGAGATCGGCGACGCCGCCCGTCTGGTGTCCGCGCAGCTGGCGGAGTCCGAGCCGGCGGACGCCGCCCTGGAGGTGGCGCCGGTCGCCGAGCGGCTGGCCGAGGCCGCCGGCCTGCCCGCGATCGCGGATGCGGTCGCCGCGGCGGTGCGCGGTGGGGCCGTCCCGGTGCCCAGCTTCGTACGGGTGCAGTCCGGCACGGTGGCGTCCGCCCGCGAGGACTGGGTGGACCGCGCGGTCGGCACGATGCCGACCCGGTGGGCCGGTGCGGTCCGGGAGCGGGTGGGCTCGGTGGCGGCGATCCGGCAGGCGGCGGACGACGCGCTCGCCGAGGTGGCCGTGGTGGTGCGCCGTTCGGTCTCCGCCGCCGTGTGCGTGGTGCTGGCCGCGCTGTGCGGGGTGGGTGCGGTGGCGATGGCCGCGATCGGCGCCGGGCAGGTGCTGGGCGGTGGCGCGTGGACGGACCTGCTCCTGCCGGAGGGGGCGGTGACGGTGGCGCTCGCCGCGCTGGCCGTGCTGCTGCTGGTGGCCGGGGTGCGCGCCCGGCGCCGGGCGGCGCTGCGCCGGGCCGAACGGGTCCGCCAGGACGGGCGGGCGGCGCTGGGTGCGGTGGCCCGGCGGTGGCTGGCCGAACCCACGTCCGCGGTGCTCGCCGAGCACCGACGGGTGCGCGAGCTCGTGGCGGCAGCTGCCCGGGACTGAGCGGCGCTCGACTGTCCACAGGGCCGCTCGAGCCCCGATGGTCCCCACCCTGCCGGAGGCGGAGATGACTCGCGGTGACCGCCTGGCTGAACTGGGCCTGCGAGCCGATCCGACCGGGATCGGCGGGCAGGAGGAGGAACCATGGCAGGCAGAGACCCGCACGTCACGATCGCGGGCTGGCTCGGCACCCATCCGAAGCTCTACCCGGGCAAGGGTGAGCACCCGGTGCCGTACACCCAGTTCCGGATCGGGCACACCGGTCGGCAGGTCGATCGCACGACCGGCGAGGTCACCGACGGACCGACCAGCTGGTACACGGTGAAGTCCTTCCGGGAGCTGGCGCTCAACGTGGCCGAGAGCCTCCGCCAGGGCGATCCGGTGGTGGTGCACGGGATGCTGCGGATCGAGGACTGGGAAGGGGCCGAGGGCCGCTCCGGTTCGAGCGCGGTGGTGTACGCCGACGCGATCGGGCCCGATCTGCGATGGGGCTCGAGCCGGTTCAGCCGGACCGGGCGCGAGGCGCCGCGCTCGCCGGAGGTGGAGGAGGCGGAGCTCGCCGAGGCGATCGCGCTGCACGCGGTGCCCGGGCGGGAGCCGGACGAGGAGGACGACGACGCTCCAGTCGTGCCGCTCGCGGCGGGTGCCTGAGCCCCGGCTCCGACGGGCCGGGCCGGGACGTGGCCGCGGTGATCGCCTAGGCTGGGTCACCGCGGCCCGAACCGGGGCGTCGGCGGTGCTGCCCGCACCGCGAGGCGACCCGGGTCCCGGACACCGACCCTGACCCCACACCACCCGAGGCGGACGAAGAGCGTTGGCTGAGTTCATCTACTCCATGTACAAGGCGCGGAAGGCGCACGGCGACAAGGTCATCCTCGACGACGTGTCGCTGAACTTCCTGCCCGGCGCGAAGATCGGCGTCGTCGGCCCGAACGGTGCCGGTAAGTCGACGATCCTGAAGATCATGGCGGGGCTGGACCAGCCCTCGAACGGCGAGGCGCGGCTGAGCCCGGGCTTCACTGTCGGCATCCTGCAGCAGGAGCCGCCGTTGAACGAGGAGAAGACCGTCCTGGGCAACGTCCAGGAGGGCGTCGCCGAGATCAAGGGCAAGATCGACCGCTTCAACGAGATCTCCGCCCTGATGGCCGAGCCGGACGCCGACTTCGACGCGCTGATGGCGGAGATGGGCGAGCTGCAGGAGGCGATCGACGCCGCCGACGCCTGGGACCTGGATGCCCAGCTCGAGCAGGCGATGGACGCGCTGCGCTGCCCGCCCGCGGACGCCGACGTGAAGGTGCTCTCCGGTGGTGAGCGCCGACGGGTCGCGCTGTGCAAGCTGCTGCTCGAGCAGCCCGACCTGCTGCTGCTCGACGAGCCCACCAACCACCTGGACGCGGAGAGCGTGCTCTGGCTGGAGCAGCACCTGGCCTCCTACCCGGGCGCCGTGCTCGCCGTCACCCACGACCGGTACTTCCTGGACCACGTCGCGGAGTGGATCTGCGAGGTCGACCGCGGGCGCCTGTACCCGTACGAGGGCAACTACTCCACCTACCTGGAGAAGAAGCAGGCCCGGTTGGAGGTGCAGGGCAAGAAGGACGCCAAGCTCGCCAAGCGCCTGAAGGACGAGCTGGAGTGGGTCCGGTCCAGCGCCAAGGGCCGCCAGACCAAGTCGAAGGCCCGTCTGGAGCGCTACGAGGAGATGGCCGCCGAGGCGGACCGCACCAGGAAGCTCGACTTCGAGGAGATCCAGATCCCGCCGGGCCCGCGTCTGGGCTCGGTCGTCCTGGAGGCCTCGGACCTGGAGAAGGGCTTCGACGGCCGGGTGCTGATCGACGGCCTGAGCTTCACGCTGCCGCGCAACGGCATCGTCGGCGTGATCGGTCCGAACGGCGTGGGCAAGACCACCCTGTTCAAGACCATCGTCGGGCTGGAGCCGCTGGACGGCGGCAACCTGAAGGTCGGCGAGACGGTGCAGATCTCCTACGTCGACCAGTCGCGCGGCGGGATCGACCCGAAGAAGACCCTGTGGGAGGTGGTCTCGGACGGGCTGGACTTCATCAAGGTCGGCAACGTGGAGATGCCGTCCCGCGCGTACGTGGCCTCCTTCGGCTTCAAGGGCCCGGACCAGCAGAAGCCCGCGGGGGTGCTCTCCGGCGGTGAGCGCAACCGGCTGAACCTGGCGCTGACCCTCAAGCAGGGCGGCAACCTGCTGCTGCTCGACGAGCCCACCAACGACCTGGACGTCGAGACCCTCGGCTCGCTGGAGAACGCCCTGCTGGAGTTCCCGGGCTGCGCGGTCGTGGTCTCCCACGACCGGTGGTTCCTGGACCGGGTGGCGACGCACATCCTGGCCTACGAGGGCACCGAGGAGAACCCGTCCGCCTGGTACTGGTTCGAGGGCAACTTCGCCTCCTACGAGGAGAACAAGGTCTCGCGCCTCGGCGCCGACGCGGCGCGGCCGCACCGGGTCACGTACCGCAAGCTGACCCGCGACTGATCCACCGATGCCGGGCGCGTCCCCCTCACGGGACGCGCCCGGCGTCATGTCCGAGAAGAGGACGACCATGGCCCGACTGCGGGTGCCGGTGCAGCTGCGCTGGTCCGACGTGGACGCCTACGCGCACGTGAACAACGTGGCGATGCTGACGATCCTGGAGGAGTCCCGGATCGAGGTGTTCTGGGCCAGCCCGCCCTCGGTGGACGACGCGGAGCGGCAGCCGTGGCCGACCGCCGTGATCGACGCCGGGCCCGGGGCGGAGACCTCCACCCTGGTCGCCCGGCAGCAGATCGAGTACCTGGCGCCGCTGGCCTACCGTCGCTCGCCGGTGATCGTCGAGATGTGGCTCGGCCACCTGGGCGGCGCCAGCATGGACGTCTGCTACGAGGTCAAGGACCCCGGCGAGGACGGCACCGTGTACGCCCGCGCCGAGACCACGGTGGTGCTGGTGGATGCCCGGACCGGTCGCCCGCGCCGGCTCGGCGAGGTCGAGCGCACCGCGTGGTCGCCCTACGTCGAGGAGCCGGTGCGGTTCCGCGGCCGCACGCGCTGACCGGTGCCGACGCCGGAGCGGTCGGCGGCCACCGGCCCGCGCCGATCACCATCAGCTCGCCGTGGGGACCGCTGACCCGCGCCGCGCCTCACCGGTGCCGTCAGCTCGCCGTGGGCACCGCTGACCGGCGTCGCGCCTCACCGATCGCTGCGCGCGCGCTCCGCCGACTCCGCCGCGCGGGCGATGTTGCGCTGCATGCCGCCGAACACCACGCCGTGGAACGGGTACACCGACCACCAGTACAGCTGCCCGGCCAGCCCGCGGGGGTGGAAGACGGCGCGCTGCGCGTAGACCGTCGGCGGCGTCGTCCAGTCGCTCGAACCGCCCTCCTCGACCGGCTGCACCCGCAGCTCCAGCCAGGCCAGCCCGGGCAGGCGCATCTCGGCCCGCAGCCGGATCAGCTCGCCGGGGACGACCTCCTCCACCCGCCAGAAGTCGACCGCGTCGTCGACCAGCAGCTGGCGCGGGTCCCGGCGCCCGCGACGCAGTCCTGGGCCGCCGACCAGCCGGTCCATCAGGCCGCGGACCCGCCACGCCAGCGACCAGGAGTACCAGCCGCGTTCACCGCCCACCGTCTCCAGCACCCGCCAGAGCGCCGCGGGGGACGCCTCGACCCGCACGCTGCGCTCGTCGACGTACAGCGACCCGCCCGCCCAGTCCGGGTCGGTGGGCAGGGGTTCGCTCGGCGCCCCCGGCACCCCGGCCGACGACCAGCGGGTGCTCACCGCCGCCTCCTGGATCCGGGTGAGGGCGAGGCGCACTGCACGGTCGAAGCCGATCAGCCCCTGCGGCGGGTCCGGCACGTACTCGGCGATATCGTGCTCGGTGCAGACCACCTCGTGCACCAGGGACTCGACCAGCGGCCGGGCGATGTTGTTCGGCACCGGGGTGACCAGACCGACCCAGTGGCTGGACAGCCGGGGGGTCAGCACCGGGACCTTGACGATCAGCCGTCGGGGCAGCCCGGCGACCTGGGCGTAGTGCTGCATCATGTCGCGGTAGGTGAGCACCTCCGGGCCGCCGATGTCGAAGGCCCGGTTGACCTCGGGCGGCAGCGCCGCGGCGCCGACCAGGTAGCGCAGCACGTCCCGGACCGCGATCGGCTGGATCCGGTTGTCGACCCAGCGCGGCACGGTCATGGCGGGCAGCCGCTCGGTGAGGTAGCGCATCATCTCGAACGAGGCCGATCCGGAGCCCAGGATGACCGCCGCCCGCAGCACCGCGGTCGGGACCCCGCTGTCCAGCAGGATCTCGCCGACCTCGGTACGGGAGGCCAGGTGCGGGGACAGCTCCTCGTTCTCGGGGGCGAGGCCGCCGAGGTAGATCAGCCGACCGACCCCGGCCTCCCGGGCCGCGCGGCCGAAGGAGCGGGCGGTGTCCCGGTCCCGCTGCTCGAACCGGCGACCGGTGCCGAGCGAGTGGATCAGGTAGTACGCGACGTCCGCGCCCTGTAGGGCGTCCCGGGTCTGCTCGGCGTCGGAGGCGTCGGCCCGCACCACCTCGACGTCCGGGTACCAGGGCCGACCGCGCAGGCGCTCGGGGTGCCGGGCGAGAGCCCTGACGCGGTAGCCCGCGGCGAGCAGCTCGGGGACCAGGCGTCCGCCCACGTAGCCGGTGACCCCGGTGACGGCGATCAGCGGGGCGTCCGGGCCCGGAGCGGGCACGAGTGCGGGCGGCAGGGTGTCGGCGACCGGGTGCGGCAGCAGATCCTCGTTCGCGGGGGCGTCCCCGGACGTCTCCCGGTCGTCGGGCTGGTCGGTCGTGGGGTGCGGGTCTGCCATCCCGGCAGTCTGCGGCCGGATCACCGGTGGCGCACCCGCAGGCGGGTCAGGCCAGCAGCTCCAGCGTCCGCTTCTCACCGACGGCCTGGGACCGGGTGGGGGCGATCGCGGTGCCGTGCTCCCACAGATCGATCACCCGCGGGTCGATGTAGGACGCCCGGCACACCGCCGGGGTGTTGCCGAGCTCGGTGGACACGTCCTTGACCATCGCGGTGATCACCGTGCGCCGCGCACGCTCGGCCTTCGGCGCGGGGCCGGCGTCGGCCAGGGCGCGGGCCGCGAGCACCGTGGCGTGCCAGGTGCGGAAGTCCTTCGGCGAGGCGTCGTCGCCCAGCCGGTGCTTGACGTCCGCACCGACCTCCGCGGAGACGATGTCGTGCCACCCGTCGTCGTCCTGCCAGGCGAGCAGCTCCGGCCCGCCGCCCCGGCGCCGGAGCAGGGTGCCGATCAGCTCGGCGACCTGGGCGTCCTCCACCACCACGTCCCGTACCTGACCCGATTTGGCGGGGTAGAGGAAGTGCACCCGGCCCTCGTCCAGCACCTCGACGTGCTCGCGGCGCAACGTGGCCAGCCCGTAGGACCCGTTGCGCTGGGCGTAGCCCTCGCCGCCCGCCCGGAAGTAGGCCAGGTCGAGCAGCCGGAACGCCAGCGCCAGCGCCTTCGCGCGGGGGAAGCCCGGCAGCGCCAGGTCGCGCCGGACCGAGCGCCGGGCCGCGGGCAGCCGGCGGCCCACCTCCAGCACGTGGTCGTGCTTGAGTCGGTCGCGGCGCAGCCGCCACTGGGCGTGGTAGAGGTACTGGCGCCGCCGGGCGTCGTCGAGTCCGGCGGCCTGGATGTGACCGTTCGGCCACGGGCTGATCCAGACGTCCTGCCAGGCGGGCGGGATGGCCAGCGCGGTGATCCGCTCCAGGTGCTCGAGCTCGGTGATCCGCAGGCGCTCCAGATCCAGGTACTGGAACCCCCGCCCGGCACGCCGCCGGGTCCAGCCGGGGGAGTCGATCCGGACCCGTCGCAGTCTGACCACGGGCGATACCCTGCATCGCCCGTGGTCGGGTCGCCACCGGAGTCAGTCCGGGATCCGGACCATGCCCTCCTGGGCGATGGAGGCCACCAGCACACCGTCCCGGTCGAACACCCGGGTGGCCCCGAGCCCGCGGCCGCCCTGGGCGCTGGGGCTGCGCTGGTCGAACAGCAGCCAGTCGTCGACCCGCACGTCCCGGTGCCACCACATGGCGTGGTCCAGGCTGGACACCGACAGGCCCGGCGTGAGCCAGGACAGCCCGGCGCGGCGCAGGACCGGCTCCAGCATGATCTGGTCGCAGGCGTGCGCGAGCAGGGCGCGGTGCAGCACCTGGTCGTCCGGCAGCGGGGCCCGGGTGCGCATCCACACCTGCTGGCCGCCGTCGGCGTTCGCGGGCTCCGGCCCGAGGTAGATCGAGCCGCCGACGTGCCGGACGTCGAAGGCGCTCTCGTGGGTCCAGAACCGGGCGACCGGGTGGTCCATGTGTCCCATCCGGTCCATCGCGGACTCCACGTCCTCCGGCGCGGGGACCTCGGGCATCGGCTCGGTCAGCTCGATGCCCTCCTGGCGCTCCTGGAACGAGGCGATCATCGACAGGATCGCGTTCCCGTCCTGGGCGGCGTGGCTGCGGCGGGCCGAGAACGACCGTCCGTCGCGCAGCGTCTCCACCGACAGGTCGATCGGGGTGGCGACGTCGCCCGGACGCAGGAAGTACCCGTGCAGCGAGTGCGGCAGGCGGCCCTCGGGCACGGTGCGCCCGGCGGCGATCAGCGCCTGCGCGATGACCTGGCCGCCGAACACCCGCCCCCCGGGCTTGGGCAGACTGTGGGCGGTGAACTCCGTCCCGCGCTCACCGGCGGGGGAGACGTCGAGGACGGCCAGCAGCGCGGCGAGGGTGTCGGCGGGGGTGGGAGAGGTCGATGCGTCGGTCACACGGCTCAGGATGGCATGGAGCGGGTGTTGACCAGCGAATGAGCGGCGCGTTCCAGGTAGTCCCAGAGCATCGCCTCGTGCAGCGGGGCCAGGTCCAGCGCGTCCAGGGCGGCCCGCATGTGGCGCAACCAGCGGTCCCGGGCGTCGAGGTCCACCGCGAAGGGTGAGTGCCGCATCCGGAGCCGTGGGTGGCCGCGCTTCTCGGAGTAGGTGGTGGGCCCGCCCCAGTACTGCTCCAGGAACAGGGTCAGCCGCACCTTGGCCGGCCCCAGGTCCTCCTCCGGGTACATCGGCGCGAGCACCGGGTCCTCGGCCACGCCCTGGTAGAACAGGTCGACCAGCCGGACGAAGGTGTCGTGGCCGCCGACGGCCGCGTAGAACGAGGTGGGGTCGTCGGAGGTCATAGTGTCGAGTGTCGCACCCGCCCGAGGGGTGGTCCGGCCGGTCGCGGGCTTAGGCTGAGCCCAGCGAAGGCGACTATCGAAGGGTTCGGGGGTTCCGAGTTGAGCAAGGCAGAGCAGATCCTGGCGGCGCTGGGCGGCAACGGCAACGTCGTCGACCTGGAGCCCTGCATCACGCGGCTGCGGGTGGAGGTCACCGACCCGCAGCAGGTCGACGAGGCGGCCCTGAAGCAGACCGGTGCGTTCGGCGTCGTGCGCTCCGGTCGCATCGTCCAGGTCATCGTGGGCCCGGAGGCGGACAACCTCGCCGCCGAGCTGGAGGGTCTGCGCTGACCCCCTGACTCAGGGCACCGCACTCAGGAGCGACCGGCCCCGGGATCCTCGTGATCGCCGGGGCTGTCCTGTGTCCGGGGGCTCTCCTGCGTCTGGCGCTCCTCCTGGTAGGCGGTGAGCGCCTCCCGCTGCCCGGCCAGCGGGATCCCCGCCCCGGTCAGTTCGCGGCGCACCGCCTCGCGCAGCGCGCGGGACACCTTCCACTGCTTGGCCGGGACCGTGCGCTGCACCAGGCGCATGGTCACCGCGTCGAAGGCCAGGTCCTCCGCCGAGGTGACGGTGGCGTTGCCCTCCATCACCGTGCGCAGCTCCTCGTCCTTCGCCACGTCCGCGGCGGCCTTCTCCAGCAGGGTCTGCACCTGGTCCAGGTCGACGAAGTAGTCGACCTTCACCTCGACCACGGCGTTCGACCAGCCCTGGGTCTTGTTGCCGACCCGGAGCACCGAGCCGTTCGGCACGTACCAGAGCACGCCGTCGCTGTCCCGGATCTTGGTCACCCGCAGGCCGACCGACTCCACGGTGCCGATGGCCGGGCCGACGTCGACCACGTCGCCGACGCCGTACTGGTCCTCCAGCAGCATGAACAGCCCGGTCAGGAAGTCCTTCACCAGGCTCTGCGCGCCGAAGCCGAGCGCCACGCCGACGACACCGGCGGAGGCGATGAACGGCGCGAGGTTCACCCCGACCTGGTCCAGCACCAGGAACACCGTGATGGTGCCGATCACGATCGCCGCGGTGGACCGCAGCACGGACCCGATCGTGCGGGCGCGCTGCGTGCGCCGGGCGGTCGCGACCGGGCTCACCTTGCGCAGCGCACCGCCCATCTCGGCCCCGCGCACGATGCCGCGCTGCAGGAACGAGCTGCCGTCGGCGATGTGCTCGGTGGTCGAGCGGATCATCCGCTGCACCACCAGCAGCACCACCATGCCGATCACCACGATGATGGCGATCCGCAGGCCGGGGCCGGTGAGCCAGTCCCAGGTGTGGCTGACGGCCTCGCCTGCGTCCAACGGGGTGGACTCGGGCGACGGGGCGGGCGTGGGCGTGGGGGACTCGGTGGAGAAGGGCAGCATCGGCACCACGCTAACCCGCGAGTCCGGTGTGCACCGCCACGAACTGCAGTTGCTCGACCGACAGCGCCACCGTGCGGGACAGGGCGCGGCCGCCGTGGCCGACCCCCTTCTCCCGCCGGACCAGGATCGGGGCGTCCCCGCCGGTCCTGGCCTGCAGCTCGGCCGCGAGCTTGCGGGCGTGCAGCGGGTCGACCCGGGTGTCGCCGTCGAAGATCGTGAACAGGGTGGCCGGGTAGGCGGTGCCCTCGTGGACGTGGTGGTATGGGGAATAGCCGAGCAGCCAGTCCAGCTGCTCCGGGTCGTCGGCGTCGCCGTACTCGTCGGTCCAGGTCACCCCGAGCCCGAACCGCTGGTAGCGGACCATGTCCAGCAGGGGAGCGGAGCAGATCACCGCGGCGAAGGTCTCCGGGTGCCGGGTCAGCGCGGCGCCGACCAGCAGACCGCCGTTCGACCCGCCCCAGCAGGCCAGCTGCGCCGGCGTCGTCCAGCCGTCCGCGATCAGCAGCTCGGCCACCGCCTGGAAGTCCTCGAAGACGTGCTGCTTGCGCTCGCGCCGGCCGTCCCGGTGCCAGGCCTCGCCCTCCTCGCCGCCGCCCCGGAGGTTGGCGACCACGTACACGCCACCGGCCTCGACCCAGGCCAGCGTGGTCGCGGAGTAGGCCGGGTCCAGGCTGATCTGGAACCCGCCGTAGCCGTAGAGCACCGCGGGCGCCGGGCGGAGCGGCCGGCCCTGCTCGTCCAGGGCGTCGGCACGGGCCACCACGAAGGCGCGCACCGGCGTGCCGTCCGCGCTGGTCGCGATCACCCGTCGCACCCGGACGTCCGGCAGGCCGGCGAGGGTGCCCGGCGGGGTCGCCCAGACCGTCAGCGCGCCGCTGGTGGTGTCGTAGCGGTGCACGGTGCTCACCGTGGTGTGGTCGGTGTAGCCGAACCACACCTCATGACCGCCTTCGGGCCGGGTGACCAGGCCGCCGATCGACCCCAGCCCGGGCAGGGCCACCTCACCGGTGCGCGCCCCGGTGGTCAGGTCGTGCACGGACAGCTCGCTCACCGCGTGCCGACGACGGGAGACCAGCAGCACGTCGTCGGTCAGAGCGACATCCTCCAGCACCGCCTCGGGGTCCTCCGGCAGCAGCGTGGTCCAGTGCGGCACGGAGGGCTGCTCCGGGTCGGCCACCATCAGGCGCCCGCGGTCCGCGTCCAGCGTGGTGTGCACGTACAGCCGGCCGTCCCGGCCCACCCAGGCGCCGATCTCCGCGTCGTGGCCGACCGCGATCTCCCGGAACTCCGGCGGTGCGCCGGGCCCGGTGGCGTGCAGGTCGGCGATCCAGACGTCGGCGCGCGGTGCGGTGCCGGCGGAGGCGGAGACGATCAGCCACCGGCCGTCCAGCGACACCGAGACGCCGTAGTAGTTGGTCAGGTCCAGCCCGTCCCCGAACACCTCCAGGTCGGTCGCGGGATCGGTGCCGACCACGTGACGCCACACCCGCCGGTGGTACTGCTTCTCGCCCTCGGGCAGCAGGTCGGGTGCGAGCCGGCGGACGTAGAAGAAGGCCTCGCCGCCGGGCTCCCAGGCCACCGGCGAGTACCGGGCGCGATCGATCGGGCCGTCCACCAGCTCACCGGTCGCCACGTCCAGCACGTGCAGCACGCTCTCCTCGGTGCCGCCGTGCGAGACCTGGTAGGCCAGCAGGTGCCCCTCCTTGCTGGGCTGCCAGGCGTCCAGGGTGGTGGTCCCGGCCGGATCGAGTGCGATCGGGTCGACCAGCACCCGGCCCTCCGCGTCGTCGGGGGAGTCGGCGACCACGACCACCGCGTGCTCCTGGTCCCCGGCGCGTCGGCCGAAGAACCGCCGCTGGCCGCGCCAGGCGGGCGTCCCGACGAATCCGGCGGCCATCAGCGCGCTCAGCCGTGCGGTGAGCGGACCGGTGGACAGCGGGCCGTCGCCGAGGGTGGCGGCCAGGCGCTCGCGGTGCTCGGCGTACAGCCCGTCCTGCGCGGCGGACCAGGCCTCGGTCTCCGCCGCGGCGGCGTCCTCGAGCCAGCGGTAGGGGTCCGGGACCGGGCGCCCGTGCAGGTCGTCGATCAGGTCCAGGCGGCGCGCGGAGGGGTAATCCATGCTGATCACCCTAGGTGTCCCCCTGGCATGGCAGGATTGTGACGTGGAGCACGCAGTTGAGCTGTCATCCCTGCACGCGCTGGCGCGGGCACACGGCGTCGACACCGCCTTCGACACCTTCGGGGGCGGTCGCGCCGAGGCGACGGCGGACACCCTGATCGCCGTCCTGGCCGCTCTGGGCGTGGACGCCCGGACCCCGGAGCGGATCGAGGTGGCGCTGCGCGAGGTCGACGACGACCCGTGGCGCCGGGTGCTGCCCCCGGTGGTGATCCACCGGCAGGGCGACCGGGGCGAGCTGGCCGTGCACGTGACGGACGGGGATCCGGTGACCGCGCGGATCGAGCTGGAGTCCGGCGGCTCGGTGGACCTGGCCCAGGCGGACCGGTGGGTGGAACCGCGCGAGGTGGACGGCCGCCGGGTCGGCCGCGCGACCTTCGTGCTGCCCGAGCACCTGCCGTTGGGCTGGCACCGGGTGCGGACCTCGGGGCCGAGCGGGGACGCGCACGCCGAGCTGGCCGTGGTTCCCGACCGCCTGGAGCTGCCGGAGCCGGTGTCCCGGCGGTCGCGCTGGGGTCTGATGGTCCAGCTGTACTCGGTGCGGTCCCGGGAGTCGTGGGGCCTCGGCGATCTGCGCGACCTGGCCGACCTGGCCTGGTTGACCGGGACCCGGGGTGCGGACTTCCTGCTGATCAACCCGTTGCACGCGGCCGAGCCGGTGTCCCCGCTGACGCCGTCGCCCTATCTGCCGACCAGCCGCCGGTTCATCAATCCGCTCTACCTGCGGGTGGAGGACGTCGCCGAGGTCGGCTACCTGTCCGCCGCGGACCGGGCGCTGCTGGAGTGGGCGGCCGAACCGGCGCTGGCGCTGAACGCCGACGACGGGCCGATCGACCGGGACGCGGTGTGGGCGGCCAAGCGCCGGGCGCTGGAGGTGCTGTTCGCCGTCCCGCGGACCGCCGCGCGGGAGGAGGCCTTCGCCGCGTTCCGTCGTCGCGAGGGGCAGGGGCTGGAGGACTTCGGGCTGTGGTGCGCCCTGGTCGAGCGGGACGGCCCCGGGCCGTGGTCGGAGGACCTGCGCGGCCCGAGCGCCCCGGGTGCACAGCGGGCGCGGACCGAGCTGGCCGACCGGATCGCCTTCCACTGCTGGCTGCAGTGGCTGTGCGATCAGCAGCTGGGCGACGCCCAGCGCGCGGCCGTCGAGGCCGGGATGGCGGTCGGCGTGATGCACGACCTCGCGGTCGGGGTGCACCCCGGCGGCGCGGACGCCTGGGCGATGGGCGGGGTGCTGGCCGGTGCCGCGTCGGTCGGCGCGCCGCCGGACATGTACAACCAACAGGGCCAGGACTGGTCCCAGCCGCCGTGGCACCCCGCGGAACTGGCCCGGGTGGCGTACCGGCCGTACCGGGAGCTGCTGCGCACCGTGTTCCGGCACGCGGGTGCGGTCCGGATCGACCACATCATGGGGCTGTTCCGGCTGTGGTGGATCCCGCGCGGGCAGGCACCGGGCACCGGCACCTACGTCCGCTACGACGTGGAGGCGATGCTGGGCATCCTGTTGCTGGAGGCCCAGCGGGCCGGCGCCGTGGTGATCGGCGAGGACCTCGGCGTGGTCGAGCCCGGCGTGCGGGAGCTGCTGGCCGACCGCGGGGTGCTCGGCACCTCGGTGCTCTGGTTCGAGAAGGACGACGACGGACGTCCGCTGCGGCCCGAGGACTACCGGCGGCTGGCCCTGAGCACCGTCACGACGCACGACCTCCCGCCGACCGCCGGCTACCTGGCCGAGGAGCACGTCGCGCTGCGCGAGCGGTTGGGGCTGCTCACCGAGCCGGTGCCGGTGGTGCGGGCCCAGGCGCGGGCCGAACGTGCGGCGGTGCTCGCCGCGTTGCGCGACCAGGGCCTGATCGGATCGGACCCGAGCGAGCGCGAGGTGGTCGAGGCGCTGCACCGCTACGTGCGGCGGACCCCCTCGGTGCTGGTCGGGGTGTCGTTGGCCGACGCGGTGGGGGAGCGACGGGCGCAGAACCAGCCCGGCACCGACACCGAGTACCCGAACTGGAAGGTGCCGTTGGCCGACGGGTCGGGTCGGCTGGTGCCGTTGGAGCAGGTGGTCACGCACCCGCGCTTCCGTTCGCTGCTGGCGGCGCTGGAGCTCGGCTAGTCCCAGCCGTGCGACGCGTCCGGCCACATGTCCGGGCACGGGTCGCCGACCGCGCCCACCAGCTCGAAGTGCCCGACCTCGTTCGCGTAGGTCCGGCACAGCCCGTACTCCTGCTGGCGCTCGCCGAGCCACTGCGCCCCCTCGGTGCCGCCGACGTCGATCGCGGTGCCCTGCACGTGCGCGGAGACGTCGGGGGGCAGCACCCGGCGGTGCGCCTCGGCGGGATCGCCGGAGGTCCTGAGCGCCTGGTCGACCAACTCCTGCTGATCCTCGGCGCTGCGCCAGCCCGAGGTGAGCATGAGCAGGACGCCCTCGGCCTCGGCGTCGTCGCGGG
>NZ_JANZKP010000032.1 GCF_025642745.1 Cellulomonas sp. RIT-PI-Y
CATCGGGGGTGGCCTTTCGTCGTGTTCGGGCCCGTGACCCGTGGTCCTCGCGCCGCGCGTTCCTCGCCGATCAGCGCACCAGCCGCACCGTGGTGGGGATCGGGCCGAAGGCCGACGTCGCGCCATCCGGTGCGAATCCGTTACGCCGGTAGAAGGCCCGGGCACGGGGATTGTCGGCCGCCACCCAGAGCGAGGCCGGCCGATCGCCGAGCACCGCGTCCAGGAGCGCCTGTCCGACTCCGCTCCCGTGCTCACGGGCGAGGACGTACAGCATCGAGAGCTCTTCCGGCCGGACGGCCTCGGGTTCCGTGGACGCGCGGGCGGCGGCGACAGCCATTGGGGTGGTCGCCGTGTCCGGCGACCGTGGTGTGTGCCCGTCGTACCCGGAGACGGTCGCACACGGTCGCCACAGGCGGAGGACTCCGGGGGGTTGCTGGGGCGTCGGACGCCGTGGGGGCGCTGCGGAGACGGGTGCAACGGAGCGCCGGAGACACATCCGCGGTGGGTGGCCGCGATGGATCCAGCGCTGTTCGCCGATGCACGATGAGATGTCCCCGGCGCTCGACAGGTGCCGTGGATGGGGCTGTCAGGCTCGGATCGGGGCGTCCGGCCTGGAAGACGGTGTCGGCGGAGACGCGGTTCAGGCCGGCGTCAGGAACAGCGCCCCGAGCGGAGGGACCCGGAGCACCGCGGAGAAGGCGCGGCCGTGGTAGGGCTCGGGCCGGGCCTCGACCTGACCGAGATTGCCGACACCGGAGCCCCCGTATTCGGTGGCATCCGTGTTGAGCGCCTCGGTCCAGACGCCGCCCTGGGGCAGTGCCAGCCGGTAGTCCTCGTGCGGGACGCCGGAGAAGTTGATCACGACGGCCACCACGTCGCCGTGGTCGTCGCGACGCAGGTAGGCGAGCACGTTGTGGTCAGCGTCGTTGGCGTCGATCCACTCGAACCCCTGCGAGGAGTGGTCGAGTGCCCACAGGGCGGGGTGCGCCCGGTACAGGGCGTTGAGGTCGCGCACGGCGGAGTGCACGCCGCGGTGCTCGGCGTGGTCGAGCAGGTACCAGTCGAGGGACCGGGACTCGGCCCACTCGGTGTTCTGCGCGAACTCGGTGCCCATGAACAGCAGCTGCTTGCCCGGGTGGGACCACTGGTAGCCGAGCAGGGCGCGGACGCCGGCGCGCTGCTGCCAGTCGTCGCCGGGCATCTTGCGCAGGACGGAGCCCTTGCCGTGCACGACCTCGTCGTGGGAGAGCGGCAGGACGAAGTGCTCGGAGAAGGCGTACACCAGGGAGAACGTGGCCTCGTGGTGGTGGTAGCGGCGATTGATCGGCTGCTCCGCGAGGTAGCGGAGGGTGTCGTTCATCCAGCCCATGTTCCACTTCAGGCCGAACCCGAGGCCGCCCGCATCGGTGGGGGCGGTGACGCCGGGCCACGCGGTGGACTCCTCGGCGATCATCATGACGCCGGGGGTGCGGCGGTAGGCGGTCGCGTTGGCCTCCTGCAGGAAGGCGATCGCCTCCAGGTTCTCCCGCCCGCCGTGGACGTTCGGGCGCCAGTGACCGGGCTCTCGGGAGTAGTCGAGGTAGAGCATGGAGGCGACGGCGTCCACCCGCAGACCGTCGGCGTGGAACTCCTCCAGCCAGTAGGTGGCGTTGGCGACCAGGAAGTTCCGGACCTCGCTGCGGCCGAAGTCGAAGACGTAGGTCCCCCAGTCGAGCTGTTCGCCGCGCATCGGGTCCGGGTGCTCGTAGAGCGGGGTGCCGTCGAAGCGGGCCAGGGCCCACTCGTCCTTGGGGAAGTGGGCGGGGACCCAGTCGATGATCACGCCGATCCCGGCCTGGTGCAGGGTGTCGACCAGATGACGGAAGTCGTCGGGGTGCCCGAACCGCGAGGTCGGGGCGTAGTAGGAGGTGACCTGGTAGCCCCAGGACCCGCCGAACGGGTGCTCGGCCACCGGGAGGAACTCCACGTGGGTGAAGCCGAGCTCCAGGACGTACTCGGTGAGCTGGGTCGCGAGGTCCCGGTAGGACAGGCCCTTGCGCCAGGAGCCGAGGTGCACCTCGTAGATGCTGATCGGGCCGGCGTGCGGGTCGGCGGCGGACCGGGCGGCGATCCACTCGTCATCGGACCAGGTGTGGTTCGACTCGACCACGATCGAGGCGGTGGCGGGCGGGACCTCGGTGCCCTTGGCGAGCGGGTCGGCCTTCTGCCGGGCGTGGCCGTCCGGGCCGATCACCTCGAACTTGTACCGGGCGCCGGCGCCGACCCCGGGGACGAAGAGCTCCCAGACGCCGGAGCTGCCGAGCGAGCGCATGGCGTGCGAGGCGCCCTGCCAGTGGTTGAAGTCGCCGACCACGCGGACGGCACGGGCGTTCGGGGCCCACACGGCGAAGGCGGTGCCGTCCACCGGGCCGAGGGCACCGGGGTAGTGCTGGAGGTTGGCGCCGAGGACCTGCCACAGCTGCTCGTGGCGACCCTCGGAGATCAGGTGCCGGTCGAGCTCGCCGACGGTGTGGAGGAAGCGGTAGGGATCGTCGACGGTCGTGGTGTCCGCGCCGTAGGTGACCTCGATCCGATAGTCCGGGACCTCGGTGTCCGGGAGCACGGCGGTCCAGATGCCGTCCTGCTCGTGCTCGGCGGGGGTGCGACCCGTGGGGGTCCGCACCACGACCGCGTCCGCCAGGGGGCGCAGGGTCCGCACCACCACGCCGGTGGGCGTGCGATGCGGGCCGAGCACGGCGTGCGGCTCGTGGTGGGTCCCGGCCGCGACGGCGCGCAGCGTGTCGGGGTCGACGGTGACGGGCGACGTTCCGCGGTCCATGGACCTACCCAACCACCACCGGGCGGTTCCTGCAGCGACATGGACCCTGGTGGCGGGGTGATGCCGCCCGAACGGGCCCGGTGCCGGGGTGCGCCGACGGCGGCTCAGGCCAGGGTGGGCGCCACCGTGCGCCACCACAGGTCCGCGATCAGCCGGTGGCCCTCGGGCGTGGGATGCACGCCGTCGGCGGCGAGGGCGGCGTTGCCGGAGGTGGCGGCAGCGGCGGTGAGCATGCTCCGGGTGGGGACCAGAAGGGCGTCGTGGTCGGCGGCGACCCGGTGCACCACCTCGACCCGGGCCGCCAGGTCCTCGTCCCACCAGCGGGACTGGTCGTCGGTGACCGGGAGGACGAACGGCTCCAGCAGGACGACCCGGGTGCCGGACGGCAGGGCGGTGAGCAGGTCGCGGTAGGTGTGCTCGTAGTCGGCGGCAGGGAAGACCAGACCGGAGTCGTAGCGCCGCCAGGTGTCGTTGATCCCGATCAGCAGGCTGACCAGGTCCGGACGCGGGTCGAGGACGTCCGTGGTCCAGCGGTCGGCGACGTCGACGATCCGGCTGCCGTCGACGCCCACGTTCCGGACGGCGTGCCCGGCCAGCGGCCCGTCCGCGAGCAGGCGGACGTAGCCGTGTCCCAGCGCCTCGGGCTCACCGCGGCGACCGCAGTCGGTGACGCTGTCCCCGGCGAAGACGATCTGCATGGCCGCCAGCATGGTCGATCGGCTGTGGTCGGGACAACCCGGTCAGTCCAGCAGCCGCTCGATGCCGTGCAGGGGGATGACCAGCCAGTCCGGTCGGTTGCGGGACTCGTAGACCGCCTCGTAGAGGGCCTTGTCCAGCTCCAGGGTGCGCAGCAGGACGGCGGCAAGAGCGGGGTCGAGGGCGCCGGAACCGGCGGTGTAGCCGGACCAGAACGCCTCGCGGGCGACCCGGGTCCAGGCCTCGGGGGCGTGGCCGACCGCGGCGGCGTAGTCGAAGGAGCGCAACATCCCCGCGGCGTCGCGCAACGGCTGGTCGGGGCGGGTGCGTTCGGACATCGGGCGCAACGGTTCGCCCTCGAAGTCCAGGACGTACCAGGTGCCGTCACCACGCAACACCTGGCCGAGGTGCAGGTCGCCGTGCACCCGCTGGCGGGCGGGCAGCCCGGTGAGGATCCGGACCCGGTCGGCGAGGGCGTGCACGGCGTCGTGGTGGCCGGCCAGCTCCGGCACGATGCCGGCGGCCCACGCGAAGCGGTCGGTGAGCGCGGTGGCCAGGTCCCGGGCGGCGGGGCAGCCCGGCTCGGCGGATGACGACGGGTCGGTGGGGAGCGGGTCCTGGCCGGTCGGGGCGGGCCGGTGGCCGCTGCCGTCGTCGGGCACCGGCAGCGCCTCGGCCAGGGCGGTGTGCATCTGGGCGATCACCTCGCCCAGGTCCCGGGCCAGCTCGGCGAAGGACTCGCCCCGACCGGCCATGTCGCAGGCCAGCTCGAAGCCGTCCGCGGCGCCGGGGACGAAGGCGCTCAGCACCTCCAGGTGGCCGTGCACGACACCCTGACGGTCCGGCCAGCGGGCGGACATCCAGGCCAGCGGCCGGGGTACGTGCTCCCAGCCGACCCGGGCCAGCGCGCGCGGGACGTCGACGTCGGGATTCTCCCCGGCGGACAGGCCGCGGAACACCTTGAGCATGGCGGTGCGTCCCTCGGGGCCGGCGCCGGGCAGGATCACCGAGGTGTTGGACTGCTCGCCGGAGATCACCCGGGGGTCGCCGAGCTGGTCGGGACGGACCGGCGCGTCGGGATCGACGTCGGCGTCCGCCAGCCAGGCGCGCAGGAAGGCGGGGTCGCCGGCCCCGTCGCGGACCCGGGTGCCGTCGGGCAGCGTGCCGATCAGGGCGGCGGGGTCGTCCGGCGCGTCGGGGGTGTCCACGTCGGGCCGCAGGGTGAGCGGGACCTGGAGCACGGACTCGCCGGAACCGGACTCGACCCGGAGCAGGAGCACCCGGACCTCGGCCTCCGACCGGGGATCGACCAGGGTGGTGCCGCCGACGGCGCTGACCTGCGCCTGGGTGCCCTTGGCCGGGAACCACCGCCGGTGCGGCAGCCAGGGGCCCAGCAGTGCGGCCAGCGCGTCGTCGCGCGGTTCGTGCGAGACCTGTCGGTCGGACATCACTCCACCGCCAGCCAGTAGAAGTCGCGGGACCCGAGGGTCAGGGTGACCGTGCCGTCGGCGGCCACGGTGGGGAAGTCGCTGCCGCCGAAGACGTCCCGGAGGGTGCGACCGGCCAGCGCGGGCACGGTGAGGGTGCCGGAACGGGCGGTGGCGGCGAGGTTGGCCACCACCAGCAGGGTCTGGTCGCCGTCCGAGCGGGTGAAGGCGAGCACGGCCTCGTTGTCCGCGGGCACCGCCACGTAGTCGCCGCGACCCAGCGCCGGATAGCGCCGGCGGACCGAGAGCATGCCGCGCACCCAGTGCAGCAGGGAGGTGGTCTGCGCGAGCTGCGCCTCGACGTTCACGTTGTTGTAGTGGTGCACCAGCGACTGGATCACCGGCAGGTAGAGCTTGCCGGGGTCGGAGGTGGAGAAGCCCGCGTTCCGGTCCGGGGTCCACTGCATCGGGGTGCGGACCGCGTCCCGGTCGGGCAGCCAGATGTTGTCGCCCATGCCGATCTCGTCGCCGTAGTAGAGGCACGGGCTGCCGGGCAGGGACAGCAGCAGGGCATGCGCCAGCTCGATCTCCTTGCGGGAGTCGTCGAGCAGGGGGGACAGCCGGCGCCGGATGCCGATGTTGGCGCGCATCCGGGAGTCCGGTGCGTACCAGCCGTACATCGACGCGCGCTCCTCCGTGGAGACCATCTCCAGGGTGAGCTCGTCGTGGTTGCGCAGGAAGGTGCTCCACTGAGCGCCGGCCGGGATCCGCGGGGTGTCGGCCAGGATGTCCACGATGGCGGTGGCCCGCTGGTCGCGCAGGGCGTAGAAGATCCGAGGCATCACCGGGAAGTGGAAGCACATGTGGCACTCGGGGTCGTCCTCGGTGCCGAAGTACTCGACCACGTCCTCGGGCCACTGGTTCGCCTCGGCCAGCATGATCCGGCCGGGGAACTCGGCGTCGATCGCGGCCCGGAGCCGACGGAGGAACTGGTGGGTCTCCGGCAGGTTCTCCCCGTTGGTGCCGTCCCGTTCGAAGAGGTAGGGGACCGCGTCCAGCCGGAAGCCGTCCACGCCCAGCCGGAGCCAGAACCGGGCGACGTCGATCATCGCCTCGGCCACCCGGGGGTTGTCGAAGTTCAGGTCCGGCTGGTGGCTGAAGAACCGGTGCCAGAAGTACTGGCGTCGCACCGGGTCGAAGGTCCAGTTGGAGGACTCGGTGTCGACGAAGATGATCCGGGCGTCCGGGTAGCGGGTGTTGTCGTCGCTCCAGACGTAGAAGTCGCCGTAGGGGCCGTCCGGGTCGGAGCGCGAGGCCTGGAACCACGGGTGCTGGTCGCTGGTGTGGTTCATCACCAGGTCGACCACCACCCGGATGCCACGGTCGTGGGCGGCCTGGACCAGGGCGGTGAAGTCGTCGATGCTGCCGTACTGGGCGGCGACCGCGGTGAAGTCGGCGACGTCGTAACCGCCGTCCCGGAGCGGGGACGGGAAGAACGGCGGCAGCCACAGGCAGTCGATGCCCAGCCACTGCAGGTAGTCCAGCCGGGCGGTCAGGCCGCGCAGGTCGCCGGACCCGGCTCCCGAGGCGTCCGAGAACGACCGGATCATCACCTCGTAGAACACCGCGGTCCGGTACCAGTGAGGGTCGTCGGAGAGGCCACCGGCCTCGGGGCGGTCCGGGACCTCCGGCTGGCGGTGCGGGGGCAGGGCGGTCACCGCGATCGCCTGGGTGGTGGGCGCGCCCGAGTCGGCGTGCGGCACCGGCGCGCCGCCCGCCGCGCCCGCCGCCCTCACACCCGCTCCACCTGGATGACGTGCGCCACCCGCTGGTAGGGATCGAGCCGGACCCACGGGTGGGCGTCCCAGGCGTAGACCTCCTGGGACAGCACGTCGTGAGCGACGAACCGGGCGTCGGGCTCCAGGCCCAGTGCGCCGAGGTCCAGGTCGAGGGTGCCGTCGTGGGCGCCACGCGGATCCAGGTTCACCACCACCAGCACGGTGTCGGCGTGGCCGGTCGGCGACAGGTCCGCCGGCAGGTGCCGCGAGAACGCGAGGAGGTTGTCGTCCGAGGTGGGGTGCACGGCGAGGTTGCGCAGCTGGCGCAGCGCCGGGTGCTCGCGCCGGATGGTGTTCAGCGCCCGGAGCAGGGCGGCGATGCCGAGCGGCTCGGCCTGCGACCAGTCGCGCGGCTTGAACTCGTACTTCTCGTTGTCGATCTGCTCCTCGACGCCGGGCCGGGGCACGTCCTCGACCAGCTCGTAGCCGGTGTAGATGCCCCAGGTCGGGGAGCCGAGCGCGGCCAGCACCGCCCGGATCGCGAAGCCCGCGGCCCCGCCGGTCTGCAGGAACGGGGTCAGGATGTCGTGGGTGGTCGGCCAGAAGCTCGGCCGCATCCACGACCCCTGCTCACCGGAGACCTCGGCCAGGTACTCGGCCAGTTCCTCCTTGGTGTTCCGCCAGGTGAAGTAGGTGTACGACTGGTGGAAGCCGATCCGGGCCAGGTTCAGCATCATCGCCGGACGGGTGAAGGCCTCGGAGAGGAAGACCACCTCCGGGTGCGCGGCGCGGACGTCGGCCAGCAGCCGCTCCCAGAAGCTGAGCGGCTTGGTGTGCGGGTTGTCCACCCGGAAGGCGGTGACGCCGTGGTCGATCCACACCTGCAGCACGTCCCGGACGGCGCGGTAGATGCCCTCCGGGTCGTTGTCGAAGTTCAGCGGGTAGATGTCCTGGTACTTCTTGGGCGGGTTCTCTGCGTAGGCGATCGTGCCGTCCGACCGGGTGGTGAACCACTCCGGGTGCGCGGCGACCCACGGGTGGTCCGGCGAGCACTGCAACGCCAGGTCGAGGGCGACCTCCATCCCGAGCTCCTTGGCCTCACCGACGAAGGCGTCGAAGTCCGCGAAGGTGCCCAGGGTCGGGTCGATCGCGTCGTGCCCGCCGTCCGGCGAGCCGATCGCATAGGGCGAGCCCGGGTCGCCCGGCCGGGTCTCCAACGTGTTGTTGCGGCCCTTGCGGTGCGTGGTGCCGATCGGGTGGATCGGGGTCAGGTAGACCACGTCGAAGCCCAGCTCCGCGATCCGCGGCAGATCGCGGGCGGCGGTGCGCAGGGTGCCGGAGATCCAGGTGCCGGTCGCCTCGTCGTAGGTCGCACCGATCGAGCGCGGGAAGATCTCGTACCAGGAGCCGGACAGCGCCAGCGTGCGGTCGACCACCAGGGGGTAGGTCGGCGACGGGCTGAGCAGCTCGCGCACCGGGTGGGCGGCCAGGACGGCGCGGACCTCGGCGGTCAGCCCCGCGGACAGCCGGGCCTGAGCCGGACGGGTGCCGTCGCGCAGGGCGGTCGCGGCATCGGCCAGGGTGCGGGCGACCTTCCCGGTCAGCGGCTCGGCGGCCCGGTCGAGCAGCAGCGCGCCCTCGGTGAGCATGAGCTCGACGTCGACCCCGGCGTCGACCTTGAGCGGGGCGTCGTGCGACCAGGTGCCGTAGGGGTCGGACCAGCCCTCGACCCGGAATCCCCACCGGCCGGGGCGGTCCGGGACCAGCCGGGCCTCGTAGCGGTCCAGTCCCGGGGCGATATCGACCATCGGCGCGCGGGAGTGGTCCCGGCCCTCCGGGTCGACCAGCACGGCGGTGGCGGCGACGGCGTCGTGCCCCTCGCGGAACACGGTGGCACGGATCGGCAGGGCCTCGCCGACGGCGGCCTTGGCGGGCCAGCGCCCGGCGTCCACCACCGGGGAGACGTCCACCACGGGGATCCGGCCGATCGGCGGGTGGCCGAGCAGCGGGGCGGGGGTGTCGGCCGTGCTCGGGGCACGGCGGGACCGGCGGGCGGCCGGAGTCGTCGATGTCACATCCGCGAACCTATCCACTGGTGGGGGTGCCGGGCATCCGGTGGCGGGGAATTCATGTCCGGGTCCTGTTCGTGAGCCAGCTCACGTGCGTAGGGTGAATCTCGTGAGAGCGATCCGTCGATTCACCGTCCGCACCTCGCTGCCCGCCGCGCTCGCCGAACTGGACGAGCTCGCGCACAACCTGCGCTGGTCCTGGCATGCGCCCACCCGCGACCTGTTCGCCCGCATCGACCCGGAGCTCTGGGACCAGGTGCACGGCGATCCGGTCGCCCTGCTCGGCGCGCTCCCGCCGGAACGGCTGGCCGAGCTGGCCGCCGATCCCGACGTGGTGACCGCGGTGCGGTCGGCCGCGACCGACCTGCGCGAGTACGTGACCGAGCCCCGGTGGTACCAGCGACGGCAGGTCACCGAGCCCGAGCTGCCCTCGTCCATCGGGTACTTCTCCCCGGAGTTCGGCATCACCGCGGTGCTGCCGCAGTACTCGGGCGGTCTGGGCATCCTGGCCGGGGACCACCTGAAGAGCGCCTCCGACCTGGGCGTCCCGATCGTCGGCGTCGGCCTGCTCTACGGCGCCGGCTACTTCAAGCAGGCGCTGACCCGGGACGGCTGGCAGGTGGAGTCCTACCCGGTGCTGGACCCGCACGGGATGCCGCTGACCCTGCTGCGCGAACCGGACGGCGCCCCGTCGACGGTCCGGATCGCACTGCCCGGCGACCGCACGCTGCACGCGCACATCTGGGTGGCCACCGTCGGCCGCGTGCCGCTGCTGCTGCTCGACTCGGACGTGCCGGAGAACGACGAGCACGCCCGCAAAGTCACCGACCGGCTGTACGGCGGCGGCGGGGAGCACCGGTTGCAGCAGGAGCTGCTGCTCGGCGTGGGCGGGGTGCGTGCGCTGCGGGTCTGGGCCCGGCTGAGCGGCACCCCGGCGCCGGAGGTCTACCACACCAACGAGGGCCACGCGGGCTTCCTGGGGGTGGAGCGGATCCGCGAGCTGGTCACCGAGGCCGGGCTGGGATTCGACGAGGCGCTGGAGGCGGTGCGTGCCGCGACGGTGTTCACCACCCACACGCCGGTGCCGGCCGGGATCGACCGGTTCGAGACCGGGCTGATCGGCCAGTACTTCGGCGGGACGAACGCCGACCCCGGGGTGCCGGTGGACCGGGTGCTCGCGCTGGGCGCCGAGGACTACCCGGGCGGCGACCCGCTGGTGTTCAACATGGCGGTGATGGGGCTGCGGCTCGGTGGTCGGGCCAACGGGGTGTCGCTACTGCACGGTGAGGTGTCCCGGGGGATGTTCGACGGCCTGTGGCCGGGCTTCGACGACACCGAGGTGCCGATCACGTCGGTGACCAACGGCGTGCACGCGCCGACCTGGGTGGACCGGCGACTCAGCGACCTGGCGGACACCCGGCTGACCGAGGACGACGACTGGCTGCGCGCCGACGCGATCACGGATGCGGAGCTCTGGGGCATCCGGCGCACCCTGCGCGAGGCCCTGGTGACCGAGGCGCGTCGCCGGGTCCGCACCTCCTGGGGCGAGCGCGGGGCCAGTCCGGCCGAGCTCGGCTGGGTGGACGGCGTGCTCGACCCGGACGTGCTGACCATCGGCTTCGCCCGGCGGGTGCCGACCTACAAGCGGCTGACCCTCATGCTGCGCGACCCGGAGCGGCTGACCCGGCTGCTCACCGACCCGGAGCGGCCGATCCAGCTGGTGATCGCGGGCAAGTCGCACCCGGCGGACGAGCAGGGCAAGCGGCTGATCCAGCAGCTGGTCCGGTTCGCCGACCAGGCGGACGTCCGGCACCGGATCGTGTTCCTGCCGAACTACGACATCGCGATGGCCCAGTCGCTCTACCCGGGCTGCGACGTCTGGCTGAACAACCCGCTGCGCCCGTTGGAGGCCTGCGGCACGTCGGGGATGAAAGCCGCGCTGAACGGCGGACTGAACCTGTCCATCCTGGACGGTTGGTGGGACGAATGGTTCGACGGCCAGAACGGCTGGGCGATCCCGACCGCCGACGGGGTGGAGGACGCCGACCGCCGGGACGACCTGGAGGCCTCCGCGCTGTACGACCTGATCGAGAACCAGGTCGCGCCGCGGTTCTACGATCGGGACCCCCGTGGCCTGCCGCAGCGCTGGCTGTCGATGGTCCGGCACACCCTGGCCACCCTGGGCCCGAAGGTGCAGGCCACGCGGATGGTGGGCGAGTACGTGGACCGGCTGTACCTCCCGGCCACCGTCGCCGGCCGGGAGCTGGCCGCCGCCGACCTGACCGGTGCGCGCGAGCTCGCCGCCTGGAAGGGCCGGGTGCGTTCGGGCTGGTCCGGTGTGCGGGTGGACCACGTGGAGTCCGCCGGTCTGGGTGAGGTGCCGCAGGTCGGCGACACGCTCCGGGTGCGGGCGTACGTCTCGCTCGGCGACCTGGACCCGGCGGACGTCGAGGTGCAGGTGGTGCACGGCCGGGTGTCGGAGAGCGACGAGCTGGCCGCGTTCAGCAGCGACCCGCTGGGCCTGGTGGAGAGCTACGAGGCCGGGCGGCACGCGTTCGCGGGGGACGTGACGCTGGAGGCGTCGGGCCCGTTCGGGTACAGCGTGCGGGTGGTGCCGCGGCACACCGGGCTGAGCTCGGTGGCCGAGGTGGGGCTGGTGACGAACGCGGCCGGGTGAGACCGCCGCGGTCCTCAGGGCCGCGGCGGGCGCAGTCCGTCCAGGAGGACGTCGAGCAGGCGGTCGGTGCGGATCGTGCCGCCCGCCTGCTGTCCGACCGTGAAGAGCCCGATCAGGGCCGCGGAGACCTCGGTGGCGGTGACGTCGGAGCGCAGATCGCCGGCCACGGCCCCGGCGTCGAGGATCGTCGAGATCGCGCTCAGGATCGCCGCGCGCGTCTCGGTGTGCGGGAGGCTGCCGGACTCGACCATCACGCGGAGGGTGTCCAGCATTCCGTGCTTGCCGGCGATCCACTCGCCGTAGAGGTCCATCCAGCGTCGCAGGGCCTCTGCCGGCGCCACGTCGGCCAGGAGCTCGTCCGCACTGGTGGTGAGGCGATCGACCTGGTCGCGGTAGAGCGCCTCCACCAGTGCCTCGCGGGTGGGGAAATGGCGGTACAGCGTCCCGATGCCCACACCGGCCTGCCGGGCGATGGCCCGCATCGAGGTCTCGGGGCCGCCCGCGGTGAAGGTGCGCTGCGCAACCGCCAGCAGGTGCGCGCGGTTACGGGCGGCGTCGGCTCGGGGCTCGCGCGGATCCTGGGTGGTCAAACGGAACACGCTCCGGTTATCGTGGGTCAAGCGGAGCATAGTCCGCTTACCGGTTCCGCGGAGAGGCGAGCAGCCATGCAGCACGAGCACGCGCACGAGGTCGGCACCGACCGGGCGGTCCGACTGGCCGCCTTCGGCGGACCGGAGCACCTGGCCGTCGAGCGGGTGCCGACGCCGCAGGCCGGTCCGGGGGAGATCCGGGTCCGGGTGACCGCGGCCGGTCTCAATCCGATGGACTGGTTCATGACCGCCGACGCGCAGTCCGCGGCCCGGTTCGGTCTGAGCCTGCCCTCGGGGTTCGGCACGGACTTCGCCGGCGTGGTGGACCAGGTCGGTGCGGGCGCCGTGGGCTATGCGGCGGGCGACCGGGTGTACGGCGCGGCGCTCTCCCGGGCTCTGGCCGATCACGTGGTCGTGCGGGCCGACGGCGGGATCGCCACCGGCATCGCGCACCACACCCCGGACGGGGTCGACGACCGCACCGCGGCGACGCTGGCCATCGCCGGCAGCACGGCCGCCGCGGCGCTCGCCGTGCTGCGGCTGGGGCCGCAGGACACGGTCCTGATCGGCGGGGCCGGTGGCGGTGTCGGTGTGTTCGCGGTGCAGCTGGCCCGGATCGCCGGCGCCCGGGTGATCGGCACCGGGTCTCCGGCGACCGCGGAGTACCTGCGGTCCCTGGGGGCGGAGCCGGTCGCCTACGGTGCCGGCCTCGCGGACCGGGTGCGTGCGCTGGCCGTCGCCCCGGTCACCGCGGCACTCGATCTGCACGGCACGGACACGGTGGCGGCAGCGCGGGAACTGAGGGTCCCCGACGGGCGCCTCTGCACCATCGCCGCCGTGGTCGAGGGCGTGCAGGCGGCGAACGGCGCGCAGGCCGGGCCGGCCGCTCTCGAGGAGATCGCGCGCCTGGCGGCGGGCGGGCTGCTGCGCGTGCCGATCGCAGCGACCTTCCCGCTCCGCGAGGTCCGCGCGGCCGTCGAGCTCCAGGCCGGGCGGCACGTCCGCGGCAAGGTGGTCGTGGACCTCTGACGCTACGCCGGGCGCACGTACAGCCGCAGGCTCAACGGCTCTGTCAGCACCGGCCCGGCCGTGTCCAGATCGCCCTCGACCGCTGCCGTCCGGGCGTCGTCCGGGTGTTCCCAGGCCGAGTCCCAGACCAGCTGCCAGTCGGTGCCGGGCGGCAGGGTCACCGTCTGGGGCTCCAGCGACCCGTTCAGCACCAGCAGTGCCGCGTCGTCGTCCCGGACCCGGAGCATCTGCAGGGTGCGCAGGTCGCCGTCGTGCCAGCGCTCGTGGGTGAAGGGCTCGCCCTGCGGGTCGAACCAGGCCAGGTCGGGCTCGCGACCGTCCACGGCGCGTCCGGTGTAGAACTGCTGGCCGCGCAGCGCGGGGTGGGCGCGGCGCAGCGCGGTCAGGTGCCGGGTGGTGGCCAGCAGGTCCTGGCGCCAGGGGGACAGCTCCCAGGGCAGCCAGGAGAGCTCGCCGTCCTGGCAGTACGCGTTGTTGTTGCCCTGCTGGGTGCGGCCCATCTCGTCCCCGGCGGTGAGCATCGGCGTCCCGGCGGACAGCAGCAGGGTGCCGAGCAGGTTGCGGATCGAGCGGCGCCGGATCGGCAGCAGGTCAGCGGCGACGGCGGTGGCCTCCACCGGCCCCTCGATGCCGTGGTTCCAGGACCGGTTGTCGTCGGTGCCGTCCCGGTTCTGCTCGCCGTTGGCCTCGTTGTGCTTGTGCTCGTAGGCGACCAGGTCGGCCAGGGTGAAGCCGTCGTGCGCGGTGATGTAGTTGACCGAGGCACGGGTGCCGCGGCGCAGCGGGGGATCGGAGTGCCCGAACAGGTCCACCGAGCCGGACAGCCGGGTGGCCAGGTCGCGGACCCGGTGCCCGGCGTCGCCACGGGTGGCCCGGGCGGGGTCGGCCAGCCAGAACGACCGGGTGGAGTTGCGGAACTTGTCGTTCCACTCCGCCCAGGCGAGCGGGAACTGGCCGGTCCGCCAGCCGCCCGGGCCCAGGTCCCAGGGTTCGGCGATCAGCTTGACGTCCTGCAGCGCCGGATCGGTGGCTGTCGCGACCAGGAACGGGTGGTCCGGGTCGAAGCCCATGCGTCCCCGGCCGAGCGTGACCGCCAGGTCGAACCGGAAGCCGTCCACGCCCACCTCCTGCACCCAGAACCGCAGCGAGTCCAGGGCGAGCCGGACCACCTCGGTCCGGCGGAAGTCGAGGGTGTTGCCGCAGCCGGTGACGTCGGCCAGCGCGGCGGGGTGCCCGCCGTCGTGCAGGTAGTAGACCGCGGAGTCCAGGCCACGCAGGCTGAGGTGCTGGCCGCCGAGCCCGGCCTCGCTGGTGTGGTTGTAGACCACGTCCAGCAGCACCTCGATGCCGGCCTCGTGCAGCCGGTGCACCGCGGTGCGCAGTTCGGCGAGCACGGCGGCGGGTCCGGCGGCCCGGGCGGCTGCACTGGCCCAGCGCGGGTCCGGGGCGAAGAAGCCGAGCGTGTTGTAGCCCCAGTAGTTGGTCATCCCGCGCGCGACCAGGTGGGGTTCGGGGGCGCAGGCGTGCACCGGCAGCAGCTCGACGGCGGTGACGCCCAGCCGCAGCAGGTGCTGGATCAGCGACGGGTGGCCGAGCGCCGCGTAGGTGCCGCGCTGGTCGGCGGGCACCCCGGGATGCCGTGCGGACAGGCCGCGGACGTGTGCCTCGTAGACCACGGTGTCCGCCCACGGCACGTGCGGACGGTTGCGGGTCGGGTCGGCGTCCGGGTCCTGCGTCAGGTCGAGCACCACGCCGTGCGGGACGTGGGCGGCGGAGTCCCGGTCGTCGGCCGGACCGTAGGGGTCGCCGGCCAGGTCGTCGTCCACCCGGTGCCCGTAGGTCTCCGGGCCGTAGCCGAGCTCGCCGGTCAGGCCGACGGCGTAGGGGTCGACCAGCAGCTTGGCCGGGTTGTACCGCAGACCGGCCGCCGGGTCCCAGGGCCCGTGCGCTCGCAGGCCGTAGCGCTGCCCCGCCCGGACGCCGGCCACCCGGGCGGAGAAGACGCCGAGGTCGGGGCCGTCCAGGCGGATCCGGTGCTCGGCACCGTGGTCGTCGAACAGGCACAGGTCGATGGCGTCCGCGTGCGGGGCGAGCACGGCGACCTCGATGCCGTCGTCGACCAGGTGCACGCCGAGGCGGGTGGGGGTGGGGGCGCTCACGGTCCCATTCTGCGGCACCCGGGAACCGGAGCTGAGCGGCGGGTAACGTTCACGGGGTGAAGATCGTGGTGTGCGTCAAGCATGTGCCCGACATCCAGGCCGACCGTGAACTCGGCCCCGACCACCGGATGGTCCGGGACGGCGGGGACGGGACGATCAACGAGCTGGACGAGAACGCCCTGGAGGCGGCCGCCCGGATCGCCGAGGCGGCCGACGACCCGGACGACGTCGAGGTCGTCGTGGTCACCGTCGGCCCGGATGACGCCGAGGACGCCGCCCGCCGCGGACTGCAGCTCGGCGCGGACGCCGCGGTGCACGTGCTGGACGACGCCGTCGCCGGGTCGGACGTGTTCGCCACCGCCACCGTGCTGGCCGCCGCGATCCGCCGGGTCGGCGACGTGGACCTGGTCCTGACCGGGATGGCCGGGCTGGACGGGCTGACCTCGCTGCTGCCCGCCACCCTGGCCGACCTGCTGGAGCTGCCCGCGTTGACGCTGGCCGCGGACCTGACGGTCGCCGACGGAGAGGTCACCGTGCGCCGGGACCTGGACCACGCCACCGAGGTGCTGGCGGCCCCGTTGCCCGCGCTGGTGTCGGTCACCGACCGGGCCAACGAGCCGCGCTACCCGAACTTCCAGGCGATCATGGCCGCGCGGAAGAAGCCGGTGGAGACCTGGGCGCTGGCGGACCTGGATCTCGACCCCGCGACCGTGGGGGAGTCCGGCTCGCGCACCGCCGTGCTGACCGCCGCGCCCCGGCCGCCCCGCACCGACCGGGTGCTGGTCACCGGCGGGGAGGACGCCGGTCGGGAACTGGCCGGATGGCTGATCGAGCAGGGACTGGTCCGGGAGGGCGACCGATGAGCGACGTGCTGGTGCTGCTGGACCACACCGAGGACGGCGCGCTGCGCCCCGCCGCGCTGGAGGCGGTCACCGCCGGGCGCGGCCTGGGCGAGGTGCACGCGGTCTGGATCGGCGAGGCGATGGCCGCCGACGTGCCGGAGCACCTCGGGCGCTTCGGCGTGACCACGCTGCACCGGGTGCGGGTGACCGACGCGGACGTCCGGCTGACCGCGGTGCAGGGCGCCGCGCTGGTCGCCGTCGCGAGGTCGGCGGTGGTGCTCGGCACCTCGGGCTTCGACGCCAAGGAGGTCGCCGCGCACCTGGCGGTGGCCACCGGTGCCGGTGTGGTGAGCGACGCGACCGCGGTCCGGCGGGACGGCCAGGGCCGGGTCGTCGCGGACAAGACGGTGCTGGCCGGGACCTGGACCACCGAGTGCGCGGTGCTGACCGCCCCCGCGGTGGTGCTGCTCAAGGCCGGCGCCGTGGTGGCGGCCGCGACCGGTGGCGCACCGGCGCAGGTCCGGGAGCACGAGGTGTCGGCGGCCTCGGCGGTGCGCGGGATCCGGGTGGTCGAGCACACCCCGACCGTGCCCTCCGACCGGCCCGATCTGGGCTCGGCGGAGATCGTCGTGGTGGGCGGACGTGGCACCGACGGCGACTTCACGCCGTTGGAGGAGCTGGCGGACGTGCTCGGCGGCGCCGTCGGCGCGACCCGGGTGGCGACCGACGAGGGCTGGATCGGGCACGAGGCGCAGATCGGCCAGACCGGTGTCACCGTGACCCCGCGGCTGTACATCGGCGCGGGCGTGTCCGGCGCGGTGCACCACCGTGGCGGGATGCAGGCCTCCGGCACGATCGTCGCCGTGAACCCGGACCCGGAGGCCCCGATCTTCGAGATCGCGGACTACGGGATCGTCGGGGACCTGTTCGAGGTGATCCCGGCGGTGACCGCGGAGCTGCGCGCCCGGGGCCGCTAGGCCAGCTGCGCCAACCAGAGCAGGGCCTGCTCGGCCTGCGCCCGCTGGAACCGGCGCAGGTTCGGGATGCCGGGCGGGGGCGGCTGCAGCGCGCCGTGGGTGAAGTAGCCGGCCAGCCCGGCCACCGCGGCGCGCAGCCGCTCCGGCTCCACCCCGGCGGACATCGGCTCGGACCAGAAGATCTCCTGCGGCAGGCCACCGCCCTGCATGGCGACGCTGGGCAGCATGAACGCCAGGTCGGCCCATCCGGCACCGACGCTGGCGTGCGGCCAGTCGATCAGGGCGACGTGCTCGGTGTCGATCATCACGTTGTCGGCCCGCAGGTCGCCGTGCACCAGGCGGTCGCCGACCAGGGCGTCGGTGGCGTCGGCGGACCAGGCGACCAGGTGGTCCAGGTGACCGCGCAGCCAGTCCCCGGTGCCGTCGGCCCAGTCCGCGGTGCGGTCCAGGGCGGCGCCGGGTCCGGCGGCCAGGGTCTGCCAGCCCCGGAAGTCGGCGGCGAAGTGCTGGTCGGTGCCGATCAGCTGGTGCCCGGGCAGCGGCTCGGCCCGGGCCAGCACCGCCATCGCGTCGAGCACCCTGCGCAGCTCCGCGGGGCGCCAGGGCAGCAGCGGCGGGCGACCGGTGGCCACCTCGAAGCCGAGCAGCACCCAGTCGCCGTCGTCACCGTGCCAGAGCAGCCCCGGGGCCGGGACCTGGTCGGGGATCGCCTGGGCGGCACGCACCTCGGCCCGGGCCAGCTCGGGGGACTGGGGGTTCTGCTCCGGCGAGACCGCCTTGACGAACACCCCCCGGCCGTCGGCCAGTTCCAGCACCGCGGCGAAGCCCGGGCTGAACCCGGTGGTGGCGCTCATCTCGGCGGTGACCTGCGCTCCGGCCAGCTCCTGGATCCGGGTGCGCACTGCGCGCGGCAGGTCACGCCAGTCCAGGCGCTGCCCGCTGAAAGCCAGCGGGGCCGGGGTTGGCGTCGTCGCGTCGTCGGCACTCACGCGCACATCCTGCCAAACGCCTTCGTAGACTCGTGGCGTGAACGCGTATCTGGACCATGCGGCGACCACGCCGATGACCCCGGAGGCGGTCGCGGCGATGACCGCGCACCTCTCCGCGGGGAATCCGTCGTCGCTGCACACCGCGGGCCGAGCGGCCCGGCGCGTGGTGGAGGAGTCGCGCGAACGTCTGGCCGCCGCGGTCGGCGCCCGGCCGTCCGAGGTGATCTTCACCAGCGGCGGCACCGAGGCCGACAACCTGGCGGTCAAGGGATTGTTCTGGGCGCGACGGACCGCTGACCAGCAGCGACGCCGTGTGGTGGTGTCGTCGGTCGAACACCACGCGGTGCTGGACCCCGCGGAGTGGCTGGCCACCCACGAGGGTGCGGAGCTGGTCTTCCTGGACGTCGACGCCGACGGCCGGGTGGACCCGCAGGCGCTGGCCGCCGAGCTGGCCGTGCACGGCGAGCGGACCGCGTTGGTGTCGGTGATGTGGGCGAACAACGAGGTCGGAGCCGTGCAGCCGGTGACCGAGATCACCCGGGTCGCGGCCGCCCACGGGGTGCCGGTGCACTCCGACGCGGTGCAGGCGGTGGGTCAGGTGCCGGTCGACTTCGCCGGGGCCGGACTGGACGCGCTGACGCTGACCGGGCACAAGCTCGGTGGCCCGGTCGGTGCGGGAGCACTGCTGGCCCGGCGCGGGCTGGAGCTGACACCGGTGCTGCACGGGGGCGGCCAGGAGCGGGGCGTGCGGTCGGGAACCCTGGACGTCGCCGGGATCGCGGCGCTCGCGGTGGCGGTGGAGCAGGCGGTGACCGAGCGCGCGGCGGTGACCGCCCGGCTGTCGGCGTTGCGGGACAGCCTGGTCGACGGAGTCCGCGCCGCGGTGCCGGATGCGGTGCTGCGCGGGCCGACCGGGCCGGACCGGCTCCCCGCGAACGCGCACTTCACCTTCCCGGGCTGCGAGGGCGACTCGCTGCTGTTCCTGCTCGACAGCGCGGGGGTGGAGTGCTCGACCGGCTCGGCCTGCCAGGCGGGGGTGCCCCAGCCCTCGCACGTGCTGCTGGCGATGGGCCTGGACGAGCCCACAGCGCGCGGCGCCCTGCGGTTCAGCCTGGGCCGGACCTCCACCGAGGAGGACGTGGCGGCGCTGCTGGCCGCCCTGCCCGGGGTGGTCGAACGGGCGCGGGTCGCCGGCATGGTGGGGGTGCGCTGATGCGGGTGCTGGCCGCGCTCTCCGGCGGGGTGGACTCCGCCGTGGCCGCCGCACGGGCGGTGGACGCCGGGCACGAGGTGGTCGGGGTGCACATGGCGCTGTCCCGCAACCGGGCGCAGATGCGGACCGGGTCGCGGGGCTGCTGCTCGATCGAGGACGCCGGTGACGCGCGCCGGGCCGCGGACGTGCTGGGCATCCCGTACTACGTGTGGGACCTGTCCGAGCGGTTCGAGGACACCGTGATCGCGGACTTCCTGTCCGAGTACGAGGCGGGCCGGACGCCGAACCCGTGCGTGCGGTGCAACGAGCACATCAAGTTCGACGCGCTGCTGGACAAGGCGCTGGCGCTCGGGTTCGACGCGGTGTGCACCGGGCACTACGCCCGGGCCGGGCTGGACGACGACGGGCTGCCGCTGCTGCGCCGGTCGGTCGATCCGGCCAAGGACCAGTCCTACGTGCTCGCCGTGATGGGCCCGCGACGACTGGCACGCGCGATGTTCCCGCTCGGCGACGTGCCGTCCAAGGAGCAGGTGCGAGCCGAGGCCGCGGCCCGGGGGCTGAGCGTGTCCGCCAAGCCGGACTCCTACGACATCTGCTTCGTCGCGGACGGCGACACCCAGGGATTTCTGCGCGACCGGCTGGGCTCCCGGCCCGGGGAGATCGTGACGGCGGACGGCACGGTGCTGGGCGAGCACGACGGGGCCTACGGCTTCACGGTCGGCCAGCGCAAGGGCCTGAACCTCGGGCGGCCCGCCCCGGACGGCAGGCCGCGCTACGTGCTGTCCATCGAGCCGGTGCAGAACCGGGTGGTGGTCGGCTCGGCGGCGGACCTGACCGTCGGCGCGGTCGACGGCGAGGACGCGGTGTGGTTCGTGCCGGCGCCGGAGGACTGGATCGACTGCTCGCTCCAGGTCCGTGCGCACGGCGGCGCGGTGCCGGTCCGGGCCCGGACCACCGCGGGCGGCGGGCTGCGGATCGAGGTCGACGACGACCGGCTGCGGGGGGTCGCACCCGGGCAGTCGGCGGTGCTCTACCGCGGGGACCGTGTGCTCGGGCAGGCCACCGTCTCGGCCGCCCACCCCGCCGCGGCGCGCACCGCGTGAGCGTCGAGGTCTCCGGCGTCGGGCCCTGGCCGGGCACCGACCAGCTGGAAGCGCAGACGCAGGTCACCGGGGAGATCGCCGAGACGCCGGAGCCCGCGGTCGGCATGCCGTGGGCGGTCCGGTTGCCCGCCCGCGGACCGGAGCACACCGGGCTCGCGGCGGGACTCGGGCTGCTGCTCGACCTGCCCGCCGAGCTCGGACCGCACGGCTGGCGGCTGTCCGACCGGCCCGGGCACGACGCCGCGCGACTGGAGTCGGTCCGGCGGGAGGGGGTCGACGCGCTCGCGGTGGCGGCCCACGGGTGGTCCGGCCCGCTGCTGGTGCCGGTCTGCGGTCCGGTGACCCTGGCCGGGTCGGTGTACCTGGCCCGGGGTGACCGGGCGATCGCGGACCGCGGCGCGACGACCGAGATCGTGGAGTCGCTGGGTGCGGGGATCGCCGAGCAGCTGGCCGCGGTGGCCCGGGTGCTGCCCGACGCGGAGCCGACCGTCCTGCTGCACGAGCCGTTGCTGGCCGCGGTGGTGGCCGGGACGCTGCCGACGTTCTCCGGCTACGCCCGGCTGCGGTCGGTGCCGGCGGGCGAGGTCGCCGAACGGCTCACCCGGATGATCGGCCTGCTGCGGGACGGCGGGGCGCGGCGGGTGGCCGTGCATCTGGGCGCGGGGGCCGACCTGGCGCCGGTGGTGCGCCGTGCCGGTGCGGACGGCATCGCGGTGCGGGTGTCCACGCTGGACGAGCGGCGGTGGGAGCCGGTCGCGCAGGCGGTGGAGGACGGACTGCGGCTGTGGGCCGAGGTCGAGCCCCCGCGCACCTCGCAGTGCGCGGGCCCGGACGTGCGCGGTGTGGCGCAGCCGCTGCTGGACGGCTGGGGACGGGTCGGGCTCGCGAACGCCGGGCTCGGATCGCTCACCGTGCTCGCCCCGGCGCCCGACCCGGTGGTGCCGGACGCGGTGCGGGTCGCCCGTGCGACGCTGGCCACCGTGGCCAGGGCGGCCGAGCTGATCGCGGAACGGGCGGAGGACTGACGTGGCGGGACGCGTGCGAGGCCGGCAGACCCTGCGGGCCGGGGCGTTGCTGGCCGGATCCGGTCTGGCGCTGGCCGGGCTGCTGACCCTGATCGTGCTCTGGGTGCAGGTCGCGACCGGATCGATGCTGACCGGGGCGGGCGAGGAGCAGCCCTGCGTGGCGGCCGCCGCGGCCGGCACCGACGACGCCCGGGTGAGCTACGCGGTGCTGCCGCCGGCGGCAGCCTGCCGGTGGTCCCCGGACGGCGTGGCGCGGAGCGTGCCGCTGGATGCCGCCCCGGTCGGGCTGAGCTGGCTCGCTGCCGCGGGCGTGGCGGTCGGGGTGATCCTGATCGCCGTCGTGGGGTGGGCCGCGTGGCGAGCGCGTCGGGCGGCCGTGGTGGCACCACCTGAGTGAAAGCGTTGCTGATCAGGGAAGTGCTACTCATCGGTATGTCGACGGATAGGTAGCGCCGCGCCACTCTGGCAGACATGGATCGGGAACTGCATCTGACGCTGGGGATCGCCCTGCGGCGGATCCGGCAGGAGCGCGGTCTCAGTCAGGAGCAGCTCGCCCATGCGATCGGCTACCACCGGACGTTCGTCGGTGCGGTCGAGCGGGGCGAGCGGAATCTCACGCTCAGCACGGTGACCGAGCTGTCGGAGCGGCTCGGTGTGGGCTGGCGGGACCTGCTGTGCGGGTCGGCGCCGCTGCCGACCCGCGACTGAACTGGGTGCGCGAGCGCTGACCGGGGCCGTGGACGGCTCGCGTGCGACGGTGCCGCGGGCGGGCCGAGTCGTGTGCGCGTCCGGGTGAAACGCGCCGGGAATCGATCCGGTGCTCCGCGCACGCGTCGGCGGGTCCGCTGCCGGCGCCGGACCACGCGTTCTGTCCGTCCGGCCCCTCAATTCCTCCTCGGGCCATCGACCTCTCACCTGCCGTGTGCTACTGATGAGTGTGTAGACGGATCAGTAGCGAGGATCGACCGTTGACCGGGTGAGGGGAGAGCTGCAGCGCCGTGTCGGCCAGGAACTGCGTCGACTTCGCGAGGAGCAGGGGCTGAGTCAGGAGGCCCTGGCGGACCGCCTGGGCGTGCACCGCACGTACATCGGCGGGGTGGAGCGCGGCGAGCGCAACCTGACCCTCCAGTCGGTCGAACAGCTCGCCGACGACCTGGAGGTCGCCCCCGAGGAGCTGCTCGGGTTCTCGTGAGCCGGACGGCCCTGTGGATAACTCCGAGCCGGTGTCAGTGCCCCTGGTGAGTGTGTGGCCAGCGGGGGATCGCGCCCTCGTGACCGACCCCCAGGAGGAGCCGTGCAGACGCAGAACCCGCCGCAATGGTTGACCGAGCCGTGCCCACCCTGGTGCGTCGTCCTGCACGAGCAGTGCGACCACGAGCGGGACCGTCGCCACGTCAGCAGCTCGCTCGTCGTCCCGGTGGTCGAGCTGCGGGGCATCGGCGAGCCCGATCCGCCGGAGGAGGACCAGCCGGTCGGGGAGGAGCTGGCGCTCTGCCTGCACCGCCGCGTGGGGTCGGCGGACACCTGGCTGTACGTGGGTGACGGGAGCCGCCAGGCGCTGGAGCTGTCGCCGGAGTCGTGGTCGCGGGTGGTGCCCGCGCTGGACCGCCTGGTCGCGGCGGCACGGGAGTGAGCCCGGGCGGTGGATGTGGGCGGTGCGCGGCATGATGTCCGCGTGACTGCGACGCCCGGCTCCCGCCGTGACCTGGATCCCGACGACCGCGGACTGACCGCCGACGAGGTGGCGGCTCGCTGGGAACTGCTCGCGGATCAGGTGCGCACGCTCCGCGAGGCGTACTACGGACAGGACGCCCCGGTGGTGGACGACGCCGCCTACGACACGTTGATGCTGCGGCTGGAGGCGCTGGAGCGTGAGTACGGCTACGGCGGCCCGGACTCGCCGACCCGCACGGTGGGCGGGTCGGCCGGCACCGGCTTCCCCTCGGTCGACCACCTGGAGCGGATGCTGTCGCTGGACAACGCGTTCTCCGCCGAGGAGGTCGCCGTGTGGGCGCTCCGGGTGCACCGCGACCTGGAACTGCCCGAGGACGCCGGGCTGCACTACCTGACCGAGCTGAAGATCGACGGCCTCGCCATCGCCCTGGTGTACGAGCGGACCGACGGCGGTCCGGCACGCCTGGTCCGGGCGGTGACCCGGGGCGACGGGCGCACCGGTGAGGACGTGACCGCGAACATCCGCACCATCGGGGTGATCCCGCACGAGCTGGCCGGCGATCCGGCGACCCACCCGGAGCAGATCGAGATCCGCGGTGAGGTGTTCTTCCCGGTCGCCGAGTTCACGGAGCTGAACGCCGCCCAGGTCGCGGCCGGGAAGAACCCGTTCGCGAATCCCCGGAACGCCGCCGCCGGGTCGCTGCGGCAGAAGGACCCGTCGATCACCGCGACCCGGCCGCTGCGGATGTACGCGCACGGGTTCGGTGCGCTGCGCTGGGCCGCCGGTGCCCCGGACGCCGGGGTCGACCGGCAGTCCGAGGTCTACCGCCTGCTCGCGACGTGGGGTGTGCCGACCTCCCCGTACTACGACGTGGTCCCCGGCCTGTCCGGGGTGCAGAAGATGATCGACCACTACGGCGAGCACCGGCACGACGTCGAGCACGAGATCGACGGCATCGTGGTCAAGGTGGACGAGATCGCGCTGCAGCGGCGGCTCGGGGCCACCAGCCGCGCGCCGCGATGGGCGATCGCCTACAAGTACCCGCCGGAGGAGGTGAACACCCGCCTGCTGTCGATCGAGGTCAATGTCGGCCGCACCGGTCGGGTGACCCCCTACGGCGTGATGGAGCCGGTGCGGGTCGCGGGGTCGACGGTGTCGATGGCCACGCTGCACAACAAGGACGTGGTCGCCGCCAAGGGGGTCACGCCGGGCGACATGGTCGTGCTCCGCAAGGCAGGGGACGTCATCCCGGAGATCGTCGGCCCGGTGGCCGCGCTCGCCGAGGACGGCTACCCGCGGACCCCGTGGACGATGCCGACCCACTGCCCGGAATGCGGTGCCGAGCTGCGCCCGCTGCGCGAGGGGGAGGTCGACCTGCGCTGTCCGAACCCCCGCACCTGCCCCGCGCAGGTCCGCGGCCGGGTGGAGCACATCGGCTCCCGCGGCGCGCTGGACATCGACGCGCTGGGCGAGGTGACCGCCGCCGCGCTGACCCAGCCGGAGGTGCCCGAGCAGCCGCCGCTGGTGAACGAGGCCGATCTGTTCGACCTGGTGCTGTACCCGGCAGACGCCTCGGCGGAGGACCGCCGGGCGGTCCGGGAGGCCAGCCTGGCGACCCTGATGCAGGTCGAGGTGATCGTCCGCGACGCCGAGACCGGTGAGCCCAAGGCGGACGAGGACGGCGTGGTCCGGCGACGGGCGCCGTTCCGCCGCAGCCTGAAGTGGACGAAGAAGCAGCTCGCCGAGGCCGAGTCGGAAGGCCGCGTGCTGCCGGACTTCGAGCCGTCCGAGCAGGCCGTGAAGCTGCTGGACGAGCTCGACCTGGCCAAGACCAAGCCGCTGTGGCGGGTGCTGGTCGCGTTGAGCATCCGCAACGTCGGTCCGACCGCGGCCCGCGCGCTGGCGCAGGAGTTCGGCTCGATGGACGCGCTGCGCGCCGCACTGGCCGAGGACGACGCCGTGGCCCGGCTGAGCGAGGTCGAGGGTGTCGGACCGACCATCGCGGAGTCGATCCGGGACTGGTTCACCGCGGACTGGCACACCGAGATCGTCGACCGCTGGCGTCGGGCCGGGGTGCTGATGCGGGACGAGCGTGACGAGTCGGTGCCGCTCACCCTGTCCGGGCTGACCGTCGTCGTCACCGGCAGCCTGGCCGGGTTCAGCCGAGACCAGGCCAAGGAGGCGATCCTGTCGCACGGCGGCAAGGCGGCCGGCTCGGTGTCCAAGAAGACCGACTACGTCGTGGTGGGGGAGAACGCGGGCACGAAGGAGGCCAAGGCGCGCGACCTCGGACTGCGGATCCTGGACGAGGACGGCTTCGTGGCGCTGCTCGACGGGGGGCCCGAGGCGTTGCCCGAGCTGCCGGACGCCGAGAATGACGCCACGGACGCCACGGACGCCACGGACGAGGGCGCGTGACCGCGGACCCGACGACCGCACCCGGCCTGGCCGTCGAGCGTGCCACCTGGCTGCCCGCCCGCACCGAGCGGGTCGGCGACTGGTTGCTCGGTTTCACCGGCGGACTGACCCGGCGCGCCAACAGCGCCGTGCCCGCGATCGCCGGCGCCCCGCTGAGCGACGACGACCTGACCCGGATCGAGGCGCGGTACGCCGCGACCGGGCAGCGGACGGTGTTCCGGATCTGCACGGCGGCACCCGCCGGACTCGACCGGCGGTTGGCCGAGCGCGGCTACGCCGAGGGATCGGTCACGGAGGTGTGGGTGCGCGACCTCGGCACCGCCGACCTCCCCGCGCCGGACGCGCCCGCCCTCACCGAGCGGGAGGCTCCCGACCCGGCGTGGCTGGACGGCTGGCTCGGCGTCAAGTCCTCCTCCGCCCCGGCGGATCGTGACCTCGCGACGGGCCTGCTGACCGGGAGCCCGGCGCGCTACCTCACCGCCCGGTCCGTGGACGGTGCCGCCCTCGGCGTGCTGCGGGTGGGCCGCGCGGGCGACTGGGCAGGACTGTCCTGCCTCGCGGTCAGCACCGCCGCGCGCCGTCGGGGGATCGGGCGCGCCCTGACCCTGGCCGGGCTGCGCGCCGCTGCCGCGCAGGGTGCGACGCGGGCGTTCCTCCAGGTCGAGGTGCACAACGCGCCCGCCGCGGCGCTGTACCGCGACCTGGGGTTCTCGGCGGCGGAACGGTACGTCTACCGGGAACGCTGAGGATCTCCCTCGAACCGGTCCGCGATCATGCCGCGCCGGTGCCCGATGGACACCGCCTCGGCCCGCCCGGAGGCGCCGAGCTTGTCCAGCACCCGCGACATGTGCACCGACACCGTCTTCGCGCTGATGTACATCCGCTCGCCGATCTGCCGGTTGCTCAACCCCTCCGCCGCCAGCGCCAGCACCTGGGACTCGCGCGCGGTCAACACGTCGGCCTCCGGACGGGGCAGCCCGGGCAGGTCGAGCCGCCCACGCCGAGCGAGATCCGCGACGGCCGTGGTCAACGGCCCGGCGCCGATCTCCCGGCTGGTCGTCCAGGCCGCGGCCGCCTGCTCGCGAGCGGACTCCCGGTCCCCGGCGGCGAGCGACGCCTCCGCCCACCGCCACCGGGTGCGCGCGTCCTCGTACCGGTAGCCGTAGCCGAACTCCGCCGTGGCACGCGCCCAGGGGGCCGGGTCCAGGTCGCCGGCGAGTCGGGCGTGCTCGGCGTGCGCCCGGGCGAGCCAGGCCCGGCCCTCGGGTCCGAGCGGGCCTCCGCGTGGCCGGCCGCGCTCGGCGGTCAGCACCGCGCGGGTGAGCAGCGCGGTGCCCAGCGCGCGGCGGGGCGCGGGGTCGCGTCCGGCCAACCGGTCGGTGGCGGCCAGGTCCGCCAGGGCGGCGATCGCCAACGCGGACAACCAGATGCCGCCCAGGAACGAGTCGGTCCACGCGCGGCCGATCTCCTCGATCAGCTCACGCGCCAGGGCGACGGCCTGCTCGGGCCGACCGGCCCAGGTCAGGGCGTCCACCGCACAGCCGCCCGCGATCAAAGTGATCATGGTGTCCTCGTGCGGTCCGTGCAGCAGCGCGAGCGCACGGTCCGCGACATCGGCGTCGCCGCGTGCCACTGCGGCGTAGAGCCGCACCCCGTCCAGCGCCGCGGTGGCCGGGGTCGGACCGGTCAGCGCGGCGTCGCCGGGGGAGAGGTCGCCGCGGGTGTAGCGCACGATCTCGGCGAACAACCGCAGCTCGACGCCGTAGGGGCTCCAGGTGAGTCCGGCGCGCACGGCGGACGCGAGCCCCTCGGCCACCACCGCATCGGCCTCGGCCAGCCGCCCGGCGTAGAACCGATTGGCGGCCAGGTTGTACGCGCAGCGCAGCTCGGTGCCCCGGTCGCCGGAGTCCCGGGCGCGTTCCAGCGCCGAGCCGAGCAGGCCGGCGGCGCGCTCCGGGTCGTCCACCACCAGCACCGCGAGCGAGATCAGCGCGTCGGCCTCCGCGTCGGCGGCCCGGGCGGCCCGGGCCTCGGCGGCGGCCGCGGTGGCGACGGTCTCGGCCAGCTCGTCCAGATCGGCGTTCAGCGCGGCGCGGGCGCGGGTGGCCAGCGCCCAGGCCCGTTCGGTGCCCGCGTCCGCCAGCCCGGCCAGGGTGTCCTCCGCGCGGGTGGCCTCGGCCAGCGCCTCGTGCACCCGCTCGACGGCCAGCAGGTGCCGGGCCAGCGCGGTGTGCGCCGCGGCGATCCGGGCCGGACCGCCGGTCATCGTCTCCACCGCCTCCCGGGCCAGCGCGGTCGCCCGCTTGCCCAGTCCGGCACGGCCACCCGCGGCCGCCGCGGTGAGCAGCAGGTCGGCACGGTCGGTGCCCAGGTCCTCGGCGGCGGAGGGCACCGCGGGCCACAGACGCAGCACGGTCTCCAGATGGCGCAGCTCCTCGTCCGGGGCGAGCAGCCGGGCCGCCTCGGCCGCCGCCTGCCGAGCAGCCAGGATCGCGGCGCGGTCGTCGTGGGCGAGCAGTGCGTGGTGGGCGCGTTCGGCGGCGGTGGCGACCGCGGGCTCCGTGGCGGCGGCGGTCAGGTACGCCCGGTGCAGGGCGACCTGCTCTCCCGGCAGCAGGTCGGCGTAGACCGCCTCGGCCAGCAGCGCGTGTCGGAAGGCGATCCAGCCCTGCTCGCCGACCAGGACGTGGTGCGCGACGGCGTCGCGGAGCGCATCGTCCATCCCCGGGTCCGCGACCACGGCGCGCAGCAGCGGCTCGGTGACCCGGCGGCCTGCGGCGGACGCGGCCCGTACCAGGCGTTGCGCCGCCGGTCCCAGCTGTTCGAAGCGGGCCCGCAGCACGTCGGCCAGCGTGTCGGGCAGATCGGCACCGGTTCCGCGCGCCTCGGTCAGCTCCTCGGCGAAGTACGCATTGCCCTCCGAGCGGCGCTCGATCCGGCGCAGCACGTCCGCGGGCAGCGGCGCACCGGTCAGCGCGGTGGTGAACGCGCGCAGCTCCTCGGTGCTGAACGGCGCCAGGTCGAGCCGCTGCACCCGCGGATGACGACCCAGCTCGGCCAGCACGGGTCGCAGCGGGTGGCGCCGGTGCAGGTCGTCCGCCCGGAACGAGCCGATCAGCAGCACCGGCTCGGTGCGCAACCGGGCGACCAGGAAGCGCAGCAGGTCGCGGCTGGAGGCGTCCGCCCAGTGCAGGTCCTCCAGCACCACCACCAGCGGTGCGCCCGGTCGGCCCGCGGCGGCCAACAGCGCCGCCACGCCGTCGAACAGCTGCAGCCGCTCGGCGGGTTCCTCCGGCCCGGAGCCGCCGGGCAGCAGCCGGCGCAGGGCTGGACGCTCCGCGACCACCGCATCGATCTCCGGTCCGCCGTCCTCGGTCACCCGTCGCAGCACCTCCACGAACGGCAGGTACGGCAGTCCGATCTCGCCCAGGTCGACGCACTGGCCGGTGATCACGGTCGCGCGGTCGGCCACCCGATGGCCGACGTGGTCGAGCAGCCGGGTCTTGCCCACCCCGGCGTCGGCGCCGAGCAGCACCAGGCCCGGCTCGCCGTGGGCCGCCCGGGCGACCGCGGCCAGCAGCGCCTCCACCTCCGGCTCCCGTGCGATGAACGGCACCTGCGCCGTCGACCAGCTCATGGGGTCGATGGTCGCAGCAGCCGCCGACACCCGCACCGGTGTCCCGGCGCTCACCGGCGGCGGCGGTGGTGCCAGCGCCAGAACAGCCCCGCGTCGTGCGCGGCGTCCCGGACCTGCTGCTGGCGGTAGCGGACCTCGGCGTCGGGCGCCGGTCCCCAGATCGTGTCCATGACGGTGCTCCCTCCGGTGCCGGTCCTTCCGGCACGTTCCACCCTGGTGCTGAGGGGGCGGCGCCGGGATCGGTCGGTCGGTCCGTGCCGGCGGCCCGCCGGGTGCTGAGGTGGTGCTGAGGTACCGGGCGGTGCACGCTGAGGCGATGACGACCTCCCCGCTCACCGGCCTGCTCTCCCTGGACCGTGCGGAGCTGCTGCAGGCCACCGGGCTGCGCTGGGCCCCGACCTCGGGTGACCGGTTCGCGATCCGGCAGCCCGCGTTGGCCGGTGAGGTCTTCACGATCAGCGAGATGACCATCGAGGCGCACGACTACCCGACCGGCACCGTGCTCGGCTTCAACGGCACCACCGAGTGGGCGCTGGACTCGGTCACCCAGGACGACGCGGTGTGGCTGCCCCGCGAGGACCAGCTGCGCGAGCTGCTCGGCGGCACCTTCCGGTCGCTCGCCCGGTCCCTGGACGGCCGCTACCTGGTGGTGGTGGAGCTGCCCGGTCAGCCCGAGCGGGCGTTCGCCGCCGACCAGGCCGCCGACGCCTACGCGGACGCGGTGCTCGCGCTGGTCTCGGCCGCGCGGGTCTGATCCCGCCCCGCGCGGGCGCACCACTAGACTCGACGCATGTCCTCTCTTTCTCGTGACGAGGTCGCGCGCGTCGCGGGCCTGGCGCGGATCGACCTGTCGCCGGAGGAGGTCGACCGTCTGGTCGGCGAGCTCCAGGTGATCGTCGACTCGGTCGCCCGGGTCTCCGAAGTCGCCACCCCCGACGTCCCGGCCACCAGCCACCCGCTGCCGATGACGAACGTCTTCCGCGACGACGTGCCCGAGCAGCCGCTGTCCCAGGCGGACGCCCTGGCCGGTGCCCCCGCCACCGAGGACGGCAAGTTCCTCGTGCCGCAGATCCTCGGGGAGGAGTGAGATGACCGACCTGACCCGTCTGAGCGCCGCGGACCTGGCCGGCCGGCTCACCGCCGGCGAGGTCTCCAGCGTCGAGGCCACCCGGGCCCACCTGGACCGGATGGCCGCCGTCGAGCCCGCCGTCCACGCCTACCTGCACGTCGCGGCGGACGAGGCACTGGCCACCGCCGCCGACGTCGACCGCCGCCGTGCCGCCGGGGACGAGCTGCACTCGCTCGCCGGCGTGCCGATCGCGGTCAAGGACGTCGTCGTCACCCGGGGCCTGCCCACCACCGCGGGGTCGAAGATCCTCGAGGGCTGGGTGCCGCCGTACGACGCCACCCTGGTCGAACGGATCAAGGCCGCGGGGCTGCCGATCCTGGGCAAGACCAACATGGACGAGTTCGCCATGGGGTCCAGCACCGAGCACTCCGCCTACGGCGACACGCACAACCCGTGGGACCTGGACCGGATCCCCGGCGGTTCCGGTGGTGGCTCCGCCGCCGCGGTCGCCGCCTACGAGGCTCCGCTGGCGATCGGCACCGACACCGGCGGCTCGATCCGTCAGCCCGCCGCGGTCACCGGGACGGTCGGCGTGAAGCCCACCTACGGCTCGGTCTCCCGCTACGGCCTGATCGCGATGGCCTCCAGCCTGGACCAGGCCGGCCCGGTCACCCGGACCGTGCTGGACGCCGCGCTGCTGCACGAGCTGATCGGCGGGCACGACCCGCGCGACTCCACGTCGATCCCGGAGCCGCTGCCTGGTCTGGTCGCGGCCGCCCGCCAGGGTGCCGCCGGTGACCTGACCGGCCTGCGCGTCGGCGTGATCACCGAGCTGCAGGGCGAGGGATACCAGCCCGGCGTGCTGGCCCGGTTCCACGAGTCGCTGGAGCTGTTGCGGTCGGCGGGCGCCGAGATCGTCGAGGTCTCCTGCCCGCACTTCGAGTTCGCGCTCGGCGCGTACTACCTGATCATGCCGTCCGAGGCGTCCAGCAACCTGGCCAAGTTCGACGGCATGCGCTTCGGCCTGCGGGTCGAGCCCTCCGAGGGACCGGTCACCGCCGAGCGGGTGATGGCCGCCACCCGCGGGGCCGGATTCGGCGACGAGGTCAAGCGCCGGGTCATCCTGGGCACCTACGCGCTGAGCGCCGGGTACTACGACGCGTACTACGGCAGCGCGCAGAAGGTCCGCACCCTGATCCAGCGGGACTTCGCGGACGCGTTCGCCGCCGCCGACGTCCTGGTGTCGCCGACCACGCCGACCACCGCCTTCAAGCTCGGCGAGAAGCTCGACGACCCGCTGGCGATGTACCTGAACGACGTGGCCACGATCCCGGCGAACCTGGCCGGCATCCCCGGGCTGTCGCTGCCGAGCGGTCTGTCCGACGACGGTCTGCCCGCCGGGTTCCAGGTGCTGGCACCGGCCAAGGCCGACGACCGGCTGTACCGGGTGGGCGCCGCCCTCGAGGCGCTGCTGGAGAAGTCCTGGGGCGGTCCGCTGCTGACCCAGGCCCCTGACCTGGAGGTGGGCAAGTGAGCGTCGAGCTGGTCGACTACGACGAGGCGGTCAGCCGCTTCGACCCGGTGATCGGCATCGAGGTGCACGTGGAGCTCGGCACCCGCACCAAGATGTTCGACGCCGCCCCGCAGACCTTCGGCGCCGAGCCGAACACCGCGGTCACCCCGGTCTCGCTCGGGCTGCCCGGCGCGCTGCCGGTGGTCAACGGCACCGCGGTGGAGTACGCGATCCGGATCGGTCTCGCGCTGAACTGCCGGATCGCCGAGACCTGCCGCTTCGCCCGGAAGAACTACTTCTACCCGGACGTGCCGAAGAACTTCCAGACCTCGCAGTACGACGAGCCGATCGCCTTCGACGGGTGGATCGACGTCGAGCTGGAGGACGGCACGGTGTTCCGGGTGGACATCGAGCGCGCGCACATGGAGGAGGACGCCGGCAAGAACACCCACGTGGGTGGCTCGACCGGGCGGATCCAGGGCGCCGACCACTCGCTGGTGGACTACAACCGCGCGGGCATCCCGCTGGTGGAGATCGTGACCCGGCCGATCACCGGTGCGGGGGAGCGTGCGCCGGAGGTGGCCCGGGCCTACGTCCAGACGCTGCGGGACATCTTCCGCGCGCTGGAGGTCTCCGAGGCGCGGATGGAGCGCGGCAACGTCCGTGCCGACGTCAACGTCTCGTTGCGTCCGACCCCCGAGTCCCCGCTGGGCACCCGCACCGAGACCAAGAACGTGAACTCGTTCCGGTCGGTGGAGCGTGCCGTGCGGTACGAGATCGGCCGGCAGGCCGCCGTGCTGGACGAGGGCCGCGCCGTGACCCAGGAGACCCGGCACTGGCACGAGGACACCGGCATCACCACGGCGGGCCGGATCAAGTCCGACGCCGAGGACTACCGGTACTTCCCGGAGCCGGACCTGGTGCCGGTCGCCCCGTCCCGCGAGTGGGTCGAGGCGATCCGTGCCGCGCTGCCCGAGCTGCCGGCCGAGCGCCGCCGCCGGCTGCAGGGCGAGTGGGGCTACTCCGACCCGGAGATGCGCGACGTGATCAACGCCGGCGCGGTGGAGCTGATCGAGTCCACCGTCGCCGCGGGGTCCAGCCCGGCCGCCGCCCGCAAGTGGTGGATGGGTGAGCTGGCCCGCACGGCCAAGACCCAGGACGTCGAGCTCGCCGAGCTGGCGATCACGCCCGTCCAGATCGGCCAGCTGCAGCAGCTGGTCGACGCGGGCCGGATCAACGACAAGCTCGCCCGTCAGGTGCTGGAGGGCGTGCTGGCCGGGGAGGGCGACCCGGAGCAGGTCGTGGTGGCCCGTGGCCTGGAGGTCGTGTCCGACGACGGCCCGCTGCTGGAGGCGATCGACGCCGCACTGGCCGCGCAGCCGGACATCGCGGAGAAGATCCGGTCCGGCAACCTCGGCCCGGTCGGCGCGATCATCGGCTCGGTGATGAAGGCGACCCGCGGCCAGGCCGACGCCGGCCGGGTGCGCGAGCTCGTCCTGGAGCGCGTGCAGGGCTGAGACACTCGGTCGACGGCGCGGGCGGATCCTTCGCCCGCGCCGTTGCCATGTCCGCGAAACATCCGCCGCCTAGCATCACCGGCAGCGAGACAGGAGGAGTCATGGACAAGCCCACGCTCGAGGGCGAGATGGTGCGACTGCGGCCGATCCGGGCCGCCGACGCCGCCGGGATGTGGGAGATGGTGAACGACCCGGAGGCGATGCGGACCACCGGCACCACCGCGACCTTCACCCGCCAGCAGATCGACCGCTGGTGCGCGACCATCTCCGACCAACCGGACCGGATCGATCTGGCGATCACCGCCAACGGCTCGGACGACTACCTGGGCGAGATCGTGCTGAACGACATCGACACCGTGCTGAGCAGCGCGAGCATGCGGCTGGTGATGCGACCGGGCTATCGCGGCCGGGGGTACGGCACCGAGGCGATCGAGCTGGTGCTCGGGCTGGCCTTCGACGGGGTCGGGTTGCACCGGGTCGAGCTGGACGTGCTGAGCATCAATGCCCGGGCGCACTCGCTGTACGAGAACATCGGCTTCCGGCGCGAGGGCCGTCGGCGGGACGCCTACCGGGACGGCGAGGGCTGGTGCGACGCGATCATCATGTCGATGCTGGACGACGAGTACCGCGCGTTGCGCGGCGTCTGAGCGCACGACGACGAACGGAGGGCCGGCACCCGGGGCGGGATGCCGGCCCTCCGTTCGTGGGGGGCTCCGCTGGGATCAGCGGGCGTGGTCGCTGGTGATCAGCGCAGCCACTGGTTCTTCTGGACGATCGGCAGGCGGCTCCACCACTTGCCGAGACCCCAGGTCTCACCGGCGAAGGAGAGCGCGAACAGGACCAGCGCGATGCCGTAGATGACGTGGTAGTCGACGAACGGGTTGGTGCCGGTGCCGCTGGCGCCGACCGGCCACTCGGCCAGCCACATCATCGCCATGACCAGGACGCCGGAGACGGCGGCGACGCGGGTGCCGATGCCGAGCATGACCGCGGTGCCGATGGCCAGCATGCCGAGCATGAACAGCACGTCGGAGGCCGGGCTCGCGATGCCGTTGAAGAAGCCCTGCAGCGGGCCGGTGGCGGCGAAGGTCAGGAAGCCCTGCGACGGCTTGCCGCCGTGGATCCAGGCCGCGTCGGAGGCGGTCGAGAAGTTCAGGCCGAAGGTCTTGTCCAGGAAGGCCCAGAGGAAGATGAAGCCAGTGGCGTACCGCAGCACGGCCAGGGTCCGGCGAACCGGAACCGAGGTGATCACGTCCTCCTGGGTACGGATGGCCGGCGCGGCGGCAGCGGTGGCAGCGGCGCTGGGTGCGGTGGTGGCGGTCATGTGTCGGCTCTCCGGTTCGTCGGTGCCATCTTTGTGATGGTTTTCCCAATGTCCAGCATCGGACCGGGCTGGACGCGGGCCGAAGGTCCCGACGTGCACGGAGGGCATCCCCCGAACGGGTGAATCCGAGGGTTGGTGGGGTATGGGGTAGGTCGAACGTCCCACCTCTGAGGGGCGGCCACCCCGATCCGCGCCGGTCGAACGCCGACTGCGGGGACTCGTTCTAGGACCGAAGTCCCAGACGCGCGGCAGGCCCCCGCCGCAGATGCGACGGGGGCCTGCCACATGCGGCCGTGGTCAGACCGCCCACCGCTCCGCGATCGTCGCGGGATCGGCGTCGAACCCGGCCAACAGGCGCTCCAGCACCTCGACGGCCTCGTCCGCGCAGCGCTGACTGAAGTCGGCGAGGACCGCGGCCCGGTCGTCGTGGTCCCGGAGCGAGAGCGCCCGGCGACGGATCCCGGGGGCCTGCTCGAGCCACTGCTCCTCCAACCGGTCGAAGGCCGCGCGGATCACGGGCTGCCGCTCGGTGAACCGCCAGGCCAGCTCACCGTCCTTGGCCACCTCCAGCAGGTGGAGGAACCGCCACCAGTACGACGACCGGTCGAAGCGGTCGGGTTGCGCCGACTCCGGGGGGCGGACGGGGCCGGTCCGGCTGCCGCCGCGGTCCATGCCGGTCGGCACCCGGCCCGCCGCCACCCAGACCGGGACGTACACGCCGGTGCACGGCGTCCCCGCGGCCCACCACGCGGTGGCCAGGTCGTCCTGGTCGGGCAGGGTGCACACCAGGGAGCTCGCGGTGTTGCCCCAGGTGAAGCCCGCCGGGTGCTCGTGCATGCACAGGGTGAGCAGGTCCGGGAGCGCGGCGGTGAAGAACGGGCCGTCCAGGAAGGTGCCCTCGTAGTGGTCGCGCAGCACGCCCATCGCGCGGCGGGGGTCGACCGGACCCTCGGCCAGCAACTGCCGCGAGCGCTGCAGTCGCACCACGGAGGCCTGCAGCGGGGTGCGCGGGTCGGTGACGGCCCGGGCGAAGTCCAGCTCCGGCCCGGCTGCCGCCGACCACCAGCCCGCGTCCACGGCCGCCGCCAGCAGGCCGGCGCTGGTGCGGTCCGCGTCGGCGCGGATGGTCGGCTGGTTGGACAGGGAGCAGGTGCCCGAGTCGACCCGGCGCGCCGCCCAGTGCCGGCCCGCGGTCTCCAGCACCCAGCCCCCGGACGCGTCCGCGATCACGTAGGCGTTGTCGTACGCCCCCTCCTCGGGGGGCTGTCCGCCGACGCCGGTGCCCCACTGCCCGTACTCCTCCAGCAGCGAGGTCATCACCTCCAGTGCCTGCTCCGCCGTGGCCGCGCGCTCCAGCCCGAGCCGGAGCAGCTCCATCCCGAGGATGCCCGGCTGCTGCGGCCGGCCGTCCCGGTGGGCGGAGACGGCGTCGGCCAGCGGCCGGGTGAAGAGCGCCTCGTTGCCGATCGCCACACCCTGTTCGTTGACGCCGATCTCGTGCCCCCAGCACCACCACGGGGAGGCGCCGAGGTGGGCGTGGGTGTGCTCGACGTCCGGGATCTCGAGATAGGCGAGCTGCACCGGACCGGAACCGCGCCGGGCGGCGTGGTGGCGCAGCGGCTGGGTCTCGCCGGCGGGACGGTCGCTGTTCTTGCCGAACAGGGTCACGCCGTCGGGGGTGCGGTCGCCCGCGACCAGGAAGGTGTCGCAGCTCCAGGGACGGGTGGTGGTCATCGTGCCTCCGCGGTGACGGACCGGTCGGGGTCGGGGGAGTAGTAGCGACCGCCGGTCGCCCGGGTCAGGATCACGTGCAGGACCGGACCGAGGAACATCGCGACGAACGAGGCCAGGTTCGCGGTGTCCCCGCCGATCACGATGCACACCCCGCCGACCACCACGGCCGTGCCCAGTGACAGCAGCCCGCAGGGGTTCCAGGCCCGCACCTCGTCCTCGCGGAACTCGATCTGCTCGGTCCGGCCCAGCCCCAGCCACCGCCGGCACACGAAGTAGTCGGCCAGGATGATCAGGACCCAGGTGTTGGTGAGCACCCCGGCGACCTGGAGGAACGTGCCGAGGTGGTTGATCACGTTGAACGCGTAGAACACCACGCCGAAGGCCCAGACCAGGAACATCCACCACGGGCGGCCCGGCCGGAAGTGCGCGATCACGTCGAAGCCGGAGGCCAGGGTGATCGAGCCGCCGTAGAGGTTCATCACGTTGATCCGGATCTGGGTGATCACCACGAACACCACGCCGAGCAGCCCCATGATGTCGACGAACATCAGTCCGGGGTCCATCGCCGCCTCCCGGCCGAGCGAACCGACCAGGGACGACCCCAGGTAGGCGCCGAGGAAGATGATCGCGAACATCGGGACCAGCTCGAGCACCATGATCGAGGCGGTGCCCCGGTAGCGGATGTGCTTCGCGGCGAACCGGCCGTAGTCGGTGGCCATCAGCCCCTGGAAGATCATCTGCCCGTTGGCGAGGCTGAAGGCGGCGAGCAGGCCGCTGCCCCCGGTGGCGGCGGTCGCGGCCCAGCCGGACGGTCCGACCGGCTCGGCGCCCGGCGTCGACTGGAGCTTGATCAGCGCCACCGCCAGCAGGACCACGAAGATCGGGAAGCCCCAGGACTGCAGGAAGGACATGGCGTTCATCCCGCGCCACACCAGCGCCAGGGTGATCAGGCCGAGCGACGCGAAGATGATGGTGCCGCCGAACGAGCTGACCGGGATGCCGAAGTACCGCGCGATGGCGTGCGAGACGATCGTGCCCTCGTAGAGGAAGTAGAAGATGAAGTTCACCGCGTAGATGAACGACGTCACCGCGGCGCCCCGGGCGCCGAAGCCGAGACCGCGGGAGATCAGGCCCTGGGACAGGCCCTCCCGGCTGGCCATCCGCATGGTGAGCATCCCGATCACGATGGCGCCGACGAAGAAGTAGCCGATCGGCGCGAGCATCGTCGGCCAGCCGACCAGGAACGCCTGCTGCGCGCCGAACGAGAAGAAGAACATCGCGGTCGCGTTCCCGAGCAGGACCACGCTGATCGCCGGGATCGGCCATCGTTTGCCCGCGGGTACCCGGTCGGTGGCGAAGCTCTCGATCTGGTCGTCGATCGAGGTCTCGGGGCCTCGGAACTTGGCGAGCACTGACATCGTCGTCCTTCTTTCCGTGTCCGGTCCCGGCGCGGCGAAG